>CAZART010000006.1:0-87822 GCA_964487555.1 uncultured Rhodothermales bacterium
TGATTTTCCGCACCTTGCCCAGGTAGATGTCGCCGATCGTCCGCGCGTTGTCGGGGTTCTCGATGTAGAGCTCTACTAGATCGCCATTGTCGAGAATGGCAATTCGTGTCTGCTCCTTCTCTGCATTAATAATGATTTCTTTACCCATAAAAGACGTAAGCATACGTCTCCCACGAGCTGGCCTTTTCGTCTCATGTCGGGCTCCAAATTTTCCTCTCGACGAGGAAGGGAGGCCTGATCGCACTTGGGAACGGGGGGAGGGTCGGCGAAGCCTGGTGGCGCTACGTCAGCGGCCGGCTTCACGCGTCCATGGGTGAAGGGTCCCAGTCCACTTATGCGCCCAGAGGCGCCTGAGATGCCAGAAATAAACCGGCTCAAGGGAGGCGTAAAGCACTCCTTGATAATACGAGGAAACTCCTGTGAGATATAGAGCGCCCCAATCAGGACGCTTAACGGAAAAAGGATGTTGAACAAGCTATTCAGCAAGATACTGTCCTCTGTAAAGCGAGGATCAAAAAATCTGTAGGGCTGCGAGCCCGGATCAATCTGACCGACGTGCACGCACTCTTCTTATGAATCGCCCCCGGGACGGCTATCCGGGCGGCGGGTGCGCGGGTCCTCGGATGAACCGGTAAAGATCCGGTTTCGCTATAAGAGGCTCGCGATCTTCCGCATTGATATCCAAATCTCGCACCAAATGATCCCGCAAGCAAGCAGGAGCATCAATGAGCGTCGCCGCCGGCGCCTGCGGTGACGCCGTTCTATGTATTTTCGCACAATAAGGCGCGTCAGCCTAAAGGCACCGTACCTTTGCTGGTGCGTATACAAACTGCCGCATATCTTCGGACGGCCTTACGTCGCCATTCACCGACTGAAGCGTCGCGTTCGTTCGAGAAGCGGGTAGGGGCTTTTCGAGCGTTGGGCCTCGGACGGATTATATACTCGATTCTGATTAGAACGTGCATTGATTATGCCAGAACCTCTCGCAAACGTCTCGGGCGACGGATCAAAAACGGAAGGTGCGCCGGAAGTCGTCAAATCACGAGGGCTCGAAGGCGTCGTCGCCCTCGATACGGATATCTCCTTTATTGACGGTGGCCGGGGCGAGCTGATCTACCGGGGATATGATATCCGCGACCTGGCCAAGAACGCGACCTTCGAGGAAGTCGCCTACCTGCTCTGGAATGGCGAGCTTCCTAACGCGTTCCAGCTCGACGAGCTGAACGAACGGCTGCAGGTCGAGCGCGATCTCCCGCCTATGGTGATCGACCTGCTTCGCCAGGCGCCTGAGGACGCAAATCCGATGGCAGCCCTTCGGTCCGCCGTCTCGGCGCTCGCGATGTTTGACAGCGAGGCGGACGACATGTCGCATGAGGCCAATTACCGGAAATCCATTCGGCTACAGGCCCGCGTTCCGACGATCATCGCTGCCTTCGATCGTCTGAGAAAGGGGAAGGAGCCCGTGGCGCCCCGCCACGAAGAATCACTGGCGTTCGAGTTTCTATACATGCTCAACGGCGAGGAACCCGGTGAAGCCGCCGAGCGCACGTTTGACGTGTGCCTTGTGCTGCACGCCGAACACGGGCTCAATGCGTCGACATTCACAGGCCGCGTCATCGGCTCAACGCTCGCGGACATCTACTCGGCGATAACCGGTGCAATCGGCGCGTTGAAAGGCCCGCTCCATGGTGGCGCCAACCAGGAGGTCATGAAGATGCTTCTCGAGCTCGAACAATCGGGAAAAGACGCGGATTCGTACGTGCGGGACAAGCTGGCGAAGAAGGAACGCATAATGGGCTTCGGGCACCGCGTCTACAAAACGCTCGATCCTCGGGCAGCCATTCTTCGCGAAATGGTAGAAGATCTCAGCGAGGAAACCGCGCAGCGCGAGTTGTACGAGCTCAGCTCGACCATTATGTCGATCATGGAGCAGGAAAAGAAGCTTTACCCCAACGTCGATTTCTTTAGCGCCTCGGTTTACTACATGCTGGGCATCGACATCGATCTCTATACCCCGATTTTCGCATTGAGCCGCACGAGCGGCTGGACCGCCCACCTTCTGGAGCAGTGGGTAGACAATCGGCTCATCCGGCCCCGAGCAGAATACATCGGACCCCGCGGCAGGACGGTGCAGCCCTTAGCGGGCCGGTAGCTCGACCGGCGACGCCCTATTCCAGCATCATCGGCCGCCTTGGCGAGTCCGGCTCCGGCTCCACCTCGGGATGGTTCATGATGATTCGCGCACACGCGTTCCAGCGCAGGACGGCGTCGTCGTTGCCCGCAGGACTGAGCGGTTCTGCCTGTTCATACAGGTCCATCGCCTTCTGGAGGAGAGCGAACGTGTAGTGGCCGGAGCCGGGGCCGCCTTTTTTCAGGTGCGCCTTCGCTTGCCGCTCGTAAACGATACCTTCGTAGTACAGACGGCTGTACGTGTCGTCGAGACGCTCCAGCACGTCCCTCGTACGCCGAACCCGTTCGCTCAAATGCTGGTCGAGCTGATCCGAGAGCGACAGTAGGAGCGTGATCAGCGCTTGCCGGTTTTCCGGCTCCAGCTCAAGCACGTCCATGCAGATGCTTTCCGCCTCCATCGGCTCGTTCAACAAGCGGTAGCGCATCGCCTTCTCCAGCGCGGCAGCTACACCTTCTGGTGAAATTCGCTTCAGTTCATACATAAAACGGCCTCCATCCCTGATCGAAGCGTCTGTTCCAACCCGCGCCGGCCCATGCCGCCAGACCGCGCCCGCCCACGCCCGCCCACGCCGCCGGAGTCGCGCCGGCCCACGCCCGCCCATGTCGCCGGAGTCGCGCCGGCCCACGCCCGCCCATGCCGCCGGACCTGCGCCCGCCCATGCCGCCGGAGCCGCGTCAGCCTATGCCGTCGGAGCCGCGCCGGCACGGGCCGGTCGTCTGCAAACGAACGATTACATGTCCGCGACACCGAGCTGCCCCCGGACAGCACCGCCGCCGTACTCGGCATTGTGAACATTGACGTAATAGTCGGCCGGCATCGTCTGGATTGCTTCTATGGTCGACGCGTCGGCGTCGACGCATCCCGACAGGCCCTGGTTGCCGATATCGAAGTCCACGACGGGCGGACCTGCCGTACCGGCCGGGCCGCTGTGGATGTGTGCGGCTCCGGGCTCTTCGATATTCTCCACGGTGATTTCGAAACAGACCGTGTTGTCGCCTGGATTCAGAACGACGTTGGCGGTGCCGCTGCCGTCGGGATCGCCGGTTTCAGGCACCTCTGCAGCGCCTGTTAGTGCGGCGTACAACGTGTCGCCGGCCATCTGCATGCCCGGCATATCCATTGCGGTCGTGTCGGCGTCCATGGGCAATTCCTGATCCGTATCCCCGGCGCATCCGAGAAAGAGTAGCACGAACAGGCTGAGCAGGCTTACGTAGATTCGGTTTCTCATAGGGTGCCTCGTTGTGGGTGGTGAACGGTGACGATTTCCTCCTGAAAACTGTCAGGAGCTTGCGTTTTTCTTACGCCGACTGAAGAGCCGCATCAGTGGGTCGTAGTAGCGATCCACGACGCGTTCCTTAAGCGGAATGATGGCGTTGTCGGTAAGATTGATGCCCTCCGGACAAACGTCTGTACAGCATTTGGTGATATTGCACATCCCAGCCCCGTATTCCTCCTTGATCGCAGGGACGCGATCTTCGGTATCGAGCGGATGCATCTCGAGCCCTGCCAGTCGGATCATGAAGCGCGGCCCGACAAAAGCGTCCTCTTTCGCATGGTCGCGCAGCACGTGACAGACATCCTGGCAGAGGAAACATTCGATACATTTCCTGAACTCCTGAATACGTTCTACGTCCTCTTGCTGCATCCGATACTCGCCGTCTTCGTCACGCGCGCGCGGCTTAAATGGCGCGATGCGTTTATTCTGCTCGTAGTTCCAGGAGAGGTCGTTCACGAGATCACGAATTACCGGGAAGGTCTTTAACGGCTGCACGGATATTTCGGTCTCCTGCGGGAAATCGCTCAGCCTCGTCATGCAAGCTAGACGCGGCTTGCCGTTTACCTCGACGCTGCACGATCCGCACTTGCCCGCTTTGCAGTTCCAGCGGACGGCCAGATCGCCGGCTTGCTCGGACTGGATCTTGTGAATGGCGTCGAGGACCACCATCCCTGCATCGACTTCGACGGCATAGTTGACGAAGTCGCCGCGGAAGGCATCACCGCGCCAGATTCGAAAGCGCCGTTCAGGCATGGGATCGTTCCAATTCTTCTATGGATGCATAAGCAATCGCCGCCAGTTCGGCAGGAGGGTCGCCGCGATCGACGGCGCGTGCGAACATGCCCTCCGGTCCGCGGGAAATCACGATGTTACGGCGGCCCCAATCTTGCTGCTCGCCCTCGAAATCCGCTCGCGTGTGGGCCCCTCGGCTTTCTTCGCGCATAAGCGCGGCGCGGGCGACGGCTTCGGACATCGTAAGCAGCGGCGCCAGATCGAGGGCTTCGTGCCATCCCGGATTGTACTGACTTGCTCCGTGTGCCTTCACTTCTCGTGCGCGAGAGCGAAGCTGCAGCACGCCTTCAATTCCTTTCTCCAGCTCTTCGGCGGTGCGGATGATGCCCACGTGCTCCTGCATTAACGCCTGAAGATCCTCATGGATCAAGTACGGATTTTCTCCCGCTTCACGGTTCAGGATATCAACGGCCGCCTGGACGACGCTCGCCACATCGGCATGGTCGAATGAATTCGTCAAGGGCGGACCCTCGGCAGCGTCCGACGCCGCGCTGCCTGCGAGGCGGCCGAAAACGAGCAGATCCGACAGAGAATTGCCTCCAAGGCGGTTCGCGCCGTGAAGCCCGGCCGCGCACTCGCCGCATGCGAAAAGTCCAGGCACGGTTGTCTGCTGCGTCTCCGCATGCACCCGGACTCCTCCCATGAAATAGTGGAGCGTAGGTCCGACCTCCATGGGTTCTTTTGTAATGTCGACCCCCGCCAGCTCTTTGAATTGGTGATGCATCGAAGGCAGCTTTCGCTTGATGAGCTCCGAATCACGGCGTGATGCGATGTCCAGATACGCACCGCCATGCGGAGAGCCCCGTCCTTCCTTGATTTCATTCAAAATGGCCCGCGCCACCACGTCACGCGTAAGTAGCTCGGGCGGACGCCGTGCGCCTTCTTCGCCGGCGAGCCATCGGTCGGCCTCTTCTTGCGTGGCGGCGGTCTCGTCTGCAAAGCGCTCAGGAATGTAGCGAAACATAAACCGTTCGTTTTCGCTGTTGAGCAACACGCCGCCGTCGCCCCGGACGCTCTCCGTCACGAGGATTCCTCGTACCGATGGCGGCCAGACCATTCCTGTCGGATGAAATTGCGTGAACTCCAGGTCCATGAGTTCCGCGCCGGCCTCGTACGCGAGAGCAATGCCGTCGCCGGTGTATTCCCAGGAATTCGAGGTCACGGACCAGGCGCGTCCGCCTCCGCCTGTCGCAAGAATAATGGATTTGGCGTGGAATACGACAAATCGACCTGATTCGCGCCACAGCCCCACGGCGCCGCAGACGCGTCCGTCCGCCTTCAATAAGGCGAGCACCTTGCATTCCATATGGAAGTCGATGCCTCGATGAACGCCGTGGTCTTGAAGCGTCCTAATCATCTCAAGCCCCGTCCGATCCCCGACGTGGGCGAGTCGCGGATACCGATGGCCACCGAAATTTCGCTGGCTGATGAGACCGTCTTTCGTGCGATCAAATACGGCACCCCACTCCTCAAGCTCTCGAACGAGATCGGGTGCCAGTTTCGCGTGCAGCTCCGCCATCCGCCACTCATTAAGAAATTTTCCGCCCCGCATCGTGTCCCGGAAGTGAATCTTCCAATTGTCGCGGGGGTCGACGTTGCCGAGCGCGGCGGCGCAGCCTCCCTCGGCCATCACCGTATGCGCCTTTCCAAGCAGCGACTTGCTTACGACGCCTGTGTTTAATCCGCGCGCCGAGCATTCGATGGCCGCCCGCAAACCCGCTCCGCCGGCCCCGATCACAAGGACGTCGTGGGATAACGTTTGGATGTCGCTGATGTCCGTCTTTATCGGCATGCACGAAGGCGCTTTAATTCATCCGGTCGGGAGGAGCGAAGATCGAGGATGGATCTTGAGGACGAACCTCGATCCTCGATTCTCGATCCTCGATCCGCGATCCTCGATCCTCACCCCCCCCACGTATTCAAATCCACCCACACTCCCATCGACACCATCCGCACGTAAAAATCCGCAAACCCTACCCAGAACAGGCTCAGCCATGCCCACGTACCGTGGCGGATGTTCAGCAGGGTGACGCCCTTCCAGGCGCCATAGCGGGACCGGCTGCACGAAAAACAATTAGAGCCGCCTCCGATCAGGTGGCGCAGCGAATGGCATCCGAGTGTATAGGCGCCCAGAAGGACCACATTCAACGTGAGGACGAGGCTTCCGACACCGATTCCGACCTCGCCTTGATGAAAAAACGCCGTCACCGCGTCGTAAAGCAAAATCACGATGTAGGCGAGGGCAGGGTAGAGGGCGTAGCGATGCAAATTTTGAAACAGGAGCAGTCCCCGCTCTCCTTTATAATTGCGCCGTGGCACACCCCCAACCGCGCACGCGGGCGGCGTCCATGCAAAACCGCGATAGTACGCCTTTCGATAATAGTAGCAGGTGAGCCGAAAAATGCCGGGGAAAAAGAGAATCAGAACGGCCGGCGATGCGGGAATCCATGAAGGCCACCAGGCGGGCCACCGTCCGAACCATGCATGCTCGAGCGGTGCATGGCCCGGGGCGCTCAGATCCGTGGCGAGTACCGGCGAGTAGAAAGGTGAGAGGTATGGGCCGGACCAGTAGTGGGCGCCTTGGAACGCGGCCCATGTGGCGTAGACGATAAAGGCAGAAAGGCCCAGCAAGACGGCGACCGGATAGACCCACCAGTGGTCGTGCCGCGTGTTCGCGGCGACGCCTGTAGGATGGCCGCCCACTTGGGTGACGTGAGCCATAGATGCCTCGGGGGAACGTGGACCATTTGGATCTACAATGACGGCATCCGGCAATAAAGGCGTGACCAATACGTATCCAGGCCTGCTCGGCTGCTTCGTACCTCAGCGAGAGGTACTGGATTCGTCTCAGTATATTCACGCGGACTTTAACTATCAAAGCGGGCCGTTTTTCCTTTATTCTGAGGAACGGCTCGTCTTAAGAACGGCGTCTAGCAGGGAGCATGGCCAAACAAGCACACACGGAGAAGCCTGAATTCTGGTCGGCAGTGACCTCGCCGATCGGGAGAAAGTTGCTGACCGGCGTTACCGGACTCGTCTGGGTCCTCTTCGTGATCCTTCACATGGTCGGCAATCTCGGGTATTTCGCCTCGACCGAAGCGTACAATCTCTACTCGGATTTTCTGATCGGAACGGGTCCGCTCCTCTACGCCATCGAGTTCCTTCTTGCGGCGACTCTGCTGATCCACGTTGTCATCGGCATCCAGATCTATCTCAGAAAGCGGCAGGCACGTGAGCAGGGCTACGCGACGTATAAGACATCCGGCCGGCCGAGCCTACAGTCTCCGAGTTCACGCACGATGATATTTACCGGACTCGTCCTGCTCGTCTTCCTCGTGATCCACCTGGACACGTTTAAATTCGGACCGGGGATCGAAGCAGGCTACGTCGCAACGGCGGGCGGCGATCAGATTCGTGACCTGAGCCGGCTCGTCACGGAGAAATTTCAGAATCCGCTGTACGCTTTCGGCTATCCGGCCATCATGATTCTTCTCGGCTTTCACCTTCGTCACGGCATCTGGAGCGCTTTCCAGTCACTTGGCGCCATGAACAGCAGGCTAACCCCCGCCGTCTACGGTCTTGGCACGGTGATGGCGATCGGCATTGCCGTCGGCTTCCTCGTGCTGCCTCTCTACATCTACTTCTTCGTCTAGTATTGATTCGCTCCCATGCGTCTGGATTCGAAAATCCCCACCGGAGACCTCCAGGAGAAGTGGCAAAACTATCTCGACCGTGCGACGCTGGTTAACCCCGCTAATAAGCGCAAATACACCATCCTCGTCGTCGGAACGGGATTGGCGGGAGGCTCGGCCGCCGCGACTCTGGCAGAGCTCGGCTACAACGTCAAATCCTTCTGCATCCAGGATTCCGCGCGCCGTGCGCACTCGATTGCGGCCCAGGGTGGCATCAATGCGGCGAAGAATTACCCGCATGACGGCGACACGATATGGCGTCTGTTTTACGATACCATCAAGGGGGGCGACTATCGGTCTCGAGAGGCGAACGTTTATCGGCTGGCCGCTATCAGCAACAGCATTATCGATCAGTGCGTGGCGCAGGGGGTTCCTTTCGCACGCGAATACGGTGGCCTGCTGGCGAATCGATCCTTCGGCGGCGCACAGGTCTCGAGAACATTCTATGCCCGCGGCCAGACCGGCCAACAGCTCCTGCTAGGATGCTATCAGGCACTCGAACGCCAGGTCAGGGCCGGAAAAATTGAGATGATGCCGCGACAGGAGATGCTCGATCTGGTTCTCGTCGACGGTCACGCCCGCGGCATCATCACGCGTAATCTGGTGACGGGGGCGATCGAGCGGCATGCCGGGGACGCAGTCGTGCTTGCCACCGGCGGTTATGGCAATGTCTATTACCTGTCTACGAACGCCAAGAATTCGAACGTAACGGCGGCGTGGCGCTGTCATCGTCGTGGGGCGTATTTTGCAAATCCGTGCTACACGCAGATCCACCCGACGTGTATTCCCGTATCCGGTCAATATCAGTCCAAGCTCACGCTGATGAGCGAGAGCCTGCGGAACGACGGTCGGGTGTGGGTACCGAAGGATTCAAACGACGAGCGGGCTCCGAACAAGATTCCGGAGCAGGATCGTGATTACTACCTCGAACGCCGCTATCCCAGTTTCGGTAACCTGGTCCCGCGTGACGTGGCCTCGCGGGCTGCAAAAGCGGTCTGCGACGACGGCCGCGGCGTTGGAGAAACGGGACAGGCGGTTTTCCTGGATTTCAGGGACTCAATCCATCGGCTGGGAAGACACACGATTGACGAGCGCTACGGAAACCTGTTCGAGATGTATGAGCGCATTACAGGTGAGAATCCCTACGACGTGCCGATGCGGATCTACCCGGCCGTGCACTATACGATGGGCGGGCTCTGGGTAGATTATAAGCTGATGAGCACCATCCCCGGATTGTTCGTCATCGGCGAGGCTAATTTCTCGGACCACGGCGCCAACCGGCTCGGCGCCAGTGCGTTGATGCAGGGCCTGGCCGACGGTTATTTCATCATTTCGGCGGCAATGGGGGATTATATCGCCTCCGCAGGCGTCAAGAACGTCAAGACGGACGAGCCGGCCTTCGATGAGGCGGAAAAAGACGCGCGAGGCCGCGTCGAACGAATGCTCAACGTCGACGGGAAGAAGACGGTGACGGAATTCCATCGCGAGCTCGGGCAGCTCATGTGGGATTACGTCGGGATGTCGCGTAACAGGGAGGGACTCGAACAGGCAGCCTCCGCTATCCGCGAGATGCGGAAAGAGTTCTGGGAAAACGTGAAGGTCCCCGGTCGTAAGGATACGCTCAACAAGAACCTCGAGCTCGCCGGGCGGGTCGCGGATTTCATGGAACTCGGGGAGCTCATGGCGCGGGACGCCGTTCATCGTGAGGAATCATGCGGCGGCCATTTCCGAGAGGAGTTTCAGACACCTGAAGGAGAGGCGCTGCGGAAGGATGACGACTATTCCTACGTAGCCGCCTGGGAATTCACAGGCGACGTCGAGCGTCCGGCCCTCCACAAAGAAGACCTGGAATTTGACTACGTCCAACCCACCACCCGCAGCTATAAGTAGCCCCCGACCGAGCGTACGCTGAACCCGCGGCCCGCAATCCGTACTCAGCCGAGCCTCCACCCGGAACCCGAACCCGATCGATGCGAGCATGACGATTAATCTGAAGATTTGGCGCCAATCCGGTCCGGACGAACCTGGACGCCTGGTCGACTACAAAGTCGACGAAGTCAATACGGATATGTCGTTTCTGGAGATGCTCGACGTGTTGAACGAGACCCTCATCAAGAGCGGCGACGAGCCGATCGAGTTTGATAACGACTGTCGCGAAGGTATCTGCGGGGCCTGTGGAATGATGGTAGGAGGCATTGCGCACGGGCCCATGCAGTTTACGGCGGTCTGCCAGCTGCACATGCGTCATTACAGAGACGGCGACACCATAGTGGTCGAGCCGTTTCGTGCCAAGGCTTTCCCGATCATCAAAGACCTGGTCGTCGACCGAAGTGCCTTCGATCGCATTATTGCCGCCGGAGGCTACGTCTCGGTGGGTACGGGCGGCGCTCCGGACGCCAATGCGATCCCCGTCTCGAAGGTGGATGCCGACGCGGCGTTCGATTTTGCGGCCTGCATCGGCTGCGGTGCCTGCGTGGCGTCCTGCCCGAACTCATCGGCCTCATTGTTCACAGGCGCTAAGGTCGCGCACCTTGCATTGCTTCCACAGGGAAAAGTGGAACGCAAGCACCGCGTCGTGAATATGGTCCACCAGATGGACGAAGAAGGCTTCGGTGACTGCTCTAACCACGCCGAGTGTGAGGCCGTGTGCCCGAAGGGCATTTCCATCGCGGCCATTGCTCGGATGCGGCGCGAGTATGTGAAAGCCCTCTTCGGCTAGGGCGATTCACGCCTGTCTTGAGCGACCACGTGGGCAGTTCGTACCCTATCCCTGCGGCAGTGACGACACTGCGGACCTTGTGCGCAGCGAAGTCGCCGGCAGTTCTACGCCGGAACCTATCCAACAAGAAACGCCACGGCCGGTGAAGACCGTGGCGTTCTCGATTTCCGGCCCGGCGGAATTACGCGGTAACCTTGAGCTTCTGACCGGGATGGATGCGGGTCGACTTCAGGGAGTTCCAGCGTTTGAGGTCTCTTATCGTCACGCCGTGCTTCTTGGCAATTTCCGTGAGATTGTCGCCTCGCCTCACCGTGTAGATGGCGGGTGCCGCGCTGCCGCCATGTATCGACAAGCGCTGGCCGACCCTGATGACGCTCGTCGAGAGATTATTCCACTTACGAAGCTGACTCACGCCGACGCCGTGTCTCTTCGCAATCGCACCGAGTGTATCACCTCGCCGGACGCGGTAGACGATGGTCTTCTCAGCAGGCGTGTCCGGATTCGTTTCGAAAAGATGGAGCCGCTGACCCACCTGTATTTTGCTTCCGCTCAGTGTGTTCCACCGGCGGATATCTTGCACCGACACGCCGTACTTACGGCCGATATCCGTGAGATTGTCTCCGCGTCGCACGGTGTAGACTATGCGCGTCGTGGGTTCGGGCTCTTCGTCATGTTGCTTGGCGGAGTGTCCAACGTCGGAGCCGGCGGCGGATGAGCGGGAGGGGCTATTCACGGTCATGCTGGCGGTGCGGACGGGAGTAGAGGCGGTCCCGCGTTGCTGGAGGCGGTCCGGGCGCGAGTTCGCAGCGAGAATCGGGCGAATCGGCTTTCGACCATACTCCACCGTCAGAACCTCCTGGCTGTTCAGATCAGCGAGAATCGGGTTCGAATCATAAGAGGGCACGGGAACGACCAGGCGCTGACCGACGCGAATGGTCGTGCTGCGCAGGCTGTTGGTCTGCATCAGCGTTGAGACCGACACGCCGTATTTACGCGCAATCTTCCCGAGCGTGTCGCCGCGGCGTATCACGTAGGAATCCGACGACTGCTTTTTCGCGGCAGGAAGCCTGGAATAGGCGTCGGCAAAGGCATCGTAGGTTCCTATCGGTATGCGGATGAAATACCCCTTTGCCGACGGCGGGACCTCGTCACGACGAAGCTCGGGGTTGAGTGCACGAATGGTCGTCTCGTCGGTCCGCGACATAGCCGCAATATCGCTCAGCGAAAGAAATCCGCGGACCGGCACGTAGTGATACGCATATTCCGGGCCGGAATTCACATTGTTAAGGCTGAGGCCGAATTCTTCCGGATTGGAAGCCACGAGGGATGCCGCGATGAACATCGGGACGTAGTTGCGGGTCTCTCGCGGAATGTCGGTGTAGATGTCCCAGAATGTCGCCTTGCGGCCGAGTCGGGCTTCTGCGCGCCGAATTGCTCGTTTGACGCGAGCAGGACTGCAATTGTATCCGGCCATCGCGAGTTGCCAATCGCCGCCGAACTGGGCGTAAAGATCCTTCAGGTGGCGTGCCGCGGCACGCGTCGACTTCTCCGGGTCGAGGCGCTCGTCCACCCAGCTGTTCACCTGCAGTCCATAGGCCCTGCCTGTAGCAGAGATGAACTGCCACATTCCATTGGCGGCCGCCCAGCTCTTGGCGCGCGGATTAAGGCCACTTTCGATCATCGCCAGATACTTCAGTTCGTCCGGCACGCCTTCCTCGGCAAGGATCCGCTCGATCATCGGGAAATACGTCTCCGCTCTACCCAGCCAGCGGTAGAGATGCTTGTCCGGCGATTTGGTTAGATAGGAGATGCTCTGCTGTACGAGGCGGTTGGACGTCATCGGAATGGTCGTCGCAACGGGCCCGAATGAGGGGAAATTGACATCCTCGAGCAGTGGTTCGTTGATGCTGTTGAGCACCTCAAAAATGTCGCTGCGAATCGCGAAAATGTCGCCGAAGGGCAGCGCGAGCGAATCGGCAGGCACCTGATAGTGCCGCTCGTATTCCGTGATCACGGTGCGATACAGCTCTCGGAACTGGGGGCGGTCGACCACCTCGGGATATACCATCAGCTGCTGCAGTTCCGTCATCGACCGGTCGAGGAGATCCTCCGCCTCGCTAAAATTTTCAGTCGAAGCCGCGGAGAGAATGCGAGCCTGATAGTCGTAGATACGTCCGATGCGCTGGAGAATTTCGCTGCTGCTGAGTGAATCTTCATCCCCGTCGATTGCGGCGTTTAGCGCGGTGCGCTTCATTAGCTGCTGGTCAACGGGAATTCGGGATGGAGGTTTGGCCGTCGCTCGGGGCGAAGCGCCTCCACTGGTTGCGTCCACGCGCTGTCCGTACGCGATATCGACGGTCGGGGCCTGAACGAGGGCAAAGACCGCCGCGGCCGCCATGATGAAAGATGTCAAACGCCTCACGAAATCCTCCAGAGTTTACGCTGGTGTAACTAATTAAAGAGACACGTTAGGTCGACCAGGGTAGCGGCAGAAACATTAAGGTTCTACGCCTTACGATGCAAGGGCTTACGCTAGAAAAAAAGCGTGCCGTGAACGCCGGTACTCTGACGGCATCGTCCGTCCTGATGCTCTCTCGTTTATGCATCGTCCGATTTGCGTTCGGATTAATAGGATCGCTGCTGTTCACCCTATCCCCTCGGATTTCCGACCTATGCCGGTGAGGAAAAAAGTGCGGAACACAGGGAAAGATGTGAACAGATGGTCGGCATGGTTCGGAGTCTGTGTATCGGGCCGTGCAATAGCGGCGAGCAAAGCGGTATATCGTTCGATTGCCACGAGGGAAACCGTCCGGACTCCTAAGGGGCAGGTCTATTCTTGGTGACTATCCCGCCGCTAAGAAGGAGCTGAACGCTCGGCATCAAATGAACAACAAGAAGTGTACCTCCTTACGGACAGGAATCTTTAAAGCCTGTCGGCGATCATGAAGGCTATTAAGGATTAAACTATCCTAAATCGAAGTGAAGCGATTCAAGGGAAGAGACGCGGCCCATGAGCCTACAATGGGATGTTGCCGTGTTTCTTCCGCGGGTTGTTTGCGACCTTGTTCTTCAACATCTCAAGGCCTCCGATAAGGCGAGCGCGCGTCTCGCCGGGGCGGATGACGTCGTCGACGTATCCTCGCTCGGCTGCGATGTACGGATTCGCGAACTTCTCGCGGTACTGTTCGATGAACAAGTCTTTGACGGCCTCAGGATCATCTGCCATGCCGATCTGCCGGCGGTAGATGATCTCGACCGCGCCTTTTGGGCCCATCACGGCAATCTCGGCGGTCGGCCATGCGAAATTCAGGTCGCCGCGGATGTGCTTCGAGTTCATTACGTCGTAGGCACCGCCGTACGCCTTGCGCGTGATCACCGTAACTTTCGGGACGGTGGCCTCGCAAAAGGCGTAGAGAAGCTTGGCACCGTTGCGGATGATGCCTCGCCACTCCTGCTCCGTTCCGGGCAGAAAACCGGGCACGTCCTCGAACACGATGAGAGGAATGTTGAACGCGTCGCAAAACCTGACGAAACGGGCTGCCTTGATCGATGCGTCAAGGTCGAGCACACCGGCAAGTACCGCGGGCTGGTTGGCCACGATTCCGATCGAACGTCCGCCGAGATGGGCAAATCCGACAATGATATTCGCTGCATAATCCGGGTGGATCTCGAAAAACGCACCGTCGTCGACAATCCGTCGGATGACCTCGTGCATGTCGTACGGCTTGTTCGGATTATCCGGAATGAAATCGTCAAGATCCTCATCCACTCGCCCGACGGGGTCGTCGGTGGCCACGAAAGGTGCCGCGTCCTCGCAGTTCTGGGGAAGAAATCGAAGCAATTCCCGAATTTTCTGCAGGCATTCGACCTCGTTTGCACAGGCGAGGTGAGCGACGCCGCTCTTGGAGGCATGCGTATTCGCGCCGCCTAATTCCTCCGCTGTGACCTCCTCCTGCGTCACCGTCTTGACGACATTGGGACCGGTGACGAACATGTAGCTGGTGTTCTTCACCATGAAAACGAAGTCGGTGATCGCCGGCGAGTAGACGGCGCCGCCTGCGCACGGCCCCATTACGGCCGAAATCTGGGGCACCACTCCGGAGGCCAGGGTATTCAGCAGAAAGATCTCGGCATAGCCTCCCAGCGAATCGACGCCTTCCTGGATGCGTGCGCCGCCCGAGTCATTCAGCCCGATCACCGGCGCACCGTTCTCCAGTGCCAGGTTCATGATCTTCGTGATCTTCCTGGCGTGCGCGAGCCCGAGCGAGCCGCCGAAGACGGTGAAATCCTGGCTGAAAACGTAGACGAGCCGGCCTTCAATGGTGCCGAATCCGGTCACGACGCCGTCGCCATAGGGGCGGTTCTGGTCGAGGTCGAAGTCGTGCGTCTGATGCCGAACGAACGTTCCTAGCTCCTGAAAAGAGCCCTCGTCCAGCAGAACGTCGAGTCGTTCGCGCGCCGTAAGCTTGCCTTTTTCGTGCTGGCGCTCGATGCGGGCCCCGCCGCCGCCCAGCCGCGCCTCTGCGCGACGCCGCTCGAGGTCTGTAAACCGTCCGTCACGGTCGTTCATCTATGCGATCGTAGAATCAGCTTCGAAATCTCGCTTCGGCAGCGTCGGTAAAGGCAACTGCAGGGTCACTATATATATTGACCTGATGCTTCAGAAACACCTCGCGGGCGATGATCTGAGACGCTTCCGACCAGTTTTCGGCTGCATTGAGCTTTCGAAGGGTGTCCTCGTAAGCGCCGGCCGATCCGGAAAAGAGATGCCTGAGAAAGAGATCCCGGTTCCGCACCCCTCGCTGGCCAAGCACGGAACGCTCGAGTTTCGACAGGTCATCGGACGGCGCCCCGACGTCGGCGGCGTCTCCTGTCGACCTAAGCATCGGACGCGTGCCTTTCGATGATTCTTCGCGATGGTTCTCCCAACGCGCTGATTCCTGCCGAAGTGCTGAGTCCTCCTGACGCGCTGATTCCTGCCGAAGTGCTGAGTCCTCCTGACGTGCTGATTCCTGTCGACGTGCTGAGTCCTCCCGACGTGCTGAGTCCTCCTGACCCGCTGATTTCTCCTGCCGCCGTGCCTCCTGCCGACGTGGGGAGTCCTCCCGGCGCGGTGATTCCTGCCTTGGCGGTGATTTGCGGCCGCTCGGGGAGCCCTCCGAGCCGCGAAACTGCTTCCAGAGCGGCTGTGCCTCCGCCGTGCCTCGTGGTGGGGCATTTTCCGAACCGACGGATGCGGCCGAAGAAGCGTGCGCCGCATCGGGGTGTATTCCCGATTCGAACTGCTTCCAGAGCGGTACGTGACTGCCACGATGAGACGAATCCCCCTTGTCGGCCGGCCCCGGTGAATCCACAGATTCCGCTTCCGGCACGGCCGGCTCTTCGGCCGGCTCTTCCGAAGGACCATCGAAAAAAATTCGCAACTCCGGACCCGGCATGAACCGGGTGCCCTGCGATTGGAGGTGCTCCTCGAGGCGCCCGACGAGATCGTCCGCACCCTTCTCCTCAAGAAATATTTTAAACGCCTGCACGGGAAGTCCTCCCGAAAATTCAGGAATTCCCCGAACCATTTCCAACAGCGGATCGAGCAGCTTCATCCAGTCTTCCGTGCCGAAATCACGGACCATCTGATGATCGATGCGGCGAACGAGGACGGCGAAGCGTTCTCTGCTTATCCGCTCGAGATCTTTCTGCTCGAAGTAAGCAGCGATGACGTCATGGAAGTAGGAATAGGCGGGAAGAAAGAGGAACTGTTCAGCGATGTCCTCAAAGGCCGCGTCCTCCCTGTCGTCCGCGAAAAGGAGATCCGTGAGCGTAGCCGCGGGCCGGAGCAAGTACGACATGACCGTTCGACAGGCGAGCGCCAGCTCGGCGCGCCAGGCAGAAGCAGGAATCCTGAGATGGTGCGCCAGCGCGCTTCTATACGCGCTTACGGCTGCACGCACTTCATGGTTGTCGGCATCGATCCAGTCTCCTCCGGGATGCGCGATCTCCTCGAGACGGACGGCCATGCGCCGCTCGAGGTAGTCTCGCAGTGGTCCCGGCATGGGATCCCGCGAAAAATCACGCACGGTGTAGGCGCGGTTCGCAGGAAAAGCGTCAATGAGGCGATTAATAAGGGTATCGGCGACTGTGGCAGGCATAGACGTGAGCAGACGACAGTTGAACCCGGCGAAGTGCGGTGGCCGACAAAATGGAGAGGCAGGTAGATCGACCGTGCGCCGCACGTGTGCATGCGGCTATGACGACGCCGACCGTGTTGTTCCCGTCCGCGTAAATGGGAGTGCCTTCGAAGGCAGACGGAGACTTCCCATTCATGACTCGTTGAGCCGATAGATCGGGACTCCTGCGTTTACCTGGCGTGTCGCTGGCGGAATGTGACCGGCACGATCGATCCTGAAGGCCGCCCGATGCTGACGAGCTCCCAGTGTTCGTCATAGCCGCGGATAAATTCGCGGAGTTTATCGATGCGAGCCGGCTCACTCACTCCACTCCAATCCAGCGATTCGACGCGGTAATTCATGAAGTGAGTGCGGCCTCCGACGGTGACCGTCAAGTCGACGGTACGCGCTTTGGCGAGGTCGGGTATCCGAACACAGATCTGATTCATGGTACGTATCTCAGGCGTGGGCGCTTAGAAAGGTGGATGCCGATCCGGCTTCACGGCTCCCGGATTCGGGCGCACGGCGCCGCTGTCCGGTCCCATTTTGTTCGTCGCGCTCGATTCGACCGTCGAGCAAATGGACGATGCGCGATCCATAGGAAGCCAGCTCTTCCGAATGTGTTACCTGAACGATCGTCACTCCATCTTCTTCATTGAGGCGCTGGAAGGTCTCCATGATCTCCTCTCCCTGCACCGACTGTAGATTCCCTGTCGGTTCGTCGGCCAGAATAAGCTTCGGGTTGATAATGAGCGCCCGTGCGATGGCCACGAGCTGCTGCTGTCCTCCGGAGAGTTGGCTCGGAAAGAGGTCCTTCTTGGCCACAATGTTGAACCGGTCGAGCATCTCTGCAACGAGACCCTTCCGCTCCGACCCTTTGACGCCCTTATAAAGCAAAGGGGTCTCGAGGTTTTCGAAGACGGTCAGATCGTCGATGAGATGGTAGGCCTGAAAGACGAAGCCAATGTACTGACGATGCAGCTCGGTACGCTTGCGTTCGTTAATGCTGTGCACCGGCTTTTCGAGGAAGTGGTATTCGCCGGCCGACGGTTCGTCAAGCATGCCGAGGATGTGAAGGAGCGTCGATTTGCCCGAGCCGGACGGGCCCATGACCGACACAAATTCGCCTTGCCCGATCTTCAGGTTCACGTTTCGCAGTACGAACGTGCGATTGAAGCCGTGCGCATACGACTTGGTGATGCTTCGAAGCTCGATCATAATAGTGGGGCTTGAGGATTGATCCGGTTCTATACCGTAGAATGTAAGCGCGCCGGCGGTGCGCCGGCGTACCTCGGATAATGTAGGCACATCCTGTGCCATTAACAGGGCAGCACAGCGTACACCTGGGATGCCGGACGAACCGATACCGCGGTGTTCGGAACAGCACAGCGGGTGTACGCCACCGAACGATTCGATCTATGTCTCTTGATCTGAGCGAACAATTCCGTCGTCACGTTGCCTGGACCAGCGACGCGCCGCTCGGCTTCGTCGTCGATCGGGCCGAAGGACCCTACATCTACTTGAAAGATGGACGCCGCATCATTGACTTCATCAGCGGAATCGCGGTTTCCTCTCTCGGCCATGGCCACCCGCGCGTGGTTGAGGCGGCGAGGCGGCAGCTTGAGCGCTACATGCACGTCATGGTCTATGGCGAATTCGTGCAGGAACCGCAGGTCCGTCTTGCTTCGCTGCTGGCGGCGCAGCTTCCCGATTCGCTCCAGGTCGTCTACTTCACAAATTCGGGGACGGAAGCCAACGAAGGCGCTTTAAAGCTTGCCAAGAAGCATACGGCCCGCTCGAAGATGATCGCCTTCGACGATTCGTACCACGGCGATACGCACGGTTCGCTGTCCGTCACTGGAAGGCACGTCTATCGGGATCCATTCCGGCCGCTCCTGCCGGGCGTCGAATTCCTGCCGTTCAATGACGAGAAGGCCCTTCGCGCCATTGACCGGGAAACGGCTTGCGTCATCGCGGAGCCGATCCAGGGGGAGGGTGGCGTAAATGTACCGTCACGAGAGTGGCTTCACGTGCTTCGCCGGCGATGTACGGAGACGGGCGCCCTCCTCATCTTTGACGAAGTGCAGACGGGGATGGGACGCACGGGTTCGCTGTTTGCCTTTCAGCGTTTCGGCGTGATCCCGGACATTCTCACTGTAGCAAAGGCGTTCGGAGGCGGGCTTCCTCTGGGAGGGTTTATTTCGAGTGCGGAAATTCTCGGATCGCTTCGACGGGATCCGCCCCTCAGTCACGTCACGACCTTTGGCGGTCACCCGGTTTCGTGCGCCGCGGCACATGCCGCGCTGTCGACGACTATCGAGGATGGTCTGCCGGCGCGAGCTTTGGAAATTGAACGCCGCATCAAAGAGCGGCTGAAGCATCCGCTGATCGAGGAGATCCGCGGTGTAGGTGCGATGCTCGGCCTTTTGGTCAGGGATGACCGCACCACGGCGCGTACGGTCGAGGCCTGCCTCGATCGCGGCGTCCTGCTAGGATGGACCCTCCACTCAAACCGACTTATCCGCATCGCGCCGCCCCTCAACGTTCCGTGGGCCGTCCTCGACGAAGGATGCCGCGAAATCCTGAACGCCCTGGCGTCTTCAGGCCGCCATTCTCGAGGAAAATAGCGCAGGCGCCTCTTTACGATCGATCTCACTGAGCTAAAGTTAGCCCGGCGGTGGCCGATATCGAAGCTGAATCCAGTGAGATCAATGTCGAACCGAATCCCAGGGCTGCCGACGCCTCATGAATCCTCGAGAATGGCCCCACTTCTCTGAACTTCCTCAGCCGGTGAAGCTGCTGTCGGGAGGCTTGCTGCTGACGTTCATGCTGCTGGCGGCGGCAGGCGCACTCGTATGGCAGTCGCACAGCGCGTATGAGCTGCATATACAGGACGCCGGCCCCACGACGGACGAAGCCGCGTATCCCGAATCGAACGCTACTTCGCTGAAAAGGGATGACATCCGCAACTCCGGCGACGAACGCATTGAATCGGCCGGCGAGGACAGTGTAGAGTGGATCGATTATACGGCCCGCAGTGAGACGGCCACCCGGCCCTCGCTCGAATCGTCGAACTTGCTAACCGCACGTTTTCCCGAAGACAGCGAGCCTGGATCGGTTCGAGTGCAAGACGTTTCGAGCGGCTCAGCCGCCATCGGGTCGGACTACGTGCGGGACCAGAGGCGCCGTAAGATGTTCACGGTCGCTCTCATGCTTGGCATCCTCCTCCTCTTGACCGTCGTCTGGTCGGGCGTTCTCAAGCAGTTCTCGTACTACTTTGCCGAGCGGCGACACGCCATGCGTGCGATCTCGGAGAGCGAGACCATCAACATCGCGCTGCTCAGCGCACTTCCCGACACCATGTTTCTCATCGACGGCGATGGGACGTTCCTGGATTTTTACGGGCAGTATCCCATGCGGAACGGCGAAGTCGTTCACTACGTCGGCAGCCGCTTGCACGACTGCTTCCCGGTGGATATTGCCGAGCGTATGCACCGCGCCGTGGGCCGCACGATCGAGACGGGGGACATGAATACCCTGGAATACACCCTGGTAGAATCGAGTTTGGCCCGGCATCAGGAGGTGCGTATCGTCGCTTGCGGGGGGGACCGGGTTCTGGCGATCGTTCGTGACATCACCGAACGCGAGACCGCCGAACAGACGATTCGCGAAGCCGAAAGCAAGTTCCGAATCCTCGTCGAGCAGTCGCTAACCGGTATCTATATCGTTCAAGAAGGGCGATTTGTGTACGTAAATCCGCGCTTTGCGAAGGTCTTTGGCTACACGACCGAGGAAGTGCTGCGGATGGAATCTCCATCGGATCTCATCATGCCGGACGATAAAGGCGCCATCGTGCGGTTCGAGGACGTATCCGAAGAGGAGCACGGCAGCTCCCACTACACCATTCGCGGTCTCCGCAAGGATGGTACCGTCATCTACGCCGAGGTATTTCGGTCGGTAATCGAATACAACGGCAGGCCGGCCATCATCGGCACACTGCTCGACGTCACCGAACAGCGCGATGCACAGGAGAAACTCCGCGTTCTCGGAATGGCCGTCGAACAGTCCGCCGAAGGAGTACTCGTCATCGACACGGCAGGTATCGTTTGTTTCGTCAATCCCGCCTGGGCCAGAATGCACGGATATACCGTGGAGGAGGTTACCGGCCATCACTTCCGCATCTTCCACACCGAAGAACAGCTTCGCCGCGAGGTCTTTCCCGTTATCAATCGATTCGAGAAGACGAGCATCTATCGCGCCGAGATGGGCCACAAACGGAAAAACGGGAGCACGTTCATGTCGTCGACGGCCTTCGCTTCGCTGCGTGACGGCGACGGCCACGTAATTGGCGCCGTCGGAATCTGCCGCGACATCACCGAACAGAAGAATTATGAAGCCGAACTTCTCGAGTCCAAGGAACGCGCCGAGGAGCTCTCCAGGCTAAAGACCGCCTTTCTTACGAACATGAGCCACGAGATCCGGACGCCCCTCACAGGGATCCTTGGATTTGCCAAAGTTCTCGAGGAGGAGGTTCACGACGATCAGCGCGAATTCGCTCAGCTCATCCGCGTCAGCGGAGACCGTTTGATGAACACGCTGAATTCGATTCTTGATCTGGCTCGTCTGGAGGCCGGGGAGATGAAGGTGAACCCGCATGAAGTCGACGTCGTCGAGGAAATCAAGGAGGCGGCCATCGTCTTCCACGCCATGGCGCGTGAGAAACAGCTTGACTTCCAGGTCGACATGCCGCTGGAAGAAATTCCGGCTCGCCTCGACCAGAACGTGCTCAACATTATCCTCAACAACTTGATCGGCAACGCCATCAAGTTCACGAACGAGGGCGGCGTCACGGTCGCCGTCGATGCCGATGATGAAACCATCGAAATCAGCATCTCCGATACCGGCGTAGGCATCGACCAGAGCTTTCTGCCGCATCTTTTCGACGAGTTCAAGCAGGAGAGCGACGGATTGACGCGCACCCACGAAGGCAGCGGGCTGGGCCTTTCCATTACGAAGCGACTGGTTCAGCTCGTTGACGGCGAAATTGAGGTCACAAGCGCCAAGGGCTCGGGTACGCAATTCAGCGTCCGGCTGCCCCGTTACGTCGATCGGCATCCCCTCTCCAACGTGGCGTGACCTCGGGAAGTGGATGCAATGAGGCGGTGCCAGTTGCGGCGGGACGCATACGTGACCCCGTATTTGCGACATGATGTACGTAGTTTATCCGGCTAGCGCCTACCCTTCAAACGCCGGATGATCACGAACTACTACACGCTCCGTGCCCTCGTAGAGGAGTGGCGCGTCCGCATTCCGGGGCTGCGCCTCATCGATGCGTTCTCCCAGGAAAAAGGCGAGCTAACGCTGGCCTTCGCGGGAGCGGAGACAGAAATGATGATTCGGCTCTCCGTGCACGCCCCGATGCCGTTCATCTTTCGCGTCGACGGCTATTCTCGGGCCCGGCGGAACGTGGCAACCCTGTTCGAGGCCGCCTTCAAGCACGTGGTAGGCGGGATGCACATTGCCGAGCGCGATAGGATGATCTATTTGGATCTGTCCGAAGGCCTGCACCTTCAGATCATGCTGTTCGGACCGCGCGCCAACGTATTTCTGGTGTCGCACGACGGCACCATCGTGGAAGCATTTCGGAACACCGACAGCCATGAGGGGGCGGTGGCCCCGGAGCCCCGCCCCGCTCCGGACGTGACCGATTTCGATACGTTCACCGCTCGGTGGCCGACCAACCGTAAATCCCTCGAGCATGCCCTCTCTTCGGCATTTCCACTTTTCGACCGTACCATTGCCCGCGAAGCGGTGCTGCGGTCCGGCCTCGATCCGGCCGCGTCGCCGGTAATCTCCGAAGATCACTCGAGAAAGCTATTCGAACACGCGAAGGAGCTCGAATCGCAGCTGCAAGACCCGGAATCGGTAATCTACTGGGATGGACGAGATCCCATTCAGTTCTCGCTGATCTCTCTATCCTTTCTGTCCGACGCACGTGAGGAACGGTTCAGCACCGTGGACCGGGCGGCGGCCACTTACGTCAAGAGCTTTCTCGCGCAAAGACACTTCGAACGGCTTTATCGGCCCGTCGAGAAGGCGTTGACAGAAGCCGTCGAACACTACGCGACGCGTGCCGATCGGATGATGGAGGAACTCGCTCGGGAGAGCCGAGCAGACCGATACGAAAAGTATGGACATCTTCTGATGGCGAATGTGGGCCGGGTGCCCGCCGGATCCGACGAGATCGAAGTGGAGGATCTTTTCGCCGATCATGGGCTCGTTCGCATCGAGCTTGACCCCTCCAAATCGGCCGTGGAAAACGCCCAGGTATACTACGATCGTGCCCGTCGGACGCGTCGCTCGAGGGAGGAAGCCGAAAGGCG
Organism: uncultured Rhodothermales bacterium; assembly: GCA_964487555.1. Lineage (GTDB taxonomy): Bacteria > Bacteroidota > Rhodothermia > Rhodothermales > VXPQ01 > CAZART01. Next base: position 23,215 of record CAZART010000006.1, read on the forward strand.
TCTCGTCGAGACGGATGCGCTCGCACAGCAGGCCGCCTCCCTTCTGGCGGAGCTGCGAGGCGTCGAGGGCCTGAAAGGCATCCGGGATTTTCGCGCGGAACGATCCTCCGAACTCGCCCGATATCTTGCCGACGACCAGTCGTCGGAGGAGCGTGTTCCGTTCCGCCGGTTTCGCCTCGACGGTGGATATGAGGTATGGGTAGGCCGCAGCGCCAGGCAAAACGACGAGCTGACCTTCCGACACGCCCAAAAATATGATGTATGGATGCATGCTCGCGGCGTGCCCGGATCGCACGTCGTCCTCCGATTGCCGAATAGAGACGCGCAGCCAGGCCGCTCGATCATCCAGCAGGCCGCCGCGATCGCAGCCTATTTTAGCAAGGCGCGCGGCAGCAGTCTCGTGCCCGTAATGGTGGCCGAGCGAAAATTCGTTCGAAAGCCGAAAGGGGCCGGACCAGGCGCCGTTCGCGTCGATCGCGAAGACGTCGTCCTCGTAGAGCCGAAGCTCCCCTCCTGACGAACTATTACGATTCCGGCCGAACCTTCCCCTTCCCCTTACCCTTCCCTATCTTCACGCCGCTCCGGAACGACCTCTTTCAGCATCACCGCTAAACGCTATGACGTGGTGGGAAGCAGCCCTGCTCGGGCTTCTGCAGGGTTTGACTGAATTTCTACCCGTCTCCTCGTCGGGACATCTCGTCCTGGCGCAGTACGTTCTCGGCCTCCCGTCCGACGACGTCTCCTTCGAGGTGTTCGTGCACTTTGGAACGGTGCTGAGCATCGTAACGGTCTACTGGAAGCGCATCATCAGCATCATCAAGCACACATTTCTGGGCCTTCGGGAGCCTTCGCGCCTCACATTGCATTATCGGGGCAATGAAGACTTCCGCTTCGCGGTCTTCATCTTAATTACGATGATCCCGACAGGGCTGATCTATGTTCTTTTTAAGGATTTTTTGGAAGGCGCCTTCGGAAATCCGAGACTCACGGCCGGCATGCTACTCGTAACGGGCCTGCTGCTTCTTCTCACAAAGCTCCGGAAAGCCCCCGACGGTCCGATCTCGCCCCTCAAAGCCGTTCTTATCGGCACCGCACAGGCGGGGGCTCTGATTCCCGGCATTTCGCGATCGGGATCAACGATCTGCACCGCCCTCTACCTCAACGTCACACCCGAGAAGGCCGCCAACTTCTCCTTCCTGATGTCCCTGCCGGTGATCGTCGGCGCCACGGGAATCGAAGCGCTCAAACTGTTCGAGACGGGCGTGAGTGCGGGCGTCGTCCAAACGCTGATCGGCACGGTCGTCGCCTACGCGTGCGGCGTCGTCGCGATCAAGATCGTGCTGGACTTCGTCCGGCGGGGCAACCTGCAGTATTTTGCCTACTATTGCTTCGCCATCGGGTCGCTGGGCCTTCTCTTTATCTAGACGCTTGACTTGCGTCAAATCCCGCCGATACTTCCGAAAAGTCGGAGGATATCCTCACTTCTGCCGACCAGCCGGCGGCGCCGTTTGCAATCGATATCAATTTGATACAAACGAACGGCCCGTTATCTTTCATACGTTGTCACCACCACTGGCCGCATTCCTATGAGCTTCCGGATATTCGTTGTCGACGACGATCGTCACTATTCTCGCCTGCTTAGCTATCGACTCGAAAAAGCCGATGACTATGAAGTGCACGTTTACAACAGCGGCGAGGAACTGCTCGAGCATCTCGACGACGAGCCGCACCTCGTTCTTCTGGATATCATGATGCCCGGCATCGGCGGTATCGATGCGCTCAAGCAGGTCAACAAACGCAAACCGCACATCCCGGTCGTCATGGTGTCGGCGCAGGGCGCGATCGACGTCGCGGTCGACGCAATGAAACTAGGTGCTTACGACTACATCACGAAGGGGCAGGACGACCTCATCAAGCTCGACACCGTCGTAAAGAACATCCGCGAAAAGGTCGCAATGGAGCGCGAGCTCGAAACGCTCCGCTCGGAAGTTTCTCGCAAGTACGGGCTCAAAGAGCTCGTGGGTGACTCGCCGGCCATGGAACGAGTCTACCGGCTCATCAATAAGGCCCTTCGCGGGGACATTACGGTGGCCATTCAAGGCGAGAGCGGCACGGGCAAAGAGCTTGTCGCCAAGGCGATCCACTACAACTCGCCTCGCAAGCATGGTCCGTTCGTCGTGGTCAACTGCGCGGCGATTCCGCGCGATCTGATGGAAAGCGAGTTCTTCGGCCACGAGAAAGGCTCCTTCACAGGGGCCCATTCTCGGAAGATCGGCAAGTTCGAACAGGCCGACACCGGAACCATCTTCCTCGATGAAATCGGAGAGCTGGACCTCGATCTTCAGGCTAAGCTCCTGCGGGCGCTTCAGAACCGTGAAATCCAGCGCGTGGGTGGCAACGACACGATCGAATTCGATGCGCGGGTCATCTGCGCCACGAATCGTGACGTTATCCCGATGATCCGAGAAGGAAAGTTTCGCGAAGATCTCTATTACCGCCTTTTCCAGTACCCGGTCCCTCTTCCGCCGCTGCGCGAGCGCGGTCAGGATCTCCTCGTGCTCGCAAAGCACTTCTTGAGAGATTACTTGAAGGATCGTCCGGAATTCAGCGGAAAGCGGCTTTCGATGGCGGCGCGCCGTGCCATCGTGGAATACGCGTGGCCGGGCAACGTCCGCGAGCTGAAAAGCGCTGTGGAACGTTCCATCCTGATTTCGGATGAAGACGAAATCCAACCCAGCGACCTGATGATTCACGGCCAGTCGGTCGTTTCCCCGTGGACCGAGCGAATGACGCTGGCGCAGGCGGCCGACGGTGATTCGCGCGCGGCGCAACTTGCGTTCGCCGACCACGGTATAGAGGACGGCGATGACCGGGACGAGTTTTCAGGCGTGATTCTCGGTGAGGACGATGACGACATCGTTTCTCTCGAAGATCTCAAGCGGCAAGCCGTCGAGCGTGCCTATAACATCTGTGATGGGAACGTCGATAAGGCCGCCGTGGAACTGGGCATCGGCCGGGCCACTATGTACCGGCTCCTCAAGAAATACAAGCTCATGAATTAGCCGATGCGTCCGGCTTCGACGACGGTGAGGCCCCGCGGCCCGTTCCGTCGCGCCAGGGCGCAGATGGAGCGATAGCCCTTTGCGCCTCAACGAGTACGAAAAAGACGTCCGCCGGCAAATCGAGAAGTGGCAGAGCGGAGAAGGATCCTTTTTCTCCCAGGCTCTAAACTGGGCCATGCGTCCGATGGACTGGGTCGTGGATCGCGTCGTCCCGCCCGATCTGATCGATCAGGCCAGCGACGCCGTCTCGCAATTCCTTTCATTTCTGAATGATGCGTCGGAGTGGACGTATGAAGACAACGACCTCCTCGAAACGGCACGTGAATCCGGTATCGCTGCCAGTAAGCTGGAGGATCTTCGAGACGTATCGATCGAGAAACTGGATCCGCTCGCGCGCAGCCAGTTCACTCAGAACACGATTCTCGCCGCCATCGAGGGCGGTGGTGCCGGGCTCGGCGGCGCCGTACTGATCGCGGCCGACATCCCGCTCCTGTTCACGATCAACTTTCGGATGATCCAGCAGATCGGCGGTGCCTACGGCTTTCCGATGCGCGGGCCGAGTTTTCGTCCACTCGTGCTTTCGATTTACAACGTTGCGGCCTCCAGCGGACGTGACGCCAAGAGCGACGCGCTTCGTGAGGTTAGCGTTGCAGCGGCCGCTTTCGCGCATGACCAGAGCTATAGAGGCCGTGTAAGCGGCACCTTCCGCGATCAGAACCGACACCTCCCGCGCGAAATCGCAAAAAACATCGTCGGGCGGAAGATCGGGCAGACCATTCCTATCGCAGGCGCAGCCGTCGGAGCCGGAATCAACTACTGGTTCACAAACGAAACGGCCGAAGCGGCGTATATGCTGTTCCGTGCACTTTATTTGGAGAGAAAGGAACGGCTGTAGCAAGAGCTAGCGGCGAGCCTTTTTGACCGCGGAATCAGAAGAGGAAGGGGAAAAGGAAGGGTTCTCGAAATTGATGACCCCTCTAACACCTTCCTCTTCCTCTTCCTCTCTCGTCGCCAGCGAATAAATAAACCATGCCGCTTGTAGCCATCGTCGGACGGCCGAATGTCGGCAAGTCGACGCTATTTAATCGGCTCGTTGAGGTCCGCCAAGCCATCGTTCACGACCAGCCGGGCGTGACGCGCGATCGCATCTACGGAAACGTAGAGTGGACCGGGCGCGAGTTCTCTATTGTCGATACGGGTGGGTTCGTACCTAATTCAGCGGAGGAATTCGAATCGGCGATCCGCGAGCAGGTGCACATCGCCATTGATGAGGCCGATGCGGTCCTTTTCGTCGTTGACGTACTCACCGGTCCTACCGATCTGGACGATTCTCTCGCTCAGATCCTCCGAAAGTCCGATAAGCCGGTTCTCGTCATCGCGAATAAATCGGACAACGAGGAGCGTCGATGGCAGGCGGGCGAATTCTACAGCCTCGGACTCGGGGAGGTCTACGCCGTCAGTTCAATAAATGGTACCGGAACGGGTGAGTTATTGGACGATCTCATAGGGGTGCTGCCGGAGGATGTGCCCGACGAGAAGCGGGACGACCGTCTGCACATCGCAGTGATCGGCAAGCCGAATGTCGGCAAGTCTTCGCTGACCAACGCCATTCTGGGCTTTCCTCGGTCGATCGTCACGGAGATTCCCGGCACCACGCGAGACGCCATTCATTCCGTCATTGATTTCGAAGGGCGCGAAATCGTTCTGGTCGACACGGCGGGTTTACGGAAGCGCTCGCGTATCCATGAAAATGTGGAGTTTTATGCCGCATTGCGGACGCAGCGCGCCATCGAGGAGTGCGACGTGGCCGTACTTCTCATCGACGCCGTAGAAGGTCTGCAGGCTCAGGACATCCGCGTCCTCAAGCAGGCGGAGGAGATGCACAAGGGCCTGATCATCGCCGTCAACAAGTGGGATCTCGTCGAGAAAGAGACCAACACGGCGCGCGACTATCAGCGATCGATTGTCGAACGCGTCAAGATGCTCGACTATGTTCCGGTGTTATTCATTTCCGCGACCACGCGCAAGCGCGTCTACAACGTGCTTACGACGGCCGTTCAGGTCGATCAGGAGCGGCGCAAGCGTATCCCCACGAGCCGGCTGAACGAGGTCATGCAGAAGGCCATCGAAAGTCATCGACCGCCGTCCTATCGCAATCAGTTTGTGAAGATCAAGTATGTCACGCAGGTGCGCGAGAACCCTCCTGTGTTCGCCTTTTTTTGTAACTATCCGAAGGGCATTCAGGAGTCCTATCGGCGCTACCTCGAAAACAAGATTCGGGAGGCATTCGGGTTTGAGGGCGTGCCGTTGATGCTAGTTTTCAAGGCAAAATCCAAGCAGCGCGCATAACGCATGGGCAGCTGGCCTTTACTTGCCGGAATTACGCTGCCCTTTCTCGGGGAGCTCGTTACGCTGTTTGCGGCCAGTGTCCTCATCGCCTACATCTGCTTCCGCCTTCGCCTCGTGCCTATCGCAGGCTTCCTGATTGCGGGCGCACTCGTGGGACCGTATGCTTTCGGTTTCGTCGAGGATCTCGAGCTCGTCAATCAGCTCGCCGAGATCGGTGTCATCCTTCTCCTGTTCACGATCGGCGTCGAATTCAGCCTCGAGGAGCTCACCGGGATCAGCCGAGAGATCTTTAGCGGTGGCGGGATACAGGTACTGCTCACCGTCGCGATCACCGCGGGCGTACTCATCGCATTTGGGATCGGATGGCAGGTCGGCGTCTTCACGGGATGCCTGGTGGCCTTGAGCAGTACGGCGGTCGTGCTCGGGCTGCTCAGCGAACGCGCCGAAACCGACACGCCGTCCGGCCGGCTCTCGCTTGCCGTTCTGATTTTCCAGGATCTGGCGATCATTGCCATGGTGCTTCTCGTTCCTCTGCTTGGCGGAGAGGGGGAATCGGCGGCCAGTATTTTATGGGTCCTTGGAAAAGCGGCCGCTCTCATCACCGCCGTCCTCGTATTTGCACGGTTGATCGTCCCGTGGATCCTCGAACGTGTGGCGAGGACGCGGCGACAGGAGCTGTTCCTGCTGACCGTGGTCGCGATATGTTTTGGAACGGCGTGGTTAACCAGTTTTGCGGGCATTAGCCTCGCCCTGGGCGCCTTCCTGGCGGGTCTCGTCGTCAGCGAGAGCCGCTATCGAGAGCATGCCCTCAGCGAAATTCTTCCGTTGCGGACCATCTTCAACGCCGTCTTTTTCGTCTCGGTGGGTATGCTCTTTAACGTATGGTTTATTCTCGAGAACCCCCTTCTCGTCATCGCCATCGCCGCAGGTGTGCTGCTGCTCAAGTTCGCGACGACGTCGGGGGCGATTATGGCGCTCGGATATCCCGTTCGGACGGCCACGATCACGGGCCTCTCGCTCGCGCAGATCGGGGAATTCTCATTTGTACTGAATCGTGCGGGGACCGATGCCGGGCTATCGGCGGCCGGGATGGGGACGGCCGGTGAACAGGGATTCATCGCCGTGGCCGTGTTGCTGATACTGCTGACGCCATTTCTCGTAGAGTGGGCCCCCGGAGTTGGAACGTGGCTGAGCCGGGCGCTTCCCAGGTCAGCTGTGCAGGACGCAATGGATGCGACGATCCATCACGTCGGGCTCGAGGATCACGTGATCGTTGTCGGCTACGGACCTGCAGGGCGAAGGCTCGTGCAGGTATTGAAAAATACGGGGATACCGTACGCTGTTGTTGAGCTCAATCCCGAAACGGTCACTCAGGGCCAGAAGGATGGAATCCCAATCACCTACGGAGACTCCACGCGCCGGCACATCTTAGAAAGCGTAGGCGTCCACACCGCCAAAGTACTCGTTGTGGCGATCAACGATCGCGAGGCGACACTCCGTACGGTGAGTCGTGCAAGATATGAGAATCCGACCCTGCAGATCTTTGCGAGAACACGTTTCATCGCCGAAATGGAACGGCTGCAGAAGGCCGGAGCCGACATCGTGATCCCGGAGGAGCTCGAGACGTCCGTGCGACTTTTCTCGCAGGTGCTCGGTGCCTACATGGTTCCGCCGGACGAGATAGCGCGGCAGGTGAACGTCGTCCGCGCGGACGACTACGGCGTTCTTCGCGGCAGTATTCAGGAGGCCCACATGATGGTGCTCCAGGGTCTCGATGAGGAGGGGCTTCACACCCGCGCCGTCGCGGTTCGTGAGCGGGCGCCCGTTGCCGGAAAGACGCTCGCCGAGCTCGAGCTTCGGAAGAAGTATGGCTTTACCGTATTGGCCGTTCGGCGTGGGCGGCGCACCATCGGAAGCCCTGCGGGTGACTTTCGCGTCGAGCCTGGCGACCGGCTCGTTATGATCGGCATGGCCGACCAATTTGCCCGCTGCGCCGATCTATTTCGCGATCAACGAGAAGAGCCGGTACCGGAGAGTTGAGAAGATGCAGCCGCGGAGGTAGCCTGTATGCGGATTAAAGGCAGATCCCTTCTGGAGGTCGTCAAACTCACGGCCAAAGAGTTTACGCAGGACGATTGTCCCCGCATGGCGGCCGCCCTTGCCTATTACACCGTGTTCTCCCTTCCACCGCTGCTCTTTCTCATCATCATGATCGCAGGATTCGCATATCCGGAGGCTACGGCGCGTCAGGCCATCACGAATGAGATCAGGGAGGTTGTCGGACCGGAGACGGCCGAGCAGGTCGGAACGATGATCGATTCCGCGAGCGAACGCGCCCGAGCGGGAGGAGGCCTGTTGGTAACCGTACTCGGAGGCGTCGCCCTGATATTTGGTGCGACGGGAGCATTCGCACAGCTCCAGGCGGCCCTGAACAAGGCGTGGCAGGTAGCACCGGATCCTGCACAGGGCGGCATAAAGAACTTCGCGTTCAAGCGTTTGATATCGTTCGGTATGATCCTGGCAACAGGCTTCCTCCTGCTCGTTTCGATGGCGCTCAGCGCAATCGTGACGGCGCTCGGCTCGAGCATCGCGGACATGCTTCCGATCAGTCTGGCCTCCTGGGTGCCCAGGCTGTTCGATTTGACCGTGTCGCTGGCCGTCATCACATTTCTGTTCGCTGCCCTCTTTAAGATTCTGCCCGATGCCGAGATTCGGTGGAGGGACGTATGGGCCGGCGCCATCGTTACGGCCATCCTGTTCGTGCTGGGAAAGTTCGGCATCGGCCTTTATCTCGGTCAGAGCGATCCGGGCAGCGCGTACGGTGCCGCGGGCTCGCTGGCGATCGTCCTCATCTGGATCTATTTCTCGTCGATGATGCTGCTGCTCGGAGCCGAGTTCACGCAGGTATGGGCCCGGCGATACGGCAAGAGAATTCAGCCTTCGAAGGGTGCGGTACGCGTCGTGTGGAACGCAAAGGGAAACATCCAGAGAGGCGAAGACGACGTGCATGCGCCGGGGTGATTAGACGATGGCGTACGACGGAGTGACAAGACGACGTGCATGCGCCGGGGTGATTAGACGATGGCGTACGACGGACAAGACGACGCGCGTGCGCCGAGGTGATTAGAAGTTGAGCGTGCGCCGGGGTGAAACGCGCTCCTACGTCTTTGCGAGCACGATGAGTTCATCCGCACCGGTCAGGGTCCAGCGATCCTCCGGGTTCGGATTTATACGAACGCCTCCTCCCGGACGGCCCTCTTCACGGCTCAGACGAATTCCAAGTGCGATTTCATCGTGCGCGCGCGCCGCTTGCCGGATCTCACGGAATCCGATGTGCTGCTCCGCGAGACCGTAGAGCGCGGCGGATCGAAAGAAGAACTCGGCTCCACCGGGTCCGAACAGCTCATTGAAGACGACGCTCAGCTCGCGTCGCAAGGCGACGTGCGCGAGGATGTGGCTGAGGATGAGCGGGCTGATGATCACCTCGCCGGCGCGCCGCCGGAAAAGACGAGCGTTTTCCGGATCCAACAATTCGATCAGCACCTCGGGGCGGTTCTCTTCCTCATCGAGAAGCGTTCGAAGCAGCACGTACCCGAGAATGGTCCGCGCATCTGATTCCTCTTCGGAATCCATCCAATCGCTGGCCAGAAATACGATGTTGTCGTACGAGCCTGGTTTTATACCCAGGATATCCTTCCGGACGGTGTAGTCGCCGTCGACCTGTCGAACCTGAACGCGCTCCGGCTCAAGCTGGAGGCGTTCTACCGCAGGCGTTCGCTCGCCGGCAGGTACGCGCGAGAGGACGTCCACGTCGAAGTGCTCCGATGAGTAGCTGGCGAACTCCACAAGCAGCGACATCACTTTGTGACTCCAACCCAGAATGAGCACGCGGCGCGGAGCTTCATGCCACGACGACTGATTTTCGAGGTGGGTCGCGCGCGACGCGGCCTGGGCCGGTTGTGACTCGGCGACACAGTCCTCGTAGGCACGTGCGATGAATACGAGACGGTCGTCCTTCTGAAGCTCGAACGAAGATGACGGATTCAGGTGCGAGACAAAGCGGCTTTCGATGGGGCGGACGACACCGCATAAAATGGCGTTCGGGAACAGATCTGCTAGTAGTCCGATCTCGAGGGCCTCATACTCCGGAAAACTGCGAACGTAGACCTCGTTACCGTACCGGTGGGAGAGCAATTCCGCATACAAAAAGGAGAGACCACGGTGCCTGACGTTCTGTGCGATCAAGCGGCTGATAAACGAATCGCTCGCGATCACATTAATGTCGCCACCGCGGTAGGAGTTCTCGGCGACGGGGATCTTCTGCGCGTCAAAAATCTCTGCGACGACGGCCGGGCCGGACGCCCTGTCCTCGCGGTCTGAGAGTGAGATGAGGGTCTTGATTACGCGGGCGTCCGTGGCTGTCGCACCGCCCAGCATAATATCAGAACCGGGGATGATAATGACCGAAGCGTCTCGATAGGCGACGCGACGAAGGTGTTCCAGACGGAGCGAGCTTCCGGATCGCAGTACGATACGCCGCTCGTCCCACTTCCCCTCAAGAGCCTCACGCAGTTCCACGACACGCTCGGCGGTAACTTCATCCATGAGTATGACGATGCGAAATTTCCGGACGCCGCGCCGCCGCAAAAATCGTCGGACGCGGCCTTCGGACAGCATCAATTCGCGGGCGATAATAGCCGTCCGATTCGTCCAGCCCAGAATCAGCACGTGATCGGCGACGGCGACGGGGGTAAGCCCGCGCTCCAGATGCCGCATGGTCTGGTTCAGCCACTGCGTGAGAATCGCTACGAGTGAGCCTAAGAAGACGACGTAGCCGAGCACGGTAATAACGGTGGAGAGCGTGCGCACAAATAGGCCGGTATCGTCGCCAAGATACCCCGGATCCGTGAGCCGTAGGAATGCCCACCAGATTGCATCGCCCAACGCCGGAAACTGGTCCGAGAACATCCAGGCCGCTATGCCGCCCACAACGGCGATCAGCACGATCACGCCCGCGACAAAAAGCAGGCGCGTACGAATGCCTCGCTGTACCCACCGTTCCAGGAGAAATTTGACACGGTCCTGAAGCTGAAAAACGGCCAAGGTGGGGAGCGCTGAGCGCGTTGAGAATGGAGGGGTCGATAGAGGCAGGATGGCCGTTCGTTCACTGGCGACCACAATATAGCAGGTTCGCGCATCGGTCGCCGTTCGGCGCCCATCCTGAAAGAAATAGCGGGATCGTAGAAATTCTAAAGTACCTTTGCAACCGTTATTGTAAGGAGACGACCTGCGATCGACGCAGTGCGGCACACCAGACATCAATCGCGTCTAACCAGGATGGAAATTCGGCTCGGTCTCGACTATACGGCGGTGTTCGCCGTGCTCTCAGAACTGGTGGAGATCGGTCTCGTGGTTATGAACCCGTCGGGTGAAATGGATTTCGCCAGCGGACGTGCCCGCTCACTGCTCGGCTGCGGAGATGATCTGTCCGTCGATGGCTGCCCCCGGGAAGTCCAATCGACGCTGGCGGAGATCGTTCATGACGTGCGCTCCGGCGCAGTCCGATCTTCCCAGAAGCAAATCCGCTTCGAGGCCAACGGGAAGAGCCACGACCTTAACCTCGAGGGATATCCTATAGACGAGGGAGACTGCTCCGGCGTGCTAATTCTGGTGAGGGACGCAGATATCATGCGGAAAATGGCGCAGGATCTGCGGCTGTCCGCACAGCTTCGCAACACGCGCCGGCTTTATCAGGCCGTCGTTCACGATCTGAGGCAGCCGATATCGGCGATCATGGTTCATCTCGACCTGCTTCGTGACCGGCTGGACATTGAGGAGCAAAACGGCGCAGAAAGCAATCCGGCGCTTAAATCGCTGACGGTGATCAGAAACCAGGTGACGGACCTTAGCCGCACGCTCACGCTCATGCTGGAGGAGATCCAACCGTCCGAAAGGCAGGAGCGAGGGTTCAGCCTTCGGGACGCACTCGAAGACGTGGTGCGCCTGATCGAGCCGCAGGCCGCTCAGCAGGAGGTGGAGGTGAGCGTCGAGTTGAGCAAGCATGCCGCGCGCATGAGTGGTTCGCGACAGATGCTCAAGCAAGCGCTTCTCAACCTGGCCGTCAACGCGCTTGATGCCATGCCTGAAGGCGGGCACGTGAAGGTAGCGTTGGACGTTTCGGACAGCGAAGCCGAGATTGAAATTGAGGATACCGGAATGGGCATCCCGCCTGACGTCCTCTCACACATTTTTGAGATGCACTACACGACGAAGGCGGCCGGTACAGGAGTCGGTCTCTTCGTGGCTCGGGATGTCATCGAGCGGCATGGCGGACGAATCGAGGTCGACACCGAAACCGGCCGAGGAACGCTCTTTCGTGTCATTCTACCGGTCAGCACGAATGGTTCGTAGATCAGCAGCTCGCGGCGCCCGCCGTCCGCAAATCGGGAGATCCGAACATCGAATCTTCAAAACCTATTAACGACCTGCCGATGTACGAATATCCTTCATCGTGTATCTTCAGTGGCGCCAGACCAGACGGTTCAGTGGATCACTAACGAGTGGGACGCAACGAAAAAGAATTTTTTTTTGGTAGCTATGCCGGGAAAGCCCGTAAACCTCCGAAAGGAAAACGAACGCAACCTGAACTTTTGGGAGCGCCTGTATCTCCCCGAGATCTTCAAGGGCCTCGGATACACCTTCAACAAAATGAGGGAGCCGCTCTACACGTTTCAATATCCCGATGAGCAGTGGTATCCACCCGACAGCTATCGTGGACGTCCCGTGCTCGTGGAGGAGGAGGGGAAGCCGCGGTGCGTCTCATGCAACCTGTGCGCACGTGCGTGTCCGCCGATGGCTATCTCTATGCAATCGCACGAGATTGACGGAGCGAAGGAGCGCGAGCCCGAGTGGTTCGAAATCAATATGCTCCGATGCATCTACTGCGGATACTGCGAAGAGGTGTGCCCGGAGGAGGCCATCGTGATGTCGAAAGAATATGACCTCACCTTCCAGAGCCGCGAGGAAGCGATCTTCGGGCTCGAGCGGCTCCTCGTTCCCAAAGAGCGGCTAAAAGATCGGCTTGAGTACCTCGACGGCTACAAAGATCCCCAATTCGGCCAGCATTGGGATTTTAAGCATGAGAACAACATCCACAGTCTGAAGGATCGGCACTTCCTCGCGTACCTGGCAGAGGAAGCGATGGAGGATGTCGAAGAGGCCATCCATCTTACGGGCACCGAGCATGTCGCTGCCGATCAGGACTGGGGCTCCGAACGCGAGGGGCCGTCGGAAACTATAGACACCGCTCGCTGAGCGAAACGACCGGTCCTCACCAATCGAAGTAAACGACTTCGAATCTTAAGGATGGTGAGACACAGTCGATACGTCTGATTGCAAGTGCAATCAACATGTCGACTCTGATGCCAGAAGACCGGTCAAAGCGTGTTCACAATGACGCAGCATCATCCGCATTGCGATACTATTCCCGGAAAGTGTACGATGACGCCTGGTCCAGATACAGGACCGCGGGCGCGCCGTTCGGCGATTCTGACGTCGGAATGCTGATCTGGTTTGTTTACGACCAGGGAACGCGCATGAATTGATGCTTCAGATTACGCGACCGCCGACAGGTGTGAGCGAGACCGCGCTCAGAACTGATACGCAAAGCCGGTTGCAAGAACAAATCGAGCACCATCTCCCGCCGAACCCGTCAGATCAGCCACGGCGGGCGTAATCACGAGTGGAATCCGCCGGAAGGGAGCGATCGAAAGCCCTAAATTGAGGTCTTGTCCCGTCCAATCGGCGACGGCTCCTATACTCCTCATAATCCGCACACCCAGCGAGCCGAAGAGATTCAGCCCGTTCGCCTCACCGTCTCGGATGTTGTCCTCCGTGACGAAGCGGCCTCCACCGACGCCGAGGGTCGTCGTTATCGCACTAAAGGCTGCCTCGGGATTCGTACGCGTTCGGAAGATTCTGGTGGCTACGACATAGCCACTCGTACCACTGTCGGTGCCGCTTGTCGTCAGCACGTTCTCGACGCCCACCCCGATGCCAATGTCCGCGGGGAGGATTCGATGGACCATGATGCTCAAGCTTCGATCGTCGAAGAAATCGGAAGCGGTGTCCCATACCGTGAAGGCCAGTTCGACGCCGACGTAACGAACCGGGTCGCCGAGTCCGATCCCCGCGGTTAACGCGCCATCTTTCGCATCTGAAAACCGGATTCGATTCTGATAGCCTACTCCTGCAAAAACGTCGCGCCAGCCGGCTCCGAAGGCCGTCGGCGTTCCGATGGAGAGACCGGGCACGGCGATCAGTACCGGTTTGAGTTCTATATGCGCCGGTCTACTGGGGAGGAGATATTTTTCAACGAGCGAGTCGGCCGCGACATTTTGATACACACCCGCCGAAGTGTCGGGGTTCGCAGGCTGTCCCAGGGCTGCGACGGTGGTCAGCAGCGAAACGCAGAAGGCAACGAGGAGCACCGGGATGTACATCTTAGCGGGCGACGATTCTCTGAATTACGACGAGAACGATGACGTGCGCCCGCGTTGTCGGAAGCGGGGTGCGCGACGTCACCACATATTACGCGCGGCGCAACCCTACCACGATGCGCTACGCGACAAAAGCTGCAAGAGAAGCGACACGGAGGTCAAGATGCAGGGGCAACCTGTTCTCAGCGCGACGCGGCGTCGGCGAGAGTCGAAAGCACGGCGTGCGTTCCCTGGAATTCCTCAGACGGCTCCATGAGAAATTCTGGAGACGCGGTTCGAACGAGCTGATTAAACGCTTCGAGGCTTTCAATCAATTTTGACGGGGAAACATGCTCGCGCTTCGTCAATCCATCGAGACTTCTCGCGAGGCTCTGCGCCATATCCTCGTCGGCACCGTCCTGTGCGAGTGCCAGCGAAAGGGCTTCACGGTAGGAATCCGATTCGGATGATTCTCCCTGCAAAACGCTCCCTAGCATCGTGCGCGTTGCCTTTGAGAGCGCGCGGAGGTGAGGCGCCACCGTGGACGATGAGGGCCCTTCCTGCTCGAGACTTCGATTTAAATGTGACGCCGTGTTATACACCAGGCGGCGCGTCCCGGAAGTGGAAAAGCGGGCCCTGAATGTCGGCGTCGCATGGTTGACCGGTGAGAGGGTCCCTCCGGCGATACTGCTCGACGAGGCGATTACGCCCGACGCATTCGACAACTGGGGTGTGAACTGAGCCTGGACAGGCACAGTCAAGATAGCGAAGATGAATGCGATTGCGACGGTTACTAGTCCGATAGCGTCGCGCCGTGTGCCGGGATTTTTTTGCATAGCGATTTGCTTAGATATTAGTACCTCAAACATCGAAACGGGGCTCGGGTCTGCGACCCGTCCCGGCGAGAATCCGAAACGACTCACCGCCGCGATTTCCAACCTTTTCACCAACCATCCTCGCCTTATAGCGAGAAAATACGACATCTTGCGCAAGGCCGATATCGCTTCCTGCGTACTCTAGCTGCGCTTTTGGCGCATTCTAACAGAATGTTACGGAGAAGGAACCTGTATCCCTGTGAGAGGACTGGAATTTTTACTTAATTAAGAATACCGTAACTATGGAAAGATGCTCATCCCCGTTTGGAAGACGATGATTGTCGCCATTGGCTTAGACATAGCCTCTTTCTTGACCTAGATTATATCAGCTAATTGTTCTACTATTAACACCAGATGCAGCTATACGGCACAATCGAACAGGATACATGAAGCGGGTACTCGGTATCCGACCTCGCCGCACGACGTCTTTTTGCCTCAGACGTAGTGCGCGACGGGGGTAGTTCTCATCGGATGCGTCACGACCAAAACCGGTCTCGGACTCGCGTCGGTAAGGCGCAAGCTAGGACCGGTGGTTGCCTCTGGTTCGTAACCCGCGCTGTATTCAACCATTAGGACTCACCCACCCCCTTATGAGCACGTCCCTGGCCACGTGGGCGGCCGACGGAGAGCCGAATCAACATAGCTATATCCAAAAGCAGCGCTCGGAAGTGCTCTTTTGGAACAGCGAATTTGATTCGGCCCTGTTCCGCGCCATGGAAATCGTAACCCGCTACACAGACTTTGAACGGATACGCGTATATAGGCGGATTCCCGCCTCGGCCGTTGAGCGTTCTCGTCTCGTCGAGTGTTTCGATTCTAATCCCGACGCAGAAGACCGTAAGAACTTGCGCACGACGAGCGCGAAACCATATGGCATCGCCGTCCATCGGTGGGAGGCCCTCCTAAGGCGAGGCGGGTTGGTCAGGGCTGACCTTGAGCAATTCCCCGAGCAAGAACGCATGCACTTTCGAGGGCTCGGACTGCGAGCGCTCGTCCTGTTGCCGGTAAAAGCGCTCGACGGATTCGCCGCCTTTGAATCACGGCGCTCCGTTCAGGTTACGCCTGAGGTCGAGATTATTCTTCGTCTGGTTCCGTCGGTGCTGAATGCGGTCGCGGTGTTGGGCCCAGGGGACGGTGGAGTTGCTCCCTCTCGTGGAGAAGACGCTACACGGCGAGGTCATGTGGCGGCGGCCGTCTCCGAAATCCTGAGTGAGACGATCGGCGACAGTCGCTCGGAATCTGGTCATGACCGGCGGAACCGGGAACACACGCTGGTTGCGGCATCACGCATGCTGGCAGATACGCCGCCGTTAGATTATCAGAGTGTGCTCAAAGTCGTCGGTTCGGCCGCTGAAGCCAGGCTGGCGTACATTGTAGCAACGACGGAGTCTTCGAAGCCGGACATCGTCTTCTGGACGTCGGATTCCAGCGTAAACCATACGGGAGGGCGGGTTCATCGGCAAGTGTCGAGTGACACGGATGAGTTCCACTCTTTATCGAGTGAAGATCTTCGGGCGCCAAGTATAGCCTTGCCTCTGCTATCTTCGGACGGAGTCCTTCAGGGATTTATCGGGCTGGACTGCAAGGCGCAGCCCGCGGAGGAACTCGCGGATCGCGTAAGACTGCTCTCCGTTTTGGCGGAACTTTTTTCTGCGCATTTTGAGCGCGCGAGGACGAGACGAGCGCTTAGCGAGAGTGAGGAGCGGTGGAAGTCGCTGATAGAGTCGCATCCCGATCCCCTCGTCATCACGCAAGACGACATGATCGTCTATACGAATATATCAGGACTCCGCGAGCTCGGAGCCGCGAAGACATCCGATATAATCGGACGGCCGTTTCACGATTTCCTTTCGGCCACCGATTTCGGCGTGTTTGAGGAGCGGCGTGTCCGGCTCGAACGTGGTACCGTCAGTGATCTTTGGGAGCATGAGATCATTCGATTAGACGGAGAGCACAGGATCGTGGAGTCGTGCTGTGTGCCCGTGGTCCACAACGGCGCTGATGCGCTTCAGATCATCTTGCGCGACATTACGGATGTCAGAACGGCTGAGGAAGGACACAAGAAGTTTTTTGAGACGGTCTCCGAAGGTATACTTCGCATAGACGTGCGGCAACCTCAGAGTGTGAGCACGCTCCCCGAATTGCATACTCAACATATCCTTGAGAGCGGGTACGTTTCTGAATGTAATGAAGCGATGGCCGAGATCTTCGGCGACGACATCGTCGGCCAGCGACTTCTCGAGATTCGGAGCGGCTTTCTAGAGCTTGTCGTGAGAAAGTTTTTGACCAATTCATTTGAAATCAAAAACGAAGAGATCTTCTCTCCCGAGAACGAAGGTAGCAAGTACTACGTGGTCAATTCGGTCGGGCATATCATCCACGACCGGCTCAAGTCGATCTGGGTAAGCTGCGTGGATAGGACCACACGGGTGGAACTCGAGAAAAACATGATTGCAGCGCTGGAGAACCAGCAGCAACAGATCGGTAGGGATTTGCACGACGGAGTGGGCCAGCTCCTTACGGGTGTGCGCATTCTAAGCCAGAATCTCGTAGAGCGTTATGAAGAAGCGGGCAGCCAGGACGTAGAGGTGGCCCGGAAGGTAGCACGGTTTGCTGATGAGGCCTCTGCGCATATTCGAGAGATCTATCGAGGCCTCACGCCTTCCCGACTCTACTATCAGGAGTTACTGGAGAGTCTTCGCGATCTTGCCGCATCGGTCGACGCACTTCCGGGCGTACGATGTCGTTTCGTCGACGAAGGACGACTGGAGATTGATGACAACGAGGTTAAATTACACATCTACCGCATCGTCCAGGAGGCCGTCAACAATGCGCTAAAGCATTCCGGCGCGCGGCAGATAAGCATAATCGTGAAAGAAAGCGATGCGGACGTTGTCGTCCGCGTCACAGACGACGGGGAAGGCCTCGAAAAAGGCGGCAAAAGCGATACGCAGATCGGTTTCGGAAGCATGCAGTATCGCGCTCATGCTGTAGGCGCGAAGCTAACGATAGGGACCGCGAAGCCCCGAGGGACCGTCGTCGAGTGTAAGCTGGACAAGAGCAGACGGTAGTTCGAGAAACGACGTTTAAATCAAGTAGTAGTGACACTCATGATGCTCTTTGCGCAAGGTTCCGGCCAGACCGGGCAGTCAGGACGGTTGCGCGTCCTCATCGTTGACGATCACCCCGCCATACGCGATGCACTGGCGAATACGATCAATAGCAAGATGGGTATGGAAGTCAGCGCAAGCGTCGAGTCCGCTGAAGAGGCCTTCCAACTTCTGAAGAAGACGAAGATTGACGTCGCTATCGTGGACGTATCCCTGAAGGATAGCCATGGTCTAGACGTCGTTCAGAATCTTCGGATACAGCATCCCGAGGTGCAGGTCATCGTATACTCGATGTATGACGAAGACGTATATGCCGAGCGGGCGATCCGCGCGGGCGCTTCAAGCTACGTGATGAAAACGCAGCCCACGCAAGTCGTCATTGAGGCTATTCTTGCCGTCGTTCGGGGAGAAATCTATCTTAGCCGCAGACTGGCGTCACGCATTCTGAGCAAAGTAGCCGTCGGACGCTCCTCGGCTCCCGGCTTTCCGATCGACGAGCTAACCGATCGCGAGATGTCGGTATTCCAGATGTTAGGTCAGGGCTATTCCATTGAGGAAATTACGGAGCGGTTGAATCTGACCAGAAAAACCGTCGAAACATATCGCCGCCGGGCCAAGGAAAAACTCGGATTCGACACGGTAGCCGAGTTGCTTCAGCATGCCGTGCAGTGGACGCATGCTCAAGGAGGTGCCTCGGGACAGGGCGAATAGCCGGGTTTTCAGATCGGTAGATTCCTTCAAAGCGCTCGAAAGGGTCTTCCCAAGCCATCGAAAGCCGGATGCAGGGACGCCCCCGCACCACGGTATTGCACATCCTCTGCGCTCTCTGGCTGATCGGAGTCCGCACAGCTCTGCCTGTCTTGCGCACCTGCCGACCCCATTCTGCCCCCGGGAGAGACTGCTCCGCACGCGCGTTCACTCAGACCATACGCCCTTCCAAGTACTGAAGCGTTAGCAGCGCTCAGGTTCTCCATTCTTCGCGTAGCGATGCGCCAAAAGGTCAGTAGAGGCGCAATACATGCGCCAAATAACTATAGAACATCCCACCTAACGTGAATTCACTCCAAGACCGCGGCGTATAGCTTGGGGGTCGTCCGGCTAAGATGGCTCGTCGAACGGGTGTGCATTATTCGAGACCATGACGGTGTGCTACTGCGGCCGTATGAGGATGTGATGTGCGCGGCGAGTCGGCAGTCGGTGTAGTGCTCCGCAAGATTCTTGAGGCGGAATGCCTTCTTCTTGCCGGCAAGAGCAGTGAATGCATGACGTTCTCTAGGCTCCTGAAATAACTCAATGATGCAAATCTGGTTGATGACCGCGGAGTCGAATTCTTCATCGTCGGGCACGGGAAGCACGCCTCAGCCGCGCGAGAACGTTCGAGTCGTCGTGATCGACGATCACCCTGCTATCCGTGAAGCACTGGCGCACACGATTAACGGAAGGCGTGACCTGACCTTTGTGGGCGAGGCGGAGTCCACATCCGAAGCGGTCGAATTGATCGGGAGTGTGAATCCGGATGTTGCCGTCGTCGATATCTCTTTGAAGGAGGGTCACGGGCTCGACCTCGTCGAAGAGATCCGCTCCAAGTTCACGGACGTCCAGGTCATCGTCTTCTCCATGTATGACGAAACGGCCTATGCGGAACGGGCCATTCGGGCGGGTGCCCTGGGCTACGTTATGAAGTCGGCACCCATTCAGGATGTTGTCGAGGCGATTAGGGAGGCGGCGGCGGGCCGCATTTATTTAAGCCGCAATATGGCGTCGCGGATGCTCACCAGGATGGTGAAAGGGAGGTTGCGTCCGGGGCTCAAGTTTGCCGTGGACGAGCTAACGGATCGAGAGCTCGCCGTATTTCACATGTTGGGAGAGGGGCTTAGCGTCGACGAAATCGCCGACCGACTCGGCCTCTCCAGGAAGACGGTCGAAGCCTACCGTCGGCGCGCGAAGGAGAAGCTCGGACTCGACACTGTTTCCGAATTGCTTCAGCACGCCGTGCACTGGGCGTCGGGACGAAAGACAAATTAATGCGTCTTTGGCGCATCGAGGTACGGAGATGCGGCTTTTCATCGACGTCAATCGTTCGCTAAAAGCCGGCCTCCCGACATTCTTGAAGTGACCGTTTTGGAGAGCGAGACGTGGTCGATGCATGCGCTTAAGCTCATCCGCTTCGGCGGTGCTTTAGCAGTATCCTCCTCTTGACGTCGAAAGACCGACGTTTTTGTATTTCCGAGGTCATCCAGGACGCGATGCAGAAGTCACATTCCAAATATTTATCCGGCACGAACGGCACTTCGCCTTCGAACGGCAATTCGCCTTCGACCGGCAATTCGCCTTCGAACGGCAATTCGCCTTCGAACGGGCATGGGTCACCGACTCAGGTGTCGGCGGCCGTCGTTCATGATTGGTTACCCGTCTTTGCAGGGGCGGAGCGCGTGTTGGAGCAGATCCTCCAAGAGCTTCCGACGGCGGACGTATACACCCTCATCGAAACGTTACGCGATGAAGAAAAGGCCTTTCTTCGCGGACGGAACGTGCGGACGTCCTTCATTCAGGCTATGCCTTTCGGGCGATCGAAATATCGCTACTACCTTCCGTTTGCACCACTGGCCGTCGAGCAGTTCGACCTAACGGGTTACGACGTCGTCGTGTCTTCCAACTACGTGGTGGCGAAAGGTGTCTTGACGACGGCCGACCAGCTTCACGTATGCTACGTCCATAGTCCGATTCGCTATGCGTGGGACCTTCACTTCCAATATCTAAGAGAATCGGGCATTGAGCGCGGAATTCGGAGTATTCTCGTGCGGTGCATTCTGCATTATATGCGGTTGTTCGATGTGTCCGCCGCAAACAGGGTGGACGTTTTCGTGGCCAATTCTGAGAACGTGGCGAAAAGAATCTGGAAGACGTATCGGCGACGCGCGGAGGTCATTTATCCGCCGGTCGACACGGATTTCTTTACGCCGTTCGTTGAGAAGGAAGACTACTACGTCACGCTTTCTCGCCTGGTGCCTTACAAGCGCGTCGATCTGATCGTCGAGGCCTTTGCTGAAATGCCTGAAAAGGAACTGATCGTGATCGGCGAAGGGCCGGAGTACAATAAGATAAAGGCGAAGGCGACCTCAAACGTGACGCTTTTGGGTTATCAGCCCGCCGACGCCGTGCGTTTCTACCTTCAGCGAGCACGTGCCTTCGTGTTCGCCGCTGAAGAGGATTTCGGCATCGTACCGCTCGAGGCGCAAGCCTGCGGTACACCGGTGATCGCGTTTAACAGAGGCGGTGCATTGGAAACCGTATTGCCAGGAGAAACAGGTGTTTTCTTCGAAGAACAGACGGTCCGAAGCTTAAAGGAGGCGGTTCGGTACTTCGAGTTTGCGCGGATGGACATGGATCCGAATCGCATCCGGGCCTTCGCCGAAAAGTTTTCGTCGGACCGCTTTCGGCGTGAGTTCAGAGAGCTCGTTCGCCGTGAATATGAGAGCTTTGTGTCTCAAGAATCCTATAGTGTAGTGCGCAATGGATCTACTGGTTGAGCATCCATCGCCGGCTCAAGCTTCCTCTCAGTCCGAGACTCACGAGGTATCGGAGCTGACTTCGTACTTCGGCGCGCTCAAGGCTTCGCCAAAGCTCACGCGGTTGCTGTTCTTGGTCGTCGACGTATTTGGAGCCCTATGCGCCGGAAGTGTGGGTGTACTGATTGCGAGAATACTGGGCGCAGACGTTCATATTGATCACGCCATCAAGGTACTTCCGTATTTCGGCGTGTTCATTCCGATCTTCCTTCTGTCGGGCCTGTATCGTGTAGCGCCTGCTCACCCGGCTGAAGAATTGCGGCGCGGCACGATCGCAACCACGATGGTCGCGCTCTCCCTCGTCACGTTCTGGTGGCTGACCGGGGCCGTCACGCATGATACGGTCGTCGTTGCGCTCGGCGCCTTTCTGACCTTGCCCCTCATTCTTCCGGCATTCCGACTCGTCGCCCGGCTGACATTTTCCAGGGCCGACTGGTGGGGGGCACCCGTAGTCATTCTCTCGTCGGGTTCAGGTGGTGATGAGACCCTTGACGCCATCCAGCGTTGGCCGGAGATGGGCTTAAGGCCGGTCACGGTCTTGCAGGTAAGAACTGAGTTCTCCGGCGATGGAGTGGGAAATCTGGATGATGAGGCGTGGATGGCTACCGTACTGGCCGAAGACTATGGAATTCCATACGCCGTCGTGGATACCGGCCCGGGACTCGATCATCAAGCTCTTGCTCGTCAGGTTCAGCGTTACAGTCGGCGCTTCAAGCGGGTGTTCGTTGTGCGCCACTTTGCCGGGGCTCCGGTCATCTGGTCGTCTCAGGAATCGGTCGGCGGACTTCTCGGTTTCGGCATTCAGCACGCGGCGTGGCGGCGGGGCACGCGCTTCGCAAAAAAGATCTTCGACCTCGTTGGAGCTTCCTTCGCGCTGCTGATTACGAGTCCTGTCATCGCGATCACGGTGTTGCTCATCAGGCTGGATTCGAAAGGCGGGGCGTTTTTTCGACAGTCGCGACTGGGCGAGAATGGCCGAATTTTCGACGTCATCAAATTTCGCACGATGCACGTCGATGCTGATCGGCGCCTCGCCGAGATCCTCGACAATTCTCCGGAGGCAAAAGAAGAGTACTCAGTCTACCACAAATTGCGGAACGATCCTCGAGTGACGCGTGTGGGACGTTTCTTGCGGCGATTGAGTCTGGACGAGTTGCCGCAGTTGTGGAATGTTTTGAGGGGCGAGATGACGCTCGTAGGACCTCGAGCCTATCTTCCTCGAGAGCTGCCGTCCATGGAGGGCGTCGAACGGGTTATTCTGCAGCACAGGCCGGGGCTTACCGGACTCTGGCAAGTATCAGGGCGAAATCAGCTCTGTTTCGGGAGTCGTAT
Organism: uncultured Rhodothermales bacterium; assembly: GCA_964487555.1. Classification (GTDB taxonomy): domain Bacteria; phylum Bacteroidota; class Rhodothermia; order Rhodothermales; family VXPQ01; genus CAZART01. The sequence continues at coordinate 45,989 of CAZART010000006.1, forward strand.
CAATATCGACGTCCATTACATTCACAACTGGTCACCGTGGCTGGATCTATACATTCTCGCAAAGACATTTCCTGTAGTTGTTCGAGGCGAAGGCGCATGTTGAACGGCTTTGCTGTCGATAGAAGGGCGGATGCATCAAAAGGGGTTGTCAGGAAAGAGGGGTTATGAGTAGGAAGAATAATGGTAGAGTCTCGGAGTATGAGCACAAACTCGTGGTGGAGGCGCCGAATCAACCTTCGAATGGCGAGCGAGCCGGGGCCGGCGAGGGGAAGCTCAACTTCGATGATGTTTGGCAAGCAATTCGCGACGGGAAGTGGATCATCTTACTTGCCACCGTTCTAGTAACGGGGGCGGTTGCTGCGTACACGATCACCCTTGCTCCGACGTTCGAGGCGTCGAGCATTGTCTTCGTGGACACCAGGTCCGGAGTGACGCCCGGACTCCTCTCATATGGGTCGGAACGAGCTCTGTCCAACGAACTGGGGATCCTCGAACAATCGGCTGATCTGGCACTGCACGTGGCAGAACGTATCCGGGAAACGGCAGCCGCCGTGGATTTGAACGAGCATTTCCCCATTCTCCTGGATGCCGAGCAGCGGGAAGTTTCGAACGAGGACGTCGCGCGGCGATTGTTCGAGCAGGTCAGATTTCAGATGCACTCGGCGCAGGACATGATCGAAATTATCGCCGAGAGTACCACGCCACAAGAAGCGGCCGTAATCGCCGACAAGTACGCGCAAGAATACGAGGTCTACAGCCGAGCATCCAGTCGCGCAAGTATGAATGCCACCCGTGCGTTTCTTGAGGAGCAGGTTGAGAAGCGCAGAGACGAACTCGATGAGATCGAAGATCAATGGGAAGCCTTTGCACAGCAAAAGGAAGTCGTTGCCCTGGGCGAAGATGGTGAGCGCCTGATTGCCGAGGTTTCCGAGCTGAAAACGCGGCGGGACAATGCGCAATTTGATCTCGAGCAGGAAGAGGCCACGCTACGCCTCGTAAAACAGGAGCTGGCCCGTATCGAGCCGAGTCTGGCGAATCAACTCGAGTCGTCAAGAACAGCTTCCAGATTGGAAACGCAGATCACTGCGCTGGATCAGCAGATCGCGACGCTGCAGGTCCAGGCCGAGCAGTACTACGCGGTACATGGCGAGGGTCTCAAGGGTCGGGAGTCGGAGATACCCGAGCTCGCTGAGATTTTGAAGAAAACCGATCACTTTATAGCGCAGCGGAAGGAGCTTACCGACGACTTCATCCAGAGAACGACGGCAGGTATTGAAGGGGGATCTTCGTCGGCCGAGGTTGGCTACGTCAGCCAGCTGAAAAGCCGAATCATAGAAACGAATATGACCATCCGCGGGCTGCAGGAGCAGATTGCCGCCCTAGACGCCAGGCTGGCTACGTATGATAGTAGATTAAGAGGCCTCCCCCGGCAGACCATCGAGCTGAAGCAGCTCGAGCGCAAGCGCTCGGTCGCCGAGAAATGGTACGAGACCTTTATGGAGGAGCTGCAAAAGACCATGATAGCTCAGGAGGCCGAGCTCGGATACGTCAAAATCGTCCGAAATGCGATCATTCCGACTCTGCCGGTGCGTCCAAACATGAATCAAAATGTGATTCTCGGCCTGCTCCTCGGTCTGGGATTCGGCTTCGGGCTTGCGTTTGCCAAGCATGCCATGAACAGCCAATTTCAGCAGCCTGAAGACCTCGAGGACAGCGGATACGAGGTCATCGGCAGTATTCCTCCGATGGACGGCACCATCAAACGACTTTATGGAGGTAAGAAGGAGGTAGAAGTTCAAGGCCGAAAAGTGAGCACGAGCGTGATAACGGCGCTTAACCCGTGGTCACCCATATCCGAGACGTACCGGCTGGTTCGGACCAATATTCAATTCACGAAGCCCGTCGGCCGGATCAAGATGTTGCTGGTCACGAGTCCCGAGATGTCCGAGGGAAAAACGACGACGGCTGTAAATCTAGCGGTGTCCATGGCTCAAGGAGGGCGCCGCGTTCTTCTTGTAGACGCCGACCTCAGGCGCCCGAATGCCCACAATCTGCTATTCATGCCCGATCGTCCCGGTCTCGCCGAGGCCCTCACCGGACAGACCGTTGCGTCCTTCGGGCTTCCGACGCTGATCGACAACCTCTATTTCCTGCCTGCAGGCAAAACGAGTGCACCACCGGCGGAGCTTCTGGATTCCGAGAGCATGTTGGACCTTCTTCGTCGATTTAAAGAATCCTATGATATCGTCATTATCGATTCACCGCCTGTTCTTGCGGTCACCGACGCACTTTTGCTGGCGCCGAAATGCGACGCGACGATTGTCGTAGTGGCGGCACACAAGACCGAGCAGCGAACGCTCCGGGTGGCTCAGCGAATGCTGCGGTCCGTGGGCGTTTCGATCGGAGGCGTCGTCTTGAACCAGTTTGATCCGAAGAAAGCCGGATACCGATACGGCTACGGCTACGGGTACGGCTACACGGCGTCGCCGTACACCCACGAAGATCAGCAGGTGTATTAGAATATGTTCTGCCATCGACGCGCGCCAAAACCGGCCCCGGCTGATAGATCTGCGATGCTCCGCAGCCGGATCACTACGATAGTAGGAAGCCTACTCCTCGTAGCAAGCGCACGTGCGCAAATGCCGGACACGGACCAGGCTCGCACGTATGCCAGACCGGGGTATGCCACCATAACCGTCTACATATGGGGAAGTGTCTCTGCACCGGGCCCCTGGAGGTTCGAATCTGATATTGATCTGATCGAATTACTCTCAGTTGTGGGCGTACCTGGCGTCGGCACCGCAGATGCTGGTTTCACGCAAACAAACACCGTTAAGATATTCAGGAAAGAAGACGGAGAGCGACGGCTCTTGTACGAGGAGGATGTTGCTGTTATTCTTACATCTGAACCGTCATATCCGACACTGCAGCGTGATGACATATTAATAGTCGAAACAAGGCGTAAGCCGAGACTGTCGTTTCAAACGGTTGCATCCTATGTTGGAACCTTGTCGTCATTGCTTCTGCTATACTTAAGATTGCGCAGGGGATTATAGGACAAGGTTATTAGTACGAGGTAAGTATTAACCTGCAAGAAGTACCAGTAGTCGATGAACCAAAAGTATTTAGTGTTACCAACTACAAGGTTTTATAATTCTGCTAACAAATGGATAAGATCCCGATTGGCCAGGCTGTCGCCATCTCGTGAATCATCCAACTCGGCGCAGAAGTTTCTTTTCAAATACTTCTGGGAAGAAAAGCGTCTATTTGTACTTACGGTGGGCTTAACGGGTCTCAGCGCCGTCTTCGAGGGAGTGGGTCTTGGACTGCTCGTTCCATTTCTCGAAAATCTGATGTCGACTTCCGGCGAGTCGTTTCGCTCCGGCGTGCAATGGGTCGATACGTACCTCCTCGGCGTCGATGCACCCAAAGTGGAGCGGCTCTACCGGACGTCTGCATTGATTCTCGGCGCCGTGTTCATGCGCAGCGGCCTCAACTACGCGGCGATGCACGTGGGAGCTCGATTACAGGAGAGTATTTTAGATAAAATCCGACGGGAGATTATAGATCAAATCCAATCTGTCTCACTCCAGTTCTTCTCGAGAACCAAAGCGGGGGATATACTCAACACGCTCACGGGAGAAATCAGCCGATTGAGCTATCTTTTTGGTACGGCGACGGCCGTACTCATATTTTCGTTCATGGCCGCGGTATACGTGGCCGCGATCGTTGTTCTGTCATGGCAACTTGCCCTGATAGCGCTTGCACTCTGCGCTCTTCTCTTCATAACGATGAGCGGGCTTGTCAAGAGGCTAAAAAGGCAGGGCATGGACGTTCCGAAGAAGTATGGTGAATTGACGTCTCGAGCCACGGAGATCATAAATGGGATACGAACGATTTTGGCCTTTGGGAGCCGCCGTTTCGAAGCCGATCGGTACAAGAGGATAAGCAGAGAAGTCGCGGATCTTCAGGTGAGCTTGCGGCGAAAGAGCGCGATCGTAGGCCCCCTGTCTCAGGCTGTCGCTTCGGTAGCTCTGATCGCAATTGTAATCATCGCCGTTCAGTTCTTTGTCATGCGCGGGATGATGAGCGCCGCAGCCCTGCTCGCCTTTCTCTTTGCGCTTTTCCGACTTCTCCCCGTCGTTCAGAACCTGAATGATCTACGTGGAACTTGGGCTCGGCAGCGAGGCGCGCTCGAAGCGGTCTCCGGCATGCTTCGAACGGACGACAAGCCGTACCTGCCGGACGGCTGGCGCGATCTACCATCCTTCAAGGATAAGATCAAATTACGGAACGTAGGATTCAGCTACGAGCAGGGAAGCCCGGTTCTCACAGATATCAACTTGACGGTGACGCGGGGTCGAACCGTCGCATTCGTTGGGAGTAGCGGAGCCGGCAAATCAACGTTAGCCGATCTCATAGCCCGTTTTCACGATCCCAACGAAGGAGTCATTTATCTCGACGGTATAGATCTGAAGGAGTATAAGATGAGTGCCCTTCGTCAGCGGATCGCCATCGTCGACCAGAATACGTTCCTTTTTAACGAGTCGGTCCGCGACAATATTGCATACGGTCTGAAGGATGTGACGGATGAGCAAGTTCGGAATGCCGCTGAGCAGGCGAATGCGCTCGAGTTTATAGACGAAATGGAAGAAGGGTTCGACACTATTCTCGGCGACAGGGGGATAAGACTGTCGGGAGGTCAGCGTCAGCGCATTGCGATCGCCCGAGCTTTCCTTCGCGATTCCGATATCCTGATTCTAGACGAGGCTACAAGCGCCCTCGACAGTGTCTCAGAACAGCTCATTCAGGAGTCCATGGAAATCCTCATGCGAGGACGGACGGTAATCATTATCGCGCATCGCCTATCGACGGTAGAAACCGCAGACGAAGTCGTGGTGCTCGAGAATGGCAAGATCGTGGAGCAGGGTGAATACGGCCGGCTTCTAGAAAGTAGAGGCAAATTATGGGAGTACCATTCCATACAATATCAGGCCGCCTGAAATCGGCCGTCGTCGATTAGTAGTCTTTAAGTGTAGAATACGATGTACGCATACTTTGGTCATCATAAATGCGCCTCTACCTGGATATGGACCATTCTATCGCAGGTATGCAGGGAGGCGGGCCTTCGGCATAAAGTCGTAGTCGATATAAAAACGCCGCACGCTCACGGCGATCTTACCGATCACGTACATAGTTTTCAGCGACAAGAGCTATCGGGATTTTTGAAGGCGTCGAAAGTCGATTTTGTGTCATGTATTACGGCTGATCCTATCCAGAAGGCCTGTGTTCCTTTCCGGCGAGCATTTCATGTCGTGAGGGACCCACGCGACCTGATAGTATCTGCTTATTTCTCCCATAGAAACAGTCATCCGACGGACGGACTGCCTCATCTCGCGGATCATCGGGAACGACTTCGCAAGGTCTCGAAAGAGGAAGGCCTCTTCCTCGAGCTCGAATTTTCGAAGCAAGAACTTACGGATCTGTACTCATGGGATTATGATGACTCCGGCATCATGGAGATCCGCATGGAGGACTTGACCGTGAATCCGTACGCCGTCTTCCTGCGCATTTTCGAATTTCTGGAATTACTGGACATCGAGACCAGCTTCGCGATGACAAAACGCGCGGCACTTTTCGCCCATCTCGCTCTCAACAGGCTGAGCCTGAGATCTCGCGTGATTGCGCCGCTGCGCCGCACGTCGAAAATTGCTCCGGAGTTGCTGCTGGGCCGTGTTTACGGCAATCGATTCGAAAAGCTTGCCGGCGGGCGAAAGAAAGGCAGCGAAGATCCGAACAGCCATTATCGAAAAGGTAAAGCCGGTGACTGGGTGAACCACTTCACGCCGGATCACCTATCCTACTTCGAGCGCAACTACGGTGGTATACTCGAGCGAATGGGTTACGCATCAGATGCCGAATCATCTCCCATTCCGATGAACGGTTCGGTCGAGGCCCTTTCGACTTGAGTCGTAGGGGGAAGCCGTACTCGGAAATATGGTAATGACGCGTGAGCGGATTGCTCCGTGTTCGTGATTTCGCCCATCAGTATCACCGTCACGACAGACTGCATCTATGAACATTCTTTTCATTGCGCAGCGCTATCATCCTTTTCTCGGGGGCGTCGAGACCCAGACGCGTCTGGTTGTTCACGAGCTCGCCAAGCGACATCGTGTGGCCGTGGCCGCGATGAACTTCACGCCGAACACGTTGCCTGAGCGGCTGGCGCTGCTCGACGAGAGTTTGCTTGCGGCGTCCTTCGAAAGCTATGAAGATGATGGCGTGCTCGTTCATTCCCTTACCCCCACCTGGAAGGATCGCCTCAAGATGCTGCCGATGGTTCTAAGGGCCACGCCGCGACTGCAGCGCTACGCTTACCATTGGCTGAGGGACTTCGGGTACCGCTGGTACAAAGGTGCATACCGTGCAAAGCTAAAGGAGCTAATGGACGGTGTGGATATGGTGCACTCAGTGGCGGGCGGTTATCTGGGCTGGCTTGCTCAGGAGGTGGCGAATGAGAGCGATATTCCATTCGTGTGCACGCCCTACGTTCACCCTGGACAGCACGGCGATGATGCTAAGAGTGTCGAATATTACCGACGGTCCGACGCCGTATTTGCTCTTCTGGAAACCGATCGGCAGTTTCTTGCCGACGTCGGCGTTCCTGTCGACCGTATTCATATTTCCGGCGTCGTTCCATTACTCCCGGAATCATCTGATCCGATGGCATTTCGAGAGCGGCACGGGTTGGAAGATGCCGCGATCGTACTCTTCGTAGGTCGTATCGTCGACTACAAAGGTGCTTTCGCGCTTAGAGATGCCGCACGTAAAGTATGGGCGCGATCGCCCAACGTCCACTTTCTATTCGTCGGCCCGGCGTCGGAAGACGACGCCTCCAGACTCAGCGGCGGCGATCCACGCATCCGGTATCTCGGCCTTGTGAGTGACGCAGAAAAGGCGGACGCACTTGCTGCGTGCGACCTGTTTTGCATGCCTTCTCGATTCGAGATTTTGCCCGCCGTTTATCTGGAGGCCTGGAGTTACGGGAAAGCCGTAATTGGAGGAAAGGCGGCCGGTCTTCCCGAGCTGATTGAGGGAAATGACGCCGGCGTGACCGCCGAGCCGGCTCCCGACGACATTGCCCGGCACGTCCTGGCGCTTCTCGATGATCCGCCCTCGAGACGTCGCATGGGAGAGAACGGGCGAGCCCTGGTTCAACACCGTTATACCAAGGAGGCGCTCGTCGGTACCATGGAAGACGTCTATCGCTCCGTGTCGAGAAACGCCGAATCCAGCATGGCAACGGCCTTTGCGTGAGTGTTTCCGGCGACCTCCAGCGACCATCTCTTCTCATCAGAAAGCACCAAACCCATCGTAATAGGTCATCCAAAGGCGCATCGAGGCGCATACCCGCAGCATTAGTTTTACTCAGCGTGGATAAAAGACCACGGTAGTATCACATCGAAACGGATCGCGGGTAGTTCTATGAAGCCGAAACGGGTTTTTATTACGGGTGGCGCAGGTTTTATCGGGCGGTGGCTTGTGGACCGTTGTCTGCGAGAAGATGCTGACGTATGGGTGTATGACAACCTATGCGCCGGCCGCCTCGACAATCTGATGCCCTTCATGAGCGATATCACGTTCTGCGAAGCGGATATTCTCGATAAGGACGCGCTCGAGGCTGCCATGCGAGAATGCAAGCCCGACGTGGTTTTTCACCTCGCCGCGCATCATTTCATTCCATTCTGCAATGAGCATCCTCAGGAAACACTGCGGGTGAATGTTGAAGGAACTCACGTCGTGCTCGACACGGCTGCCGCGCTCGGCGTCCGCGTGGCTGTCGTCGCATCGACCGGTGCCCTTTATCCGAGCCTGGACACGCTTCTCCATGAAGATACGGACCCTGCTCCGCCGGACCTCTACGGGCTCAGCAAATTGCTGGTAGAACATGTGGCCGAACACGTGGCAAGAACGACTTCGATGCGGTGCGTCGTGACGAGACTCTTCAACACGTATGGGCCCTATGAAACGAACCCTCATTTGATTCCGCATATCATGGAGAGTCTCCACCGTGGACCTCACGTTGAGTTAGGTAACATCCACACGCAGCGGGACTATATCTACGTGGAGGATACGGCGCGTTTCCTCTACGGCTGTTCTATGGCGGACGTCGATAGCTTCCAGGTCGTCAATCTGGGAACGGGGCGGGAGTACTCCGCCGAAGAGATCGTTCGGACGATCGGTTCGATCCTCGACGTGCCGATAGCCATTCAGGTGGATGAGACGCGCGTACGAGCCGTCGACAAAATGCACCAAAAGGCCGACACGGCAAGACTTAAGAAAATCACCGGGTTGAGCCCCCAGTTTACGCTGCAGCAAGGTTTATCGAGACTACTTCAGTACGAGAAGCTTGGCGCCTCCGCGACGCTATCGCGGGACGGTACATCCGCCGATTTTTCGCAGTGATTCGAAGCCGCGGGGGAAGTCGATACGAAGAGGAGATGAGTGACCAACGTGAAAAGCCGGTCTTCATTTGTCTGACGCCGATAAAAAACGAGGAGCATAACCTGGGTCGCTTTCTTCGATGCGCGTCCCAGTGGGCAGACCATATCGTTATAGCCGACCAGCAGTCTAGCGATCGATCACGAGCGATTGCGGAACGACATCCAAAAGTGACGCTGATTGACAATCCCCATTCACGGTACGACGAGGAGGCGCGGCAGCGCCTTCTTTTAGAGGCAGCCAGGTCACTTCCTCGTATAGGAAAAAAAGTACTGATTGCACTCGATGCCGACGAGATGCTGACGGCCAACTGGTCTACGAGCAATGAGTGGAAAAGGATCGGACAGGCGCAACCTGGGACCGTGCTTCGATTTCAGTGGGTGAACGTGGCGCCGGGTATGAAGCGGGGATGGATCCCGAATAAGAAAATCCCTTTCGGTTTCGTCGATGACGGCAGCTCACACGCGGGCCACACGATCCACAGCCCACGCCTCCCGCAACCACCGCAAGCGCCCATACTCACATGCCGTGAGATTAAAATCCTGCACTATCAATACGTCGACTGGGAACGTATGAAAAGCAAGCAGCGATGGTACCAGGCGTGGGAGAGGGTTCAGAATCCGAGCAAACGGCCGGTCACCCTCTATCGCCAGTATCATCACATGGATGCTGCCGTGCGGACGGCTGAGCCATTGAGGCCGGAGTGGCTTGAAGGCTATCTGCAGGACGGAATTGACATGACGACCGTCCACGCTCAAGGTCGCAATCATTGGGATCATGAAGTCGTCGATCTGCTGAGTGAGCATGGACCGGGAGCGTTCAAGAGACTGGATTTGTGGAACGTTGATTGGAGCTCCCTCAGTCGGGAGCTGGGACGAAGTAAAAACGGAGAGCTGAATGATCCAAGGAGCTGGTTTGATAAGGCGGTGCACCGTTGGCTTGCGCGAACGCAGCCTCGTAGCGACACGATCGGCGTCCGTGCCGTACAGCGGCTTCTCAAGCTGGCCGGATGGTAGAGAATCGCACCACGACGCGCTTTGGAAGCAAAGAACAACGAAGACCTAGTGTTTACGATCGGCGCCGGATCGTGGGAGCGCTGCGCGAATGGAGCGATGCCACTCACGATTGCATTTTAAGATCAAGGAGTTCACACATGCGGAAGTTGCTAGTAACCGGCTCATCAGGGCTCATCGGCTCAGAAGTGTGCAGCTATTTTGGCGCGCAGGGTTGGGAAGTCCATGGGGTCGACAATAATATGCGGGCCTTCTTTTTCGGCGCTGAAGGGGATACGCGGTGGAATCAACACCGCCTCCAGGCCGAGATCCTACATTTCGAGCATCATGAGCTCGACATCCGCCGACGGCAAGACGTGTTGAACGTGATCGAGGACGTTCGTCCGGACGCGATCGTTCACGCGGCCGCACAGCCGTCCCACGATCTGGCAGCGAAGATGCCCTTCGAGGACTTTGACACAAACGCGGTCGGTACGCTGAATCTGCTTGAGGCGACCCGTCAGTATGCCCCGGAAGCGGTGTTCGTGCACATGTCTACGAACAAGGTGTATGGCGATGCTCCTAATGAGCTGCCTCTCGTAGAAACCGAGACCCGGTGGGACTATGCCCGACCGGAAGATTATGAAGGCGTGCGCGAGGACATGCGGATCGACCGATCCATGCACTCCATCTTCGGTGCGTCGAAAGTGGCTGCCGACGTCATGGTGCAGGAGTATGGCCGATACTTTGGGATGAAGACCTGTTGCCTGCGGGGCGGCTGCTTGACAGGGCCGAACCACGCCGGCGTTCAGCTGCATGGATTCTTGAGCTATCTCGTCAAGTCGAACATGCTTGGCCGCAAGTATACCATATTCGGCTACAAGGGCAAGCAGGTACGTGATAACATACACGCACTCGACGTGGCACGATTCATCGAGGCGTTTATTCGTAATCCGCGTTCCGGGGAGGTGTACAACCTGGGAGGCGGTCGAGACAATTCCTGTTCGATTCTCGAAGCATTTTCGCTGGCCGAGGACGTCACCGGACAGAAGATGATCTACGACTACGAAGACTCCAATCGTTCAGGCGACCACATCTGCTATATGAGCGACCTATCGAAGATTAAGGAGCAGTATCCGTCATGGAGGATTTCGAAAAGTCTGCCGGACATCTTCGAGGAAATTCATCGTAGTTGGTTTTCGCGAATGGATGAGAGGGTCGCATGATTGCTTTTCTCCAACCCTTCGGAATCCAGTCGCCCGGGGGCGGTCCGCGTATTCTTCGTGCGCTACTCGAAGATGCGCCGGCTCCTTTTTTGAGCATCTGTACGGCGCAAAGCCCGCCGGAGCCGACGGAGTGGGTCAAAGAGGAACATCTGCCGCTCCGGTTTAGCTTGGGACCTCTGGAGGCACGGTTCAGTCACCATTTATGGGGGCTTTATCGTTCGGCGCTTATGCGGCCGGCACGGCGTATGCAATACGCGCGATTTGAACGGCGGCTCGAAGAAACGCTCGTGAAACAGGGCGTGTCGGGCGTCCACGCGGTTGCTCACGGCACGACGTTCCGGCATGCCTATCGTGTAGCCCGGCGACTCGAACTTCCGTTTTATCTGACGATACACGATGATCTGCCCTACAATTTGCAGCCGTCGACGCCGGCGTTCGTGAACGAGGTCACCGGGTGGCTTCGTTGTGCATGGAGGGGGGCGACCGGTCGGATCGTCATATCCGAAGCCATGGGGGAAGAGTACTGCCGGCGGTTTGGCAAGCTTCCCTACGAAGTGGTTACGGACGGGCTAAGCGACGTACCGGCGGCTCCCCGACCGCGGTCGCGCGATCGTTTACGGGTTTACTTGATGGGTTCCATCCACGTTAGCTACGAACCTAACTTCCGAGCGCTGCTGGCGGCCCTCGACCAGGTCGGTAGGCTGTGGCCGAGCGGAAAAATATCCTTAACGACGCGCGGAGGTTTCCCCTTCGATCTCCGGCATGAAGGCGTTGAAGTAAACGAGCTGCCCTGGGGTAGCGAGGCGGACGTCGAAAATGATCTTCGCAGTGCCGATTTGGTCTACTTGCCCCTGCCGTTTCAGGAGGCGTTTGAATCCTTCGTTCGGTATAGCCTCTCGACAAAGATGGTTACGTACCTCGGTAGTGGCCTACCGATCCTCTATCACGGTCCCCATCATGCAGCAGCGGCAGCGCTTCTTTCACAGCATCACGCAGCCGTTATCGCCGATACGCTCGATTCCAACGACTTAGCGTCCCACATCGCAGGTTCTATGGATGAGTCGGACGTGCTGGTCACCAACGCGCTGGCGCTGGGCAAAAAACAGTTCGATTTGCGATCCCAGCGGGAGAAATTCTGGAGGATGCTCGAATTCGGGACGCACAAAATGGTCGACAGGCCCACTCCCGTTTTAGAGGGGGGCTGACGTTGTTACCACTATTCTAAACATCGACGCGAGGAGGTCATCCATGCAACGAAAAGCTCTTATTACGGGGATAACCGGCCAGGACGGTTCTTATTTGGCGGAGTTTTTGCTACAACAAGGATATGAAGTTCATGGCATTGTGCGTCGGGTCGCGCTTGAAGACCCCGACCATCGGATGCAGAGGATTCGTCATCTGCTCAACGACATTGTAATCCATGCGGCATCGCTTGAGAGTTATCCCAGCGTTTTTAAGGCGGTGCAGCGGATCGCTCCCGACGAATGCTACCACCTTGCGGCCCAGAGTTTCGTCAGCTATTCGTTCGAGGACGAATTCTCGACGTTCGACGTGAACATCAACGGAACCCACTACATCCTGTCGGCTCTCAAGGAGCTCGCGCCGGAATGCCGAATCTACTTTGCGGCATCCAGCGAGATGTTCGGCAAAGTGCATGAGGTTCCTCAGAATGAAGAAACACCTTTTCACCCACGCTCGGCCTATGGAATTTCGAAAGTTGCGGGGTATCACTTGACGCGCAATTACCGAGAAGCCTATAACCTCCACGCCTCCTCCGGTATTCTGTACAATCACGAATCCCCGCGGAGGGGCTTCGAATTCGTGACGCGCAAGATCACGCACCACGTGGCCCAGATCAAGCTTGGTCTGGCCGACGAGCTCCGGCTCGGAAACCTGGAGGCGAAGCGAGATTGGGGCCATGCACGAGACTACGTCCGCGCCATGTGGATGATGTTGCAGCAGGACACCCCCGACGACTATGTCGTAGCCACCGGCGAAACGCACTCGGTGCGAGAGTTCGTCGACAAGGCATTTTCATGTGTAGGACTCGACTACCGAAATCGCGTCGTTATTGATGAACGATTTTTCCGGCCTGCCGAGGTTGAGATTCTTCTGGGCGATTGTACAAAAGCACAGCGCGTGCTCGGGTGGTCGTACGCCTGCTCGTTCGACGAGCTCGTTGAGGAGATGGTTGATGCCGATATGAAGCGCGTAAAGGGCGGTGTAACTGCGGAATCGCTTGCGGCTGCTTGAGCACGTTTCATCGGACACCGTAGCACGTAGGTCGAAAGTTTGTAGGTTTGAACCACTGATGCGGCAGAAGATTGATTTAGTATTCCCCGTATTGCCTCCGGTTCTCGACGGGATTGGGGATCATACAGCCTGCTTAGCGCGAGCACTAGCCGATAATGCGGATGTCCGGATATGGACGTCATCAGGCGATTTCAACCCCATATCCGGTGTTGAAATTGCGGAAGCTTTTACCGTTTCAAAGCCGTGGGGAGTGAATCGCTTGCTGGACCGGATCGAGACCGATCCGCCCGACTGGCTCGTTTTTCAATTCAATCAATTCAGTTATGGCCGATGGGGTCTTAATCCGAACTTGCCGCTGCTGCTTGGAAAGATGAAGCGCAGAATTCCTCGCATGCGGATTGTCTGGATAGCGCACGAGGACTTCGTACCTGTGTCCAGCTTGAAATTCGCCGTAATGACCACCTGGCAACGATGGCAATTCTGGATGTTGGGACGCCGGTCGGACCTCGTGTTTTTCTCCATCGATCCGTGGGTAAGAAAGTATCAACCGTGGTTTCGCGATGTTCGGGTTGAACATTTGCCGATTGGTTCGACGATGCCGCGCCTGGACGTCGCTCGCCGGCAGGCCCGCGAACGCATCGGCATCAGCGAGGAGACCTTTGTCGCCGGCGTGTTCGGAACGGTCAATCCGTCCCGGCTATTAGCCCACATCAAGCGGGCAAGTCTTGCCCTACAGGGCCGCGCAAAAGAGTTTGTGCTTCTCTATGTAGGTCCGCACGGGCAGGCTATGAAAGCCGCCATGGATCCTCTACCGGTGATGGCTACGGGTGCGCTCTCCGCGAAAGACGTCTCCGTCCACCTGTCGGCCATGGACATTCATTTGACTCCGTTTATCGACGGGGTGTCGACGCGAAGAACGTCGTTCATGGCCGGTCTGCAGCACGCTATTCCGACCGTTGGGACGGCTGGTCCACTCACGGACGACGTTCTCCGGTCAGCCGCCGGAGAGTCCTTTTTGCTGACGCCCGTTGAGAACGCCGATGCCTTCGCCGCCTCGGCGATCAGTCTGTTTGATTCACCAGAGTGGCGTACCGCCATGGGCTCAGCCGGTCGATCGCTTTACGATGCGTCGTTTTCTTTCGACGCTACCGCCCAAAAATTTTTGCGTGTGATCGCAGACTGCTGATATGAAGGTTGCCGTTCTCATGCCAATGGCCGTACAGCGCGGTGGGGGGGAGTTAATGCTTACCCAGCTGCTCGAACACGGCCGCCGTGCAGACATCCAGTGGGTCGTTGTCTTTTTTGAAGACGGGCCGCTCGTTTCGCATGTCAAAAACTTAGGAGTCGAAACGAGCGTCGTTGATACCGGGCGACTGCGTGAAGTCCACCGCTTCATACGCAGTGTCGCGGCGATCGGTCAACGGCTTCGTACATGTGGCGCCAACATCGTGTTCAGCTGGTCCGCCAAACCCCATTTGTACGGCAGCCTGGCCGCGCTGATGGCCGGCATCCCTTCCGTATGGTATCAGCTCGGCTATCCGAAAGGGATTCATTTGAGCCTGCTCGACCGCGTCTCGACAGCCATGCCGGCACGAGGCGTCGTTACCCTGTCAAAGGGGGGTGCTGCTGCACAAGAACAACTCTGGCCGCATCGACCCACGCGTCTCGTATACCCCGGCGTAGAGCTCGATCGATTCGACCCGGACCGTCTACCGCCGCCTGGCGAAGCTCGAGAGCGGCTCGGGCTACCTGGGACGGGACCCTTGATCGGTATGGTAGGCCGCCTCCAGCGATGGAAAGGAATGCATGTCCTTCTCGAGGCGATGCCGAGCATTCTAAAGGAAGAGCCGGCGGCGCACTGCGTCATCGTAGGGGGGCGTCACCAGCTGGAAGCGAACTATGAAGCCTTTTTGCACGAGCGAATCGATGCGTTGGAGTTGGAGGCGCATGTGACGATGGCGGGCTTTCAACAAAACATTCCGGAGTGGATGCAGGCCATGGATGTGGTGGTGCACGCTTCGGAAGACGAGCCGTTCGGCATCGTCATTTTAGAGGGTATGGCGCTGGGAAAACCGGTCGTCGCGGGGAATACGGTAGGGCCGAGCGAAATTATCCGAAATGGCCATGACGGCCTCCTCGCGCCGTACGGAGATCCGGACGCGTTGGCCGAGAAGATCCTCGACTACATCACAGATCCTGAATTCATGCGCGTCGTTGGAACGGCCGCTCGAGCTCGCGCCGCACAATTCTCGCCGCAGCAGTACGCAAATAACGTGATAGAAGCTCTTCAGCATTTTGTATTGGATGGGGACGTTATACGCCAGAAGCGCACGGTACGCGCGTGAACGGACTGCTCCCGTCACGCCAGGGGCGCCTAAACTCCTGGCCTCAGGCGTGAATCAAGTTGAGAGTAGGTTGGAAAGTGTCGACTACGGGAATTCATATATCATCCGGTACGTCGCGCATGCGGCTAAAGGCGGCGTGGCCCCTCCTGGCCAGCGTGCTCTTGGCGGGTGCGAGTGTATTTCTCATGATGAAGGGCCAGGTGCGGCTGGCGATCATGCTTGCGATCGCCGTTCCCGTGCTGACGCTGGCCGCCATCCAAGTTCGACTCGGCATCCTGGCCATTCTCATCTACGTCGTCTTGATGGGAGACTTCCGGCGCCTGCTCATACCGATCATCGGCTGGTCGGGCCAGGATCCCCTGCTTCTGCTGTCTGTGGCCTTCTCCATCTTATTATGCGGAATGGCCATTGCATCTCGGTTGATTCGGATCGACACGCCGCTGGCACGGTGGGTCCTGGCGCTCACCGTCGTTATGATTCTCCAGATATTTAACCCGAAGCAGGGCGGGCTGATCGTAGGCGTAGCCGGCGCATTGTTTTTCCTCGGGCCCATCGTGTGGTTTTGGATCGGACGGACGTACGCCGACCTTGCTTTCATGAAGCTTTTTTTCAACGTCGTGCTCGCGCTAGCGGTGGTTGCGGCCGTGATGGGCTATTATCAATCGTTTTACGGCTACCTTCCATACCAGATGGACTGGTATGAGATCGCAGGATATACGGCGTTGGGACCACGACATAGTCTCAAGGCGATCTCCCTATTCTCGTCGACGACCGAATATTCTATGTTCGTGTTGACGGCGGCAACGGTGGCGTGGGCAGCCGTACTTACGAAGAAGCCGGCCATGATCATCCTGGTGCCTATAATGATCGCGGGCGCATTTCTCACAGGCAGTAGAGGTCCAATCGTCCACTTTTTGCTGGCGGCTACGACACTCTGGGCGGTCAAAGGTCGTTCAATGCCGGTCTGGATCGGCCGAGGCGTGCTTGCGCTTTGCATCGGCATCGGAGGACTTGTTTGGAGTCTGACTCAGCTACAAGAGATGCAAGTGAGCGGCCCTGCCAGACATCACGTCCAGCATCAAGTCGATGGCCTTTTAAATCCTACGGATGCCGAGCATTCGACGGCCGGCTTGCACGCCCGCATGGCTTTTTCCGGATACCGTCTCGCATTTAGGGAACCTCTTGGAAGGGGAATAGGCGTGTCCACAAAGGCTGCCGGGAAATTCGGAGGCCAGGGGTACAACACCGAGACCGATGTTGGGAACGTCTTAGTATCTACCGGAATCATCGGAGGTCTAATCTACCACGTATTGATTGTTCTCACCTTTATCACCGCCTTCAAATACTGGTTCAAGACGCGTAATGTGGTAGGCCTATCCATCCTGGGTATCATCACGCTCTCCTTCCTGGGTTGGCTGGCAGGCGGTCGATACGCGGTCGCAGTCATCGTGTGGATCTGCATCGGAGCCTTAGATAGACTCAATTCAAGCACCGAGTCATGAAAGCTGCGGTGAAATAGATGAACACAGCCGAGCCTGTATTCTGGAATCCAATCATCGTTGGCAATGAATGGCATATCGCAGATGAATCAGATTGCAATAACTAATTGCCTATATGACTCTCATCAATCTTTCTAACATTACGAACTGGATTCTTGTAACTGGTGTCATACGGAGTGGCACGACGTTTGCGGGGAAGGTACTCAGTCTCCCTATCGAAGTCGACTATTTGCATGAACCGTTCAACGGAGGTCGCAGCCTGCCGGATCGTGAGCCTTTAGTGCCCCAATATGTTCGGCCGGGGGTCAACGGTGAGGACGTCAGCGAATATCACCGTCAGCTGTCCCAAATATTTAAATTCAACATTTCGCTTAAGACGTCGTCGACCGACCGTGACCCCTGGTATCTACGGGTCTCAAAAAAATTCGTGGGAAGTCGGGGTCCGTTCTATTTAAGGCTTGCGCGGTCGAATCCATTTCACAAGGCCGCCATCATTAAGGATCCTACGAGCAAAATGGTCGCGGAATACCTCTACTTGAATTTCGGCGTTAAGCCCGTAGTGATCGTACGACATCCCGTGTCACTAGTGGCGAGTCTGAAGCGGGTAGGTTGGTGGCCGGGAGTCGAGGAGTATGCGGCGTCACCCGATCTTGCTGCAGACTTCTTTTCCGACGAGATGGAATTTCTCAACAGGAACTGGTCGGACCCCCTGTTAAAGTCTGCAGCGCACTGGCGCGCCAGCTATAAGTTCTTGCTGGCACAGGCGGCGAAGTATCCTGATTGGCACATTGTAACGCATGAAGCCATGAGTGCGGACCCCATCAACGTATTTGAACGGCTCTACGAAAGCCTCGATCTCCCGTGGTCTTCCAGTGTGCGTAAAAAGATTGAGCGAATGACGCAAAAAGGTTCCGCCGAGGCGAAGAATGGGAGAGTGATGGATTTGACACGCAATAGTAGTGAGATTTTCAAATTACGCCGCGATTCGCTGTCCATCGAGGAGCGTCGATCCATTTTTGAGGTAGTAAAAGACGTGGCATTGGATATATATCCACGAAATACATTTGCGATAGATTAGTGCATCAGCGAACAGGAAAAGCAAAATAATAAAGGGGTTAGATTATAAAATGAATATCGCCGTCGTAACTCATAATATTTTAAAGGGAGATGGCCAGGGACGGGTCAACTACGAGCTCGTGCAATGCTTGCGTGAAAACGGTGTCGGCGTCGAGATGATCGCGGATCGTGTAGCTCCAGAGCTCGAGGACATGGGGGCAACATGGATCCCGGTTCATCCGTGCACGAGCGACATTGATCTCGTCAAGGGCTGGCACTTCAGACGCTTGGCTAACGAGGTCATCGCCAAGAACGCCACGCGCTACGCTGCAACGATTGCATGCGGAGCCGTATTGTCGATTCCACATGCGCTGAACGTCGCCCACTTTGTACACGGTACCTGGCTCCGGTCACCGTTTCACCCGTCGCGTGTAAAGATGGGTCTCAACAGCTCCTATCAGCGGGCGTACTCGAACTTCAACGCCGCCTGGGAACGGACCGCCTTCGATCGGGCGAGACATGTTGTGGCTGTCTCGGAGATGGTGAAGAAGGAGCTGGAAGAGATCGGCGTCCCAGGTGACAAGATAAGCGTCGTGATCAACGGGGTTGATTTGGAAGAATTTTCACCGGGACCGTACAATCGAAGAGAGCTTGGACTCCCTGAAGGCGTTGTCTTGGGGCTATTTGCGGGCGACATTCGATCTTCGAGAAAGAACCTCGACAGTGTGCTACGTGCGCTTCCGGACGTCGCCAATGCCCACGTCGCCGTTGCAGGGTCACTGGCGCGCAGTCCGTACCCGGCGCTTGCTGAGAGACTTGGTGTAGGAGACCGCGTCCATTTTCTCGGTTTCCGCAGCGACATTGCGAGCCTGATGCGGGCATCGGACTTCTTTGTCTTTCCGTCACGGTTCGACCCGTGCCCGCTCGTTCTGCTCGAAGCGCTGGCTTCCGGATTGCCGATAATTACGACGACATCCGTCGGTTCGTCCACGCTGATCACGTCAGAATCGGGATTCGTTTTGAGCGAATCGGATGATTTGAACGGGTTGCGTCGAGCCATGCAGATCCTGACCGCGGAGACCAAGACGAGGAAAGAAATGGGCCGGCGGGCGCGGGCGACCGCTCACGAGTACTCATGGAATAAGATGGGGGAACGGTACCTATCGATTATTGAGAATTATGTGAGCGGTAGCGACTTCAGCAAGAAATACGTGACGCCGGTGGTCGCGCTGTCGGGATAGGCCTGCAAGGACGTGCAGAGATGTTGCGCAACCTGGTTCTTGTCGACACTCTCTGATCTGGTGGATTGATTGTGGCATGCGTCCAATGAAATCTATTCTATGCATAAACAGTGGCGGACTCGGTGACCTACATGGCATCAGGATGCGAAAGTTGGAGCATGGTCTCGACGCCGATCTGACGTTTTTTGATTTCGACAAGTCGCGTTCTCGGTGGAGCAATGCTGTCGCGTTGCGAGAGCTACTCGGGTCCAAGAAATGGGACCTGGTATATCAGGAAGCGACAGGTATTGCGGCCGGCGTTCGGCTCATCATTGCGGCCATGCGGAGGGGGCAGCGCTACGTCGTTTCATCCGGCGATCCCGTGTCGGGGTTCTTTGTCTGTGGCATTGTCGGAAGTCTCACCTGGAACGCCCGGCAGAATTATTGCTACGGCCTGGAGTTGGTGGAATCACTGAAGCACGTTCAGCGAGACGATGTGTCGGTTTTGATCGTCGGTGACGGAGAAGGTCGCCGGATTCTCGAAGAGCGAATACCTGAAAGGCTGAAAGGGAGGATTGTGCTATCCGGGAGGGTACCGCCTTCCGAGGTCGGGCGCCTACTGAGGGCGATGGACATCGGGATCATCCCACAGGCCCTCGATCACCTGGGCAGCTATCGACTGACGACGAAGCTACCTGAATATCTGGCGGCCGGCCTTGCGGTAGCGATGAGTCCTATTCCGGTTTTTTACGATTACGTCCACTCCGCCGGGTGGCCGCTGCCGGCACGACATCCGGCCAGCGAGGCGTTCCATGTCGGATTTGGACGTTGGATGGACAAACTGGATCCGCTGGAGGTTCGCATCAAGGCTGCCAGAGCTCGCGCGATAGCTGAAGCTCGCTTCTCATACGATCATCTGACGGATCGATTTGCCGCATTTATAGGGGATCTGATGTACGATTCCGAAGCTGATGATCGCGTCGGAATAGTGCACGGGTCCGAGTTAGACAGTCCCTTAGTGGTATCAAAAAAACGCGCAGCTGAATGTGTGGCATTGTAGGCTTTGTTGGAGACGTCAGTTCGGGCCGATTAGACCGGCTGGTCAAGGCTCGGGATCTGATGGTGCATCGGGGTCCGGACGATGCGGGTCTGTCGAACGTTGGCGCCGCCCACTTCGGCTTTCGTCGTCTGGCTATCCTCGACCTCTCGCACGCAGGTCATCAGCCGATGCTTTCGGAGGATCGCAGCGTTGCGCTGGTCTTCAACGGAGAGATCTACAACTTCCGAACGCTGCGCAGGGATTTGGAGCGCTCCTGTCGCTTTCGATCGGACACCGACTCGGAGGTTCTTCTTAAGGGGTACCAGGAATGGGGTTGGGAGGAGCTTCTTCGGCGCATCGACGGCATGTTTGCCTTCGCCATCTGGGATGACCGGAAGCAGACGCTGTTCGCCGCCCGTGACCGGGCCGGAAAGAAGCCGTTCTTCTATACACGCCTTGCCGGTGGCGTTGCTTTTGCGTCGACGCTGAACGCGCTGAGGGAGCTGGTTCCGGAGCGGAACGAAATCGATCCGATCGCCCTCGATGCCTATCTGACCTACCAGGCGCTGCCGTCACCCCACACGATGCTAAAGGATGTGTATCAACTCGCACCTGCACACCAGCTGCGATACGGCCTGGAAGGCGATCGTCTTCATACGGAGCGTTATTGGGAACTGGACTACGGACCGAAATGGGACAAGAACGAAGAGGGCCTCCTCGACGATCTCGACGACCTCGTGCGCCGGGCTGTCCGAAAGCGGCTCGTCAGCGACGTCCCCCTTGGGGCCTTTCTGTCGGGAGGTGTTGACTCAAGCCTCGTCGTGTCGATGATGGCACAGGAACAGACGGCGCCGGTCGAGGCCGTGGTCATCGGATTCGAAGATCCCGCATTCGACGAGCGACCGTTTGCCAGAAAAGTGGCGGAGAAGTGGGGGGTGAATCTACACGAACACGTGCTTCAGTCCGACGCCGTGTCCGATCTTCCGGAGATCATCTGGCATTATGGCCAGCCCCTGGCGGACGTCTCGATCGTTCCGACGTATTACGTCGCGAAGGCCGCGAAGCAGCACGTGACGGTCGTGCTAAACGGCGACGGTGGCGACGAGGTATTTGGGGGGTATGCCCGGCCCATGGTCGCCCGGGCGGCGCAGGTTTACCGAAGCCTGCTTCCGAGGGGGATACGCCGGACCGTTGGCAAACAGCTGGGAGAAGTAAACGGCTCTGCCGGCTTCCTCAAGCGCGTACGCATGTTAACGACTTCGGGCCAGGTTTCGGCTCGAGAAGCCTTCGTGTATGACCGCGCATTTCGGCGCCATCGCCATGAAGCTTATGCACCCGCTTTGCAAGATGCCGTTGCCGAGCGGCATCCGGACGCTTTCTATCAGGAGGTATGGGACGCGGCGAACGGCGTCGACGACGTCGACCGGTGTCTGTACGGCGATCTCGCCAGCTACCTTCCCGATCAGCTGCTAACGAAGATGGACGTGTCGACGATGGCGCACTCGGTGGAGGCTCGTTCGCCGCTCCTCGACACGGCCCTTCTTGAATATGCGGCACGCATCCCGACGTCACTCCGCTTGAAAGGATACACCACGAAGTATCTACTGAAAAAGCTCGCTGAAAGGTACGTACCGCGGGACGTGCTCTACCGGCGAAAGCGCGGCTTTGTCATGCCGACGAGCGATTGGCTGCGTGGAGAATTGGCTCCGTACGTTGAGGGTGCCTTGCTCGACGGGCGATTTGCGGAACGGGGTTGGATCGCCCCGGAGTTTGCGGAGCGGATGGTTTCGGAACACATGAGTGGGTGCTGGAACTGGGGTGAGCAGATTTGGACCCTCTTTGTCTTGGAGATCTGGTCACGCATGACGCTGGATGGGAGCCTTCATCGAGGAGACAGTTTGGAACTCCTGCTGCGATGACCTATCCGACGAGCGTCAGACCGATCCGCTGCCTCCAGATAGGGATGAGCTGGTTTCCCGAACAGGCCGGCAACGGTCTCGATCGCGTGTATCATGCGCTCGCGACGCATCTTCCCGACGTCGGCGTGTCGGTGCGCGGCCTGGTCGCGGGTTCCGACGAGGTGCGCGCCTCGTCGGGTGGTGCGGTGCAGTCATTCGGCTCGGATACGGCGCCATTGTCGATACGCTTGCGCGGGGTACGATCAGCTATCCGGGGCGAGCTCGGGGCCTTTCCGTTTGATCTCGTCGCGTCGCACTTTGCCCTGTACATGCTTCCCGCACTCGACCTCATCACATCACTGCCTCTCGTCGTTCATTTTCATGGCCCGTGGGCCGGTGAAAGCGCAGCCGAAGGCGAGCGTCGCATTTCGACGGCTGCGAAAGCCGCCGTTGAGCGGCTGGTCTACCGGCGGGCGGCGACGTTCATCGTCCTGTCCGATGCCTTCCGGCGCGTCTTGAATGAAGAATTTCGTGTACCCATGGACCGGATACGGATCGTTCCCGGCGGGACGGACGTGCAGCGCTTCGATATCGATGCTTCGCAGGAGGATGCACGAAGAGCGCTGGGATGGCCTGTCGACCGACCGATCCTTCTGAGCGTGCGACGATTGGCCCACCGGATGGGACTAGAGAATCTTATCGATGCGATGGCGATCGTGCGACGTCGCGTGCCGGAGATCTTTCTCCTGATTGCCGGGAAGGGCCCGATAGCGGACGATCTCAGCCGGCGGATTGCTGCCCTCGGACTGGAGGATTCCGTGCGGCTTCTCGGGTTTGTACCGGAGAAGAAGCTGCCTTATGCTTTTCGGGCTGCCGACCTGTCCATCGTGCCGACGGTGGCGCTTGAAGGTTTCGGTCTGATCACCGTCGAATCTCTCGCTGCCGGTACGCCGGTCTTAGTCACGCCGAACGGAGGACTTCCGGAGGTGGCCGGGCCGCTTTCCAGAGATCTTGTACTTTCCGGTGACGCACCGGCTCAGATTGCGGAGCGCGTCGAGAGGGTACTCACCGGCGATCTCGAGCTGCCGTCGGCGTGTGAATGCCGCCGCTATGCACGCGAGCGTTATGACTGGTCGGAGGTAGCCAGACAGACGCGTAAGGTATACGACGAGGTGCTGTCGTGATGCCACGGATTTTATTCGTTAATCACGTCGCCGTGCTTGGTGGCGGCGAGCGCTCCCTTCTGGATATCGCCGCCCATTTCAAAGAGACGTGCAGCGTTGCGCTCCTGGATCGTGGACCGCTATACGGGCATCTACAGGCCCGCGACATCCACGTTGAGGTGATTCCGGCGCCTACGTCTTTGACGTCGGTCGTCCGTGGCGGAGCGATTGCGCGGGATCTGCGCGCCATTCCGGCTACACTCAAGCTTGCGTGGAAGCTGTCGCGCATGGCCCGAGAATACGACGTCATCTACGCTAATTCACAGAAGGCCATGATCATCGCCGCGATGGCCTCAGTCCTCGCTGCGAAGCCGCTCATATGGCATCTGAGAGACCTGATGACGGACGAGCATTTTAGCCGTTCCCACCAGCGTGTGGCGACAATCGTCGCGAACCGATTTACGGTCCGTGTGATCGCGAATTCCGAAGCGACTCGCCGTGCGTTCGTGCGTAACGGCGGTCGGGAGGATCTCGTTCACACGATTCTGAATGGAATCGACGAGACGCCGTTCACCACGCCCGTTCCCGCGGACGAGATGGAGCGCCTTCGCCACGATCTTGGTCTAAACGGATCCCCCGTCATAGGCGCCTTCTCGAGAATTGCTCGTTGGAAAGGCCAGCACGTGCTGGTTGACGTTCTCGCCCGGCTGCCGGATGCGCACGTCTTGCTCGTTGGGGACGCGCTGTTCGAAGAGGACGCGGCGTATATGCGCGAGCTCAAGCTGCAAGTTGCTCGGCTTGGTGTCGGTGACCGGGTTCACTTTCTAGGTTTTCGAGACGACGTCCCGCGCCTGTTGCAGCTGGTCGACGTCGTCGCGCATACGTCCACATCCCCGGAGCCGTTCGGCCGCGTGATCGTTGAGGGCATGCTGTCGGGAAAGCCCGTCGTTGCAGCTGATTCCGGTGGTGTGCTCGAAATTGTCGACGAAGGGGAGACCGGTATACTCGTTCCCCCCGGGGATTCCGTTGCGCTCGCTGCCGCTCTCGACGACCTGCTCAAGCAGCCGGAGATGCGCCGAAGACTGTCCGAGCGCGGCCGCGAAACGGCGTTACGTAGGTTTACGGTCAGCTCCATGCTTCGAAAGATCGAGGCGACGGTAGGGGTAGCGGCTCGGGAAGCCGGTCGGTGGGATCTGTTGAGGCGTAGGAAAAAAGACCTAGCCTCTTCTGCGTCGAAGGACCGATCTTTGGTCGGATGAAATTCTTACCCATCGAGCGAGAAAAATCTTCCGGATCGGCGTGCGACCGCGCACGTCGCAGAAATTCACGAGCAGGTTTTTTAGGTGCCGGGAACCGGCCAAATAGGGGACAGACCACCACCCGCTCGCTGATCTGCGCGTCCTTCCGGAGGCGCTCCGCGTGATTTGCACATCTTTTGCGAGGGGGCTATATTCAGCGCCGGTAGAAATCGTCTGAGTCCACCACCTCCCACCCGGGACTTGGGCACTTTGTGATTTTTATCGGTCAGGCACATTTGACGCTGCCTGCGTAGTCCGGCACTTGATGAGCGGTTGGATTTCCTGATCCTGAAAAGTGGATTACTGCGTGTTGAGGAATCATTAACGCTCGCGTAGCTCCTCTCATCGCCTCCTGCTTCTCCTAACCGCTCGGATCGACGCGGTTTTTTGTCGTCGTGGCCTGGTTCCCGGGTACGCTGCTTCTCAAACGTTCTTACGCCAAAACTACTATCGGACCTGCACCGCGTATATGTAGCTTTACCATTTCCGCGAAGAAGGCCTGTCGTTCGGCATGGATCTTGTCCAGCGGAATCGGAAGTCATCCTATGCTCTCTGCAGTATGCTGCGCAGCAGTTACGCGCCATCATTAAGACTCGTGTGATAGCATGAAATATCTCAAGGGCCTTCTTCCGGTTCTGTGCCTTCTTTCTCTTCTGGTGGTTTTCTCCGCGGGTTTCTTCGCCACCAAGCAACACTCGATGGTCGCTCAGCTTGCAAACACCGTCGTGCTTCCCATCGAGGTGCTGGGTGCAAGCGGGCACATCGAGAGCGTCACCGTCGAAATCGCGGACCCTAACAACGTCGACAGCCTGTACATCAAAGGGCATGCTCTGGGGTTCAAGAAATCCGACCTGGCCGACGAGATCGGATACGACAAAAAAGTGAGCGTGCGGATTAACGGTGGGGCGTGGATTCCCGTCGACAATCAGACGGCCGACGTCTATTGGCCGGAGCGTGTGTACGAAGGCATTGGAGGGGCCTATCACACGGTCCGATTGAATCTTCCGATATCGGGTATCAAAGCCGGTGCAAACAGTGTTGAATTCAGGCTCAATCAGACCGAAGGCACCAGCTCCGGCTTTCGCATTCTCGAGTTTGATCTTCGGCGGGGTAATGGCGCGAGCGCGATCAGCGGAACGACCTTCGTCGACGACGACCCGGACAGTTGGGCTCCGCCGATGTCGGGAGCGGGCGATATTTCTGCCGGGAAGAGCCTTTTCACGAAGCGCAACAGTTTAAACGAGTCGCCGCTTCCCGGAGCGGGACTGATCATCGCGGCCTGTTCGGATTGCCACGCCACCGACGGCCGGGATCTGAAATATTTCAATTTCTCGAACAACTCAATCGTGGCTCGATCCGTGTTTCACGGATTGACGCCTCGTGAGGGGCAGCAAATCGCCTCCTATATTCGCTCGATTGATCTCGAATTGCCCGGAGGATATACCGTTGCCGATGCCGGCCGCCCATGGGATCCTCCCTATCAGCCGGGACCCGAGCTCGAGAACAAACCTGTCGAGCTGTGGGCCGCAGGAGCCGGTATTGAATGGGTTCTCGACCGGGACAATGATATGTTGCCTCATCTCTTTCCGAATGGACACACGGGCTCCGGAGGCCTGTCGGTGGCTCATCCGGACGCCAGCGTTCGAAATGACCTGATTCCGATCGCCCTTCAACTGCCCGACTGGAACGGTTGGCTGCCAACCGTACATCCTTTCGACGTGTACGGCCAGTCCGGGGTAGAACAATTGTCCAGCTACCAGGATCTCGAGTACGAGCTCGACAACCTCTTTGCAGCCGACCGCCAGGGGATGATAGATGCGTCAAAAAATTTGAATCATAGAAACAAAAGGGCAGGCATCTTCAGAGAGCTTCATTACACGGCAGGTTACGGATTCGAGTGGGCCGGCGAGCAGGAAGGCATAAATCTTACTCTGTCTTCAAGGTGGGCACCGGAGAACCAGCAGCTCGACGAGCTTTCGGACCATCAGTGGCAAGCGGTAAGATTCTGGGAACTGATGCAGCGCCACAAGTTGGAGGACCTCGGCGATGAGATTTTTAAGGGCACGCCGTCCATCGACGACAAGAGCCTCGTCGGCGGTTGGGATCGGACGTGGCTCGTCGCCAATCAGATTATCTTTGACATGGCTCCGCACAAGCACGCGAAGCCGTACTACCCTTTCGACTCGCCCTACCCCACGCCGCTTCAAAATACGTACTTCTCGACGGCCTGGTACGAGTTGCAGATGATCCTGTCTAACGGGAACAGGGATACGGGAGGCACGAACCCGGTGGATTGGAATTATCATCACCCCCACATCGGGAACCACAGCAGCCATCCGCGATCGGGAGAGAGCCACAATCAGTTTCTTCGCTGGATGAAGAGCCAGATTACCGTACAGCAGACGCACAACAGTTACCACGGAATCACGGAAAAGAGAGACGGCTGGGACTCCCATACGATCGATCCGGCTCGGATCTTACCGGGATATAATTGGAAGCGCGTAGCCACGGACGCTCCCAATCAGCAAATTGTGACCGAGGTGGCCGAGACGGTGCTGCGGGCGCATATGATCAAGCTGCTCAGACACGACATCGCTGAGTTTCCGCGAAACGAATCGCAGTGTACGATGCCCGGCTGGCCCGGAAGCAGCTGTACTCCGCGGGATGAAGGGGGTCATCCGAATATGTCCTCCCAAGATAAGCATACTCAATTTTTCACGCTGCTCGCACGACTCAGCGAGCGGGGCGTATCGCCAACACTCATCGATAGCGCTGCAACGTGGGGCGAGGCCATGTGGCCTAGCGGAAATTGGGAGCAGTGGTTCTATACCGGGAGTGCGCCGCCGCCGGCGCCTAACGTCGGTCCATCGGCTAGCATCAGCTCACCGACGGATGGGATCTCTCTCACGGCCCCCGTATCCATTACAGTTAAGGCCGAGGCTTCCGACTCCGATGGTGCCGTCAAGAAAGTCGAGTTCTTCGTTGACGGTAGCAAGCTTGGCGAAGACGTGACGGCGCCGTACGCCGTCTCATGGAATGAAACCGCTACCGGCACCTATAGCATCACGGCGAAAGCGACGGACGACGACGGGGCCAGCACATCGTCGAGTGCCGTCTCCGTTACCGTCATCGACGGAGGTTCGCCGGATGACGGCAACGCACCCGTCGTTCAAGAGATCGCGCTGGCGGCGGGATGGAGTCTTGTCTCGAGTCTGGTTGAGCCGGCGGACCCCAGCATGGAAGCCTTGTTTTCTTCTATCAGCGACCAGACTGTCCTGGTTAAAGACAGCAAGGGACAGGTCTTCGTCCCGGAGTTCGATATCGATAATATCGGGACGTGGAATACATTAACGGGATACAGCGTCTACACAAGGGAAGCATGTACACTGGTGATCTCGGGTACCGCGGTTGATCCTGCAGACACACCTGTTGCTCTCGCGGAAGGCTGGAACATCGTTCCCTATCTTCGTAGCGATCCTATGGATGTTGCGAATGCGTTAGGCTCTATTTCGGGCGAATTGGTGTTGGTGAAGGACTACGCCGGGCGGCTCTACTATCCGGCGTATGATATTGACCAGATCGGCGAGCTCGTGCCCGGGAACGCGTACCGAGTCTACGTGACAAGTGCCGCTAATCTGGTGTATCCCGAAAATGAAAGCACGCCGTCAGGCACGTTGCAGACGGTAATGACAGGCGGGTCTGTGGACGGCGGCCTTGCAACGAGCTCCGTGCTCCTGGTTCGCAGTGAGGCATTCGCTGACGGAGACGAGCTATCGGTAATGGCTCCCGATGGAAGCGTCGTCGGTAGCGGCATCGTCGAGCGCGGGCTCGTCGCTATTAGCGTTCGAGGCGACGAGCGGCTGACGGGCGGCGTCGTTGAAGGAGCTCGCCATAAGGACCCGCTCGTGCTGGAGGTCCGCCGAGGCCGGGATTCCGAGTCCCAGCCGGTCGAGGTCGACGCGGTAATGGACGGTTTATCGGGTAACTTCGTGGGAGGAGGTTTGTCCTACGAGGATAATTCGGTGATCGTCGCGGACGTACGTCTGACGGCGTCGAAGGATGTAGAGCCTGAGGACGTACCGGCTTCGTTCCGCCTCGGACAAAATTATCCGAATCCGTTTAATCCGGCGACGGTGATCTCATACGATCTGGCGGCGGCCGTTCACGTGAGACTCGAGGTGTTCGATGCGTTAGGGCGGTTGGTAAAGATTCTCGTAGACGGCCACCAGCAGCCCGGTTCGCACGAAGCCCGCTTTGAGGGTATCGATCTGCAGAGCGGTGTCTACTTCTATACGATCAGGGCCGGCACGTACAGAGCTTCGAAGCAGATGCTCCTCGTCAAATAGGATTACGCCTTAAATAAGATTACGCCTTAGCCTGGGACTCAAAAAAACAGCCGCTTCCGTCCAAAGATGGAAGCGGCTGTTATTGGTTAAGGAGCCGCCCCGGGCGTGAGGAGGAGCGGGACCCATTCGTTCTCGGTCGAGGCGCATCCACATCCAATCCTTTCCGCGGCTACCGATACCGCTGACGGCGCGGTTTCGGATCGAGCGCGGCTCGAATGAATGCGCCAAAGACGCATTCGAAGAAAGTCGAAGCATTCTTCCAGGAGGTCATGGCCATGTTAGCTTCTGACATCTTACTGCGATAGCGCCTTACGGCGATATAAACCCCAATAACGCCGGTTAGCAGTCGCCGGGGAAATTCCCCGGCTTGTCTTCAAGAGTCCCTTGCGTCCTCGTAGGTCCAAAAGACGAGATCGCCGGTTGGACGGAGATCGGCACGACAAGCGGATTATTCAGCACACGTAATGCTTTTCAACTCTGCCAGTTTCCTGATTTTCTTTCCGATGGTATTGGCGTTCTATTTCGCCATTCCCCATCGGTTTAGATGGTCGCTGCTTTTGTTCGGCAGCTACTACTTCTACATGTGCTGGAAGCCGGAATACGTGGTCTTGATCGTCATCTCCACGATCATCGACTATTATTCCGGCATCCAAATGGGAAAAAGGGAGGAAAAGGCAAAGCGGCGACCGTTCTTATTGCTGAGCCTAGCAGCCAATCTAGGCCTTTTGTTTTCATTCAAATACTTTAATTTTTTTAGCGAATCCGTCCGCGAAGCGTTTAACTATTTTAACGTTTTTTATGATGTTCCTACGTTCGATTTATTACTGCCCGTAGGCATTTCATTTTACACGTTTCAGACGCTTAGTTATTCGATCGAAGTATATAACGGGCGTCAGAGTCCTGAGCGGCATCTGGGCATTTTCGCCCTTTACGTATCCTTTTTTCCGCAGCTCGTTGCGGGGCCCATCGAGCGATCGACGAATCTACTTCCGCAGTTTTCGAAACGCCAGGTATACGATTACGATCGGGTTGTGGACGGGCTGAAGAT
The DNA here is from genome assembly GCA_964487555.1 of uncultured Rhodothermales bacterium. GTDB lineage: Bacteria > Bacteroidota > Rhodothermia > Rhodothermales > VXPQ01 > CAZART01. Next base: position 75,874 of record CAZART010000006.1, read on the forward strand.
CATGCTCTGGGGCCTGTTTAAGAAGGTCGTGATCGCCGACCGCCTTGCGTTCTACGTCGACGCCATCTACAACCAGCCCGGGGAATATCAGGGCCTGTCCGTCCTGGTCGCCACCTATTTCTTCGCGTTCCAGATCTATTGCGACTTCTCCGGATATTCCGACATGGCTATCGGTGCAGCAAAGGTGATGGGTTTCGATCTGATGGAGAACTTCAGGCGACCCTATTTTTCAAAATCGATCGCCGAATTCTGGCGCCGCTGGCATATTTCGCTGTCGACCTGGTTCAGGGACTACGTGTACATCCCGCTCGGGGGCAACCGCGTGGTGAAATGGCGCTGGTACTACAACCTCATGGTCGTTTTTGTCGTGAGCGGACTCTGGCACGGCGCGAACTGGACATTCGTGGTATGGGGCGGGTTGCACGGATTCTACCTGGTATTTTCGATCATGACGGCGGACGTCCGGGCGCGTCTCTTGGGGCGCCTGCGGCTCGAATCCATGCCGGCGCTGCGAGCAGCAGGCGTTCGCATGTCTCCCTCCATGGTCAAGTGGATGCAAGTATTCGTGACCTTCCACCTCGTGCTGCTTGCATGGATCTTCTTCCGCGCGAATAACATCTCCGAGGCCTTTTTGCTGCTCGGGCAGATCTTCTCCTGGAACGAGGCTTCGACCGTTCTGACGATTCCGGGCTTCGGCGTTCGTGAAATGGTTACCAGCTTTCTGGTAATCGGCGTCCTGCTAGTCGTCCATCTGGTAGAGAGGCGCCAGAATTTCCGCGAATATCTGGCACAACGTTCTGTCTGGGTGCGCACGTCCGTCTACGCTGGATGTGTGGTGGCGATCGCAGTGCTGGGCAAGTTCGATGCGAAGCAGTTCATTTACTTCCAGTTCTAACATGAGATTGTATCTGAAACAGCCGAAGCAGAGATTGATGCTCCGCACGATCTACGTGTGCGGCATGCTAAGCTTCGGCATATGGCTCACGACGCTCAACCCGGAGTGGATGCAGGCGGTAACCGTAACCGATCACGATTACGGGGAATTGTATCGCGTCGTCAAGGTAAACCGATTCAAATCTCCGCTCCCGCCGACTCCGGCGCCCATAAAGACAGATTCGTCCGTCAGGATCGCCGATCATGATGTGTTCACGATGGGGGATAGTTTCTTCTGGCGGCGCCTGGGCTACCATGACTTTTCGACCCAGCTATCGCAGCGCCTCGATATTCCGATCCACTACTTCGGGCATTGGGGATTTAATCCATTCCATCGCTTCAAAGCGCACGAACTCGATGACGGCAGAAAAAAGATTCTGGTCCTTGGGTTGGTGGAACGGGATCTCTTCCGGGCATTCGGGGAACCGTACGAGTATGATCCTCCGGTTTCGACGATCGATCGCGTGGAAAACGAGCACGTCTCTTCGCTTAGACAGCTTCGCAGGCGACTCTTCGTAGAGTCCGAGGAGCGCTACCGGTATTTCCTCGAATACAACCATGTCTCCTTTTTCGTGGGCTCACTGGTGCGGTCGTTTCTTTTCGAGCAATTCGAGAAGATCCACCCATTTGCGCCGGCCTATTCGACGGATCCGCCATTCCTTTTCATGCAGAGTACTGTCAAGGAGGGCGTAGTCACGAGCTATTTCTATCATCATAGCGATAGCCTTCTGGATGTGCTGGCTGGAAATATCGTAGAAACTCGCGATCAGCTTTTAGAGAAATATGATACACACTTGATATTCGTGCCCGTACCTAACAAGGTCACAATATACAGTCATCTTATAACGGAGGAGCCATACGACGACTATCTGCCCAGACTTTACGAAAGATTGAATGAGAACGGCGTAGTAACAGTAGAACTGTATGATAAATTCAGGCGAGAAAATGAACTGCTGTATTATCCATCGGACTCCCATTGGATGCAGGCAGGTCTGTCCATCGCTCTCGAAGATGTCGCCGCGAAAATAGATTCTATTTTGGATCGGCGTTCACTGCATTTAACGTTGATGAACGACTAGGGAGAAATCATAATGTCCCCGATGAAAAGTATTGGTAGACTGATTGTATGTGCTATTGCCTTGATGGCGTTTAGCACCACTGGTTGGGCGCAAACCAAAATAGTGCCGATCGGTAATTCTATTACGCAGGCGGATGCGAGTCACGATAGTTATCGCAGGTCGCTCTGGCATCTCCTTCAGTCAGGAGGGCACAACGTCGACTTTGTAGGTTCTTTGTCTAGCAACAACGGGGGACCCGCGCCGAACCCTGATTTCGATCTCGATCATGAGGGGCATTGGGGGCAGCGTGCAGACGAGATCTTGAACGGCCTCCCGAACTGGCTTAGCGGGTATACGCCGGATATAGCGCTCGTTCATGTGGGCTCGAATGACGTTTTCCAGGGCCAGTCGGTCGCGTCTACGGTAGACGACATCGAAGGAATCATTGACGCCCTCCGTGATGATGCGAACGGCGGCAATCCGAACGTCGTCATTTTGCTTGCCAAGCTCATTCCGGCAGTCTCGAACAACATGTCTTCGATCAACGCGGAGATAGACGGAATTGCGTCCCGCAAACATACGGCGCAGTCGCCCGTCGTCGTTGTCGATCAGAACACGGGATTCGATCCTGAGACCGACACGTACGACGACGTGCACCCGAACCTGGGCGGCGAGGAAAAGATGGCTAACGTGTGGTATAACGCCGTGACGCCATTCCTCGGGAGCGGGCCAGTGCCGCTTTCCCACTATCGCCTCGAGGAAACGTCGGGAGCGACCACGGCGGCCGACGCGCAGGGCAATCATTCCGGCAGCTATCTCGGAACGCCGACACTGGGGGTCAACGGCCTCGCGTTCGGCAGTAGTCGTGCCATTGATCTGGGCGGATCGAGCGGTATCGACATCGGCACGTTCGACCCCGGAGCGGAGATGACGCTTATGACCTGGGTAGATTGGGACGGCCCCGGGTCGTACCAAAATCTGTTCGCCAAGCGAGCGGCAGGGGGGGCCGGTGAGCCGGGCGGGACCGAGTTTCGATTCATGTACTTCGTCGATATCGGGGGGACACGCCTACGGTTCTGGGACGACACCGGGACGATGGATCTCGGTTACGACCTGTCTACCGGCACGCCGACACATCTGGCATTGGTGCTCGAGTCCGGCGCAACCAAGCTGTACGCGAACGGCAATCTCGTAACGACAGGGCGCGCTCCAAATCTGGGCGCCGGCACCGGCGCGCCTTTTGCGATCGGCATCATTAAGGGTCTCGGTAACGGTTTTGACGGAACGATGGACGAGGTGAGGATTTTTGCATCCGCACTTACGGCTGATGAAGTCGCTAACGTCTATTCCGGTGAGGTAAATTTCCCACCGGACGTCGCGCTGGGCACAATGCCGACGGGGGTGGTGCAAGGAGACCCGCTTACGATTCCGTTCACGGCGACCGATATCGACGGAACTGTGGCCTCGCTTTCGGCGGTGCTGGATCCGAGCGGTTTAGATCTGGAAGGCACGATCAATGATCTTGGCGGCGGCAATTACGAGGCTGTTTGGTCCAGCGCGCCCACCGCAGGCACGTACACCGTCGAGGTGACGGCCACGGACAACGAGGGCTCATCCCGGTCGGCGAGCGGATCGGTTACCACTCATGCGCCCGTTACGGGTTGGGATTCGCGGGATATCGGACCGGTCCCCTCGCCCGGCAGCTTCAGCGAGTCGAACGATGTATTTACCATCACCGCCTCGGGTACCGGCATTGGCGGCACGTCCGACCAGTTCCACTACGGATACCAGATACTGAGTGGGGACGGCTCGATCGTGGCGCAGATCACGTCCCTCGAACGGGCTACCGATCTTACGAGGGGCGGCGTGATGATCCGCGAGACGCTTTCGTCGGATTCCAAGCACGCGTTTATGGGCTATGCGCCGAATCGGGTGCGCTACTTCCAGCACCGCGCCACGACCGGCGCCGGCGACAACGTCGTTAACGGCGGCAAAATTGCGCCTCCGCAGTATCTGCGCATCGAGCGGAGCGGCAGCACGTTTACCGGTTCGACCTCGTCGGACGGCATCAGCTGGACGGAGATCGGCAGCGCAGATATAACGATGGCGTCCGACGTTTTCGTCGGTCTGGCGGTGACCGCGGGCTCCGACGGCGCTTCCATCACATCTACATTTGAGAACGTCACGCTGAATGGCGCGGCTCCGGTGACGCCGAACGCGGCGCCGACGGCGTCCTTCACGGCCACGCCGACCTCCGGATCGAGCCCGCTGCTGGTGAATTTCGACGGCACAGGGTCTACGGATTCGGACGGTTCGATCGTTTCGTACGCCTGGGATTTCGGGGACGGTTCAAGTGGTACGGGTTCGACGACGAGTCACACGTATGCGCCGGGCACGTTCACGGCCACGCTGACGGTGACCGACGACGACGGCGATTCGCACAGTACCTCGACGACTATCACCGTGACCGATCCGTCGGCTGCGCTAGCGCATTATCTGCTCGACGAGACGTCGGGTACGTCGGCGGCCGATGAGCAGGGTAACCATCCGGGTACGTACTTCAATGACCCGACGCTCGGCGTAGCCGGCATCGCACCAGGAAGCAGTGCGGCGGTGAGCTTCGGCGGTGCGAATGGTGTGAACATCGGGACGTTCGACCCGGGGGCAGAGATGACCCTCATGGCCTGGGTGAATTGGGGAGGCACAGGGTCCTATCAGAACCTGTTTGCCAAACGTGCAGCCGGGAGCACCGGCGAGCCCGGGCAGTCGAATTTCCGGTTCATGTATTTCGTGGAGAATGCATCGTCACAGCTGAAGTTTTGGGATGACGACGGCATCGTGGACCTGGGTTACAGCATGGCGTCCGGACAGGTGACGCACCTTGCGCTCGTTCTGGAATCGGGAGCGATCAAGCTCTACGTGGACGGCGCGCTGCAGACGACAGGGCGCGCACCTTCGCTCGGTGCCGGCGCATCGGCGCCGTTCGCCTTCGGTATGATCAGCGGCGGTGCGTTCGGCTTCGAGGGCGTGATGGACGACGTGAAGATTTTCGGTGCTGCACTGACGGAGAGTCAGATCGCAGCCGAATCCGGCGTCACATTAAACGAACCTCCCACCGTCGCACTCGGGACGATACCAAGCGGCGTGCTCGAAGGCAGCCAACTTACGATTCCGTTCACGGCAACCGATAGCGACGGCACGGTGGCCTCGGCGGTGGCGGTGCTGGATCCGGCGGGTCTGGCGCAGGCCGGTACGGTTAATGATCTCGGCGGCGGCAATTACGAGGCGGTATGGGCAAGCGCGCCGGCCGCAGGCACGTACACCGTCGAGGTGACGGCCACCGACGACGACGGTGCGCAGGGATCGGCGAGCGGATCGGTTACCACGCACGCGCCCGTCACGGGCTGGAACTCGCAGGATATCGGACCGGTAGCGGCGCCCGGCAGCTTCAGCGAGTCGAACGATGTATTTACCGTCACCGCCTCGGGTACCGGCATCGACGGCACCTCGGACGAGTTCCATTACGTATATCAGATGCTGAGCGGGGACGGTTCGATGGTGGCGCAGATCACGTCGCTCGAGCGGGCTACCGATTTTACGAAGGGCGGCGTGATGATCCGCGAGACGCTTTCGTCGGATTCCAAGCACGCGTTTATGGGCTATGCGCCGAATCGGGTGCGCTACTTCCAGCACCGCGCCACGACCGGCGCCGGCGACAACGTCGTTAACGGCGGCAAAATTGCGCCTCCGCAGTATCTGCGCATCGAGCGGAGCGGCAGCACGTTTACCGGTTCGACCTCGTCGGACGGCATCAGCTGGACGGAGATCGGCAGCGCAGATATAACGATGGCGTCCGACGTTTTCGTCGGTCTGGCGGTGACCGCGGGCTCCGACGGCGCTTCCATCACATCTACATTTGAGAACGTCACGCTGAATGGCGCGGCTCCGGTGACGCCGAACGCGGCGCCGACGGCGTCCTTCACGGCCACGCCGACCTCCGGATCGAGCCCGCTGCTGGTGAATTTCGACGGCACAGGGTCTACGGATTCGGACGGTTCGATCGTTTCGTACGCCTGGGATTTCGGGGACGGTTCAAGTGGTACGGGTTCGACGACGAGTCACACGTATGCGCCGGGCACGTTCACGGCCACGCTGACGGTGACCGACGACGACGGCGATTCGCACAGTACCTCGACGACTATCACCGTGACCGATCCGTCGGCTGCGCTAGCGCATTATCTGCTCGACGAGACGTCGGGTACGTCGGCGGCCGATGAGCAGGGTAACCATCCGGGTACGTACTTCAATGACCCGACGCTCGGCGTAGCCGGCATCGCACCAGGAAGCAGTGCGGCGGTGAGCTTCGGCGGTGCGAATGGTGTGAACATCGGGACGTTCGACCCGGGGGCAGAGATGACCCTCATGGCCTGGGTGAATTGGGGAGGCACAGGGTCCTATCAGAACCTGTTTGCCAAACGTGCAGCCGGGAGCACCGGCGAGCCCGGGCAGTCGAATTTCCGGTTCATGTATTTCGTGGAGAATGCATCGTCACAGCTGAAGTTTTGGGATGACGACGGCATCGTGGACCTGGGTTACAGCATGGCGTCCGGACAGGTGACGCACCTTGCGCTCGTTCTGGAATCGGGAGCGATCAAGCTCTACGTGGACGGCGCGCTGCAGACGACAGGGCGCGCACCTTCGCTCGGTGCCGGCGCATCGGCGCCGTTCGCCTTCGGTATGATCAGCGGCGGTGCGTTCGGCTTCGAGGGCGTGATGGACGACGTGAAGATTTTCGGTACCGCGCTAATGGCCGGCCAGGTCGCTGATGAGTATGCAGGCACGGTCAATGAAGCCCCCACTGTGGTTCTGGGGACGATACCGTCGGGCGTTGTAGAAGGAACCCAGCTCACGATTCCGTTTACGGCGTCGGACGCCGACGGGACGGTGACCTCAACAGCGGCGGTGCTGGATCCGACGGGTCTGGCGCAGGCCGGTACGGTCAATGATCTCGGCAGTGGCGACTACGAGGCGGTATGGGCAAGCGCGCCGGCCGCAGGGACGTATACCGTCGAGGTGACGGCTACGGACGACGATGGTGCGCCCGGTTCGGCGAGTGGTTCGGTAGAGATCGAGGTCGATCCCAACTCGGCGCCTACCGTTGCCCTGGGCACGATTCCGACGGATGTCGTGGAAGGCGATCCGCTAACGATACCCTTTACCGCAACCGACAGCGACGGAACCGTTGCCTCGACGACAGCGGTGCTGGATCCGACTGGTCTGGCAGAGGCCGGCACGGTCAATGATCTGGGTGGTGGCAGCTACGAAGCGGTATGGGCCAGTGCGCCGGCCGCAGGGACGTATACTGTCGAGGTGACGGCTACCGACGACGATGGCGCGTCCGGTTCGGCGAGCGGATCGGTCACGACGAACGCGGCTGTCTCGCCGGTCGTGGACTGGACTCCTCAAGATATCGGAGCGGTAACTGCGGCAGGAAGCTTCACCGAGTCGTCAGGCACATTCTCTATTGACGCTTCCGGTGAGGGTATAGGTGGTACGATGGACGAATTTTTCTTCATCTATCGAACGCTGAGCGGTGACGGATCTCTCGTCGCGCAAATAACCGGCTTGACGAAGGTCAACGACTTGACGAAAGGCGGCGTGATGATCCGGGAATCGTTGACAAGCGATTCGAGGCATGCCTACATGGCCTACACACCTCGGAGGGTGCGCCACTTCCAGTACCGCTCGGTGACCGGGAGCAGCGACAACGCCGTCAACGGCGGCAAGATCGCTCCGCCGCAATATCTACGCATTGAGCGCTCCGGAAACACGTTCACTGGTTCAACGTCATCGGACGGGAGCAGCTGGGAGGTAATCGGATCCGCCGAGATTACGATGGCCACGGATGTGTACGTTGGCTTGGCGGTAACCTCCTCAAGTGACGGTGCATTTACGACGGCTACGTTCGAAAACGTGACCCTCACTTCCGACGGCAGTATCGGCAAGGGCGGTCCGAGCATCGATGCGGATGCCGAGGCCGTTCCTGAGTCGTTCGCTCTTATGGGTAACTACCCGAATCCGTTCAATCCGCAGACGCGGATTCAATTCGCGACGCCGGAACAGACACACGTGACGTTGGAAGTATTCGACGTGCTGGGGCGGCCCGTGCGGATGTTGCTCGATCGGGTGCAGCCGGCGGGGACACATGAAGTCTACTTCGATGCCGGTTCACTGCCGAGCGGCGTCTATATCTACCGTCTCAGCGCCGGGTCGTTCGAGCAGGTCGGCACGATGATGCTCTTGAAGTGACATAACAGACGGTGCCAGACGTTTGTTCACAGCGTTCGAGGAATCTGACGGTGGCTTGGAGACGGAGCGCAGGTGCCCCGTCTCCAAGCCATTCTGAGTTTGCTTACGGTTGATCCTTCGCCGAGCCGCTCGGTCACGTGGAAGGATGCTGCGCGGCGCGAGACCTGTAGAACGATGAGGTGCTTGCGTATGCGGACATCGAAATCCCAAGCGGGAGGCTCACCGATCCCCTACGAGCCGAACAGACCGCGCACTTTGCGAAGAGCCTGAGCGTCGCGGCGTAGGAGAGGTAATGATTGTTCGTCGACCGTTGGATAAATCGCGGCATCCGACGTCATTTGAACTGCGCTATGAAGCTATGGCGTATAAAGATAGTTGCTTTCTCTTTCCTATTCATAGGAATACTGTCTCATAATTTGATGCGATAAAGATCCAATGAGAGTTGTATATATATCGCCGTTCTTCCTATCTCAAAACGACCACTAATCACAGACTGATTCACGCCGTCGCCGAATTATGCCGACTCTCGGGAAAGATACGTCCGGTAAAGATGCAGCCATTTTTTCGTTGCTCCCACTCCATCCGTAAGCCCCGTTCGGTGACCGAGACAGCCTTTGGCCATCCATGTTCATCCTTCATCGCACCGCTCATGCTGTTATTGGCCTCATAATACTGGCAGGTCCGGAAATCGCTTTCGGGGAAATTGGCGAGTTTGCGGCGGTTTGGCCTCAGGCGTATAGGTTTGACATTCAGCAAATTTACTCCGGCCTTACGTACCCTTCCGTATTGACGTTTTCGCCGGACGGCATGCTGTTCGTCGGGGAAAAAGACGGCACGATCTTCGTATTCGACGAAGACGGTACGCCGCTGGCGAGTCCCCTTGTCCAGCTGAACGCGAAGGCTGATCAAGAACGCGGCTTGCAGGGCATCGCGTTCGATCCGAAGTATAAGCGGAACGGATACATTTACGTGTACTACACTCTCTCGTCCAACGAAGTCAACCGGCTGAGCCGCATCCGGCTGACGAAGGACGCGAACGGTAACCCGAAGTTCGTCTCCGGTAGCGAAACGGTGATGATCGAGCCTTCCATTGCCGAGCGCGGCCATCATGTGGGCGGCGGGATCGGCTTCGGACAGGATGGTATGCTCTACCTCGCCGTCGGCGACGGCGAATATAGCACGAGAGCTCAGGAGCTGTCCTATCTCGAAGGCAAGGTGCTACGGTTGGACGTGGTGAATCACCCGAATATCATTCCCTCCGACAACCCGTTCGTAAGCACCCCTGGTGCACGGCCTGAGATATATGCGTACGGATTTCGTAATCCGTATACGATGGATATCGATCCCGTGTCGGGAAAGATTTACGTAAACGATGTCGGTCTAACCGATTGGGAGGAGATCAACGAGATCATAGCCGGAGGTAATTTCGGGTGGCCCAAATGCGAGGGTTCCTGCAGCGTTAGGAGGGGCTATGATAATCCGGTATACACGTATCAGCACGATCACAACTTCTCCAGGGGATCCTCAGGCGCAATCACGGGGGGTGTGTTCTACCGTGGCACACAATTTCCGTCCGACTTTGTCGGCGACTACCTGTTCGTCGACCTCAATCTGAACTTTATCAAGCGACTGAAGCCAGACGGCTCCGTCCAGGCATTCCTCAGCGAAACGAGCAATCCGCCGCTGATGGGGTTAGTGGACCTCTTCGGTACCGGCGTCAAGCTTGGCACCCTTCAGCTCGACGTGGGGCCGGACGGCAGCCTCTATTACCTGAACATTTACGGCGGTGCCATATATCGCGTCTCGTCCGGCCCTAATGCGCAACCCGTCGCGGTCGCGAACGTCAGCCCCACGCAAGCAGATGTCGGCGAGTCGATCACGTTCGATGCGTCCGAAAGCTCCGACGCCGACGGCGACGCACTCACGTACACATGGGATTTCGGCGACGGTACGCAGCAGAACGGGCAGACGATTACGCGAGCGTATGCGGATGCGGGAAGGTACACGGTTACGCTGACCGTCGAGGACGGCTGGGGCGGTCGTACGACCGCCCGTGTCATTGTCCAGATCGGTACACCCCCGTCCGTCACCATCTTGTCGCCGTTGAACGGCACGACGTACATCGCCGGCCAGACGATTTCCTTCTCCGCGTCGGGGACCGACCGGGACGACGGCTCGCTTCCTGCATCGGCCTACGAGTGGACTATCGTGTTCCGTCATGCCGATCACGCCCATCCGGAGGCGTCGAGGTCCGGCGTCGAGTCCGGCAGCTTTGTCACGCCGACGACCGCGCACTTGGCCGATCCGGATGAGTACATCGGGTACCGCCTGTCGGTCACCGTCACCGATTCGGACGGTCTGCAAACGACGGCGGTGACCGATATCGTGCCGATTCGCGTACCCGTCACGATCGGAACCCTGCCGACGGGCATTTCATACGTCGTCGACGGCATTCAGAAAAGCGCCACGCTCGAGTTGACCGAGGTCGTGGGATCGGAGCTGAACGTGCAGGTCCCGCCATCGCAGAAGCTCGGCGGCATCGAATATGAGTTCGTCGGCTGGAACGGCGGCGCCGGCGAGACGACGCGAACGTTGACCATCCCCGACGCGGCCGTCGTCTTAGTCGCAGAGTATGACGGCGCCGCGTCGACGGCGACGTGGGCCTCGCAGGACGTCGGCTCGGTGGCTGCGAAGGGAAGCTTCAGTGAGAAAGATGATACGTACACCGTTTTCGCTGCAGGCGACGGATTCGGCGGTACGGCCGACGAGTTCTATTTCATATACCAGTCCCTGAGCGGTGACGGTACGATGACCGCGCAGATCACCGGACTCACCCAGGCCAATGAATGGACCACGGGCGGCGTGATGATTCGGGAATCCCTGACGCCGGATTCCCGGCACGCCTACATGGGCTACACTTCGCGCCGGGTGCGCCTCTTCCAGTACCGATCGGCCACCGGACGCAGCGACAACGCAGTCAACGGAGGAAAGACCGTTCCGCCCCAGTTCCTGCGCATCCAGCGCAGCGGCAACAGGTTCACGGGCTCAACGTCGGCAGACGGCGACGAGTGGACGGTGATCGGATCCGCCGAGATGTCGATGGCAACGGACGTCTACGTCGGACTGGCTGTTACGTCGGCCAATGACGGCACGCTTACAGAGGCCGCGTTCGACAACATCACTCTCGATGGAACGTCGATGAGCGCCCCTACGACGAACGACCCAGCCTCGAACCAGGCGCCTACGGCCACCATTTCGGCGACGCCGACATCGGGTACGGCGCCGCTCTCCGTCACGTTCGACGGATCCGGATCGAGCGATCCCGACGGGGTCATCGCCTCGCACGCATGGGACTTCGGAGACGGCCAGACGGCCACCTTCGCAAGCGGGACTCACACGTACGAAGCGAGCGGTGCTTACACGGCCACACTTACCGTCACGGACGATACAGGCGCCACCGCCCGGACTTCGGTCGAGATCACGGTCTCGACTCCGACAGCTTCGCCGGGGACGCGGGCGGCACAGGATATCGGCGCCGTGTCGGCGACGGGAAGCTACGACCTGACGAACGGCGTATTCGCGGTAAACGCATCGGGCGACGGATTCGGCGGTACGGCCGACGAGTTCTATTTCATATACCAGTCCCTGA
>CAZART010000006.1:87922-95211 GCA_964487555.1 uncultured Rhodothermales bacterium
GCAACAGGTTCACGGGCTCAACGTCGGCAGACGGCGACGAGTGGACGGTGATCGGTTCCGTCGACATTACGATGGCGACGGACGTCTACGCAGGTATTGCGGTCGCATCCCACAACGACGGCACGTTTGTGAGGGCCACCCTCGAGAGGGTGACGCTCGTCACGGGCAGCAGTTCAGCGAAGGGCGGACCTTCTGCCGAAGCCGTCAACAGCTACGTCCCCGACGCGTTCGGCCTACTCGGCAACTATCCGAATCCGTTCAATCCGGAAACGCGCGTCCGCTACTCGATCCCGGAGCAGATGTATGTCACACTGGTCGTCTACGACGTGCTGGGACGTTCTGTGCAGACGCTGCTCGATGGTGTACAGCCCGGTGGAACGCACGACGCTTATTTCGACGCCGGCTCGCTACCGTCGGGCGTCTACTACTATCGAATCCGCGCCGGATCCTCTGAGGAGGTGGGCAAAATGATGCTGTCGAAATGAGCTTCGCATCGAGAGCTGGAGGCGCGATGTAGCCGAAAGGCGCAACGCGCCTTCCGCCGCCGTTGCTGGCATTTCGGCGTCGATGCTCTCGACCTCTTGTGGCTGGACCTGCAGGGGGCGGAGTTCGACGTTCTTGAAGCCTCCCGAGAAGTATTGAAAGACGTCTCCGCAATCTACATGGAAGTGCACCACGTGGAATCGTATGAGGGCGTCACACTGTATCCGAAAGTCCGCGAGTGGCTAGGTAGCCGTTCAAAAAGTCGGCTTAAAACTACGGTTTGAGGGGCGATTTTCGTAAATTTATAGGCGTAAAGACGCCGCTATTCCGACGCAATTTGTCCGTTCATCGTGCAAGGTAAAAGGAGCCGTCAAGGCGACCTGCTCAGCGTAGCTGGACTGGCCGCGACCCTCATCGAACCCGATTCGTTTTACGCGCTGCTTCACCGTCTCGGCCCCGTTCTGATTACCGACGACGACTTCTCGGAGATGTACTCGGAGAACGTCGGCCGGCCTTCGCTTCCTCCCGCGCTCCTGGCTCAGGTCTTGCTGCTTCAGGAGCACGACAACGTCTCCGACCGGGAGGCGGCGAGCCGCGTGAAGAGGGATCTTGCCTGGAAGTATGCGCTCCATCTGCCGATCGACTATCAGGGCTTCGCCCATGCAAATCTGTGTCATTTTACGGCGCGACTGCTCGTGCATGGTCTCGAGCGCATCTCCTTCGACAAGCTGAACGATCTGGCCGTAAAGCTCGGTGTTCTGGACCCGTCGGCGCCGCGGGCCATCGATTCCTCGCACATCTTCGGAGCGGCGGCCGTACAGGACACCTACACGCTGCTGCGCACGGCGCTCCGTAAGCTCCTGGACCCGCTCATCGAGAGCGACCGCAGCGCGGCGGAGACGCTCATCGAGACGCTCGACCTGTCGGAGTATGAGCGCCGAGAGAAGCCTGAGATCGACTGGCACGATGCCGAGGGCCGTTTACCACCCAGGATGCCGGTGCTTCGGAGTTGATTCGGTACGGGGAAAATGGCTATACGCTCGATGGCGCTTCAGTGGCTAAATTGACCCAATTGATGGCCACCTTGTGCCACTCACCTCAACAACGGATTACCATCGGCGAGGCTGCCCGGAAAACGGCGGAACAATATACCTGTGAAGCAATGACAGAACAAGTGACTCGTCAATATGAGACGATTCTTAAGCAATCGAAAAATCATAATATGAATACGGCCACTGTACAGAAAAAGGAACGGTTGCTCGTGGTAAGCCACGCCTGTGTGACGCCGGTAAATCAGTTGCTGTTTGTGGCCCTGGAAGAAGAATACCCGCAGTTGGAGATTACAGTCCTGGTGCCGGGCAACTGGAAAAACGAGTATACGGGTAAGAATTGGGATATTCAGTTGCACCCGCGGTTTAAGGGACGATTGGTGAAGCTGCCGGTGTGGATTTCAGGGCATATCTCCCTGCACTTTTATCGCCGGGACCTTGAAGATCTTCTTGATCAATTCCGTCCCAACTGGATTTATCTGGACGAGGAACCCTGGGCGGTGGTGACCCAACAGGTGGCCCGAATCAACATGAGCCGCTATAAAGCGCCTTTTTTGTTTCATACCAACCAAAATATCAATAAAAAATATCCCTGGCCGTTTTCGACGTTTGAACAGTGGGTCTACCGCCATGCCAGCCATGCCCTGCCCGTGGGTGAAGAAGCCGCCCAGGTTCTGCGGGACAAAGGCTATGAAAATCCCTCAACGGTGTTTCCTTATGGCATTGATGAAACGGTTTACAAACCGCTGGATGCGGAAGCCCAGTCTCTTCGTCAGCAGTATCATTGTACCGAACGCTTCATCTTCGGCTTTTTAGGGCGCTTGGCCGAGGAGAAAGGGGTAAATCACCTTATTGATGCGTTTTACCAACTTCGGAATAAAAATAGCGTTCTTTCCTCCCTGTGGATTATCGGCAGCGGCCCCGAATCGGAAAGGCTGAAGCAGCAGGCCCATTCGCTGGGCTTGGCAGCGCCCGACATTCAGTTTATCGACAATGTCCGTCATGAAGAAGCTCCCCGCTATCTTAGCGCCTTTGACGTGTGTGTCATGCCCTCGCTTACCCGGCCGTTTTGGAAGGAGCAGTTTGGCCGGGTGATTATTGAGGCCCTGGCGTGTAAAACGGCGATAATAGGTTCCGATTCCGGTGAAATCCCCCATTTAATCGGTAAGTTGCATGGGGGGCTGGTGTTTCCCGAAGGAGATACCCCGGCGCTGGCTGAAAAAATGGCCCAGTTCCTGATGAATCCGCAGCAACTCAAACAGTGTATTGAAACCAGTTACGCCCAGGTGCACCGGCATTACACCAATTCTCAACTGGCCAGGGGATTTTACGAGATTCTAAACAGGATACAATCAGACTGAGCCTTCATGGAGTCCATCATGTCGCTGACCCCCAAGCAAGCCCGGGAAAAAGAAGCCCATAACCGCCTGGCCTAAACTTACGGCGCTATGGCCGATGAAGCTTTTGAGATTGATCCGGTGAGTCAGGGATTGCCGGATTAGGCTGGAGACCTGACCAGGAAAAAAGTACTGGAGTGCGACTGTGGCCGTGGCTTTTTCAGCCAATATCTCGCTGAAGCGGGGCCAATGTAACCGCCTTTGATATTTCCGACAAAATGGTGGAATTGGCCCGGCAGCGTTTTGGAGAGTATGACAATATCCGCTTTCTCCCCTGGAAGCACTGGATCTGTGGGATGAACAGTTCGACCTAGGAGGCCGCTCTTGAACGGCCTCCTAGGCGGTCTCGGAGTCAGTGTAGAGAAGGAAATCCTGCCGTGGAACGATCAAGGGAAAGTGTTATTCGTTCGGTCTTCCTGACCAACCGCAATTCGCAAGCCTAAGCGATGACGTCGAGGCCAACGAGTGGCTAATCGACAGAAACCGCCGACGAAGTGCGTGGCCACCATTCTTCCGTATCAAGCAATTCATACAGACGCGCACTATACGGGGCAAAAAACGACTCAAGCTCGTCACGCATCGGAACGGTTCCGGAATACGTCCCGACGTTCTTGGGACTGGCGTTTACAAGGTCGAACGTCTCTATTTCCAAAAAGTCGCACACGGTGTTGACGGTCGACTGCGGATCGCGGAACATACTTTCCGCGCGCAGGACGAGTAAATTCTCTCGTTCGAAAGTGTCGATCCAATTCTTGATTTGAGGGGCGTATAGGGAACGACGGATGTAATAAAAGCGACCGTCTTCTTCGATGTAATCGTGTGGCATGCCTTCAGCAGCGTGAGCAGCGAGGGCTGCGTGAATCGCCTCTTCGAACGGCCTATGCTCTCTTTTTACTCGAGTGGCATTATGGTGATAATGTGACCAGGTACGATCGACCGGATTGCGAAGGAGAGCGATGGCCTTCACGTTTGGCAGAATCTTTCTGATTCGGCTAGCCACTGCGGGGTAAAACATGTACGAGGGGCTTGCCTCAAGATTTATCCTCCCAGGCAGACCAAAGTGACTCCGATACCATCTTTCACTTCGATCAAATTCGCGATCGAAGTAGTGAACTTCTTTGACACGAGCCGATTCGACGCGCGTGTGTTGAATCAGGTATTCATAGAGCGATGTCGTACCGGCTTTCATCGCGCCGATAATGAGGATGTCCGGCAGAGCCCGAAGCGGTGAAGTTAACGCTCTGTAGATTGGCAGGAGAACCTGGTGATGTATCGGGCGAAGTCGCACTCGTAGCGCTGAATTCGTAAAGTTCAAACTGGATGTGTCCGTTTTCATTAATGGACGCCTATTAAAGCAGCCAACGAAGGTCAAAGCGCCGACGACAATCCCGCCCCTGGCTGCTCCAAGGAATATACCCCTCCCTACTGTAGTTTATGGCGCAATGTACCACGATGTCACGCGCCCACGAATATGACTACGGATGACCTCGGGACTCGGTAACCAGACCCAGAACGCGGGGGTGCCTAATCGTGTCGACTAATGGCTGACCGTTGATAAGTATGACTGGGGAATCAAGATGATGTAGATTTTCTTGCGCGCAATCGAAGCGCGTCGGTATAATCAGGCGGAAAAACTCCACCGACGGCTACTACGTGAATGCGGACGACTCGCGGATGCTCGGCGGATCTAGCGCCCTCGCGGTTGTCCAGAACGATTATGCATACGAACTCCAGGAACGCCTGGGCATCATCCTCCGGGTCCGGACGTGCTTCCGTTGACGCGAAGCAGCTGCTTGAACTGCGTCTTGATTTGTTTGCGCAGGTAGCCGGGTCGATGAAGCTTTCCGTCTACAAAGTATCGCATAGGCCACCAGTCAGGCTCCGCGTTAATGTCGGCGGGAGGCTCATGCGGGGTGTGCCAGATGCGTACCGGACCGATCAACGGTACGCCGAGTCCGCGATAATTATAGTTCATTGACAGGATGTAGGGTCGAAAGTCCATCAGCTCAATGGCCAATGTGAGAAAGGGCTGATCCCACGGCGCTTCATGCTGTAGCATCAACTCATTCCATTTTTTCAGTAGCGTCACTACTGCGGGCGTTGGCTGGAAAAATATAACCCCCGAGTTGTATTGCAGCTGTCCTCGAGGCTCCACGCCAACGGCCTCCATTACGTTCCGAAATCCCCAGAAATGATCGAGACAGTAGTGGGCAGCGGGCACCAGAGCCAACCCGTGACTTTCCGCCTTTTCGAATCCCAGACCGATGTCGCCCAGGATGCGGGTGTCGGTATCAATGAAGAGAAACGTGTCATATTGTTCAGGAAGCCAGCGCCAGAGTTCACTCTTGCGCCCATGACCATCCTTCGAGTGCTCGAAAGAGGCTACGACGATCTCATCGAACCCATTCGTGCGTCGAGCGAAATCCGCGCTCACTTGATCTGTGATCAAGATGGCCGGATGGTCGTAAGCCAGGGCCGTGTTTCGGCTCTTAACCGCCTCCAGGATGTACTTCTCACCCCAGGCCATCCAAACGAATGCCCTTCGGCTTACGGAATTACTCATCGGGTTGCTTGACATGCGGTTTCTCGGAACGACCGGAATATAGCCATCACCACTCTCGAGGTCCAATCCTATGACGCACGAAAGTATGCGCCTAAGGCGCATCGACAAATGCCGCCCGCGGGTGATCTTGTTGCCATGAGATCAATCTTCGAAAAATGGCCTGGGTGTTCGAAAAGATGCAATCTGAAGGCAGAAAATTCGGTCATTACCTAAGACAGTATCCGATTCTCAGTTATGCCGTCAGGGCTCTAACCCAGCCGCGCGCGTGCCGCGTGTATTGCGTAGGGGCTCCCAAGACCGGTACGCATTCGATCGAGCGCATCTTTCGCTCGTTCCGGGCCATGCATGAGCCGGGGTATCATGAATTTGCTGATTTGCTGGAGCGGCGTCTGGAAGGATCCGTTACCGATCACGAGCTGCAGCGGGTATTCAAGCGACGGGACTGGGCTCTGTGGTTGGAATTGGAATCCTCCCATCCGCTCGCATGGTTTTCGGACATTCTCCGGGACCTCTCTTCAAATGCGCGCTTCATACTGACCGTCAGAGATTGCTACTCATGGTTGGATTCCATCATCAATCAGCATATCAATTACACGTGGGGAGAGAAGTCAACCAAGCTTCGCGACCTGTATTTCGGTGGTTTATCGGAATACAAATTCCAGATGTTAGACGAAATGGGTGTGTACCCCATACGCCAGTACCTCAGCTACTGGGCGCGGCACAACGATTTCGTCTTGTCGGAAATCCCTGAAGACCGGCTTTTGATCATCCCCACTCAAGAGATCAAGAGCCGAGTGTCGCAAATCGCTGAATTCGTGGGATTGAATGTCTCGGACCTCGATACAGAGAACACGCATTCCTATCGGGCGCCGGAAAAACACCACGTCCTTGAGAAGCTGGATTATCAGATCCGCTCTGAGATAGAGGAGATCTGCGGTCCTGTGATTGATCGGCTGTATGCTTACGGAAAGCTCGGGGAATATGACCTCGTAGGCGTCCCGCATCGTTGAATCGGGTATAGACTTCAAATAGGCGTCGATATCGGGCTGATAGCTGCGAATATGCTGTCTACCTCCGTCGAGATGCGCGGCGAGGTTTACGTCGACTACGAGGAAGCACATCCGCAGGTATCACTCCCGCTCCCGCAATGTCGTCAGGATCTCGGCAAAAGAAGCGAGATCCCCCATGTCTTGATACAAACGAATTTTTTCCAGTTCGCGGTCAATCAGGCCGAGGCGCGTATCCGAAAGCGAGCCCTGGGAATGTACGACGTGTTCGCCCCAGGGGAGAGGAGCGCCGGGGAAGCTGTGCAGAAGGGTGTCGGCGGATTCTTCCATTCTGATGGTGACCGCCGTCATGAAAGCGCGAAGCTGATGAAACGGCGCGGCGGTGACGCCCAGCGAAGAGAGATCCGCTTGTTTCGCATAGCGGATCAGCGCTTGGGATTCCGTTCGAGTGTGCAGGTGGTCAGTAGCGGAGAACGGTACCGGATGGACGAGGGAAGGCGGAATGCCCCGGGAGACCAGGGCACGCCGCCAACCATCTGCGCCAGGGTAGCCGTTCCTCGCCTCGCTTCCGCAAATCAAAATCGAACCGGCACGTCCGGCCGCATACATCCGCACGGCCGTCTGAAAGACGGAGTCCTCGTTATCTGTCGTCTGCGCGTACAGGTACAGAGCGCCTACGCGCGTGCCGGCAGGAGGACCACTAAGCACTTGCGTCGCCAGCTGCAGCAGCGCACAGTCGTCCTTCATCTCTCGATCTGTTGTTGGGCTCAGATTGGCAGAGGAGCGCCGG
>CAZART010000007.1:0-57267 GCA_964487555.1 uncultured Rhodothermales bacterium
GAAAGCGGGAAGCGACTCCAGCGGCCCTGCCCCTGATTGGTACATCACGTATTCGTCCGTGCTGTTGTAGCTGGCATGGACGAGATCTCCGCCGGCCTGGGGACAGCCCAACATATCCGATCCCTCGCACGGATCGGCTCCACCCGGCCCCGCGATCTCCAGGAAGGCGTAGTTCCTGGTGCCGGGTATCGTCTGTACGCCTACTTCTGAGTTATACACGTCGGACGTTCGAAAGCGGAACGTCTCTGATATCGGCGTTTCGAAAAATGCCGATTCGCCTCGCACGCGCCAGTAGTAATCCGTAAATGGAATCAGGCTGTCCACGTCCACCCAATTTTTCGTGGATGTCAATACCTGATACGGGGGGCCTTCGAAATCGGGCGACGTCGACAGTTCGATGCGGTGTTCGGAGACGTATGGAACGACCGACCAGTGCAGCGTGAGATTCGTCGGTTGGCGATCGACGTCGTCGGCTGGAGAAACGAGAGCGGGCGCGCTGTCCGGGAGCGGAGGCAAGGGCACACCACGGAGATTCAACGTATCCCACACATTCTGGACGATGCGATCGGCTGCCCGGAGTTCAGTGACGGAATCCAGGTTGTCCTCACCTCGAGCCCAGACGACGGCAAGTACGATTTCCTGGGTGTCGTGAGGCCCGAGGCGGAAGGGGCCCGTCGACATCAACGATTTCCGGTCGCTCGGCGTATTGCGACTTCCGAAACCGTCCACATTCACTTCGGACCAGTACGACCCCGTCGCCGGGTCGCCTGGATACATGAACGATGTCGGCTCATCGCCTCCGTATCCTGATCCACCAAACGTCATCGGCGTCCCGTCCCGCCAGATGCCGCGCAAATAGTTATAGGCCTCGTGCGCCCCAAACGGATCTGCCTGCGGCGAACCGCCACCACTGTAAACAAGAAACTTCGACATTCCCACCTGTTCGCCCCGCTCATCCACGTGGCCGTCACCGTCGTTGTCCACACCGTCGGCAGGCCCAACGGGTCCCTGAAGGAAATCGAACCCGATGGCGGGGGGTGCGGCTCCATAGCCTCTCCCGTCGATCTCGTCATCGTTATCGCCGTTGTAGGTGAAGGCCATGCCCAACGTCGTATCGGAGCCGACGAAATCATCTGACGCATTGCCCAGATCTGCATCGTTCCAGAATCCGAAGTATACGTTGTCTATGGCGTGGGACTGCTTGTTGGTAATTCGGTATCGATAGAATGTGGTATGGTCCAGCGCAGCGCCCGTACTAAGCACGGCAAAGGCGGAAACGCTGATTTCGATGCCGAGCGGCGGGGTCTGGCCCCATAAGTGTGGCCCGCCCACGTCGTTCATCACCCACCAGAGCATCTGGTGTCCCGTAATTTCCGGGCGGTCTCCGCCGGCGAGGTTGTAGTTATCCGGATTGCCGTCGCCATCCTCGACCGGCGCACCCAGCTCCCACGGCCAGTCCCGAATGTCGGCCGTGGCTTCGCCGGTCTCGTCGAGGCGCTCGAGATCGCGAACCGTGACGTCGTAGATGCGGTCGTAGTCGGAGCAATCCGACGGATCTGGAAGCTCACCTTCGTCGGTCAGCGGACCTGGGAAGAATTCGAACGGCCCGTAGTCGGTCCCCGCGAAGCGAAGCTCGCCTTCGACCAGGCCGCCGATCCATATACCGGCGGCGAAAATCGCATTCGCATCGCCGCTTTTCGGGACCGTATAGATATTTCCGGCTCCCTTCCAGAAGAGGTTGCCGGCGTTATAGATGGCTGCCCGGACCTGATTTGCGTCGAGAAAGGCGCTCGCCCCTCCCGACGTGCACGTACCTACCTCCTGTCCGGCGCTGTCCGTGGACGTCGCGATAAGAAACCAGACTAAACACACACTTAACCGTAGCCGTCGCATCATTTCGGAGCGCTCCTGGCGATGTAAAGCTCGTGCAAGACAGACCATACGGACGATGCGACCTTGGTAAAAGCCTAATTCGAATCCCCACCATCCTTCTTAGCGCACGCTGCGCCGACTACGTCCGCGTGAGTGGCAGCCTCGAAATCCATATCATCGAGTACGGCGATTACCACGAGCATTACGTGAAGCCTGTGAGGAGTCCCTTGCGTATTATTGGCTTCTCTAGGTGCCTGGATACTGCATCACGACGATGCACGAGGCACCACCTGCGAAGCATCCCTACACCCGCGCACTCGCCTGGCACGTTCAATCCCATCCACCATGAAGCTGTTTCAGACTGCGGAGGGCCTCGCCGTTCGTACCGACGACGGAGACACTCTCGATATCGACGTGAACATCGACGCTCTCTTTACAGCAGACGACCCGGTTGCGCTTGTGTCGCAGTCCGTCGAATCTGTTCGACCGACGGAAATCAAGGACGTCCTGGCCCCGATCGGCCGGCAGGAGGTCTGGGCCGCCGGCGTGACTTATATTCGAAGCCGGAGCGCCCGCATGGCCGAGTCGGAGCAATCCGGCGGCGGCAGCTTTTATGACCGCGTTTACACGGCCGAACGGCCTGAAATTTTCTTCAAGAGCACGCCGAGCCGCGTGGTGGATCCCGGCGGCTTCGTAGGTATCCGAAGTGATTCCAACTGGACCGTCCCTGAGCCCGAGCTCGCGCTGGCGATCACGTCCGAGGGCCGTCTCTTCGGCTACACGATCGGCAATGACGTGAGTGCCCGCGACATCGAGGGCGAAAACCCGCTCTACCTTCCGCAGGCGAAGGTCTACGCCGGCTCCTGCTCGCTTGGCCCGTGCATTCTCCTGGGCGACTCCGATCTTCCGCGCTCCACGGAGATCGTCATGAAGATCGTCCGCGATGGTGAGGGCATTTTCAGCGGCGCGACCACGCTGGCCTCGCTGAAGCGAACTGCCGAAGAACTCATCGGCTATCTCTTCCGCGACAATGTCTTTCCTGACGGCTGCTTTCTGCTTACCGGTACCGGGATCGTCCCTCCCGACGACTTCACCCTCCGCTCCGGCGACAAAATTTCGATATTGATCGAGCCCATCGGCGAGCTGGTCAATACGGTCGCGTAGGAACGGAGCCGGCGCGGCGCGTCGTTTTCTGCGCCACTAACGTAGCGATCGATCCATCTGAAACCATGCGCACCGCCTTCATCGGCCTTCTGCTTCTGCTCTTTGGATCGGGGTGTGGCGCAAGCGGTGAATATCCGAGCCGTCCCGTAACACTGATCTGCCCGTGGTCCGTCGGAGGCGGAACCGACCGCATCTCCCGCCAGATCGCGGCGCAGCTCGAACGGGAGCTTGGCGTGCCGGTCAACGTCATCAACGCCAGCGGCGGCGCCGGCGTCACGGGTCACACGCGAGGTGCGCTGGCGCGCCCGGACGGCTACACGATGACGATGATCACATCGGAGCTCAACATGCTCCACTGGCGTGGACTTACCAACGTCACGTACCGCGAATTCCATCCGCTGATGCGCGTCAACCGGGACCACGCGGCCCTGTTCGTACGCGACGATGCACCGTGGTCCTCCATCGAGGAGCTGGAAACAGCGATCCGCGACCGGCCCGGCGCGTTGAAGGCCTCCGGAACGGCCTTCGGCGGCATCTGGCACGTCGCGCTTGCCGGATGGCTGATCCACGCCGGCATGAGTCCGGACGACGTCGTATGGATCTCCCTGAACGGATCGGCCCCGTCGCTGCAGGAGCTGATGGCCGGGGGCGTCGACGTCGTAAGCTGTAGCGTGCCCGAGGCGCGGTCTCTCGTCGACGCCGGACGCGTCCGCTGCCTCACCGTGATGTCCGACGAGCGTCTTCCGTCGGTCCCGGATGTCCCCACCTTGCAGGAATACGGTTCCGACTGGACGAGCTTCACGTGGCGCGGTCTCGCCCTCCCGCTCGACGTGCCTGACGAGCGGGTCGCCGTCCTGGAGCAAGCGCTCCGCAGCGTCGTGACGAGCGATGAATTCCGGCAGTTCTGCGAGCGTGCCGGCTTCGGCTGGACCGCCGACGGGTCGGACGAATTCCGCGCCTCGCTCGCACAGGAGAACGATCAATTCGGTGAGATCTTTCAAAGCGCCGCCTTCCAGTCGGTGCGTCGACAGACCTACGGCCCCTGGCTGTTCCCCTCGATCGTCGGCGTCCTGCTCGCGATCGCGCTCGCCGCTTCCGTCGTCGCTCACCATCGCCGCCGGCCGGCCGAACCCGATACCGGCGCTGCCGCCGCGAACCGCTTTTACATGATGCTCTACGGCTCCGCCACCCGCCACGGCCTGATCGCGTGCCTCGGCGCCGTGGGCGGCGTCATTCTCTACATCCTCCTCGCAGAGCCCCTCGGCTACGTCGTCACGACCGCCCTCATTCTCTTTTCCCTTCTCTTGCTTCTGCGCGTCCGTCTGCCGGTCGCCGCCGTAACCGCCGTCGTCTTCGCGGCCGTATCCTACCACCTGTTCGCCGTCTTGCTGCGCGTTTCGCTTCCGTGGGGAATTCTCGGATGGTGAGATGATCGACGCGCTGCTGCAAGCCTTTCAACAGGTCATCCTCAGTCCGGAGGTGCTGGCCATCATCCTTGCATCGGCGCTCTACGGTGTGTTCATGGGGTCGATGCCGGGCCTCACGGCCACGATGTCCGTGGCCCTCTTCATTCCCCTCACCTACTGGCTGGATCCGGTGCCCGCCCTCGCGGGCATCGTTACGATGGTCGCCTGCGCCATCTTCGCCGGCGACCTTCCGACGACCCTCCTGCGCATCCCGGGCACGCCCGCCTCCGCTGCCTACGTCGACGATGCCTACGCATTTACCCGCCGCGGCCGGTCGGATTACGCCCTCGGCGTGGCCCTGGTCTCGAGCGTCCTCGGCGGCCTCTTCGGCGCCCTCGTGCTCATGGCGCTCGGAAATCAGCTCGCCCGAATCGCGACCGTGTTCAGCGTCGCCGAATACTTCTGGCTGTACGTTCTCGGTCTCAGCTCCGCCGTCGTCGTCTCGCGCGGCACGCTGAGCAAGGCCTCGCTCGGCATGCTGATCGGCCTGCTGCTTTCGACCGTGGGCCTAAGCGCCGTGCATACGGAGGCCCGCTTCACCTTCGGCCGCCCGGAGCTGTTTCAGGGGATCAACTTCATCCCCGCGATGATCGGGCTGTTTGGATTATCCGAAGTCCTGAACAACCTCATCAGCGGGAGCGTGGATGCGAGTCACGCCTCCTCCGTCCCTGCGAAAGCGCGCGGCCTGCGTCGCTTCCTGATCGCTCCGTTCACAGACGTCGTCAAGCCCGCCGTCGCCGTCGTCCGGCGGCGCCTACGGCATTCACTCCGATCCGGCGTCATCGGCTCGTTTGTCGGCATGCTGCCCGGCGCGGGCGCCGATATCGCCTCCTGGGTCTCTCTCGCCGCCTCGAAGCGCGCGAGCAAGACGCCGGAGGAATACGGCGAAGGCTCGATCGACGGCATCTCCGATGCCACGGCCGCCAACTCGTCGGCCCTGGCGGGCAGCTGGATTCCCGCGCTCGTCTTCGGCATCCCGGGCGACTCCATCACCGCAATCGTCATCGGCGTGCTGCTGATGAAAAACCTGAATCCCGGCCCGGACATCTTCGTGGAGCAGGCCGGCCTGGTCTACAGCATCTACGTGATCTTCATCGTCGCCAATCTCGTCTTGCTGCCCGTAGGCCTGCTCGCGATTAAGGCCGGCTCTCGCGTCGTCCGGGTCCCGCAGCGCATCCTCATGCCGATCATCCTGCTCCTCTGCATCGTCGGCGCCTACGCCATCAACGGCAGCAACTTCGACGTCGCCGTCATGCTGGGAATGGGCCTGCTGGGCTTCGCGCTGGAACGCTACGACGTTCCGCTCGGCCCCGTCGTCCTCGGCATCATTCTCGGCGGCCCCCTCGAGGAGCGCTTCATCCAGATCCTCACCGCCGCCGGCGGCGACCCCCTGGCCTTCTTCGCCCGCCCCGTCGCCGCCGCACTCGGCGTGCTGTGCATCGCGCTGTGGGCGTGGGCCGTTTATTCAGCCCGAACGAAGCCACCGCACGCCGGCGCCGCGTAGTTCCTGACACTTACCCTACCAGCTTTCGACAGCGCAGCACGGTCGAGCGTTAACTTCTGGCGCAGCATGGTCGACCGTTGACGAACGATGAATATGAAAAGGGAGTGGAACAGACCCTCGCCCTGCTCGTGCATTGGAATCCAACGGCGCCGGTCGCTATACTGACGCCGTTTTTCGATGCCCGCCGCGGCGGCACCGACACACATCCGGGGCCATAGCTCAGCTGGTAGAGCGCTACAATGGCATTGTAGAGGTCAGGGGTTCGACTCCCCTTGGCTCCACACCTCAAAAACCTGCCACAAACGCTGAATGCGGCGATTCTGGCGGGTTTTTTTGTACCCCGCCGACACGCTGTTCTTGCAGCTTTTTGCAGCTTATTGAAGGGATGCGTAGAACGGAGTTTGGGTGAGTGACCTCTATGCTCCTTCTGTAGAAGGCACCGCAAGCTCTTTTTTCAGGCTTTGGAGTTGGGCTTCTCGTTCCTCTACCCCACGTCGGAGGCGCTCGGCTTTCTCTGCAGGCGCCTCCGTCGCCTTGCCGAAGGTCTGTTCCATTTCTGGCCAAAACGCAGCAAACGTAGGTGTGCGTACTTCAATGTCGTTTTCATATCGGCGTTTCCGGGGATCTCCTCTATACGGTAGAGATCGCCGCCCCGCAGAATGAACCAGCTCGCGAACGCGTGCCGCAGACTTTGATAGGTGCTGTTGTCAGGCAGCTTTGCGTCTCTGCGATACTCTCGGAATCGCTCCGAAAGATATCCATCTCCCACCGCGCCATCCATCGCGCCCCGCCTCCATAGCGAGTGAGTGGACGTGAAGATGTCCATCGCGACGCACCCGGCCCGGGGGAGCTCGAGCCGCCGCCCCTCCACGTCGTCGTACCAGCTTCAAACACTTTGTTCTCGACCGCCTGGCGATGGGTAGAAGTACCCACACCGCTTCGGTTCATTTACCGAGATCGAATCGGTGGGTTCACGGCCGCATTTCCGTGCAGTTTCCTATTCAGAGATGTACGCGCATCCGCGATACCTCTTCTAACGCTGAAATTAACAGCCGGCTC
This sequence comes from uncultured Rhodothermales bacterium, assembly GCA_964487555.1. Taxonomy (GTDB): domain Bacteria; phylum Bacteroidota; class Rhodothermia; order Rhodothermales; family VXPQ01; genus CAZART01. The sequence goes on from CAZART010000007.1 coordinate 7,066, forward strand.
CTAACGGCACAGTTCTAAAAAAGAAAAGCATGATATTATCCCTTCTGGGTTCCCCCGAACTAAACGTACCGGCGCAACGCCGAGGCGTTTGCTATTCCTTCGTGGCTTTCACGCTGGCGACTCTGGTTTCTCTGGTCGGTTGTACCGACGGAATGACCGGGCTGCAGGACGTGGATGCCGATCCGCCATCCCTCGTCGACACAGCTCCTGAAGTCCCGTCGAAGCTCCGTCACGCCAATCTGCTCGATCGCGCCACGCGCTCGGCCGGGAAAGATGGCTTTATGACCGGCCTTCTCGTCGACACGGATGAAACGACAACCCTGGAGACGCAGGAGCTTCTTGAGCGTTTCGAATTGCTTGAGCGGATGGAACTGCTGGAGCGCCTGGAGCTGCTCGAGCGGTATGAGCTGCTCGAGCGTTACGAGCTTCTTGAATACAACGCGCTGCTGAGCACTGCGGAACTACTGGAGCGGTGGGAGACAATCGATCGTCAGGAACTGCTGGAGCGGTTCGAGCTGCTGGAGCGATTGGAGCTATTGGAGCGCTGGAGTCTCGCGCGGCAGGAGCTGCTGGAGCGGTATGAGCAAGACAAGCTCCTCGGCCTCCTCTCAGAGCAGGAGCTGCTCGAGCGGTATGAGCTGCTGGAGCGATGGGAGCTGCTGGAGCGATGGGAGCTGCTGGAGCGGTACGCCGACTTCAACAAGATCTTCCGCGGCGCCGCGATCGGCATCCCGACCAAGCTGGTCGACCGTTTTGTCGCCTTCATGTCGAAACAGCCGAATGTCTCCTGGATGGAGCCTGACGTGATCGTCGGTCGCAGGTTTGATCGCACCGAAACTAAGCACGACACAGAGGTTAGACCGTGGGCGCTGGATTACATCGGCGCGAGTGAGACTTTCGTGAGCGGCGTTGAGCTCTATAGCATGGACTCTGGTGTCAGCAGTAGCGACATCAACATAGCCGGACGCTTCGATTTCACCAACGGCGCAATGGTTGTAGGTGGCGATGACATAGATGGGCACGGCACGCACGTGACTGCGCTCGCTTCCGCCATCGACGACAGCGACGGCATCATCGGCGTCGCACCCGGCGTGCCGGTTTACAGTATGAAGGTCGTGCAGGACGACGGCTATGCCGAGTCATCCTACGTCATCATGGCTCTCGAGTACCTGATCAACCGTAAGGAAGCGAATCCATCGACGCCGATCGTCGCCGTCATTTGCCTCGGTGCTGATATTGGTACGACTGAATATATCGCACTCGACCTAGCCGTCGCTGCCGCCAGCAATGCAGGCATCACGGTCGTCGTATCTGCCGGCAACGGAGGCGTAGATGCGTCTACCTACACGCCGGCACACACCGTCGAGGCGATTACGGTCGGCTCGTATGGAAAGAGCTCCGATTTCTCCGGCTTCTCGAACTTCGGACCGGTCGTGGACATCCTGGCCCCCGGCGAGAGCATCGAGACGATCGTTTCCGAGAAGGAGGGCAGCCTTCAGAGCCATACGACCACGACCGGTACGTCGCCCGCGGCCGCCATCGTAGCCGGTGCCGCCGCCGTGTATCTCTCACAGAATGCCGGCGCCTCGGCGCAGGCGGTAGAAGATGCGCTCAAGGTGTCAGGAAAAGAGAACGTGTTGAACGTTCCGAGTGGCACGACGAACAAAACGGTTTGGATCGGCAACTGATCACGACCCGTACTATATGGGATCGGCCCCTGCCGGCAGGCAGTCGACTTCTGCCGGCAGGCAGAAAGAGAAGCTAGTACCTGCCGATAGCAAGGACTTCGGGGCACCTTCATTCAGAAGAAGGTGCCCCGATCCATTGTAGGTGGACGCGCCGGCTGAGTACGTCAAACACCTCTACCGCGCCATGCTGTTCGCCGGCGATCGATCCTCCGTATCGCTCACCTCGCGTCGCCCGCGCCGATCCGTCTCCAGACTTCTTCGATGATGAAGTCGCCTAGGTCGCCGGTGTGATGCCAGGTGTCGCCCTCGACGTGGGCGTCGAACGGCACGGATTGGCCGGCAAGGCCGCCGGAGTGGTAGACGATGTGCTCCGTGTAGGTCTCCCCGTCGAACTCGTACCAGCCGCCGCCGGCGAAGACCTCCTCGCCATCCTGCAGCTGGCGGCCGAAAGCCCAGTGCGTCGAATTGAGGATCTTGAGCGTGTACGGCGTCTGATCGGTGCGATCGATGGTGGTATCGGGATAGATCAGCTTCTGCGTGACCATCTCCCAAGTCCCCTCCAGCGCGTTCGCCGGTAGCTGTCCGTACGCGGCCGAAAATGCGAAGAGAAAGGCGAAAACCGATATCAATTGCCTTGCCATATTCGACCTCCAAGACCGGTTAAGGTGCTAGTTCTCCAAACCTTACGAAAAGGGCTGCGCAAAAACAATGAGCCGCGAGACGCACCGGCGGGCGCCGGCGTGAATTCGCCCGTTCACGTTGATAGCTTTGGAGACTCCATTGCAGATGATGCACCGCTCGTTGTTAGTCGTTGTTTTTGCGGAGTTAAGGACTTATTCTAAACAGTACCGCAGATGTCGTCCCACATCCACCATCTCGTGTGAAGGCGACGTCAGATCCGGCGTGCGATTTGGCGGCCCCCGTCCGGGTGGCTTCCGAACCCCGGATTCGATCGACGTGCTATTGGTGTGGCCTCCCTTGCCAGGCCCGAGTCATGAAGCCAGTCGAATCATCTCAACAGGAGGAAGAGCTCCGACGCGTCCTCGACGAGTTGAGGCAACTCGAAGAAGAAGAACGCTTGCAACGATTGGAAGAGCTCTCTGCCGTCCAACCGGCGATAGGACGGGAGCTCGGCCCGCTGCTCGCTTTTGCCAGGCGTCAGAGCGGCGCCGGACTGGATGTCGAGCGGCGTGTAGCCGGCTCCGCGTCGCGGGCGGAGCATCCGCAAAAACTGGTTGGCCGAACCGTTTCGCATTTCAGGATCATAGAACGGCTCGGCAGCGGCGGGATGGGCATCGTCTACCGCGCCGAGGATCTCCGCCTCAGGCGCACCGTCGCACTCAAATTTCTTTCGCCCCACCTCCAACTGGATACGGATGCACGCGAGCGCCTTATCCAGGAAGCGCGTGCCGCCTCTGCGCTCGACCATCCAAATATCTGTACCGTGTTTGAGGTGGACGAAACCGTCGATGGACAGACGTTCATCGCGATGTCGTACTACGAGGGCGAAACGCTCGAACACAGGCTGGCGAAGGGACCGCTCTCCGTCGATGCGGCGATCGGCTATGCGCGTCAGGTACTTTCGGGCCTGCACGCCGCGCATGAATGCGACATCGTCCACCGGGACATCAAACCGGGAAATCTCTTCATCACGACGGACGGTACGGTCAAAATTCTGGACTTCGGCCTTGCGAAACTTGCCGGCGGAACGCTCACGAGCACGGGTGCCGTGGTGGGAACGGCCGCGTACATGTCGCCGGAGCAGATAGAAGGTGGCGTCGTCGACCGACGAACCGACCTGTGGTCGATCGGCGCCGTTCTCTACGAGATGCTGAGCGCCCGGAAGGCGTTTGCCGAATCGTACGAGCTTGCCGTTCTGTACTCCATCCTGCACTCCAAGCCGGCGCCGCTTCCACGCCACGTCCCCGAGCACGTACGGAAGGTGATCGACAAGTGTCTTCGGAAAGACCGGGCGGAACGTTATCGATCCGCCATGCACGTGCGTGCCGACCTGGATCGCGCGCCCGTCGCAGGTACGTCGTTCATCGCGTCCGCCGGAGCCCGGCGGCTCGCCGTCATTTTCGGAGTACTGATGCTCGTCGTTGGAATTACCTGGGGAACGGTAAGCCACGGTACAGACGTGTACCGTTGGATGCAGTCCGCCCTCGGATCAGAGCCTGCGCTTCCGGCGGAGAAGCATATCGTCGTTCTTCCGCTCGCCTTCGACCGGGATGAACCAAACGGTTCGTTCAGACTGGTCGACGACCATTCGAGCGGTGCCTTCGCACGGGGGCTTTCCGAGACGCTCGTAAATCAATTGTCGCGGCTGGAGTCCATAGAAAAAACGCTATGGGTCGTGCCCGCGCAGGAGGTGGCAAGGCGGAAAATCACGTCGGTAGAGCAGGCGCGAGAGGCCTTTGGCGTGACGCTGGCTCTTACGGGCCTCGTCCGCCGCGGCGGCGACCGCGTTCTTCTAACGCTCCGCCTCTTCGACGCCTCATCGGGGAGCCGGATCAAGGCGCAGAACATCGAGGCCGACCTTGCGGATGCCGCTTCCTTTCAAGACCGGATTGCAGAAGCGCTGGCCGCTATGTTCGAGGTGGAGTCGCCGTCGGCTCTCGCCATTCTTCGGGGCACGGGCACGGTCGTCCCGAGCGCCTATGATTACTATGTCACCGGCAGAGGATTCTTACGCGATTACGATCAACTGGAAAACGTCGAGACGGCCATCGATCTTTTCGAACTTGCCATTGAAGCCGATCCGGACTTTGCCCGCGCCGAAGCGGCTCTCGGTGAAGCGCTGTGGCGGAAGTACGGACATACGAACGAGACGGGGCTCCTCGTCAGGGCGCTCTCCCACTGCGATCGTGCGCTACGTTCGGGAGAAGGTCAAGTGCCGGTGTATATTGCCGTGGCGATGATTCGAACGGAAATCGGCAGGTACGAGGAAGCCATAGAGAGCCTCTCGACGGCTCTCCAGATCGAACCCGCAAACGCGGATGCCCACCTGCAGCTGGCTCGCGCCTACGAGGAACTGGCATCGGTCGAGGAGCCGGAGAAATACCTCGAGCTGGCCGAATTGCATTATCGGCGAGCGGCCGTATTAAAGGCGGACTACTGGGCGTCCTTTAGCGAGCTGGGGCGATTCTACTTCAATCGTGGTCGCTATGAAGAGGCCGTCGAGCAGTTCAAGCAGGCATTGATCCTTGCCCCTCGGAATGCGCTCACGTACAGTCGCCTCGGCAGTGCCTACGCGCAAATGGAGCGCTATGACGATGCGATTCAGGCTCTGCGCGAGTCGGTTGAGATTGAACCGAGACATCAAACATATCTTAATCTGGGGACCTTCTACTACTACGTCGATCAGGATTTTCGGCGCGCCGCCGAAACGTACCGAGAGGCCGTTAAGCTCAATAGGCTCGATTACCGAACCTTCGGTTGGTTGGGTGAATCGATATACTGGCAGGAAGGGCTAAGCGCCGCGGCTAGAAACGCATTCGGTGAAGCCATACGCCTGGCCGAATCGGCAAGCAATGTCAATACGCGAGACCCGGTGTTGTTGAGCCGACTGGCCGTTTATCATGCCTATCTCGATCAAGATGCGCACGCCGAGCGCGTGATCGAAGAGGCGCTGTCCGCCGGGACCGCCGTTCCGGAGGTGCTTGCCCGCGCCGCGGAAGTGTATGTATTGATCGGTCAGCCGGATCGCGCATCCGAATACGTGCGCCGTGCGCTTGAAGGAGGCATCCCGAGGCTCTACATCGACCGCTCACCGCTGCTGCACGACATCGACACCGGAGAATCGATGTTGCCGGTGGCGCCGAACAAACGTTGAATCATCCCAAAACAGACGAGGAGGTAATCTTCATGGTCAAGTCCGCAACGAATACCACCACGTATACGGTAACCATCGAAAAGGTCAACAGTGCCGCCAAAGTCCGCCCGCCCATTCAACGCGTAAAACCTGGTGACATGGTCGAGTTCGAGTTGATCGGCTTCAATGAAGGCGATGTCTTCTTCTTCGTTCGTGACCTGTTCGGAAGGCTCCACGTCGGGCTACCGACCGCACCACTTGAGGTTCAGAACGCACCGAAGGGCGTCTACCCTTACCTCCCGGTCGTTAGACGGCGTCTCGACGATGGCCGCATCGAGGGAGAAGTCGTGGCCGAAGGCAACTCGATGCCTGTATTCGTAATGGACTGAGATTCGGCGAAAAAGGAGGACTGCGCGATCCTCGGCATCTGGAATGCGTCCCGTGACGATTTTCATGGGGGATACCATACGGCAGTTTCGACATGTTTGGAAGAGCTGACAGGGAGCATATTCGGCAACTGGAGGAAGAGAATCGGCACCTGAAACGTGCCGTCGATGAATTGTCGATTCTGAACGACTTGAGCCGCGAGATCGGTGCATCCCTCGACTCACAGGAGATCACGGAAAAGATCGTGAAACGATCGCTGCGAGCCGTCGGCGCGGAACAGGGTGTAATCACGGTGTTGGACGAGGAGGATGTCAGTCCGGCGCAGACGCTCATCCGAACCAACTCCAGCTCCGGAAAACACCCCCCCTTCCGCGCGCACGATCAGCTCCTCGGCTGGATGCACCTGCATAAGGAGCCGCTGATGGTCAACGATTCGGCGCAGGATCCGCGGTTTAGCGGTGCGGGGTGGTCGGATCAGGTGCGGTCTATTCTTTGCGTGCCGCTCTTCGTACGCTCGAGGATGATCGGCGTGCTGACCCTCTTTAATAAGAAGGAGCACGACGGATTCACGCATGAGGATCGCAGATTGCTTACGATCATCGCCTCGCAGTCGGCTCAGGTGATCGAGAATGCACGACTGTACGAGGAAGAGCGTGCGCTGCTGCGGGTCCAGGAGGAGCTTCGTCTTGCGGCCGACATCCAGATGCGGCTGCTGCCGGAATCGGCACCGAAGATTGAAGGCTATGATCTCGCCGGGACAAGCATCCCCGCGCAGAGCGTCGGTGGGGATTATTTTGATTTTCTTCCGCTCGCAGATAATACAATGGCCGCCTGCGTGGCGGACGTTTCAGGAAAGGGTCTGCCCGCCGCCCTGCTCATGTCCAATGTCCAGGCGGCTCTGCGCGCGCGTTATGACAGCTGCCGCTCGCCGTCGGAGTGCCTGGCCGTATTGAGCAGCTTGCTGTATCGCAATACGCACCGAGGTTCGTTCGTCACGATGGTATACGGGATCCTGGATACGGCGACGCACTCGTTTGTGTATGCGAACGCCGGACACAACCGCCCGCTTCGGTGCGGTTCCGACGCCGGAATAAAGCGGCTTGAAACCGCAGGCCTGGTGCTGGGGGTGGTCGAGAGTCTGGCCTATGAGGACGGTCACGTTAAACTCGAGCCAGGCAGCCTCCTGCTTATTTACTCCGACGGCGTCACCGAGGCCATGAATGACGCACGCATCGAATACGGAGATGCTCGACTCGCCGGCACACTGGCCGAGTCGCGCGCTATGTCCGCGAAGGACATCCTCACTCGCATCACCGAAGACATCGCCGCTCACGTAGGCCACGTTCCGCAACACGACGACATGACACTGCTCGTGATAAAGCGCGACGGGTGACACGCGCGCGCAGCCGGCTACTTGCGTGCGCCGGGCTACCTGCGCGCAGCCGGCTACATGCTCGTGTAGCATGAATCGGGGCGGCGTTGTATGTTTTCATTTATCCCTCTTCTGTCTTTTCGGAGTACCGATGGGTTCCTCGCTTACTCCCGGGCGCGTCCGGCAGATGCGCTCCCTGTTCGAGCAGGTCGTTACCCTTCCACCGGCTGAGCGTGCATCCACACTCAAAGCCGCGACACAAAACGACGCCGACCTCGGCCGCAGGATCGATGCCCTTCTCATCCTCGACGCGAGAGCGAAAGCGGTACTTCGCCTGTTTGGCCTCCCGGAGCCTGATTCCTCTTCGCTCTCGGCGTGGGATCGCGTACGCGCGCTGTTCGACCAGATCGTAGGGCTTCCCGATACGGAGAGGCAGGCCCTTCTCGACGTCCTCACCGAGCACACCGAGCCGCTTCGCGGCGATCTCTTCGACCTGGTAGCGGCCCACGATGACGATCCCGGAGTTCTGGATGTCCCATCGGCCGAAACCTCCCCCGCGACGCCGCCTCCGCAGAGCCGCTTCGGCGTGAGCGACCCCCTTCTCGGCACGACGATCTCCCATTATCGCATCCTGTCCCCACTCGGAGAGGGCGGGATGGGCATCGTCTACACGGCCCGCGACATGAACCTCGACCGAACCGTCGCCATCAAGTTTCTGCCGGCGGCACTTCACGAGGATGCCGATGCCGACGCACGGTTCGTCCATGAAGCACGCGCCGTGTCCGCTATCGATCACCCCAACATTGCCGTCGTTCACGAGATCGGTCGCAGCGAGGACGGCCGTCGCTTCATCGTCATGGCGTACTACGCCGGCGAAACGCTGCGCCAGAAGATCAGCCATGGCCCGTTGCCGATGGCAGACGTCATCGACTACGCGCTGCAGTTGGCCCAGGGCCTGCAGCAGGCCCATGAGCACGGCATCATCCATCGCGACGTCAAGCCCGAAAACGCCATCGTGACCCGAGGAGGGTTGCTCAAAATCCTTGATTTCGGGCTGGCCAAGCGACAGGACGTCCAGCTCACCGCGACAGGAATGATGATGGGCACGCTTGCCTATATGAGCCCGGAGCAGACCTTTGGGGGCGAGGTCGACCAAAGAACGGATATTTGGGCGCTCGGCGTCGTCCTTTTTGAGATGCTCACGGGTCAACACCCTTTCAAGCTGGAAAATACGCACCTGCCGGCCGGTTCGCGTGACTCGATCATAGAGGCCGCGAAGGTGCTGCGTCCTGAGGCGCCCGAACAGTTACTCTGGATCATCGACATCCTCTTGCAAAGGCATCCGGACCAACGATACCAGGAGATGAGCCAGGTCGTGGAATTTCTAAAGCTGGTCGGCAACCCGTCCTTGTCTGCGCAGCTGACCTCGGCAATGGTTACTCAGGCGATGTCTGTACCGGCTCACCTGGCCGGATCCGTTCTACAGATCGATGCGCCCGATCGCTCAACGAAGTGGGTGCCCGGGACGCTGAGGGGCCGACTCGCGCTCGGTGCCGGTGTCCTCCTCGTCGCATTCGCTCTGGGATTCCTGGTGGTGAACCGGCAATACATCCGGTCGGCGATCAGCAGCGATCGCGGCACGCAGGAGGAAAGTACAGCGGCTCGAGAACGGGCCCGTGAGCTGACGAGAAGCGGCCTCAACTACTTCTCGGACGGTCAGTTCGCCCTCGCCCACACCGAATTCGAGCGAGCGATCGCCGCAGACTCGACGTATTCTGAAGCCTGGAGCTCACTCGCCGCCGTTCATTACCGCCGGCGGGCCTTTGATGAGGCCATCGCCGCCAACCGCACCTCGATCCGCCTCGACAGCAGCAACAGCACCGCGTACTATAATCTGGCGAACGTCTATGAAGAATCCGGCCGCCTCGACGACGCGCTCGAATCCTATGCGGCGGCGCTGGACGTGGACTCGACGCTCATGCCCGTGTACAGCGCCATCGGCAATCTCCAGATTAAACTGGGCGATGCGGAGGCGGCTCTCCGGGTTCTTGAACGGGGGGCGCGGGTCGATCCCGGCTCGGACTATATGTTTCTTATCTTGAAGAATATGGGCAAGGCGCGTCTTGCGATGGGGGATCCCGCGGCGGCCGTCGTCGAACTCGAGCGTTCCCTTCAGCTCAGGCCGGGCTGGCCCGAAACGCTTTCCCTTCTGGCAGAGAGCCATGCGGCGCTCGACCACACCGAACAAAGCCGCACGTACTTGCAGCAGTACCTGGATGTTGAGCCCGACGCCTCCCGGCGAGAAGAAGTGCTGAACCGTCTGAATCCGAATTGACGACGCTGGACGCGCTTCCGATCAAGAAGACGCGTCCAGTGCCGCCAGGAAGAGGGCTCAGACCTAGCGTACCACAACCACTTTACGCACCTGCCGGTACGAGCCCGCCTGCATTTGCACGAGATAGACGCCGCTCGCCACGAAGCCGCCTCCGTCTCGGCGGCCGTCCCACGTCACGGTGTAGCGTCCCGGTGCGGCATCCTCGTCGAGGAGCGTCAAAACGGTGCGGCCGAGCAGATCGTAGACGCGGAGGGCGACCCGCTCGCTCGTGCGTTCGGTGGGTACGTCATACTCGAAGTGCGTGGAGCCATTAAAGGGATTCGGATAGTTCTGCGCCAGCGCGTACTCGGTAGGCAGCGTGTCGTCCTCATTCCGGTCGGTCAGGCCCTGCTTGGCGGCGCCCCGCAGAACGTCTATAACGGCCTGCGCCTCCTCCACCATCGCCGCACCCGTTGCCGGATCCAGCTGGCTTTTGTCCATCAAGCCTTCAACCTTCCTGACGAAAAACTCCAGCTGCTTTGCGGCACCGTCCGAATCCTCCTTCTCGAGCTTCATGGTAGCGAGCTGTAAATGCGCCAACAGAGCCGAGCCGAGGCCCGGATTGACCCCCTTGTCTACGACCATTGCCTCCACCTGATCGATCAGCGCCGCGATACGCGCGGCAGGTGGCAAGACCTCCTGTATGCCGAATCGAATAATCGAGACGTCGTTGGAACCGCTACTTGCGACGAGAGCGAGTCCGGCGGCCGGTGCGAACACGATGCCTTCGGGGTGGAGGCTCACCGTGTACACGTCGACCGGCGTCAGCGTGATGGCCAAACCGGTGATCGGGTCGGCCGACGCCAGCACGCCGCTCTCCGCGCCGCCCAGTGTTGCTGCAAACGAGTACGCCGTGACGGTACTGCTCTCGAAGTTCGTCGCGAACAGCGTGGCTCCGTCCGGACTCATTTCGACGTCCGTCGCTCCAGCGTCGGTCGTCGTCTTCGCAATGACCTGGAAGGGCGACGACCCCGACGCGTTCAGATCGATAACGAGAATCTCACCTGCGATCGTGGTGACGAATCCATAGGCGCCGTCGGGGCTGATGGCCGCGCCGGTGGTCCCGCTGTCGGTCGTCACCTTGGCCACCACCTGGTTGTAGGTGTCCGAACCAGGATCGATGTTCAGGATGGTGAAACCCAGGGTTCCGGTGACGAGGATGATCGTACCGTCAGGCGAGATCTCGGCATCCGTGTTGCCGGAATCGGTAGTCACTCGAGCCACGACCTGGTTTGCGGCACCGCTCGCCGGATCGATGTCGATCACCGAGACGGCTTTGCCGGTGTATTCGCCGACGTAGGCTCTCGTGCCGTCCGGAGTGACGGCGATGCCGATGGGGTTGAGGCCGACTTGGATCGTGTCCACGACCTCGCGCATCTCGACGTCGATGACCGAGACCGTGCTCGATTTGAAGTTCGTCACGTACGCGAACTCGCCGTCGGGCGTGATCGCGATCTTGAGGGGGTTGTCCCCGACGCCGATCGTTCCTTCCACGGCCGTATCGACGAGATTGATCACGGTGACGTTATCGGTGCCCGGGTTCGTCATGAAGGCAAGAGTTCCATCGGGGGTGATGTCGCCGTCCGTCGTGCCCGAATCCGTGGTAACTTTCGCGACCACTTCATCGGTGACCTCGACGGGCTCGACGACCTCGAACGGAACGCTGTCGGCAATGCTTCCGATCGTCACCACTAGAGGACCGGACGTAGCCGTCTTGGGAACCGTCGTCGTGATGCTGGTGAGCGTGGCGTCTGTCACGGTTGCGGTTACACCGTTGAAGGTTACGTGCACGTTAGCGGGGTTTGGATCGAAACCTGTGCCATTGATGACGACCGTCTTACCGGTAGCCGCGCTCAGCGGCGAAACACTACTGATCGCCGGCTCTTGAGGCTCCCCCGCTGCCGTGAAGCTACTTTCAAAGGTGGTCGTTTCGTCGTGCAGTCCTCCTACCGGCAGGATGATCGTGTAGACCGAATCATAGGCCAGCGGCGCTGACGGCCGGAAGATGACCCGCGTATCCTGGTTCAGCCACTCAAAAGCGCCCGGCACCTGGTTGTCGTTCTTGTCGATCAGCTGAAAGGTGGCGAACGAGACGTCGTCTGTTTCGATCGGCGCGGAAAAGTCCGCCAGCACGGCCGTCGTCACCGAGATGCCGGTGGCATTGGTCGCCGGTCCGACGGCATCGATGGTTACGATCTCAATGCCGGTGGTGAAGGTACTTTCATGTCCGGTCCCGAGCAGGTTGCCGGACGCATCCTGCACCGACGCTGCAATCGTAACGGTATACTCTGTGCTCTCGTCGAGGCGGGCGAGCGGCGTGAACTTCGCTACGGAATTATTGAGCTCGAGCACTATCGTGCCCGGAACGGCCGAGACGCCGTCGGTCACCACCAAACCTGCGGCCAGCGTCGCTGGATTCATCGGCTCGGAGAAGACGATCGTCACCGATTCCGTCGTATAAACGTCGATGGCTCCATCGGCCGGTGCGACGTGCTCGACGGATGGTGAGGCGAGGTCCGGCGGTTCCGTCGTGAACGTGTTGGTGTAATCTACCGCAAGCAGATTGCCGCTTCCGTCCGCCAGCCCCTGAGCGACGCGAATCTCGTATTCGGTGGCGTGCGTCAGCGGTGAGGTCGGCTTGAAAATGGCCAGCCGGCCGGCATTCTGCAACTCTACCGTCGCGTCCACCGGGATATTGCCGAGTACCGTGCTGACGGTCAGTGTGAGCGTTTGAACGTCGACCCATTCCGAGAAACTGACGAGCACTTCGGTGTTCACTGACGCCGGCCTGCCGTCGACCTTTGGAAAGACGCCCGTGATTGCCGGCGGCGTTTTGTCCTGATTGGTGATGAAGTCGACTTCGCTGACCGCTCCGTTTACCGTGACGGGCACGGTCGCCGTAGGAATGTCGATATCCGGGTCCGCGCCCTCGTCGCCGCCGTTCCAGAATTCAGAGGCGAACGTGAGATTGTTCGCAATCGTCTGCAGATAGGCGCTGATATGGGCCGGCCGCAGTGATCCCGACAGCGGTGCAATGGAAACGGCGTAGTCGCCGTAAGGCAATCCGGGAATGAAGTAATTACCCTTCTCGTCACTATACGCGTGTACAGCCTCGCCGGTCAACGCGTTCGTCGCGAGCACGAGTCCACCTGCGACATAGGCGCCCGGTGTGACGCCGTCGGCAATATGCCCGGCGATCGACCCCGTAATCGGCGGGCTCGCTGCGGGGTACTGATAGCTCGACCACGCCTGATCGTCGAGCGTGAGGCTGCGCGCTTCCTTGCCGCTCTGAAGAACGAAGTACATGGTTGCGTCGTCGACGCCGCTATGAACAAGCCCTATTACGTGACCGACCTCATGAGTTATGATGCTCTGGAGGTCGAAGGCACCTGGCTCCGTCTCCGTCCCGATCGGAAACTGCGTGTGATTTACGAATTCGGGGCTAACCACCACGTCGGCGTCTATGATCGTGCCCTCACCGGGTGTGCTGCCGAAGACGACGGTCTTGGCGGCAATAGCCAGCACAAGCGGAGGGAAGGGAAAGGTCTCGTCCACAGTGACCTTATTAATGCCGTCGATCCCCGCTACGGCGTCGATCGTCGTTCCGCCGTCCGTGAACGCGGCCGCGGATCCGGCCACATTCTCCCACGAGGTGAACGCCGCTCGAGCCGCGTCCGCACCGCCCGCGCCGATCCCGTCAAGGCTTGCCGTGTGGAGAGTGTAGGTCAGCGGCATCGCGTTGACGACCTGCGTTTTCGGCGCCGTCACGTGCACAATACGTCCTGCGGCTCCGTCGGCCAGGCTCAGAAGAACGCCGTCGAAGATCAGGTGATTGAATGCACCACCGGCGAGGCCGGTAACGAAATCCGAGGGCACTGTTGAACCGAGGTGCCCCGCCTTGATGCCGTAGCGCGTCGCAATAAAGAGTCGTCCATCCGGCCCGACCGCTAAAGCGTTGGGAGCCTCGAGGCCGTCAAAGACCTGATCGAGCGTACTACCGTCCACCGGGAACGAGGAATCGGCCGGAATACGCACGACGTCACCAGGTGAATTCAGGGCGACATAGAGGTCTCCATTCGGCGCGAACGCCATACCCGCCGGATTAACGTTTTCGGTGTCGGAGAAGGTGACGTGGTCGGTCTGATCAGTTGTCAGTAGATCGATTCGTATGATTTTCTCTCCCGTCAGACCCTGTGTGAGACTGACGTACAGGGCGCCGTCGGGGCCGATCGCGAGATGTGCCGGCCCATTGAGTCCGGAAATGAGAGGCGTGAGTGTTGAAGCGTCAAAGCCACCAGGCGGCAGCAAGGACAAGTCCACGGCGTAGATCGCATTGGCAACGGCATCGGCTATGTAAAGTGTCTGGCCGGCTTTCGCCATCCCGATAGGCCGCTGCAGACCGTATACCACAGGGCTGGGGGCTACCACCGTCCCCTGGGCATCAACGCGGATGATCTCACCACTGCCGGTTAAGCCGACGAGCAGGTTGCCCGATCCGTCTGAAACCAGGACTTGAGGCTCAGCGAGGGCGTCGGCCACGATGGAAAAGACGTGGCCGGTGGGGACTCCTATTTTCGGCACGGCGCACCGACTGAATTCGGAGGTGTTGCTATCTGAATCAGTTGCGGTAGCGGTCGTAACGCGCACGGGCAAACCCGGATCGGTCAATACTGAAGTGAATGATGCCTGACCCGCACCATCCATCGACACGGTAGCAGAACCCAGCATCGTGCGCCCTTCTCCAAAACCGGACGGATCGCACGTATCGTTCGAAAAAAATTCGACGCGGACCTCTTCCCCTGGTAAGCCGGAAGCCCTCCCAAAGACGGTAATCAAACCGTCCGCGTATGAGACGTCCGCAATATCAGGCGCCGCCTGGCCGTCATTGGCACCTGGATAAAAACGAATGCCGAGCCCCCCATTGTCCCAGATTCTGTTGCCCAGCACAGCAGTATTGACAGCATCTACGTACAACGCGACGCCGTCACCTGTATTGCCCGAGATCACGTTGCTTGAATCGGCACCGAGCCCGCCGATTACGTTGCTGCCGCCGGCGTATACGGTGATGCCGTCCTGATTCGAAAGTGCGAAGGCGTTTGTAGCATCCCGGCCGATTACATTGCCATACATTCGCGTGCCGCCTCCGGTCAGACCTATTCCCGTGCCGGAGTTGCCTGAGATCACGTTGCCCGCTCCGGACGAGTTCGTGGCGCCGATGTGTGTTCCGGTAGCAGAAGTTATCCTGATCCCCATCCCGTTCGGAACGGCCGAGGCTCCATCTGCACTCGTACCGATGAAGTTTCCTGCGATCAGGGTGCCGTCGGCGCCGTCGACATAGATGCCCGCCGAGTTGCCCGAAATGACGTTCCCTTCTCCGGGATTCGTTCCACCGATCGTGGTGTTGTCGGCATATACGATGACGCCTTCCCCTGTATTGCCGAGAGGCGCATCACCGGCTGCGTTCGTGCCGATGAAGTTGCCCACGACCACATTGTCCAGGCCCGCGTCCGCGATCTTGACGCCCACCTGATTACCGGATATGACGTTACGTGCGCCCGGAGTAGATCCTCCTATGACGTTGCTGCTTGTCACGCTTACAATGCGAATTCCATCGCGTGCGTTTGGAACGACCGATGTGCCCAGCACGTCGGTTCCGATGTAATTGCCCAGCACGACGTTTCCACTTGCCGGATTGCCCGAGAATCCGACGATGGCCATCCCGCCGTTCGCGTTGCCGGAGATCAAGTTCCTGTCGGCGGCCGACGTACCTCCTATGGTGTTGTCCTGGGCTTGGTTGAATCCCACGCCAGTGAGCGTATTGCCGAGAGCAGCCGTACCGGCAGCATTTGTGCCGATATGATTGCCCCGGACGGTGTTGGCATCTCCACCGGGCTCGAAGTGCACGCCGTCGCCCGAGTTGCCCGAGATCAGATTACTTTCGATAACGTTGCCTGTCGCAACGGCCATTTCGACACCGTTGCCCGCGTTGCCGAGGTCAGAATTACCCGACGTGTCGGTGCCGATGAAATTGCATGCGACCGTATTGTTATGGCTGTTGTTTATAACCACGCCTTTGTCGGTGAACCGGTTGATGACCAGCCCCCGAATGGTGGACCCATTACTGCCGCCAGTGAGCGCCAGCCCGTTCACGAATCCCGTTACAGCCGAACCGTCGAGCTCGACGAGAAGAAGGTGCTCAGCCGGAGTCGCGCCGCACGACGAACCTGGCTGAGTCGTGCCGTCGATAATCACGGGTCCCGTGATGTTCGGCAGGGCGGTTAATGGAACGATGGTATGCGGACCGGCGCCTGGAATGGCGAAGAAGATTCTATCTTCGCCTGAGCCGCCGTGACAGTCGCCGCCGCTCAGGTCGGCATCGGCATTAGCGTTCGCGATCGCCTCCCGCAGGGTACAGGAGCCGTCGCCCGCGTTCGTGGAATCGGCCGCTGTATTCACGGTGAGAGACGGCAGTGCCGTATTGCAGGTAGCTTCTTCCGACGCGAGGTACGCGATCTGACTCTCATCAAGGGCATCACCAAACACGCACACGTTGTCGATGGCGCCCACGAAAGGTCCCCACGGTTCCGCAAACAGGCTATCGTTGTTCTCACCGATGATGAGTTCCCCAGCGGCCTCAGTCGCCATATTCACCAACTCCGTGTTCGACCCGGCCGGCCCGCCGTTTATGTAGAGAGCCGCCCGGCGGGTGGTCTCGTCCCAGGTTATGGCGACGTGGCTCCATGAACCTAGGGGGAGCGTGGTCGAGATCGCCGGCTGTGCACCTGTAGTGAGCTTATAGGTGAAGGTCAACGTCGTGGGAGCCTCGACGCGCAGCTCCCAACCGAAAGGCACGTTGTGACCTGAGGTCGAGGCTATCTGGCATTCCTGACCGCAGCTCGAAGGATTAACCCATGCCGAGAGACTGAAGGCACTTCCCCCCAGCGTTGTGTTGTCCAGGTTGTTTACTCTGACGTAATTCCCGGCGCCGCCGTTGGCACCGCTACCGTCGAACGAAAAAGCCTGGCCGTCCACGCCGGCAACATACGCTGCGTCATCTACATCACCCCAGCTCGCACCATAGATGCCTACCTCATCGGTCGGGGTGCCGTCGGCTTTTAGATGGACGATGGGATCGACGACCTGCGCCTTCACGGCGCTGATTAAGGGCATGGCGGCACAAAGCACAGTCACCACACAAATGACGAGGATCCTCTTGTGTAACATGGTCGGGAGATGGTCGAATTGGAAGCGCATGGGAGTGTCGGGGCAATTAATTGGGCGAGATCCGATCCGTATGAAGCGGGTGGTCGACACCGACGTGCGGGTCGCGACGGTGGGAACCGAGAATCACCGGCCGTGGGCTGGTGGGCACACGGCCGCGGGGAACATTATTTACGCTCGGCGGCCTTTACGGCTCGCACGAACTCATCCAGTCGCAGGGGCTTCCGGCTGATGACGGGCTCCCCGTCTGGAGTTGCCAACTTCTCTATCCCGACATCGAAAAGATGTGCAGCGCCCGGCTCGAGCATGCGCTCTCCGCCTTCACTTTTGATCACGCGAAGCTTCCCCTGCGCCGCACCCGCCACTGTATGCCGGCCCGATGGATCCTTCCAGAGGAACACGACTACCTCCTCACCCTCCACGAAAATGGGCATGTCGGAGACCTCGTAGAGCGTATTGCCCACCTGGCCACCGGGGATAGTCACGACCGTCTCCTCGGCCGCATCACCTTTGATGCGATCTGTTACGCGTAGCCGCACATCGGTTGAAATGCGCGTCTGATTTTCATTCCAGAAACTCTGTTTCGCGGAGACCGCGGCGAGCACTACGTCGCTGGAGGCCGCAGTCAGCTCTTCCAGCGAGACCTGCCTCGCCTGGCCGGTGGCCGGGCTGGATACGACGGCAACCAGGACAACGAATAGGCCGATCCCGGCCAGATACGAGGCGCTGCCCGATAGATACTTCTGCATTATCATTTCATCGAGGATGTAGATGGGCCACACGAGCTGCGGGGACGTACCATCCCATAGGAGTAGGACAAAATGACGCCCTGCAGGCAGCTGCGAATGTGAGGGATGAATATTTAGGCTATTGTTTTCAGAGAGCCGTAGTAGACGGCGGACAATGAATGTTCACTCCCAGTTACCGACTAGAATGAAGGGCGCCCAGGAGAAGGGATGCGCGAGCGACTCGTCCTCCAGTAGCGCCAGCTTGGCCTGCCGAAGGGCCTCGGTCTTGCCGCTTTTTTGCGCGACTAGCTGGTCGTAGAACCGTTCCATCAGACGCGCCGTCGACAAATCCGCGACGCGCCAGAGGCTGACGACGAGAGATGGTGCGCCCGCATACATGAAGGCCCTCGTGAGGCCGATCATGCCTTCTCCGCGCACCATCTTGCCGAGGCCCGTCTGGCACGCCGATAACACGACGAGATCCGCATTCAATCGAAGGTTGAAAATCTCCGCCGCCTGCAGCAAGCCATCCTCACCTTCCGACCTCGCGAGGACGACGCTCGAGAAGTCGGGGCGGCGCTCGTCGATCAAGCCGTGTGTGGCGAAGTGCACGTAACGATAAGAGCCCGCCTCCTTTGCATGTGCTTCGGAGGCATCGCCCCGAACGAAGACATCCGCATCGCCGGGTGCAAAGAGGCGCGCGATGCCCTCGACTTCGGTCCCGCTGTAGGCCAGGCGTTCGAGACCCGCGCCGGCCGGATACTCATCAGATCCGAAGACAGGATCGCCGAACGCCAGCAGCTCCTTCCGTGTGGATGGCGCCTCGTCGCGGCGCTCTTCGCGGAGCTGCTTCAATACACTGGCAGATGGACCGTACGTGACGGCATGTCTCCGAACCAAGTAGGAAAGTTCTGCGTAGGTCGAAGCTTCGTCGCCGGGTGCAGTCACAAGGGCTTCGAACGGCAGATACAGCAGAGGACCATCCGGCACTATGATGAGCCGTCGACCTTCGGCCAGATAACTCTCGGCCGGTTGAAGGAGCAGTTCATAGAGGCGATGGGCAGTCGTCGCGAATCGCGACGGATTGCCCTGAAGCGGATTCGCGAGGGCGTGGCGAAGCAGTTCGACCTGCTCTTCGATTTCGGCCCGTCCCGGCAGCCGGTAGAGCGCTCGCTCGACCCCTGTCACGACCCACAGCGTCGTGCTGGTGTCGCCGAGGGCGTACTCCAGCAGGACGTCATCTCCAGCCAACAGGTCGTGCTGGATCTCGTCGAGCGTGACGGGGCTTGGATATTGAAGCGCCGAATAGCGGGGATTCTGCCGGTACATCTCACGCTGAAGGGCCCGGTACGCGTCGTCCAGCCCCGCGGCGGCTTGCCGAAGTTCGGTACGGACCGAGTCGTCTGCCGCGCCGGTAAGCGCCTGCAGCTCCTGCTGCACACGGGAGCGATCGGTGAGCAGCGTCTCTTGTCGGTTCCGCAGCTCGGTGTCGATGCCTTCTCGCACGTGGCTCAGTGCCTCCGCGAGCAGGTCGAGAAACGCCCGCGCCTTAGCTTGTTCGGCATACTTGAACGCGAGCTGATCGTACCCCTCGTCCGGAGCGGATTCATGGAGCCGCGCCATCGACGTGACGACCTCCTCGAAAGCGTAGCGCTGTTGAGCCAGGAAATTGGCCTTTTCCTCCTCCGTGTGCAGCGACTCTCGCAGTCCTTCCAGCGTCTCGAACGCGGATTCATAGTGCAGGACCGCCATGCGATGTTCACCGAGACGATCGTAGTCGTCGGCGAGGCCCATATTAGCAATCCATTTCACATCGGGTATCCCGAGCTCGATGCCTATGGCAAGGCTTTCTTTATGCCGTCGGACCGCCTCGTCAAGACGATCCGTCCGACCGAACAGGTTTCCCAACAAATTCAGCGTGCGGGCCTCGACCACACGGTCTTGCAGCGCGCGGCTTTCTGCCAGCGCGTCATGGAGGTGGGGCTCGCCTTCGGCATAGGCGCCCTGCTCGAAGAGGCAGCTCGCCAGGTTGAGCCTGGCGGCCAGGACTCCGCGCGCATCGCCGGCGGCGGCGAATATATCGAGAGCCCGGCCAAAGTAGTCCGCCGCGCGATCGGGTCGTTCGGCCGACAAGTACACAACTCCTGTGTTGGTGAGTGCGTGGCCGAGTGCCGGCTCGTCTCCGGCCTCCTCGGCCAGGCGGATGACCTCTTTGTAGTTGGCGAGGGACGATTCGTAGTCGCCCAGCCAGCGGTAGACCACGCCGATCCAATTCAGTGCCGCTGTCATCCGAGATACATTGCCACTTGTTTCGCTTATGAGAAGCGCCTTCTCAAGGCGCCCAAGCGCTTCCGTGTACTGTCCCCGGTCCTTGAGTACGACGCCTGCATTCGTCCAGGCTGCGGCCGCGAGGTCCATGTTGCCCACGGATCCGTTTATTTCGGCCGCCCGCTCGAAATAGGCGAGGGCCCGGTCACGGTCGCCGAGCATCCCGTACGTGTTACCGGTATTAACCAGGGTCTTGCCGAGGCCCACATCGTCGCCGATTTCTTGCCGAATGGATTCAGCCTTCAGGAAATAGTCCAGCGCCGCGGAGTATTCTTCGAAGAAGTGGTGGCTCACGGACCCCAGATCGTTGTAGCTGTTGCCTACGAGTTGCCGATCATCGGCGGACTGTCGGGCGGCGAGCGCCTGTTGGAAGTAGAAGCGTGTGCTGTCCGGGTCGCCGGCATACCACCATACGACGCCGAGGCCGCCGAGCACTGCGCCCTCTCCCAGCTGATCGCCGAGTGCCCGGTAGTCCGCGAGCACCTCCAGGTAAAGGCCGTAGGCCCGATCCCGCGTTCCGCCGTGTCCGCGCAGTGCCGTGCCCTCACTGTAGAGGCTATCGGCGCGCAGCTTGCGAGCCATTTCATCGTGCGACCAGATCGAGGCGTACTCGACCGCTCTCTGCAGACTCCTTTCGGAAAACTCTCCTGCGAACGCGTCGGCGATGGACCCGGCCGCCTCACGTTTTCGATCCGCCTCGGCCTCATCACCGCGCAGCGCTGCTCGCATGCTCAATCTGATGAGTTCATCGACGATCGGCCGGACCTCGAGCCGCCGTTCGCGAACCAGCGCCGCCACCGTTTGAGTAGCGCCGCTCTCTGCTGCCTGAATCAGAACGTGATAGAAGGCATCCGGCGGCGCGTTCTCGGCCTGGGCAAAAACGCCGGTTACGCCGTAGAAGAAGCCCGCGATCAGAAATAGCGTTCCTATTACGCTTTCCTTTAATCGCATGGTATGCTCCCGGATGGGTCGTGGGGGCTTTGCGGACGTGCTTTCAGGATCCATAGTGTTAGCGCTGCCAGAGTGCGATGGCCCGCTGGAAGGCATTGATGGCATCGTCTTTCAGGCCGACATCCGTGTAGAGCTTGCCGAGGATCTCATGGGGCAATGGCGAGTCGGGATGGCGCTTTGCGATCTGCTCAAAAGAAGAGATCGCGGATGAAAGGAGCCCATACTGCACATAGTAGGAGCCCAGCATGAATCGCAGATTGCTCCCATCGAGGTCGTCTCCGAATTGCGCCTGAAGGGAAGCTTCGCGGGCTGCGACGTCCTCCCTGGCTTCAGGGGACAAGACCGAAAACGGGACCATGGGCGACTTCACGGATTCCAGCAACTCTTCCCCTTCAACCAGCCAGAGATACTCTTTGTCGGCCTGGAGCGGCGGTGCATGCTCCGGATATATGAGTTGACGATCGCCGGTCTCGCCCTTCCAGATCAGACCTGCCTCATCGTAGATCCGTACCTCGAACACGTCCATCGACGTCGAAGCCTTCCATTTGAAAACGGGTTGCGGCGTGTGCACCTTTGTGCTGCGGGGGGCCAGCGGCTCGATGCCGTCGTCGCGCCCGCCGCTGCGGAGCACACCGAGGGCGGAGATGTCACCCTGTCCTGTTCGGTGCATCGTCAGGCCCGAGACATCTGCGAGCAGCGGCCCCTCGATGGTCCGTACTGCCTGCGTCGTCGCCTGTGCCGGCGCCGGTCCGGCCTGGACGGTGATGGAGCTGTTTGGCCCGAGAGTCACCAGGTTGTTGTTGGCGAATAGAATGGAGGCGCCGGCGCCGGATTTCGTCTTTACCTCATCCCCTTCAAAAAGCTGCGCGCCCCAGCGGGCCGCGACGGATCCGCCTCCGGCCGCCCTGACGATGCTGACGTCACCCTGCAGGTCGGTAACGAGGGCCAGGTGAGAATCCTGTGCAAGCGAACGATTCGCGCCCGTCCACACGAGAAGCACGATCACGAGAATCTTGGAGAGGAGATGGCGAACCATCGGCGATACCTTCCTGTGGGAGTTTGACGACGAGCCGCCAACATAATGAAGTGCCGTCGCGACGTCGTTGCGTGCAGGTCGCCTCCTCGTGCCGCCTCGTCACATGCGACCTGAAATCAACGCACGAGGAGCGCCGGATTTATGCCCGTCACGGTAGGCGTCGGACCGCCAGGAGCGTGATGTCGTCCGCCTGCGGTTCCTTGCCCGCATGCACTTTCACGGCGTCCACGACGGCATCGATGAGAGACTGTGCAGGAGCCCCGTAGAACCGCGCGGCCAGCTGCTCGAGGCGGTCGTCGTCGAATAGGGTGCCGTCTTCTCCACGTGCCTCTACGACGCCGTCCGAGAAGATCAACAGCGTCTGACCGGGCGCCAACGTGAGTTCTTCCTCCGTGTACTGCACGTTCCGCATCGCGCCAAGCACGAAACCCGCCGCCGATAGAGGACGAACTCCGTTCGATCCGATGACCAGTGGGCGGTTGTGCCCGGCATTGGCGAAGCGCAGCGCGTGGGAGATCGGATCGAGAACGCTGTAGAAGAGCGTCACAAACGTGCGGCGGTTCGTGCTTTCGTGAAGCAGCCGGTTGGCGCCTTCGAGGCAAGCCTTCACGGAATCGCTCCAGAGCGTCTGTGCTCGCAGCATGGCCTGCAGATTGGACATCACGAGCGCCGCCGGTAAGCCCTTGCCGGAGACGTCCCCGAGGCAGAGCACCCAGCGGCCATCGTGCATCGGAATGTAGTCGAAATGATCCCCGCCAACGACCTGTGCGGCGAGGCTGCGTCCCGCGACGTCGTAGCCGTCGATCGACGGCGTTTCATTCGGCATCAGGTTGGTCTGGATATCGAGCGCCACCTGCATCTCCTGCTGCATCCGAATCAACTCTTTCTGCTCCTCAAAAAGCCGCGCGTTTTCGATGATGTGGGCCGACTGCGCGGCGATGATCGAGGCGAGCTGTAGGTCGGAGTCGGTAAAGCCACCCTTATGACGCTTGTTGTAAAGCGTCAATAAGCCCGTCATCTTCCCGCGGACCAGCAGCGGCACGCACAAGAGATTGCGCAGGGAGTGCTTCCACTGAACGCTGCGAAATATGGGATGCTCGCGAGGATTGTTGAGGAGGAACGGACGCCGGTACTGTATCATCCACGCCTCGAGTTGCTTGTCCAGATCGAACTCCTGACCCGTCCGAATCATCGTCCGATGCACCACTTCCTCACTCTCCTCAGAGTCGACGATAAGTGTGATAAGTCCCTGCTCTGCGCCGGTCACCTCGAGGTTTCGCCGAACCACCTCTTCCATGATGGCATCAGGATCGTGCGAGGCGCCGATTTCAACAGCCAGCTCGTTGAGCAGCTTCAGCTCTTCGACCGCCCGCGCAAGCTCCTCGCGAGACGCATCCTCCGACGGCCGCCGGTACCGTTCAACGCCGGACGGAGAAATCATGCGCGTCTCGAAGGCCCCGTTCCCGAGGCGACCCGCCTCGGGCGAACCGGCGTCGATTTCGCGGGGCTCATCGACCCGGACCTCGATGCGAAACGACCCTAGTTGGATGATGTCGCCGTCACGCAAGGCATAGCCTTCCTGCGGCTCGAGACGGCGTTCGTTCAGATAGGTCGCATTCCGGCTGCCGAGATCCATGAGCTCCGCGACTTTGCCGTTTCGAATCGCGGCGTGACGGCGGCTAATGGTGTGAGCCGGATCGTCGAGCGACAACACATTCGAGGGTTCCCGGCCGATCGTGATCAGGCCTTCTTGAAACGTTTGTTCGCGGACGGGAACGTCCCGTCCCAGGTCTTCGATGCGTAGGTGGACAGACATGGGTCAGTTACGAAGGCTCAGTGCTGCGCGGGAAGCAGAGGCATGATGCTCTTTTCGAGCATCGAGGCATTGAACGGCTTGGCCAGAAAGGCGTCCGCTCCGGTCGAAAGCAACCGCGCTGCATCCGACTCCCCGCTTATCAGCAGAATCGGAATGGCTTCATTCTGATCGCGTGCCTTCAGCGATTCACAAAGCGTGTATCCATCTACGCGCGGCATAACGACGTCACTGATGACGAGATCGATGTGCAGTGTCCGCGCCAGCTGTAAGGCTTCGGCTCCATCGGCGGCCTCCAGCACGTCTGAGAGACCCAGCGTTCGGAGGCACCCACGAAGATATAGCCGCATGTCCGCATCATCGTCGACGACGAGCACGGTTCGAGTCTGCAATTTCGAAGCATCCATCGGCGCGTCTCACATAAGGGAAGGGTGACGTTACGGAACGCGGCGCACCGGAGCGTTGTCGCCTCGTCACTTTGTATTGCACGGACGTCACAATAAACGAGGTGGCAAAATCCGGCGCCCGGGGGATTGCTTTCCTTCAAACGTCGGTGACACCTTGCCGCACCCGGTCTCCCCCTGCTATGCCGGCTCGGGAGGATATTCGGAGGGACGACATGCAAAGTGGCCGAGAAAGACATTCGAAAAGTGAGACACGCTCTTAAAGCCGACGGCGTAGGCGACTTCGCTGACCGTTCCCGCTCGGATCTCGAGGAGATGCGCAGCACGCTCCAGTCGCATCGTCCGGATTACGTCGGAAGGCGATTGCTCCAGCAGCTCCTGGGAACGCCTGTGCAGATGACCTCGGCTCATACCTATAGCCTGCGCCAGGCGTTCTACGCTAAACGACTCGTCGTCCAGGTGAGCCGAGATCTTCTCACGGAGCTGCTTTAGAAAGTCGACGTCGACGGCCGTCGATCCGTTTGGTGGTGCCAAGTTTGTCGTGCCGTTCGCATCTGCGAAACGCACCCGCAAGCGCCGACGAGATTCGATCAGATTGTCAATTCGGACGCGAAGCTCCGTCACGCTGAAGGGCTTCACGATATAATCGTCGGCATACTCCTTCAGGCCGTCGACGCGGTCTTCTGGAGCGGCCTTGGCCGTCAGCAGGATTACGGGGATGAAGTCCGTATCTCGATCGGATTTTATGGCTCGGCAGAGCGCGAGACCGTTCAATCGTGGCATCATCACGTCGGAGAGAACGAGGTCAGGCAGGTGGTGGCGGACCTTCGCCAGCCCTTCTTCACCGTCGCCCGCTTCGATGACGCGATACGCGGGCTCAAGATGGCCTCGCACGTAGGCTCTGACCTCCGGGTTGTCCTCCACCAGGAGCACGGTCGTCACGTCGTGGTTCGTCACATCACGGCCGGTTGCCGCGGTCGTGGAAATCTCCCGCGCCTGCTCCGGCTCGTCGGTCATCAAAACGTCCGCGATCTCGCCCTCCAGAACCTGTTCCGGCGACAGGTGCTCGCGACCTTTCAGCAGGGTGATGACAAACGTACTCCCGAATCCTTCCTCGCTCGTGGCGGTGAGCCGGCCGCCATGGAGCTCCACGAGTTCCTTCGCCAGTGCCAGCCCAATTCCCGTACCCGGCTGCATCCTGGCGTCCGATTCATTGACGCGGTAAAATCGATCGAAGACGTGTTTCAGCTCCTCAGCCGGAATCCCGGGCCCGTTGTCCCGGATGGCAACACGAGCCGTTCGGGCACCGTCCTCGACGGTCACACGGACGGTGCCGCCGTCCGCCGTGAATTTCAGGGCGTTCGACAGAAGATTCGAAAGTGTCTTCTCCAGATGTTCAGGATTTGCGAAGATCGGTAACGGTGCGTCCGGCAAGTGGATGTCCAACTGGATGGCTTTTCGCCGAGCCGAGGGCGCTTGAATCTGGCAGATTCGGCCCACGAAGGCGGCGAGGTCGAGGCGGCGGGCACGCAGCGGTGTGCGGCCGGACTCGAGCCGCGCGACCTCGAGAATCTGGTTAATTAGATCAAGCACCCTGGCCGCATTGCGACGAGCCATATCTACCTGATCGACGACGACGTCGGGTAATGGACCGTAAAGGCCGGATCGGAGGTCGTCGAGCGGTCCGAGTGTCAGCGTAAGCGGCGTCCTGAATTCATGACTCACGTTCGCAAAAAAGTGGCTCTTTGCCCGATCAAGCTCCCGCAGCTTCTCTGCCTCCACTCTTTCCATTCCCAGCCGATTCTTGAGGCCGAGACGATTCATCTCATACTGCCGAAGACCATACAGTAGACTGACGGCCAGCAGTCCGTACAATGAGTACGCCCACCAGGATCGCCACGGAGGGCTCAGAATGGTCAATGTCATCGCCGCGCCCATCTCATTCCACACGCCGTCGCTATTAGCGGCCTGAACACGGAAGGTATACCTTCCGGAGGGCAGGTTGGTGTACGTAGCCGTCCGTCCGAATCCGTGACTGCGCCACGCATCATCGTAGCCCTCCAACACGTATCGGTAGCGGTTTCCGGATGGATTACCGTAATGGAGGGCTGCAAACGTGATCGCCACGTCGCGATTGCGATGATCCAGCGTCAACGCCCTGACAAAGGGAAGGGACTCGCGAAGCGGCCCCTCTTTGCCGACGGCCACCGGCTGTCCGCGAATTTGAAGTGCCGTCAGCACCACGGGCGGAGCGACGGCATTGTCCCTGATCTGACCTGGAAAGAAGGCGGTGACGCCGTTTATGCCGCCAAAAAAGAGCTCACCGCTCGCCGATCGAAACGACGCCGCGGAATTGAATTCAAATTCCTGTATACCATCCGCCACCCCGTACTTCCTGATACGTCCGCTCTTGGGTGAGAGGCGCGCCAGCCCTCGATAGGTGCTGATCCATAGATCTCCGGCCTCATCCCCTTCAATCGCCAACACGATGTCGTTCGGAAGATCACTGTTCGCCTGCGTAAAGTGTCTGAACTCTCCCGTCGCCGGATCGAAGCGGTCCAGACCGGCACCATAGAGGCCGAGCCACAGAATTCCTTCGGCGTCTTCATGCAGCGCGATGATGAAGTCGGAAGCCGGGCTGTTCAGATCGGTTGCCTCGTGCCGAAACGACGTAAACATGCCGGTTTCGGGATCGTATCGATTGAGCCCGCCGCCCCAGGTGCCCAACCAGAAATCACCGCTTCGGCTTTCGATCATATCGTGCGCGATGTCGTAGGATGGCGTGCTCGTGTCGTTAGGATCGTGGCAGATACTCCGGAACGTGCGGGAGCCCGGGTCCATCTCGCTGAGACAGCCGCGTCCCCCCGACGTCACCCAGAATCGCCCTTGGCTGTCTTCGAACAGGTTCCAGGGCGTATCCGACTTCAAACTCATCGAGTCGGAAGGATCCTCCAGGAAACGCTCGACGACCCTGCCTGAGGCTCGGTCAAAGCGATGCAGCGCGCCGTAGCGGGTCCCCACCCAGAAATTTCCGGCTCGGTCTTCGTACAGCCCCATGACGGCGCCGCCGTGCAAAGCGTTCAGATCCGAATCATCTACCGGATGACGAGTCACTGATCCCGACTCGCGATCGATTCGGTTCAAACCGGTCGCCGTGCCGACCCACAAAACCCCCGCACGGTCCTCGTAGATAGACCAAACGTCCGGGTGATCGAGCGAATTCGGATCGCCGGGAATCGACTCGATATGACCAAATGGGGGTGCATTCCAGGAGAAATAGCTGATTCCACTCGACGTACCCACCCAGAATACGCCGGAGCGATCGATGGCCATGGACAGCACCGCGCCGGCGAGCAGACTCATGGGATCGGTCGGATCGTGGCGATAATGAACGAAGGATTCGTCCGATTCGACGAATCGATCGAGCCCGCTGTCCGTCCCGATCCACACAGAACCTCCAGGGTCCTGGAAAAGCGAGCGGACGTTCTCGTGGCCAAGGCTGCGCGATCGGCCTCGGTCATGGCTATATCGAACGAAATTCTCCGTCTCCGGCAGATAGCGGCTGAGCCCGCCCGGGCTCGCGCCGATCCAGATGCGACCGTCGCGATCTTCGAGAATCGCCGTTACGTGATTTCCGGAAAGGCTCATGGGGTCGGACGCGTCGTGGTGGAAGTGCGTCATGACCCCCGTGTCTCTATCGAGGCGCGTGATGCCGCCCTTGCCGGTACCTATCCAGATATCACCTCGCCGGTCTTCGAGCAGAGCTGTGACACGGTTGTCGCGAAGCGTCCTGCGGTCATCTGAGTCGTGCTTGTAAGTGACGACTCGACCGGTCTGGAGATCGTACTGATACAATCCGTCGTAGCGCGTGCCCACCCAGAGCCGCCCGTCGCGCGCCATGAGCAGTGAAAATAGATCGCTGCTTAGGGGTGGCGTATCCACGTAGCCGGGCCTGGCAAATGATTCGGTCCTGGCGTCGTACCGATTCAATCCGCCCCCTTCGGTAGCGATCCACAAGTCTGCTCCCCCCGCCGAGGCCAGCCCCACGATCCAGGGATGTCGGAGTCCGCTCGTGTCGAAGGCCGTGGGTCTAAAGACGCGGAAGGTGTGCCCGTCAAAGCGGTTGAGCCCGTCTTCCGTCCCGAACCACATGAATCCGAGCGAGTCCTGGTAGATCGCCGTGACATCGTCTTGTGAGAGCCCATCGTCGGTGACGAGATGCTGGAACCGGATGGTCCGGTGCTCCGGCAATCTTTGACCGCCTGGTTCCTGAGCGGCGGCGTCACCGAAGCCCACGACGAGCCATAACAGCCCGACACAGCTCATTCGCACTCCGAGCGCTGCCCGGAACGGCGAGCACATCCGGTTTATTATCATGCCGGCAGCCGGATGGTGAACGTGGTCCTGCCATCCTTCGCACTGTCCACATTGAGCGTGCCGCCGTGTCCTTGCGTCACGATGTCGTAGCTGAGACTAAGACCCAGGCCCGTACCGCTGCCGGCCGGCTTGGTCGTATAGAAGGGTTCAAAAATTTTGGACTGCTCGGCTTCGGCAATACCGGGTCCGTTATCCTCCACGCTGATGAGTACCTCTCCGTCGGCTCGCTTCGTCTTGACGACGACCCGAGGCTCGTAGGTCTCGTCGGTGCCGGCCGCTTTCTCGTACACGGCATCGAAGGCGTTACCGACGAGATTCACGATGACCCGGCCCATTTCCTGCGGCACGATCTCAACGTCTTTCACGAGTGGATCGAAATCCCGTACGATGTCTGCGTTGAAATCGGGGGTGCGGGCGCGCTTTCCGTGATAGGCGAGGCTCACGTACTCATCGACGAGCGCATTGAGGTCCGACGGACGGCGCTCGCCGGGCGTGCCGCGCGAGTGGTCGAGCATGGATCTGACGATGCCGTCGGCGCGGGCGCCGTGGTGCTCGATCTTTCGGGCCATCTCTTGTACGGATGCGAGCGACGCCGACAGTTCTTCCCGAACCGCGCCCTCGATCCTGCCGCCAAACCCGTCTAGATCCTCCCGGATATCTTCCGCGAGATCGACGACGACTGAAGCGAAGTTGTTGATGAAATTCAGCGGATTCTTAATTTCGTGGGCGATTCCGGCGGTAAGCGAACCCAGGGAGGCCATTTTTTCGGCCTGCACGAGCTGCGCCTGCGTCTTGATCAAGTGGGCGAGTGAATTTTCGAGTTCTTTCGTGCGCTCGGCGAGGCGTTCGGCCATCTGATTGAAGCTAGCCGCTACGTCTGCGAGCTCGTCACGTGTCAGAATCTGTATGCGATGATCCAGCTCGCCCGAGCCGATCTTCTCAGCGCCGGAACGGAGCTCTGAAACCGCCCGAACGATGTCGCGGGAGATGACGTACGCAAGGAGCGTTCCCACGAGCGCAGAGAGAAGAAAACTTATCCACGCCAGACGTTCAAACATCCGATCCGTGCTGACGAAGGCCGCATTCACACGGGCAAGTTCCTGTCCCTCCATCTCGACGGCACGTGGAAGATCTTCCGTCAGGAGCTCCGTAGCAAGGGGATCCGCCCGAATGTAGAGCTCCTCGATCGCTCTGGAGGGATCTTCCCACTGATAGTCGTAGAACCGCTTCCACGAAGCCGACAGCGCGCGTGTTTTTTCGTTGAGGCGCGAGGCCTCCTCACGGCGATCCGCATTCGCGTGAGCCTCGGCGATGCGAAGAAGCGTGACGACCGTGTCAATGCCGCTCGCAAACCGCATCCGCTCGGATTCCGACGGAGCCGCACCTTCTTGCGCGCCAAAAACACCGGCGGACATGAGATCAACGAACTTCTTCTGATCTTCCAACAGGTCCATCGCGTCGGTCAGGACCGCCTGTCGCTCGATCGCGCGCTGCAGCTCCTGGAACACCTGATTCCTCTGATAGGCGCCCCAGTAGAACACGCCGATGTTAAACGCACCGAGCGCCAGGAAAACGCCGAAGGCCGTGATGAGCTTGGCGCGAATCGAGCGGCCCGTCGGAAGACGCGCCGTCCACGTCTCATCATACCGATTCGCCGAGTCATTCATCGCAATGGATAACCCGGATCTGTCGGCGCCTTCCCGTCGATGCGCAGTACTTTCATACCAGCACCCACGTCCGCCGCCCGCATGAAGGTGATGGACCCGGGCAGCGCCCGAACCAGCTCGTGCGCCATCTCCGTGCTGTAGACAATCTTGGGGCCGGAGGTGACTTCTGAGCGAAATATTTTGGCGATCCAGTACTGGCGAAACTGACCTTCATTCATCTCATAGATGTGCTTCAGCACGGCGTCGCGCTCGTACGCCTCCGGCGCACGGACGAGTAGCGTGATTCTCTTGCGGTCGCTCCAGAACTGCTGATCCCCCATGAAGATCTTGCGGAGCTGGGAAAACGTGAGATTATCCGCGTCGACACCTGAATGTACGACGATGGCGATCGACCTCTGCGAGGTCTGGCTGTGCGCCATGGGCACAATGCCGAACTGCCCAACGATGAGCAAACCGACCACGCACAAAAAATTCCGGCCGTGCCGACGTATCGATGGCATCATCATGACTGTTGCTACTTAAATGCGACTCCTCACCGATCACCGGCCACACTAGGGCTGATCGTGGGATTCGAATGTCAGTGTCCTGAATATTGATTTGGAAACACAAAACTAAGCTGCAGGGCGAGGCTGTGGAATCGATCGCTCGTCACCATCCGCTCATTTCGATATTCTATCTTTAGTGCCGCGAGCATCGCGAAGTCATACCGAAGCCCGGCGACGAACGCTTGATGGTCGAGACCCGACGTACCAAAAACAGGATCCCCTCGGTCGGTGGTTATTTCTTCCCACCTCGCGTAAGGCTTCAGAATTTCGAACGGCGACGGAAGCCGGTAGGCGACCTGCACGTAGTAGCCGTCACTCGTCGTCGCGTCCGCACCGGACCGATCCGGCGTATGGATGATATGGGCATATTCGACGATGAGCTCCGGTGTCTCCGTCTGCAGCGCCAGATGGCCCGATATTATGGTTTCGTCGACCGCGCCTACGTCCGCGGCGATGCGATCTCGATACGCCGATGCGCCGATCATCAGTCCGAATACGGCAGCCGGACGCAGATTCACACCGGCCAGCCACGCCCGATGCCGGTTGACGTCACCGGCATCTCCGGCCCGCGCGACGTTGTCGTGCCTTCCATTCCCCACGCCGAAGAAATAACCCGGCACGAGATTCGTCTTCGGGAAACTACCCTCCACCTGCAGTCCCACGAAATGGACCGGAATAAAGCGACTTCCGAATTTGATCATTTCCGGCCGGGCCACAGAGGTCTGCAGCCAAAGACCGTGATGATATGCCGTGTTCCAGAATCCGAGAGGCGTATGATACCGTCCAGCCGAAAACTTGAGGTGGTCACCTACTTCGTAGCGGACCATTAGCCGCTCCACTTCTACGCCAAACTCGGTGGGTCGCGGCGTTGCACTCACCTCACCGAAGAAGGCGAGGTGGTCCGTCAGACCCGCGGCCACGTGCCCAACAAGCTGGCCAAGCCGAAATCCGTCGGCGCCCGTCCCTTCGGTGGCTAAGTAATTGATGTCGCTAAACCCGAGAACCTGGGCCTCCTGGGCATGCGCGGAACCGCTCGTTCCGATTCCGACGCAGCTGCAGGCGAGTAGTAGAACGATGCCGTTTGTATGCATCGCCTCGAGCGTTTTTCCGAGCATAGTAGACGAGGGACGTGAGACTTGCCGCAAATGCCCACGGGCGGGCGCTTCTCGAGCGATCGTATGCCGTGCCGTATTTGACGATCGACCGAGATGCTGAAGTTAACGTAAGGAAAAAGAGGGATACTTACGTTGAGGCGAAAGGCAATTGCGTTTTCATTTCATGACGACCGGCGTCCCCTTCCATCAACGCTCATTGCCATCGGATCATTACGGTGCAGGGCTCCGCCGAACGACCCTCTGCCCGCATAACTGCGCGGCGAGCCATGAAAACGGCCCTCACGCCGTAGTGGGCGGAGGACCGATCGTCGAATTAAGAATCAGTTAAGAGAGGAGGATGAAAGCGCCTACTGAACGAACGGCAGGAAGACGTCGTCGCTTCCGACGGCATCAAAGCTGCCTTCAATGGTGACGTCGAGCTCCTGACCGTCCGTAAAATCGAAGCCCGACGCGTTGATCTCAAAATCGCCTTCTAGGCGGCTGCTGCTCGATTCGGTGATCGTGAGAACGCCGCCCTCAGATAGGTAGGTGATCGCCTGCGTTTCGCCCAGGGACGCAACCATCACGAACTCGTCGTTGGGAATGTCTTCATCCTCCTGATCTAGATCGACGATAGAATAGCTACCGACAGCGGGTCGGCCGGAATTCCGGCCCATGAAGGCGTATTTCTGGGCTTGGGTCGTTACGTCCTGCGTTTCGGAGAAATAGATAACGAACACGTTCTCGCCGGTCTCCGGGTCCTGAGCCTCGCCAAAGAAAGCGAAGCCGTCCATCGACGTTTCGGCATCTCCGGCGACGTCCATACGGAAGGAGGCGAATGGCCGATCGTCATCGTCATCGTTTGCACTGTTCGAGTCGCAGGCCGCCAATGCCAGCACGAGCATGGCGACTAAGGAAAAGGTCGATATTCTCTCGATTCGAGGCATAACTTCGTTGGTCCGGTTAATGTATCGATGGCCGAATCGCAGGCGATACCTCCGCCCGCTATCCCCATATGTGAGAAATCATCACGGCGCGGGTCACGCTCCTTCTCGCCGCTCTGTGACGAACCTGTAACGCTTCAGGGCTTAGTGGTCCGTATTGAAAACGATTGGCACATGGACCGTAGAAGGACCACGCCGAAAATCTCATCTCACGTCAGTACCTCATGCGAATCACGCCGATCCTCTTCAGCATATCCCTCCTCATCTTCGCCGGCTGCGGCGCAGCCAATCGGGCGATGGATGCGGCCGTAGATCGAGCGGCACAGCGAACGGGCGAAGCCGTCGGCGAACAGGTTGGCCAGATGGCCGGATCGATGCTTGCGGCTCAATTTCCCGATACCTGGTCGACACGCTGGACGACGTTGTATGTGAATTATCTATTCGGTGTCGCCTTTCATTCAGGCTCGTATTCGGTGGTAGATGAGGCGTATGAGCCTGGGGAATGGACGAGGTGGCAGGTCGTCAATCAGTCGTCGGCACCCGGCGGCATCATTGAGCGTGCTTTTGTGGGGCGAAGCGACGACGGCCGAGAAGTGTGGCGCATCGAGTACACGAATCCCGAAGAGGATGAAGCGATCGTGCTCGAAGGGCTGTTCAGTCCCGGCCGGACCGAGCTCATCCGCCTGAGAAGCAAGTTTCCCGGAGAAGACGAGCAGGAGCTTCCGGTAGAGGAAGGGGCCTTCACGTACGCGGAGCCCGTCCAGCTTACCGAAGAGAGCGTCGAAGGAGCCACTGTCGGCGTTGAGAATGTCACCGTGCCCGCCGGATCGTTCGAAGCACGCCACGTGCGATACGGGGCCGCCGGCTCTACGCTGGATTGGTGGCTCGACGAGGAAGTACCTGGCGATCTCGTGAGATACTCCCAAAGCGCCCGCAATGGAGATGAAGACGGCGAGGGAGCACCGGAATCCTGGGTCGTTGAATTGACAAACTACGGAGACGATGCAGAAAGTACGCTCGGCCTCATGTAGGCGTCCGTTCCGTGCCGACACTCGCCACGTCCTCTAGTTGAGCCGTTCCGTGCCGACCTCGTGCAGCCCGGCTGTCGAGCGAGGTGACCGCCTCCTCCCTCCTCTCTCATGGGTCGGGGTTCTGAGACATCCCGTGAATCTACCACGACTCACCGTCGGCAAGTACTCGTCGGGCCCGCACGAAGTGATTTCGAAACCAGGTGCCGCGGGGGCTCGAGAGGTCGTCGTACCCAACGCCGCCGCCGCTCTTGCTTGAGTGCAGGATGCGCCCGTCACCGGCATAGATCGCGACGTGGTCGATGCGGCTGCCGTTCGACGCGAAAAACATCAGGTCACCCGGCTCGAGGCTTTCGAGATCTGAAGGGAGTGCGACGCCGGCATGCGCCTGATCGCGCGATACACGTGGCAGCGTGACGCCGGTCTTCGCGTAGACGTACTGCACAAGGCCTGAGCAATCGAAGCCGGTTGAAGGAAGGCTTCCGCCCCAACGGTAGTGCACACCCAGAAAGTCGTCTGCAATATCAATGGTACGAGCGGCGGCCGACGCGCGCGCGGAAACGGCAGGTGGCGGTACCGTCACTTCCATGACAGCCGCGGCGCGGACAGGAATGGCGGGCGCCGTCGGAATCCGACCTGGGGGCTCTTCGACGGTTCTACTGCGCTTTCCGGCACCGCCGAATGTAATGGACAGGCTGGCGCGATGCTCCCAGCCCGGATGCATGCCGTCGTGGAGATCGCGGTTGTCGTGGGCGGAAAACGGCGTTCGGTAGCGCGATTCGACCTGAATTCCGAAATAGTCGCTTAGCTGAACGTGAATGCCCCCACCGGAGCTCCCGACCATTCCGCTGCGATCGGCAGAGGCGCGTCCCGTCACACCCATTCCGACGGTGCCGTACGGCGCGACACCCGTGGCGTGCGGTAGGCCGAGCGGGAAGTAGAGCAGATCGGCCTCCCCGCTCCAGGGCGGCCCGTCGATCCGCCAATCGGGAACGTATTCAGACGCACGATCGGGGCTCTGGGTGCCGATGCTGAACCCCATGCGGAATCCGACATCATTCTTGACGCCGGTCAGTGAGGCGCCGGCTACGATCGGAGTTCCGGCTAATGAGCCGTCTACACTCATGTGTGATCCAACCAGCCACTGCGACGAGCCGGGAACGGCAAGCGCGGCTTGCACGAGAACGAGGAGAGCGAAACGATAAAACACGGAACGGCCTGGTCAACTTCAGGATGCGGGTTTCCTTCGGTATCGACCGTACCGCCGATTCCTAAATTCTTGACAAGCTCGGCCGAATGGCTACCGCATCACCATGACCGGCCGCGTGACGGTCGTCGCGAGGGTCTCCATCCGCACGAAATAGACGCCGGGGGAGAGCCCCGACGCATCGAACCAGGCTTCGTGCGCACCCGCGCGACGCTCGCCGTCTTGAAGCACGGCTATCTCGCGGCCGAGTAGGTCGTACACCGAGAGCCTGACGTGCACGGTCTCCGCAACCTGGTATGGAATCGTCGTCGCGCCAGTGAACGGATTGGGATGATTCCGACCGAGCCCGAATTGAAGGACGGTCGGCCTTGCAGAGGGTGGAGAGGCAATCGGAAAGTCGAACCAGCTTCTGTCGGGTTCGAGAAGGCCGGTATCTACCATCATCTGCACGACCTCGTCCGCCCGTTTGAGCTTTCGTACCGACGCGATCCGATCATCCGATCGCGCCCACACGATTCCTAGCACGAAATCCTGCTCCTCGCCGGGCTGCATGTCGACGGGCCCCATCGAAATGAGGAATCGTTTATCGGAGGGGGTCTCGCGGCGTCCCGTGCCATCGAGATCCTCCATACTCCAGTAGTTTGGAGGATCTCCGGAGTACATGAAGGTCGTAGGTTCCGTGCCCGACCAGCCGAATTCACCCGCCGTAATGGGTTCTCCGTCTACCCGCCGTCCCCGCATTAAGGCGTACCCGTGCTCTGGAGCATAATACCGAAAGTATGGCGTCTTCGACAAATGGACGAAGGCGGTCATGGCGAGGCGCTCTCCATCCTCGTCGACGATGCCGTCGCGGTCGTTGTCTACGCCGTCGTCGGCGGGCGCCGGCAGGCCTCGCATAAAGTCGAAGCCGACGGCCGCGGGACGATCGCCGTAGCCGACGGATGTGCCGTCGATATCATCACCGTTGTAAGCAAAGCCGAGCCCCAGGATCGAGTCGCTTCCAACGTAGTCGTCGGCCGAATCGCCCACGTCGACGTCCGCATAAAATCCGACATACGCATCCTCGAGCGGCTCCTCGCCTCCGTAGCGGAGTCTATAGGTGTAGAAGGTGGCGTGGTCGAGCGACTCCGTGAGAAAGGGTTGTGGGAAGACGCGGTTGAACGTCGCCGCCGACACCGCCGCCCCCGTCACGCTTACCTCCATGCGCAGCGGGTCGGTGCCCCAGTATCCGTGCGTTCCGGCGTCGTTCATGATCCACCAGACGACCTGGTCGCCGGTCACGGCGGGGCGGTCGCCCGCCTCCAAATCATAGTTGTCCGACACGCCGTCGCCATCCAGCACGGGGGCGCCGTGCTCCCAGGGCCATTCAATCATGTCCCTCGTCGGATCGTCGCCGTGTTCGTAAGCGCGGACGTCCTCAAGGGTGACCTTGAAAATTCGGTTGTAGGCAGCACAGTCGTCCGCACCCAGGGGACCAGGCTGAAATTCCGCCGGACTGTAATCGGGCCCCGTGATGCGCAGCTCTCCGCCTACCAGCCCGCCGATCCACAGACTGGCATTGAAGATGGCGCTCGCATTCCCCTCCTTCGGCACGCGGTACGTGTTGCCGGAGCCGTTCCAGAAGAGTAATCCGTTGTTGTAAACGACCGCCGCGACGGAGTTGCCGTCCAATAGCGCTGTCGCAGCGCTGTCCGCGCAAGCCTGACCCGCGGCAGTCGGCGATATGAGGAAGAGGAATAGGAAAAGGAAGAGGGCGGCACGCACGACAGTACTCACGTCGGTGAATGGAACTTCCCCCAAATACGCTGACCCGTCGCCGGAGTCAGGGCACTCTTAAAGCCATCCGGGCGTACGCGGTTTCACGAAGACGTTGCGGCGGTCCACGACTCCTGAGTCGCGATCAGGGATCGATCTCCACGGTCTCGTCCAGCGGACGCCCGAGCTGCTCGTACAGGGCGCGCCGGCCGGCTTTGTCTGAGTTGAGCACGTCGAGGGCGAGCTCCGCCACGCGCGCGGCGTGCGCTCTCGGCACCACGACCACGCCGTCGCCATCGGCGACGATCACGTCGCCCGGATAGACGAGGGCACCGCCCACCACGACCGGCTCGTTCACGGATTCGACCTCGTTTCGTCCCGGCCGGATTCCGCGTCCGCGCTGCTCGGCATCCAGATAGACGGGGATTTTCTGCAAAATGACTTCGTCCGTATCGCGAACGCTGCCGCTGGTGACGATGCCGCGCATGCCGCGAGCATACCATGCGAGCGAATTGTACGAGCCTATCGACCCCGTATCACCGTCGCCGCTCGCGTCGATCACGACGACGCTGCCCGGCTTGAGCAACTCTACGAATGGCTCCGGCGAGATTTCGTTGTACCATTCGCCGCTCCACTGGGCAAAATCCTCTTCAGACATCGGATTCGGCACGACCCGGTTTGTCGGCACGTATCGCACGGTTACCGCAATGCCACGGAAAATGTGGCTCATGTCCTCGACGTCGCGCCAGAGCGCCTCTATTTTCGTGTCCATCAGACCCGACCCGCGGAGACCGACCACGTCCATTCCATCGACGACGTCGGCGACACGGAGCTCCTCATAGAGCGCCAGCAACTCCTCGTCGGTCGGGTCGGAGCGATCCTGCGCCGTTACCTGTGCGACGGTAAACGGCAGCGTGATGGCGACGACGAGAAGAGCGAGGTGTCCAGATCGAGCGATTCGCTTCATGGTTTACTTTTCAAGATGAATGGACGACGAGCTACGCGGCCGCGCGGCCATCCTCTACGCTGCTGCGGAGAGTTCGTGCGTTGTCGGTGAGTTTGGCAAGATTGCCGTCTGCGATGGCTTGTTTGTCGAGAAGAGCGCTGCCGACGCCGACCGCCACGGCACCGGCGCGGATCCAATCGCCGGCGTTCGTGAGCGAGACGCCGCCGGTGGGCATTAACTTTAGGTGAGGCATGGGTGCAAGGACACCCTTGAAGAACGGCATCCCTACGATATCCGCCGGAAAGACCTTGATAATGTCGGCGCCGGCTTCCGTGGCGGACTGAATCTCCGTGGGCGTAAATGCCCCCGGCATCGCCGGCAGACCATGTTCGTGCGCCACGTCGATGATTTCGACCTTGAAGATGGGACTCACGATGTACTGAGCTCCCGCCTCGATCGCTCGCCGTCCCGTAGCGGCATCCAGAACCGATCCGACACCGATATCCACCACGTCGCCCATACTCTGCGAAACCTCGGAGATGACCTCCAGGGCGTTCGGCGTCGTCATCGTGATTTCGATGGCGGTGATTCCGCCCTCGCGGATCGCCTCAACGATACGGATGAGCTTCTGCGAGTCGGGCATTCGCACGACGGCGACAATTCCCGAGGCCATCACACGGTTCAGTATCCGTGATCGCTTTTCGTCGGTCGCGGATGAGCACGTGGATAACGAGCTTGTGTTAGCGGACATGTATCGTTCCGTTCAATCGGATAAGGCTCTCGGTTCTGAAGAAACCGGATAAGGCTCTCGGTTCTGAAGAAACGATACACAGGATGCCAATCTCAACGTCTTCGCGGAAATGTCATGCGCACGGACGCGACGCCTCGTTCATACAAGACTGCGATATACCCGATAGGCAAAAAAAAAGCCTCCATCCGCCGAATCCGAAGATTGACGGATGAAGGCGGGGAGATCTTGCAGCGCTGACCCCCTGGCCTGGTCGCGCCGCAGCCTTCTCCCGTTTTATTTCGTGAGCGTCATCGCTCGCACCGATGTCTGATCGCCGACTCGGAGACGATATAGATAGAGGCCGCTGGCCGCCGAGCGACCGCTGTCGTGACGTCCGTCCCACCGGTAGGTGTGTGTACCCGCCGACAAGCTGCCGTCGACGAGCGTCGCGACGTGCTGACCCAGCAGGTTGAAGACGGCGAGTGAGACGTGACCGGCCGCCGATGCACCGAGCTCGAACGTGATGTTCGTCGTTGGATTAAAGGGGTTCGGATAATTCTGCTCGAGCCGGAACGAGCTCGGCAAATCCGAATTCGCCGACGACGTCGATGTCGCCGTACTCTCGATGACGAGCACACGATCAGCCTTCATGGTGCTTCCATGCTTGCCCGCAGACGCTTCCCCGCCGGCAATGACCTCGACATACGCACCCGCCTTCAGGTCATCGATCGTTAATGGCGCGTTGGCGCGTCCGACGATGAACGTTTCACCGTCGATCGCAAACGTGATATCCGCCAACTGAATGGTGTTTTCCGTCGCATCGCTTACCGCGCCGGAGACGACCACGCCGTCTTCGATTTTGATTTTCGTAGCGAGAATGCCGCCGGCTGCAGCGGTACCCTCGACCTCGACGGTCTGGCCCACTTCCAGATCAGCAAATGCGGCATCGCTGCCGTCCTCGTCCTTGATCGACGTGGCTGCCGTTACCGTCACATCAACGCCCGCTACGACGATGGCGTTGCCGTCGATCTCCTCGATCGAGCCGCTAACTTCTGCTTCAAAGTCATCATCCGTCTTCACCTGGATGCGGAGCGCGAGTAGTGATCCGTCCCCGAGCCGCCGGAACCTGAGCTTGACCCGCGTACCGACAGCGAGATCACCGACGGCATTGGCTCCCTCGACAATCGTCTCGGCGGTCACCAGAAACGCGACGTCGTTAACACGCAGCACGTCGCCGGTGAAGTCCGTGACGAGCCCCGCATACCGTCCCTCGTGGTGAAGTCGAGTGCGAACCTTGATTTCGGTCGCCACCCATTCGCCCTCAGCGGCAATCGTGCCTTCGACCTTCGCTACCATACCGACGCTCAGGTCCTCGGCTCCAATCTCGTCGCCCTTCTGATTTTCAATCTCGGTGTCCCCGCTGATCGAGAACGTATGATCGCGCACCGTGATCTCAGTCGAAGAGACGGCTTCGATCCGGCCTGTGATCTCCACGTCGTCGTCCTTAAACGGCCGCTTTACCTTGATGCGGAGAGCGGTCAGTGAACCATCGCCACCCTCCCTCAAATGCACGAGCGCATGCAGGTCGACTTCGAGATCATCGAAGGTCAGGAAGGCACCGCGTTCGCCTCGGATCTCCGTCTCGTCGGTCACCTGAAACTCCGTGTCGCCCACCGTGGCGGTCCCCTCGCCGAGCGCCGTAATCGCACCACGCAGCACGACGCGGTTCTCCTGCTCGCCTTTCACCTCGATCTTTCGGGCGATCGTCGCGTCCCCCTGTACGAATCCTTCGACTTCCACGTGAAGCCCGGTAATCAGATCGGAGAATTCGAGACGGCCGTCTCCTTTAATTTCGGTGTCTTCCGTGACGTTAAACTCGATGCCCTCGACCGTTATGGATCGATCGCCGCGTGCGGTGATCAGGCCTTCGACCTTGATGTAGCTGCGATCTTCTTCCTCCTCTTCGTCGTCGTCCTCAACCTTAATCTCGGTAGCGACATGCACGCCGGCCTCTGTCGTCACGAATTCGACTTCGACCTCCATGCCTACCTCCAGATCGTCCGGGCCTTCGGCCCCGTCGAACTTGGTACGGTCGGATATCTCCAGGTGAAAGCCGGCGACTTCTATGAAGCCGTCGCCGATCACGTCGATCTCGCCCTTGACTTCCTCTTCCTCGTCGTCGTCATCCTCGCGCTCGCCGCCGGCTTTCGTGATAATGGACGTCGCAATCCAGCCATCTACCGAGTACTGCGCTTCAACGCGGACGCGCATCCGCAGCTCGAGATCGGATAGGGCCAGCAGTTCCCCGCTGTGCGAAGAGAGGAGGGTATGCTCGTTCACCGTAAACTCGACGCCGCGAATCACGATGGAAGTTTCTCCGACCGCCTGGATTCGCCCGACAAAGTCGATCGTCGCATCCCGCTCACCCTTAACCCAGATCTGCAGGGCGGTTAACCTATCATCAGCTTCCTTCTTCACGCTCACGACCACCTGATGACCTTCCAGATCGGCGATGCTTATCTCGGCGCGGGCATGAAGCTTCGTGTCGGAAGTAACGGCGAGAAGGTATCCACCCACACTGATCTCGGAATCGGTTGCGGCCTCGACCGTCCCCGACACGCGAAAAATGTTGGGATGATTGGAACGGCCACGAATCACGAAAGCCTCTCGGGCTTCGTATTCGCGATCGAATAGGTCTTCGATTTTTACCCGCAGGTGCCAGGCGGTCGAACGGCCTTCGAGAACCGCAACCTCTACGCTGCCGGTGAAAGAGCCGTCATCCTGCGGCGACAGTACGCCTTCGTATTCATCACCATCGCCGGCGGGCTCCACTTCGAAGCTGCTTTCCGTGATGGTCGTGGCATCGAAATCGGACCCGGGCTCCACTTTGATGTAAATCGTTTCTCCCGCTACGAAGAGCCGGTCCTTCGTCGAAAAATCAGCGTTGCTGGAAAGGCTTAAGCCGTGCTGCGCCGCGGCCGGTATCGCAAAGGCGATGATGGCAGCAAGTGAAAAAGCCATCGCCTTAAATCGCCGTGGGTGGTAAGCTTTAAATCGCTGTGGATGACAAATTGTAATCAACGAGGTCATATCTATCCGTTAGGTGTGTTTTCCCGCTGCAGGTTCAATGTTCTACTCCTTCACTCACACCTATTGGCAAATGCAGTGCCGACATTCCCGAACGGACCGAGAAAGATGGGATGTAGATAGCCTGCCTGAGAGAAAACACGTGCTCGGCGGCATAGACGTGTGCCGGCAAAGCCCGTAACATAGCGAGAAGTGCGCACGACGCTCACACGTGTGTGCACGGGGTGCGCAGGTCGAAAAGAAGTGGAACTTAGAAGCGTACTGCCACGAGAAAAGAGCGCGGCGAGGCGTGTAGCGTAAGGCGTGTCTGTTCGCCGTCGGCAGCCGCGTCCGTGAGCAGCGCATCGACGTAACCGAGCGCCCAGATGACGGCCGCTCCTTGAATTAACCCGCTCCGCGTCTTGTGCCAGCGGTTGAACGTGTTATAGCGGTCTTCAACGAGATCCTGATCGTCCTCGCTTGTGTACGCCGTTTCGGCCTCCTGTCGCTTGCGATGCGCGCCGACGGCCCCGACCGCGGCCGCCCCGAAAAGTGCAGAGATAATCCAGCCCTTCGTTTTGTGACCCTTGTAGAACTGACCCCAGCCCGGCAACACCATCGAACGCACGGCCGCGTCCGATCGCCGGTCCCTCATGACAACGTACCGGACGGGTGCATCCTCGACGGAAGCATTGCCTATCGCGAGATCGGATTT
The DNA here is from genome assembly GCA_964487555.1 of uncultured Rhodothermales bacterium. Lineage (GTDB taxonomy): Bacteria > Bacteroidota > Rhodothermia > Rhodothermales > VXPQ01 > CAZART01. The sequence goes on from CAZART010000007.1 coordinate 49,256, forward strand.
AATTTCGTCGAAGAATTCGACGATCTTCGGTGAGATGAGCAGCGGATCTAGCTGTAGATCAGACGCGAGCTGCAGGGCGGAGATGAACTGGCGGCGCGATTCTCTGAGATCGCCTCTGTTGTAGGCTACTAAACCCAGAATCGTGTGGATGTCGGTGAGCTGCTCGACCGTGAAATCGTTGTAGCGGCGAAGCGCTGCACGGGCCAGGCTATCGGCCTCCTCATAGTCGAATTGGCCGTATGCCCTCTGAATCTCAGCGACCACGGACGCTCCACCCGCCTGAGCGGCAGCAGGAGCGGCCAGCGCCAGACTGAATAGAATCGCGAGGTGAATATGCCGCTTGCTTCCTTCGAGCACTTCCTCAGCGAATCCGTGTCATCATTTTAACGCGCTCCGATTGGCCCTGTCTCAGGCGGTAGAAGTATACACCACTCGAAACGAGACGGCCGCCTGATTGGCCATCCCATGCCACGTCATGTCGACCCGGCGGCAAATATCCTTCGACGAGCCGCTCCACCAGGCGCCCCTGCACATCAAAAATTTCGAGCAGCACGTGATCGTCGGCCTCGACCATAAATGATATTTTGGTGGATGTCGTGAACGGATTCGGATGATTTTGTTCCAGTTCGAAGCCGGTCTCCCATGGATCCTCCGTAGCTACGGCAGACGCGCTAAAAGATTCCATCGATGAAAGCGTTCGCGCGTCAGGGTCGCGCCCGCCGATCACGTAAATCGTTCCGTCCACTTCAGCGGCTCCGAAGCCCTCTCGGGCCGTCCGAAGGCGCCTGGACTGCTTCCACTGCCGGCCGGGCAATTCCGAGGGAATGAAGAGGACGACGTCGTCCAATACGCGATTTCTGGCATTGCGTCCGCCAATTATGTAGATGCTGTCCCCCACGGCGACCGCAGCGGTGTACGCCCTTGCTTCGAGAAGTCCCGGTGGGATGAATACGCCCGATCCGTCCTGAAATCCAAAGCGCTGCACCTGGGGAAGGGGTACACGGTTGATACCGCCGAATGAGTAGGCCGAACGGCCGACGGCCACGGTCGCAAATGCGGTCCGCGGCTGATCGAGCTGCCAGCTTTCGGATTCGCTCCATTCGTCTTCTTCAGCATCATACACTTCGACGCTCTCGAGTACCTCTCCATCATCATCCGCACCGCCGAGCACGTACAGGCTTCCGTCGAGCACGACGGCCGTATGTCCGAACCGCCCTTCTTCAAGATTATCGGCCTCGCTCCAGACTTGCGTCCGCACATCGAAGACTTCTACGCTCTCGAGTACCTCGCCCTCCTGATCACGTCCTCCGATGACGTAGATCTTGTTGTTTAGTACGGCCGCCGCCGCGAAGTATCTCTCCTTGTCCATGGCCGGCAGATCGTCCTGCCACGCATCGCTATTCACGTCGTAGCGAAGGAGCGCGTTCGAAACGGCACTCCGACCCTCCCGGCCACCCGCTACGTAGACGGCGCCGTCGGCGGCTACGGCCACCACGCTGTGGAGCGCGCGCGGCAGCGGTGTTTCCTCAAGCCACTCCTGTGCATGAGTCTGCGTCGCGCTCCCAAAAAGGAGCAGCAGAAACGCGCCGGCACTGGTTACAAAGGCCCGAATCGACATCGTTCTCTCTCTGGCTTGTGCATATTCTGCACGTCGGACAGCCATTTGGCTGCCTTCCCGCCATGTTTTTGCAATCGCCGTACCAGAAACGTAACGGCGTCACTCTCCTCCCCTACCCGTGAGGTCGAACGTTTCTCGCGTCGTTCGCCCTCTTTGAATCGTGACGGTGACCGTATCATCGACGTTCAGATACTCGTTAACCAGGCGCAAGTGATGCACCCCGGGAGTTAATATGATCGGAGGATTGAAGGGCGTCACCCCCAACGAATCGCCGTCCACGTATACCACGGCCCACGGCCGGACGTGAAGATCCAGGCGCCCGACGAGATCGAACAGCGACACGTCGACGACCCACGCCTCGTCCGGAGACACGGTCACGCGCTCCGTGTACGCTGGAAAATAGCGATTCTTCAACGTCAGCAAATGCGTACCCGTCTCCAGTTGAAGCGACATGACATTCGAGCCTGACGCCGTTCCGACGGAGTCGCCATCCACGAAAACCACAGCGGCCGGATTCACGCGCACTTCGAGGCGGCCGAGCGAAACCGCTTCCTCAGTGACCGCTTCGCTGCGCCCGGCCGGCGATCCCGCCGTTCGATCGGCCGAATTCACCGTCTCATCACCAGCCGGAATTTCGTGTTCCGGCTCGTTGACGGTCGGCAAGCGATTCTCTACAGATTGTGCGTCGCTTTCACCATCGAACGAACCGACCTCGTCCTGCTCTGAGGGATCGCCTCCCCTCGCATCTGCGACCTCCGCCGACGTGTCTTCGAGATCCGCCGACGTATCTTCGAGGTGCGCCGACGTGTCTTCGGCGTACGCCCCGGCGAAACCGTCGAGCCCCGCAGCGGCCGACGATCCCAGGGTGTCCGCCCGCCTCGTCTCCTGCAGCGTCGATCGCTCGTTCATTGATCCGGTCTCGCTCATAATGGCGGTGCCGGCGTAAATTATGCCCGCGGCGGCCATGAGGCCGGCCCCTATCAGCCCCACGCGCCTCCACCATGCCCTACCCGCTCCGGAACGGGATGGTCGGTCGTCGGCACGCCGGTCCGGCCGCGGCCTGTCGGGGACGATAGATATGTCGGGAGCCGCTTCTGGGCCGCTTACGCGCGGTGCAGCAGGCGCGGCAAAGGCCTCCGGATCGTCGAGATATGCCTTCAGGTCGCTCTGACCAACGTGGTGTCCCGATCGTGCGCGCACCTTTTCAAGATCGACGATGAGCTCGTCGGCGTCACGATACCGCTGCGACGGATCCTTTGCTATCATCCGCGCGCAGACACGCTCCGCTTCGTCATCTACGCCGGGCGTCGCCGCCACGAAGGGAAGAGGATCGTGATGAAGCAGACTCTCAAAAATTTCGCTCGAAGTTCCTCCCGGGAAAGCCCGTCGTCCCGTCAGCATCTCGTAGAACACGGCACCGAGCGAGAACAGGTCGGACCGACGATCCAATCCCGCCCCCCGAACTTGCTCCGGTGCCAGATACGGCAGCGTCCCGCGGATCTCCCCCGTATCGGATCCCTCGCCCGAAATGCTCGCCAGGCCGAAATCGGACAGCTTCACCTCACCTTCGTTCGAGATGAGGATATTAGACGGCTTCAGGTCGCGATGAAGAATGTCCCTGTCGTGGGCGGCCTTCAAACCGCGAGCACTCTCCCATAAAATGAACAGCGCCATAGCCGGCGGAATACGCCCCCCCTGGATCAGCGCTTCGAGATCTTTGCCCTCCACGTACTCGGCGACGATGTACGCCCCATCGGCATCGCTGCCGTAGGAGTAGATAGACACGATGTTTGGATGCGACACGCGCGCGATGAGCCGCGCCTCCTCCTGAAAACGTGCGGAGAGATCCTCATCGGTGCCGAATTCCGGCCGCAGCCGTTTCAACAACACGAACCGCTCGAGCGACCGCTGATACGCCTTATAGACGAGCGTCGTCGCGTTTTGCGCGAGCTCGGCAAACGGCTGGATGTCTTCTATGGCACCGCGAATTCCCATTTCCACGGCTCCGGCCCTGACCGGAGCTCTCGTTCGTTCTATGTGCCTTCCCCTTCCACGTCCCCTTCCCACTCCTTCAGCCGATAATGAAGCCATCGCCGCGAGACGTCGAGCACGCGGGCCGTTTCCGATATGTTGCCGCCGTTTTCGTCGAGCGTCCGCCGAACGATGAGCCGCTCCGCTTCTTTCAACGTCACCCCCGGCTCGAACGGATCGCGCTCCTCTTCATCAGGCAAACGCAAATCTTCTTTGGTGATGGATTCGCCGCGCGACATGACCACCGCACGTTCGACCGTATTCTCGAGCTCCCGGACGTTGCCGGGCCACGAATACGACTGCAGCATCTTCAGCGCCTCGTCCTCAAACCCCGTGATCTGTTTCTTCTTCGCATATTTGTCCAGAAAGTGATGCGCAAGCAGCGGTATGTCGCTTCTCCGGCGCCGGAGCGCCGGCATCGTAATGGAGATCGTATTCAACCGGTAATAAAGATCCTCCCGAAAATCTCCTTCTTTAATGAGCTCTTTAAGAGGCTTGTTCGTCGCCGAAAGAATGCGCACGTCGACGGTGCGCACCTTCGTCTCGCCGACGCGCTTTACCTCCCCTTCCTGCAGCACCCGCAGCAGCGCCGTTTGTATGCGAGGCGTTAAATCCCCTACTTCGTCCAGAAACACCGTTCCACCGTCCGCCGACTCAAAAAGTCCGGCTTTGTCGGAGACGGCGCCCGTGAAAGAGCCCCTCGTGTGGCCGAACAGTTCGCTCTCGAGCAGATTCTCGGGCAGCGAGCCGCAGAACAGCGCCACGAACGGCTGATCCTTTCGGTCTCCATTGTAGTGAATGGCTCGTGCCACCAGTTCCTTTCCGGTGCCGCTTTCGCCTTCGATCAGCACGGTGGCATCCGAATCGAGTACGCGGGAGACGGTGTCGAATACGTCCTGCATCTGGCGACTCTGCCCGATGATCTCATCGAAGCCGTGCACACGCTGGACTTCCTGGCGCAGGCGCCGATTCTCCGCCCGGATGCTCGCATAGAGCCGTGCATTTTCGATCGCCACGGCGGCTTGATTCGCGAACGCGGTGATGAACGGTAGATTCTCGCGCGTAAACCGTCCCCGCTTCGTAAGGCTGTCGAGATAGATTGCTCCGATCTGGCGGCTTTTCATCCGAAGCGGCACGCACGCGATCGATTGGATCTGCTGCAGAACGACACTCTCGGTCTCCTTATAGCGTTCGTCCTGAAGGGCCTCGTAGACGAGAACCGGCTCGCCGGACTGCAGCACCTCGTGGACGACGCTCGTAGAAATACGCACCAGGTCGCCGAGCTGCTTTTCATTAAAGTTCCTGCTTGCCTTCACCTCGAAGCCTTCGGCATGCGCTTCGGAGGTGAGCAGAATGAAACCGCGTTCGGCATCGAGCTCTTCCATCGCAATCTCGAGGACCTTTTCGAGGAGTTCCTCCGGATCCTGAATTGAGTTGATCGTAAGGGCGATCTCGGAGAGCGCTTCCAGTGTAGCCGTTCCTGGTTCCGTATTCGTTTCCATAGGCCGGGTATGCGAGGATCATCGGATGTCACTTATGACACGACAAAGCCGGCCTCCTTAGACCGGCTCCTGTTCCCGAACGTATCGACGACGGAAACGGTCCAGAAGTACGTTCCCGATGCCAGCGGCGTTTCGATCCGGTAGGAGGTGACGTCGGATGGAATGTCCGTAATCGTCTCAACGACGGTTTGTACGTTGGCCTCGTCGCGGACGACGTCGATGCGATAGGTGAACTCGAAGGGTAGCGCCGCATCTTCCCAGATCAGGTTCGGCCGCCCATCATCGACGTTCGACAGGTCTTGCGGCTCCACCGCCAGCGGAATCTTGTCAATGACACGGATAAGAGATTTCGGCTCTGATTCGGTGACAAAGCCGACGGCATCTTGCGCATGCACGATCAGGTCGGTGCCCTGAAGCGAATGCAGCGACGGACCGGGAAGGGAATCGTCCGGCAGCGACAGAGAAAACCGGCCCACAATACCTGTCTCTCGCAACGGGCGCGTGAATTCGTTGGATAGAATCTCCACCCATACGCCGGCGAGGTCACCGACACCGTCCGGATCTTCAATTTCGGCGAGAATCTCGAGGAAGTAGAGATCCTCCTGCGGCCACCAACGGCTAATGTGAACCGTTCGCAGCTCGTACATCTTGAAGATCGGCATGCCGTTGAGACGCACGCGCACGTCCGATGTCGCCTTTCCGATGCTAACCGATATCGTATCAGGGAACGACGCGAAACCGTCCTTCACGGCAGAAATGCTGTACGTCCCCGGCGGAATCCCTTTAAACAGGAAGCTTCCATCGGGGTCGGACTCGGCGATATAGGGCCCGGGGGTCAAGCGCACCTCCGCCTTTTCGACGGGAGGATACGGCGGATAGAACCGGGTGGCCCGGCCTTCTACGGTTCCTTCCTCTTCAAACTCGTTGGAATTCGGATCGAGTGGATTGGAGTGCTCGACGTCCGACAGACATGCCGCCGACGCGACCGCCACCACGAGCAGTAATGTAGGCACGACCACGGCATTAGCGAGTCGTCCAGGCAGATGCCGCAAAGGCGGGATATGTAAGGAGGGGAAGCGCATGGAGAAGCATTCGGATCGTCGCCGTGTGCTAACTCTTGGCGAGGCGTAGGTTCCATGGTGCGTAGGAACGTCGGCGCTACCGATCGATGAAGATGGATGATAGACGTGCCCCATCATCCATTCTCAGCCCGAACACGCGGAAACGCCTCAATCAAGCCCATACGTTTCCGCCACTTCTTCGGCCGTAAACACCGCCCGCTCTGCGTCGGGTAGCATGTCTTTCGTAATGAGATGCCGGCCCAAGACGAGCGCGTCCATGTGCGTGCGCCGAAAACAAGTGTAAGCGTCCTTCGGTGTACAGACGATAGGTTCGCCGCGGACGTTGAAGCTGGTATTGACGAGCACCGGACACCCGGTTCGAGCCTCGAATGCTTTCAGAAGCCTGTAGAAGCGCGGATTCGTTTCTTCGCGGACCGTCTGCAGGCGAGCGGATCCGTCGACGTGCGTCACGGCGGGAATGGCCGATTCGATGTGGTGCCGCCGGTCGAGACCGTGACCGTGGATGCGGGCGTTTTTCACCGACGCGACCAGCAACATGTACGGGCTGTCGTAGTCGAGGTCGAAATACTCGCTGCAACGCTCGCGCAGCACCGTCGGGGCAAACGGCCGGAAACTCTCACGGAATTTGATCTTGAGGTTGACGACCTTCTGCACGTCACGTCCGCGCGGATCAGCCAGGATCGACCGAGCGCCGAGCGCGCGGGGGCCGAATTCCATCCGACCTTGAAACCATCCGACGACTTTTTCTTCGGCCAGGAGCGCCGCCGCGTGATCGATCAAGACCTCTTCGTCGAGCACCTGGTGCGGAATCTCCTCCGAAGCGACGAAGGCCCGGATCTCGTCATCCGAATAGGACGGCCCCAGATAGGAGCCGCGCATGGCATCCGGGAATTCCGCCTTTCTCGGCTTCTCAAAATACTGGTACCACGCCACCTGCGCGGCCCCCAGCGCGCCTCCGGCGTCGCCGGCGGCCGGTTGAATCCAGATGTCTTCAAACGGCCCCTCCTTCAGCAGGCGCCCGTTCGCGACGCAATTCAAAGCCACACCGCCGGCCAGACAAAGGTTTCTCGAACCCGTTTCTCTACGCACGTGCTGCGCCATCTTGAGTATCACGTCCTCCGTGACCTCCTGCACCGATCGGGCCAGATCCATCTCCCGCTTCGTTAGGGGAGCGTCTTCCGTACGCCGCGGACCACCGAAAAGCGCGGCGAATTTCCGGCCCGTCATCGTCAGACCGTGCGCGTAGGTGAAATACTCCATGTTGAGCTTGAACGACCCGTCCTCCTTTACGTCAATAAGATGATCGCGGATCATCTGCTCGTAAACCGGCTCGCCATACGGAGCCAGCCCCATTAGCTTGTATTCACCCGAGTTGACCTTGAACCCGGTGAAGTAGGTGAACGCGCTGTACAACAACCCTAAAGAATGGGGAAAGTGGATCTCCTTGAAGATCCGTAACCCCTCGCCCGTCCCCATGCCGTACGACGTCGTGGTCCACTCCCCCACCCCGTCCGTGGTAAGAAATGCCGCCTCTTCGAAGGGCGACGGATAGAAGGCGCTCGCGGCGTGGCTCTCGTGATGCTCCGGGTAGATCACAGGGCCGCCGAAATCAAGCTCCTTCGAGATGAGGTCCGGAATCCAGATTTTCTGCTTCAACCACAGCGGCATCGCCTTAATGAACGAATGAAGACCTCGCGGCGCGGTGGCGACATACGTTTCGAGCAGCCGCTCAAATTTGAGAAAGGGCTTGTCGTAAAACGCCACGGCATCCAGTTCCGA
>CAZART010000007.1:57367-80089 GCA_964487555.1 uncultured Rhodothermales bacterium
TTCTGGACGCCGCCCAGAAACTGTTCCTTCTGTTCAATCTCCTTCTGAAGCCTTTCGCGTTCGACGTTGAGATCGATCATACCTGCGAGGGGGAGGAAGATTTCGTTGCGGCCGACAACTACGGAGGCGCTCGCTTTCGGTTTTTCGAGGCCGCGCCCAATCGTGAGCTCCGTAACACGGGCCAGCTTTCGGAAGTAATCACGGTGGTGGGAGAGTGCATCCGCGAGGCCGTCCGTACCCTTCGGCAAATTGACGATTGCCGAAATCTCCTTCGTCAGCGCGACGTTGTATTCGCTCTTCACATTACGAATCCCCGACACCATCTCCTGGAGCAGCCCGAAAATCTCATCGGCATTCGGATCGGTCTCATCGACGTTCATCGCCGGCCAATCGGCCACGATCAGCGCGTCGTTTTCGTTCCGCGGCCGAAGCTTCCACCACAGCTCCTCCGTGATGAAGGGCATAAACGGATGGAGCAGCTGGATCATCTTCTCGTAGACCTCGACGGCGAGAGCAATTTTCTCCTCGTCAGGCTGTTCGCCGAATCGCGGCTTGATCAGCTCGAGATACCAATCGCAGTAATCTTTCCAGAAAAGCTCATAGATGTGCCCGAGAGCCTCGTTCAGCCGATAGCGCTCGAGCGCCGCTTCCACCTCGCCGATCGTGGCGTTGAGACGGTGCAGAATCCAGCGCTCAACCAGCTCAAGGTCCTCGAACGAACGGCGACGCCTGTAATCGCGGCCGTCCTCCATAAACTGACCAAATACGTTGAAGGCATTCCAGATCTTATTCGCGAAGTTGCGGCCCATTTCGAACTTCGTCGGATCGAGCTTGATGTCCTGTCCCTGCGCGCACAGGATCGTCAGGGAAAAACGGACGGCGTCGGCGCCGTACTGGCCGATCATGTCGAGCGGATCGATGCCGTTGCCGAGGCTCTTCGACATCCACCGGCCGAGTTTATCCTTGATCATCCCCGTAATGAAGATGTCGCTGTACGGCTTCTCGCCCATGCAATAGTAGCCGGCCATAATCATCCTCGAAATCCAGAAAAAGAGGATGTCATAGCCCGAGACGAGAACCTGCCCCGGGTAGAAGTACTTCAGGTCTTCCGTTTCCTTCGGCCATCCTAGGGTCGCAAAAGGCCATAACCAGGAAGAAAACCAGGTGTCCAACACATCTTCATCCTGCACCATCCCCTCTTCCGGCTGATCTACCGATACCACATATCCTCTCTCCTCTTCCCTCTCTCCGCTCTCATCCGTATAGTACCACACGGGTATCCTGTGTCCCCACCATAGCTGGCGGGAAATCGTCCAGTCCCGGATGTTCTCCAGCCACCGGAAGTATTCGTTCGCCCAACGCTGGGGATGAAAGGTGATCTCACCGCTGCGAACCGCCTCGAGCGCAGGCTCGGCGAGCGGCTTCATTTTCACGAACCATTGCCGCGAGATGAGCGGCTCGACGATAGATTTCGAGCGGCTCGAGACGGGCACGGCGTGCTCGTATTCCTCCACACGCTCGAGGAGCCCCTGCGCCTCAAGATCCTCGACAATCTTCTTACGTGCCTCGAACCGATCCATGCCTGCATAGGGACCACCGTTCTCGTTGATCGTCCCGTCCGGATTCATGATGTTGATCGTCTCGAGATCGTGCTCCTTGCCGATCTCAAAATCGTTCTTGTCGTGCGCCGGCGTGATTTTCAGCGCGCCGGCGCCGAAGTCGGACTTGACGTACTCGTCCGCAATGATCGGAATTTCGCGGCCCAGCAGCGGGAGCATGGCCAGCTTGCCGACGAGATCGCCGTAGCGTTCGTCCTCGGGATGCACGGCGACGCCCGTATCGCCCAGCATCGTTTCAGGACGTGTCGTGGCGATCGTAATATGGCCGGAGCCGTCCGCCAGCGGATAGCGGACGTACCAGAGATGCCCCTTCCGCTGCACATTGTCGACCTCCTCATCGGAGAGCGCCGTCATGTCTACGGGGCACCAGTTGACGAGGTAGTCGCCGCGGTAGATCAATCCGTCGTTATAAAGCTTGACGAAAACGTCCATCACGGCGCGCGTGAAGCCTTCGTCCATCGTAAAGCGCTCCTTCGACCAGTCGCATGAGTCGCCCAAACGCCGCTTCTGGTGGAGGATCTTCCCACCGTACTCGCTCTTCCATTGCCGGACGCGTTCGATAAACGCCTCCCGTCCCAGATCATGTCGCGTCTTGCCCTCCGTTTCTTTGAGCGTCCGCTCGACGACGTTCTGCGTGGCGATTCCCGCATGATCCAGCCCCGGCAGCCAGAGCGCTTCGTAGCCCTGCATCCGGCGAAGGCGCGTGATTGCATCCTGAATCGTGTCCTGGAGCGCATGGCCCATGTGCAGCTGCCCGGTCACGTTGGGCGGCGGCATCACGATGACGTGCGGCTCTTTTTCGGGATTAACGTCGGTCTTGAAGAAGTCGTGATCCTCCCAGAATCGGTACCACTTCTCCTCAATCTCTGTCGGATCGTAGGCCGTGCTCGGCTTCGTCTCGTCTGCGCTCTCCGCCTTCTCTGCAGCAGCCTGGCTGATCTCGTCCTGTGTCAACATGCTGAAAATTTTATATCGGTATGATGGATTTGAATCCAAACGACGGAAGACGTCCTGACGGCGCGGGTGCCGCAACGGCGCGCGTACCGCGTCGTGGCGCTAACACACTACGCCCGCACGCGTGAAATATTCCCACCTCCCAGCGTCCGGAAATGGTCGCCTACGAGCTCTCCTCGATGCGACGAGCCACCGTGATGTGAAATACGGGCTGCTGCCGCTCGAGCGTAACCATGACCAATCCCTCACGCTGAAGGTCGATCAGGATGCGGCCGAGTAGGCCCTTCAGGTGTCGCCAGTACCGCATACCGAGCGCTTCGTACATACGCGTGCGCATGAGGTCGAGACGCTCGTTCAGCGGCGGATACGGAGTACCCGGCAGCGCATCCTCCGGACGTGGCACGTAGTCGTAGATATGGACCACGATGTCGAGTGTCGTCCCGAACTCATGTGCCGAAACGCCAAATGTCGCATTGGGATTTTCGCGTCGAAGGGCTTCTTGATTAGCGGCCGTACGCAGCACAGAGCTGATGTTGAAGCGATACAGTGGAAGATCGGCGCTGCGCAGCTCTTCATGGAGCCGTTCGCCTATCAACGTGAGCAGGCGCGCTGCGTCGGGCGTGACGAAGGGAACCGAATAATCGAAATCCTGCAGATAGTAGAACTTCGTCGTGTCCTGGAGGCGGACGAGGCGGTTTTGCTCGACAAGTCGTTCGATCTGGTCTTGTCCTGAGACGCGCCCTACGCCGAGGCTGCGGGCTCGCTGTAGGTGGTCGGCGTTTCGATAGCGACGGAGCTGAAGCTCCTGCGCTGTTTTGAGATCGTCGATGGCTTCAAACCCCTTCGCGATCCGCTCGATGGCCTCGTTTTGAGCCACCAGGACCTCGTCAATCGCCTGGACGACCTCCTCGGTTGCCGGCACTTCGGCTTCAATCTGGCGCGATGGGGTGTAATAGAAGTACAGCAGTACGGCGCCGGCCGTCACCAGAATCGCCAGGGCAAGAAGTATCCACGGGCGCCGCATGAAGATGAGCCGGTCAATAGCCTCTTAAACGGTAGCCCCGCGGCGCTTCGGCAGAACGTCGTGGATCGCGGTCAAGAGCTTTTCGGCCGTAAAAGGTTTAGCCACGAAAAGATCGGCGCCGTCATCCAGGGCCTCCTGCGCCTTGTTCGTCGCCATGCCGCTCGCCGCAATGACGGGAACGCTGGGATCGAAACGGCGAATCGACCGGATCAGTTCGAATCCATCTCCGTCCGCCATCATGAGATCCGTGATAATGAGATCTACGTCGTCAGCCTTGCTCTTGTAGATCTGCAATGCTTCGCGCCCGTTCTCAGCCGTGAGCACGTTGTAGCCGGCCTCTGCCAGCGTCTCTGAGGCGGTTTCAAGGATGAACTCCTCGTCGTCCACCAGCAAAATCGTTTCCCCGTCGCCGGTCTCGCTAAAAGGTGACTCGTCCTCAGCGGACTGGCCCCCTTCTTCGCCGTCCGTAGGAATGAAGACCGAAAACATGGTACCGCGGCCCTGCTCACTCTTGACGTCCACGAACCCGCCGTGACTCTTAACGATGCTATAAACGGTCGAAAGGCCCAGACCGGTACCCTTTCCGCTCGGCTTCGTGGTGAAGAAGGGTTCAAACACCTTGTCGAGCACGTCCGCCGGAATGCCTTCGCCCGAGTCCTGCACGCAAATCTGCACGTATTCGCCGGGCTCGGCGTCGGGATTCGTCCGTGAAACTTCCTCGTCTATTTCGACGACGTCGGCCTGGACGGCAAGCTCTCCGCCAGCGGGCATGGCGTCGCGAGCATTGACGCAGAGGTTCATCAGCACCTGTTGAAGCTGCGTCGAATCACCGGTGACCAGCGGCAACGCGTCCGGGACGGCAATGTTGACGGCTATGCCGGCCGGAAACGTCTCGTCCGTAATGCGCTCCACCTCCCGAATGACGTGTTGGAGGTTCAGCTTCACACGCTCGCCCTCCACGCCTCGTGCGAATGCCAGAACCTGCTTGACCATATCGGAACCGCGCTGGGCCGACCGCCTGATCATATCGAGCGTTCGCATGGTCTTTTCGTCTCCACTATGGCGCTGTCCGAGCACCTTCACGCCGAGCAAAATGGGAACGAGGAGGTTTCCCAGGTCGTGCGCGATCCCGCCCACCAGCGTTCCGATGCTCTCCATCCGCTGCGCGCGAAGGAAGTGGGATTCGAGGCGCTTTCGTTCCGTGACGTCCGTATTAATCACGAGAACGGATCGTGGATTTCCGGCGTTGTCACGTACCAGCGTCCACCGAGATTCGACAATCAGCTCCTCTCCATTTTTTGTGAGCTGGCGCAGATCGCCGCTCCATTCGCCTTTCGACAAAACCGCGTCCCACGCCCTTTCGACCTTGACTTTGTCGGCGTCAAATAGGGCATCGTACGAGAGGTTCTTGATCTCCTCCTCGGAATATCCCGTCAGGCGCTCGGCGCTCTTGTTCCAGTAAATGACGTTACGTCCGAGGTCGTAGGCCGAGATGGAATCTCGTGCCTTGTCGAGAAATGCGGCCTGCTCCCGGATGCGTTCTTCGGCGCGTCGACGCTCCCGGGCATATCGGATCGAACGTTCAAGAAGCTGCGCATCGATCTGGCCCTTTACAAGGTAGTCGGCGGCACCGGCCATCATAGCCTTGATGTCGACCTCGTAGTCGCCCTGACCCGTCAGAAGAATCATGGGCGTTTCGACACCGCGTTCGTCGGCCTCGTGCAGCAGCTGCAGACCGTCTCGGGCGCCAAGACGGTAGTCGACGAGACAGACGTCGTACCGATTCGACATCAGCGTCGCAAGCCCTTCGTCAAAGTCCCGAGCCCATTCGAGGTTGCACTTCAGCGCAGACGTTTTCGAGAGAAGACTCCGCGCGATGAAGAAATCGTCCTCATCGTCCTCAATGATCAAGACGTCGATTTGCTCTTTATCCGCCATAATACCTCGATATCATTTCACAACGTCTCACTACGGGGTCTCTCAGACTTCTCGGGGAAGCCTCACAATTTCGAACCAGAAGTCGCCAATCGTGCGGATGGCGGTCGCGAGCCCTTCGAACGTTACCGGCTTCGTCACGAACGCGTTAACGCCGAGATCATAACTACGCAAGATATCTTGCTCGGCTTCGGACGTCGTGAGAATCACGACGGGAATGCGCCGGAGCAGTGGATCCGACTTGATCTCCTTGAGGGCCTCCCTCCCATCCTTGCGCGGCATATTCAGATCCAGGAGAATGAGTCCCGGCCGCGGTGATTTTTCCGGATCGGAATACTCGCCCTTTCGACGTAGGTATCGCAAAAGTTCTTCACCGTCTTCCACCATGAAGAGGGTATTGGCGAGGCGGCTCTTCTTCAGTGCCCGCTGCGTCAGCATCCTGTCGTCCGGATCGTCGTCTGCGAGAAGGATGCATATCTGATCTTCAGGGCTTTCATTCATTCGAAATCGTTCTAGGTGGGTTCAACCACGATACGAATAATTCCCGTCGAGATTGCAACACGTGCTCACACAACGAGCCTTCATCTTACGTGCTCACACTTCGGCGAACGGGAAGCTCAACGGTAAATGTCGCCCCCTTATCCGGGGCACTTTCGACGGTAAGCGCGCCGTCATGCCGCTCCACGATTCGGCGGCATATGGCAAGTCCCATCCCCGTACCTTCATACGCTCGTCGATGGTGCAGACGCTGAAACGGCTTAAAAATACGGTCGGCGTACTTCGCATCAAATCCGATGCCGTTATCCGCCACTGAGATCCGGCACACTTCCGACGGGCCGCCGCGCGGTTCGGTTCGGCTCTTGCTGATGGAGGCCGCGACTCGAATCCGCGGCCGAACGCCGTCCTGACGAAACTTTAGCCCGTTGCCGATCAGGTTCTGAAAAAGCTGCCGCATCTGAAGAGCGTCGGCTTCGATTTCTGGAAGATCCTCCACGACGATTTCGGCATCGGCCTCCGAGACGGCGACCTCGAGATCGGAGAGCACGCCGTCGATCACCTCGTTCAGATCGATCTTTGAGAACGGCTCGCCTCGCGTAGTGATTCTGGAGAACTGAAGTAGGTCGCTGATGAGCGTCGACATCCTGACCGCGGCATCCTTGATACGTTCGATATGGCCGAGGCCCTCTTCATCGAGCTTGTGTCCATAGTCGTCTTCTAGAAGATCCGAGAACGCCTGGATCTTTCGCAGCGGTTCCTGAAGGTCGTGCGATGCGACGTATGCAAAATCCTGGAGCTCTCGATTTCGCGTTTCAAGCTGACTCCGGCTGCGAGATGCCTCCTCTTCTGCCTTGATGCGTTCCGTCACGTCTCGCGCGCTGGCCAGGATGTGCTCCACGGCACCGTCCTCGCCGTAGATGGGCTTGCTGGCCAACTCCAGCCAGACGAAGTTCCCCGCCTCCCGGCGCGCTCGAACGATCGTCTGCGTATAGGGCTTCCCCTCGAGCATGTGCTGGTGGGCGCCCCTTCGCAGTCGTTCTTCGTCGGATGGATGCAGCCGCTCAAATAGATTTCGCCCCTTCAACGCATCCGCATCGATGCCGAGCACGCGCTCGCAGGAAGGGCTTGCGTAGAGAACATCGCCAGCGGGGTCCTGGAGAAGGATGATGTCCGTCATGTTCTCCGCCAGCAACCGGAAGAGCCGCTCGCGTTCGCGTAGATTTTCCTCAGCGCGCTTCAATTCGGTCACGTCGAGGCCGGTACCGAACATGAGCACGGGATGGCCGGCATCATCAGCGACAACTTCGCCTTCCCCATGCAGGATCCGCTCTTCGCCATCCGATCGCCGAACGATCCGATGGTAAAAACTGAAGGGTTCTTGCGTTTCCAACGCTTGCTTCGCGATGGCGACGGCGCGCTCCCGATCATCGGGGTGAATCATCCCGATGTACTCTTCGAAAGTGGGCTCTGCACCCGGCGCAATCCCATAAATACGACACAGCTCGTCCGACCATGCGATGCGGCCGTGTGCTACGTCGAAATGCCAGCTCCCAAGATGCGCGATCCGCTGGGCCCTCTCGAGCTGAAGATCGCGCTCGCGGAGCCTGTTCTCCGCCTCCTTCCTCTCTGTGACGTCGCGGATCACGGCCGTAAAAAAGCGCTCGCCGCCGGCCTGCCACGTCGACAGGGATAATTCGACGGGAAACTCGGTGCCGTCTTTGCGCTCGGCTTCGACCTGAATCGTATCGCCAATGAGGCGCGCTTCGCCGGTTGCGTGGAAACGTGCCATGCCCGCGCGGTGCGGATCGACGTACCGCTGCGGCATCAGCATGACAAGGTCGCGGCCTTGAGCGTCCTGCTCAGAATAGCCGAAGATCCGCTCAGCGCCACCACCCCACCCGGTGATCCGCCCGCTCTCGTCAGCGGTGATGATGGCCTCATTCATCGACCCCGTCAATGCCCTCAGACGCTCCTCCGAAGCCCGAATGGCCTCCGCAGCATGCTCGCGCTCGATGACCCGGACCAGCTGCGCTCCGACGTTCGCCATGGCATCAAGCAGATCATAGTCCGGCTCTACCGCTTCACTCGAAAAGAATTCAAGCACTCCTATCACCCTGTCGCCCATGAGGAGCGGAAACGCAAAGCCGCTCGAGATACCGATCTCCTCCACCAGACGAGCGCGTGGAAAATTATCATCATTCGACACATCCTCTATCCACAGGGGCACCTGCTTCGCCATTACGCGGCCCGGAAGGCCCTCACCCTTTCGGAAGCTCGTGTCCAGCGTAACTGCTCGAAAAGCCTCAAAGCGACCGGGATCGTCGAAGTGAAAGATGGATGTCGGGATCAGAAGATCATGCTGCGTCGGCGAAACGAGATAGACGTGGCCTACAGGCCACCCCTTAAACGCACAGATTCGCTCGACGACGTACTGAAGCGCGTGGTCGGCGGACGAAGCCTCGTTCATGGCGAGAGCCACGTCCTTCAATAGACGCAGGACGTCGTCCTTCTGTGCCAGGAGCCGGCGCAGGATTCCTGTCTCAGGCGAATCCGCCGCGCGATCCGCCCCCTCCGAAGGGACTGTCTCGTCGGATGTGGAAATGGTATCCGAAATATTTTTATCCGAATTCATAAACGGACTACGTCAACCCCGTGACGTGACGCAATGGCTCCGGCCGGCAGAGTCTACGGTTATTCCGTGAATCGCGATCGGATTTCTTCGAGACTGTCGCCGCCGAACTTCTCCAGGAAAGCGTTGGCGATCACAAAAGCTACCGTGGCTTCGGCAACCGTAGATGCCGCCGGAACACTGGTGACGTCGCTGCGCTCGTAGCGCGTGGGCTGTACTTCCCCCGTGGCCACATCGACTGAGTCAAGCGGTTTGATGAGCGTGGGAATGGGCTTCATGTACCCACGAACGATAATAGGCATACCGTTCGACATCCCTCCTTCAATACCACCAGCGCGGTTGGTCCGCCGTGGGTAGCCGTCGCCACTCCGAACGATCTCATCATGGACCCTCGAGCCGGGGCGAGATGCGCCAAGCACCCCGTCGCCGATTTCAACGGCCTTTTGAGCCTGAATGGACATAACGGCCTGCGCAAGCTGTCCGTCGAGGCGACGGTCCCATTGTACGTACGAGCCAAGGCCCACAGGTACACCCGTCACAACGACTTCGTAGACGCCGCCGAGCGAGTCGCCGCGCCTTTTCGCGTCGTCAATGTGCGCCGTACAGCGATCCGACATCTCCTGGTCAAGCATGCGAACCTCCGAAGCATCGGCCGCCCGGAAAAGCGACTCCGCTCCGTTCTCCAGCAGCGCAGCCATGCGCTCGGCGTAGGATTCAGAATCACGAAAACCGACCTCACCGAGCCGGACCACATGGCTTCCGACCTCGATGCCGAATTCCTTGAGCAGCCGCCGCGCCGGCGTACAGCAGGCAACACGCATCGCCGTCTCGCGAGCACTTGCCCTGTCGATGACCGGGCGGATGTCGTCGAAGCCGTACTTCTGAAGTCCGGTTAGATCCGCATGCCCGGGGCGCGGAAGTGTGACCTTCTCGACGCCTTCGCCGGTTCCGGATACGGCCATCACTTCCGGCCAGCCGGATCGGTCCTTCGTATACGCAGCGTTATCGAGGCGCAGCGCGATAGGGCTGCCCATCGACCTGGAGAAGCGAACGCCCGAATAGATGTGTACGTGGTCGCGTTCAAATTTGGAACGACCACCTCGCCCGTAGCCGAGCCATCGACGTGCGAGGTGAACATTAATATCGTCTTCCGTCACAGGAACGCCTGCCGGCAATCCCTCGACAATACCGATCAGCGCCTCACCGTGAGATTCACCTGCGGTTAAATATCGAATCATGCTTATCCCGCTGGTACCGGTAGGTCCATCTCGTAAAACGCCGTGAGGCCGCTTCGCCGTTTGATCCTGAATAGGATGGATTCCTCAAACTCGGACGCTTCTTCCAACAGGCGAATGGCGTGCTCCGTTGAGGTTACTTCCTCCCCTGAGATCTCCGTGACGACGACGTCGTGCGGGAGACCGGCCGCGTCCGCGAGACTCCCGTTTTCCACGTAGGCAATGTAGGACCCCGACTCGACGCCGAACAGGCCGAGCTCCCGCCGCGTGACCTCACGCAGACCGAGCCCCCATTCCCCGAGCTCGAATACGTTGTCTTGCCTGGACTCCGGTCGCGGTCTCGGCTCGGGCCGAATTTCTTCACGCTGAAACTCACTGAACCACCGCTCATAGGCGGGAGCATCCCGGCCCAAAAGAGTTACTTCCGTATTCTGTACGTTGCCTCGCCTCCACACGCTGACCTCGAGGACGTCTCCGGGACGCTTCCTCGCAACGGCGCTCTGCAACTCGTTCGGTGCATCCACCGCTCTGCCGTCGATCGAGAGGAGCACGTCGCCGGATTCCAATCCGGCCGCCGACGCGGCCCCATCACGCGTGACACTGTTCACATATACGCCCATAATCCGATCCATGCCGAGCCTCCGTGCAACGCGCGCATCGATGTCCTGGATCTCAACTCCCAGAAATCCGCGCTGGACTTCGCCGTGCTCAATCAGGTCCTCCACAACGCGTTCCATCAGATTCACCGGTACGGCGAACCCATAGCCTTCGTAAGACCCCGTTTCCGTCGCAATCGCCGTTGCGATCCCGACCAGCTCACCGTCTAGATTTACGAGCGCGCCTCCGGAATTGCCGGGATTGATAGCGGCATCCGTCTGGATGAAATCTTCAATTCGAAAGCTATCCTCAATGATGTTCACTTGCCGACCGAGGGCACTAACAATGCCGGCCGTTACCGTCGAGGTGAGGCGAAACGGATTGCCGACGGCGATGACCCATTCTCCTACCTGTACCTCATCCGAATTCCCAAACGATACGACGGGTAGACCATCGCCGTCCTCGATTTTCAGGACGGCAAGGTCTGTCGATGGATCGGTGCCGACGATGCGGGCATCGTAGAGGCGTTTGTCGGAGAGGGTTACCTGGATGTTCTCCGCGTTCTGAACCACATGGTAGTTCGTCGCGATATGTCCCTGGTTACTCACCAGAACGCCGCTGCCCACGCTCTGCCGCCTGGGCTCGTCCCTGAAGAAGCGCCGCCTCGTGTCCTCGTCAAAATAGTGCGGCCAATCGCTCCCGCCGTCCTTCGAAATCGGGACTTCGACCTGGATGTAGACGACGGCGGGCGTGACGTGATCGGCGACCCGCTTGAATATCCGGTTGAGCATTTGCGGCTCCAAAATATCAAGCGACGCCGAATCCGGCGTCGGCATCTCCGCGGCCCGCTCATTCTGACCGAGCTGAACGCGTTCAACGACGCGGTTCTCGGCCGGTGCATAAACCGGCTTCTCGTCGAGCAGAAGCATCGTGAGGATGCCGGCTCCCAGCCCAACGAGGATCAGTCCTATTCCGACCAGGATCCCGATGCTTCGGTTTTTTGGCGTGTCACTCATAACGATGCGGATGAGGCGAAGTTGAGACGGCCTTTCCATCCCGAAGTGCTTCAACCGCCTCGCGGGCAACTTGTGCCAACTGCTTGCGATCTCGTCCGTCGACCGGTATCGGGATGCCGATTGCTACTTCCATTCCGATCCGGCGAAGCCCCGCCACCTCCCAGCAATGCCTGGCGAACGGAAGATCGGGATCCGACCAGACGATCTGCCTGCGCACCTCGCCCACGGCCGGCTCTGTATTCACTGAGACGGCTCTCAGGTACACCGGCAGAACATGCTGGTTCTCCTCGTGGGAAACGGCCTCAAACACGCCGGTTTTAAACCGCATGATGCGTTCGTCGGGACTCGTCGTGCCTTCCGGAAAGGCCAGAACGTCGACGCCTAATTCGAGACGTTTCTGAATCATGGCTGTAAATTGCTTCACCGTCGTGCGCCGCTCCCGTTGGACAAATTGTACGCCGAATACGCGGCATACCCATCCGATGAAGGGCCAGTTCTCCATCTCGGCTTTAGCGACGAAGGAGAGGGGCATCGCGGCGGCGAGGATAATGGGATCGAGGACACCGAAGTGATTGCAGACGACGAGCCGCCCCCGTCCGGAGGGGCGCGACCCGATCACGTGAAGATCGATACCGAGAATCCGGCACAGCCGTCTACATCCTGTCATCTGCGCGCGAGCGCGGAAAGCGGCGCTGTCTTCCTCCGGAAGCTTCCGGACCGCCCACTGCGTGTACAGGGTCCGGGTGAGCATCGTCCAGAAGACGCCCCAGACTTTCCAGATTTGCCTCATAGATAGGATTGGCCGGTTGAAGTCGCCGGCATGGCAAGTCGGTGTGGCTAGAAGATGTCCGGCCCTTTAAGTTAAGATACGTACGTGCGCACTTACTTCGAAGGTCTGATGGGGCGACCGCCTCAAGCCGCCGCGCGGTCCGACTCTTCCTCGGGCGATCTGACGTCGAGTTTTGGAACGGAAGTCGTCTGACCGTCACCACGCCCGGTGCCGGGCGCGCTCCGTACCGGAAGATATACGGTGAACGTCGTTCCGACGCCCTTCCGGCTCTCGACCTCGATCTCGCCGCCCATCAGATCGACGAGGCGCGCCGTTACGGCGAGTCCCAACCCGTTGCCCTCGTGCGAGCGCGTGAGACCTGTCGACTCTTGTTTGAATTCGTCGAACAGGAAGGGCAGGAATTCTTCATCGATACCGATGCCGGTGTCCGCGACGGCAAGGACAATGTTATCTACGTCACGTTTGACGGACACGTCAACCTGCCCGTCGTCCGTAAACTTAACGGCATTACCAATAAGGTGATTCAGAACGCACTCGAGGCAGTGCTCGTCGATCCACGCCCTCACCTCGCCGTGAACGTTGACGTCTATGTTGACGGCTTTTTTCTCGACGTCGGGCACGTAGCCTCGAGCTACCCCGAACGCCAATTCGCCGATATCGAGATCCTCGCACTGAAGTTCCATGAGACCGGCCCGCAGGCGCGCCAGATCCAGCAGCGAGTCGAGCGTATGAAGAAGTCGCTGGCCGTTCTCATCGATCATGTCGATGAATTCCGTCTGATCTTCCGTGACCTCCTCACGAAGAATCGATGCGCAGCCTAATATGCCCGTCAGCGGCGTTCGCAGCTCATGCGACGTGTTCGCGAGAAACTCGTCCTTGAGTCGGTCTGCCTGGAGGAGGCTTTCGTTCGCCTGCTGCAGCCGGCGGTTCAGATCATTGAGCCGCTCGTTAACCTCGCGCTCCTTTGCAAGCTCCTTAGCTTGTTCTTTGGCCTTCTTATTCTCGGCGACGATTCTGCGATGCCGCTGCGCAAACAGCCCAAGCCCCACCAACCCTAAAAAATACGCACTGTACGCCCAGATCGAGCGGTACCAGGGCGGCAGCACGGTAAAGGCATACACGCTCTCCGGAGAAACAAACCCCTGCGCATTCCGCCCCCGGATGTGAAAGCGATATGTCCCTTCGCCGAGATTAGTGTAATTTTTGCTATTTCCAGAGATCCATTCCGACCAATCCTTATCCTTACCCTCGAGGTAATATTGAAATTCGTTGCCCGAAACGTCATTGTAACTCGGTAGTGTGAACTCAAACTGCAATGCGTTCTGTTCAAATGCCAGAGTCGGCACAAGCGACGCCTCCTGCGTAGCCGTGAGTTCGCCGTTAGCTCCTACAAAAGCGCCGTGATGGAGGTCGTGATTTGAATCGATGTCCGTAATTCGTCGCAGTAGCGCTGGAAAATGAGCTTCATATCTCGATTGATCGGCAAGGCTTGGATCGTACCTAACAAGCGTACTTCCTGTGGAAATCCACACAATAGCGGAAGAGTCGACGGTGAATCGAACTGGATTGCGCCAGTGAAGCTTACTTAAAACTGGCGGAGCAGAAACGCTATACTCTCCGTCAACGATTTTGGAGACGGTAACGCGGTCCGGATACACCTTCCAGACGTCTCCGTTCTCCATCAATTTGTAATAGAGTAGAGTATCTGCGCCTGAGCCTTCTTTAAGTAATCGCAAGCGCTTTGTACCATCCTCTTCCTCGGGAAGCAGTAATCCACTCGTGCTTGCAAATACAGCGCGATCTTCAACAATGGTGACGGCGATCTGACCACTAATCTTGTCGCCTGGAAGCTCAAATTTTGCTAGATCCTCGACGGTCCGAGTGGTGGCGGATAGACGAACGCGATATACTTCATTCTCACGGGTGCTGAGCCAAAGTGTCCTCTCATTCACTTCGCCAAGCGAGTATACTTCCTTATTAAGCGTTAGTAATTCACCGTCCTGATGCCAGTATTGGCCGTCGAATTTGAGCATCGAAATGCCCGTCTTCGATCCGAGGAATACAACTTCGGAATGGTTCTCCGACTGTACCAACGAAAAATAGGCGCCGGTCGCGACCTCATTAACATCGCCGTCCCGGCCGACGTACATGACTCCTTGATGAGTCGACACCAAAATTCCTGCTTGCACAGCTAAAATACTGGTGGCCGCGCTAACACCACTTATGCGCTCGAAAATTGGTCGCTCTTCTACTTCAGATACAGGGAGAAGGCGGAAAAGACCGGCGCTAGTTGCCACATAGATATCGCGTTCAACGCGACGTATGTCGTTGATTACTCCATCTAGACCATTGTTGCTGTTATAGCGAGTGAGAGCTGACGGGAAATCAACTCGCATTATTCCTTTATTATTAAGCCCTAGCCACAGACCTCCTTGTCGATCTTGAAAAACATGATTGACCCAACCGTCAGGAAGTCCGTTTCCTTCTGACAACGCGTCAATTAGACGGCCATTTGAATCAATCACCGCGAGTCCGCCGCCGTCCAAGAAGCCGAGGGCGTAAAATCCACCTTCAAGACTGGTGCCGTGATATAACCTGTACCCGGACATCCAGTCGTCAATCTCAGTTTTCAGTTGTCTGGAATGTCCATCGGCCAGGTGAAACAGTCCCTTGTTCTCTGTTGCGATAATTAGTCCGCCGTGAGGATGCTCTTCTAACATGAAGATCCTTTCGTTGGCAAAAACTTCGCCACCCGGGACTCGAATCAGCTCGTCGCCTTCAACCTTGATTAGGCCCTCGTTCTTTTCTCGGAGATATAGGACATCACCAACACTGAATGATGTATGATAGCCGTTGACTGTAGTCCAAATCTTGAAGGAGTGCCCATCCCAACGAATCAATCGGGTCTTCGTCTGAAAGAACACATCGTTGCCGATCACGTGTGTACCCCAAACGTCCCAGTATTCATCGGTCTCGAATAAAACGTGTCTGCCCAAAGAGGCATACGTTAAGCGGCCGAGTGTGTCGGCTGTCACATAGCCGAAATCCCCCTGCAAACCAACGTATACCCTCCCGTCGTCGTCAGCAGCCATTGAACGAACGGTGGTGTTAAAAAGCGTAGGTATGAGCTGCCACGACGAGCCGTCATATGCTAGAATGCCATCGTAGTTGCCGACATAAACAACGCCGCGTGTGTCCTGAGCAACGCACCAGTTTTGAGGATGTGCTCGGTAATCACGCGGCGCGAAGTGCTCAGAATAAAACGGCAAACCAAGTTCCCGCTCGTAGCCGGACTCTTGAGCATACGACACGACGGGAATGAGTATGCAAACCCACCTTATATATGTAAGTTTTGCTCGGCTTCGCATTCAGCCAATATTTAGGGCGGAGGGCGCGGCGACACGAGAGTGAAGTGCTCTCGTACACGGTCGCGGTCGTTGAGTGCCTGTTTAGTATCAGCCTTCCGAACCAAATATTAAGGCTCCCATTGCGGACATAAATTGCCGCATAGCAGACATTAAGTCATCGGATTTAGACGTTTTCAACTTAAGTCGCTAAATGCTTCTTCATCTTTATTTGACACAAGCCTGCCAGAAACGTATCTTTGCCCCTGGTAGGAGTTAAGTTCATTTCTAAACAGGGGTTACCATGAAAAGCCTTGTTCGCCTCATCGCATCTGTGGCGTTCTCACTGATGCTTGTCACGGGTGTTAGCCTTTCACTCACCGGCTGCTCTGCTGACACTCTCAGCGGCCCGGAATTTGAAGCTTATGGAACGGAGTCCGGCGGTGGAACGGGTGGTGGTGGCAGCGACCACAACAACAACGATAAGGCTGGAGGAGAAACCGGCGGTGGAACGGGTGGTGGTGGCAGCGACCACAACAACAACGACTGATCTATGGCGGTCACGATTTTGAGCGGTCACACTCCACCAATACTTGTGAATCGCTCATAGATTGGCCCTTTGGCCGGTTCTGATCGCTCGAGGATCTGAAAGTTGCTACAAGGCCGGGTGGCGGTTTCGCCATCCGGCCTTCGTTCTTCCAAACCTCTCGCATCGGTTTGTGCCCCGCGTGACGTTAGACATTTCGTTTTTTCCCGGCGTGCCGTGTAGAAACTTCCTCTTTTTTGACGCTAACAAGTCACGACAGGGGTTGAATAACTCGAGTATCGCTCCGACAAGTCTAGTTTGGCACGCTTCTTATTAACAGATGGATAATTCTTGCCTTGGTAACTTGACTTCACCTGAGACGTCTTCCGGTAGCTCCTGAACTCCTACCTACCAGTTCGACGGAAGATACCTCCATGGTGGTTCGTCAAGGCGGCGAGTTAAGAACTTACGTTGCACCGCATCCTGGTTGGTTCCTGGATGCGGTGTACGTATTTAGTCAGGTCGCACTTCTTACCCCTACCGTTCGTTAAATAGGTACGGACGACACCTGCCTTATCATGGTGCTGTCCACAGGCACGTCTCGTTTCACTCATAACTCACGATGGGGCGGTATATCGCCGTTCCGTAGAATAACTCGGTCATAACGAAGAGTGATAGTCAAGGCGCTGCCCTGGTCGAAAATCCCGCGAATCTACGCGGTCCGCTAGTTGGTATCACTAACTTCAGCATTCGTCGAAATTTGTGCCCTCGCATTGTATGGCTGCGCAACGGCCATGGATTCAATCATGAATTCGATCCTTCCTCTTTCTGCTGATAGGTAAAATGTCGTAATTGAAAATCGCCCAACGATCTGGCAGTGGGGACCGGCGGCGTCGTCTGATGCCCGTGCACTTGGCTCCGATACAAACCAGTTATTGGTATGGCCGCGCGATTCGTCGTCATTCTCGCCGCTATTCAACTCTTCACGATGTTCGGCTGTTCAAGTGCGGATTCGCATCAGGAGGCGATTGAAATCGGTCCGAAAATTAAGGCCGACACTGCCTACGCGCGGCGTCTGGTGCAACGAGCCGAATACCTCGCGAAAGAAGCTCGTTACGACAGCGCTGCGATATACTTTGAGCTTGCGAGTAACCACTACGAAGCCGTACAAGACTGGTCGGGCGTTGTCCGTTGCGACGCCGGGAAAGCCGGCTGCTTGATAAACTTGGGGCAATTTGACCAGGCACGTGGAATTCTGAACCATGCGCTGGACATCGCTTCGACCCAGTTGGACGATTCTGATCCCGTGCTTGGCGACGCGTTTACCAGTCTTGGCCGGCTCCATATAAAGGAGCACAGTTACGAACGTGCACTCGAAGCCCACAAAAAGGCGCTTGATATACGTGTCCTAGCGTTTGGTGATGAACACCCTGACGTAGCGGAAAGCTACGTCGGCTTGGCTATCGCGTGTCTGTTCACAGGCGACTACCAACGCGCTGAACGCTTTTTCAATGAGGCGCTTGGCATTCTTCGTAATGTCTGGGGCGAGGAGCATTCCGACGTTGCGGCGGTGTACACCGATCTCGGCTATCTCTACACGGAAACGGGAAAATACGACTTGGCAGTTGAAATCCTCGAACCGGCTTTGAGGATTAACCGATCTATGCTTGGCCGCAGGCATCCAGCGGTGGCCGAGACACTAAAGAATCTGGGCGAGGCTTACCGACTTCGTGGAGACTACACGCAAGCTTTGGAGGCACATCAAAAGGCGCTTGAGATCGCTGATCGCGCCTTTGGTGAGAAGCAACACCTGGTCGCAGCGATTCTAAATAACCTTGGGATCGTACATGTGGAAATCGGTAACCCTGAAGCCGCTATCCCCTTTTATGAACGATCATTGAGCATCCGTCAGGCGCTCGGCGGCGCGGATGATCCAGCACTCACTAACAACTTCAACAATCTCGGCGTTGCGTACATGAGGATAGGCGATTACGATCGCGCCCTCCGATACCTGCAAAGCGGACTACGCATGCGGAGAGAACAGTTTGGCGAGAACAACCGCAATGTGGCGATCTACCTCAATAACATCGGAACGGTGTTCTCACGCAGGGGTGAGTACAACCAGGCACGAGGCTACTACGAAAAAGCACTCCGCGCTTTCATCGCAGCCGTCGGAGAACAACATCCATATGTGGCAAATCAGTACAAGGTGTTAGGGGGAATTATGAACGTTCTGGGGGCCCACGGCGAGGCGCTCACGAACCTGGAGAAGGCCCTCCTGATTTTCCAGTCGACTACCGGCGAGCAGGATCCATATGTGTCATCGGCCTACCACTTGCTCGGCACTACATACGATTCATTAGGGTTATCTGCACTCGCGCTCGACTTTCATTATAAGGCCCTGAGTCACAGAACGGACAAATACGGAGAACATCATCCGCTCGTTGCGACCCACTACAACGAAATTGGAAACATTTATGGTAGGCAAGCTTCGTTTGAACGTGCACTCGATAATTACGACAAGGCTCTTATCGCTAATCATGCGCATAAGCGAGAGCGCTCTGCACCAAATACTCCATCGTCAAACAATAGCCTTTCCGACCCTATCTGGCTTCAGTCACTCTGGGGAAGAGCACGTACTCTTAGTTCACGTGGAGCCGTTCGTGGGAACTTCGTGCCTGACCTGGAAGCAGCTCATGATACATACTATCAGGCCGCGCAGACTCTCGATCGAATGCAGAGACGCTACCGGAACCAAAGTAGTCGGCTGCATTGGGGCGAGGTCGTAGCGCCGCTGATGGCCGACGCGGTGGATGTGTCGTTCGCACTCTATAAGGCGACCGACGATGAACGGCATAAAGCGGCAGCGTTCTATTTTGCCGAAAAAAGCAAGGGTAACGTTTTGCTGGCGGCGCTTTCAGACGCCAGGGCCAGGCGATTTGCTGGTATCCCAGATTCCTTATTAAGGCAGGAGCGAATGCTGCTTGCGTCGCTCATCTCGACGGAACAGCGCCTTTTAAATGCACGAACAGGCGCACATGAATCTGCGTCAACGGACATAGCGCGCCTGGAGCAGGACGCGTTCACGTTCACGCAGCAGCACGCGGCGCTCATCGACCATTTTGAACATTCCTATCCGAACTACTACAAGCTGAAATATGAGGTCGAGGTTGCTACGCCCGAGCGCGTTCAAGCGGCCGGACTTGACGATGAAACCGTCCTTGTCGAGTACATGATCGGCGACAAGAAGATCTTCATTTTTACTCTGTCGACCAGGGACTTCGACGTCATCGCCGTTCCCAGAAATCCAGGGCTCGAGCGGCAGGTTGAGGATCTGCGTCGTGGAATCGTAGAGCAGAATTACGAAACCTACACGACGAATGCGCGGGCGCTCTACGTCCAGCTACTTGAGCCGGTGATCCATTCGCTCGAGGCCCGCAAGCTCCTCATCGTCCCCGATGGCGTCCTGAACTATATCCCGTTTGAATCGCTCCTTTCCGAGACGCCGAATTATGCGTCCCCTAATGACTACAGCCGTCTGCCCTATCTAATCAATCGCTATGCAGTGAGCTACGCATACTCATCAACACTTCTGCTTGAGACGCGCAACCGCGAGCGCGCAGAACCCGATCGTGACTTCGTCGCTTTCGCACCCGTTTCATTGGGCGGTCTTCCCGCTGGGAGTGCCGGCGCCGGTTTGGTCGAAAAATATGCTTCGACCGGAGCCGTTCATTCTGCAGGATGGGGTTATTTACCGATGACGCACGTGGAGGTGACGCAGATTAAGAATCTTTTTTCCCGCGCCTATACGCTGTTTGACCGGTTGTTTTCGGATAAAGCGCGGGTGTACCTGGGCGAACGTGCTTTGGAGTCGCAGGTGATGTCGGACGAGGTCAGCCGATACCGCTACGTGCATTTCGCTACGCATGGATTTGCCGATCCAGCTTCTCCGGAGTCCTCAGGCATCGTTCTTTTTTCAACCTCAGCAGGGGCCGATTCGACGTCGCTGACCGAGGACGAACCAAGCTGGTCCGACGATGGCGTGCTTCGTCTCGACGAGGTTTATGCCCTCCGACTTAACGCCGACGTGGTCGTCCTGAGTGCGTGCGAGACAGGGTTGGGACCTGTGGCACGTGGAGAAGGAATTCTGAGCCTCGCACGCGGCTTTCTCTATGCAGGCGCGTCCAACGTGGTAGCGTCACTTTGGAAGGCTGACGATCTGCAGACGCAGAAGCTGATGCTCGGCTTTTATCGGAACATGCTCGACGGGACCGCCACCTCCTCTTCGCTGCGAGCGGCAAAACTCGACCTTATCCGCGGAAATACGCGATATGCCCGTCCCTATTATTGGGCCACGTTTGTACTCATCGGGGCGTAACCCGGGCGCCGACCTCAAGCGGATCACATCTACGACCGGCGCTCCAGAAGAGGCCATTTTGAGGCCTCAGCGCGTTATTTGTGCCGGCAGCGTGACACCTTTTTCACGTTGCTGCGTCATAACGAGCCATACGCGATGCCGGGACTGGGAGCGCACCCGCCCCTTCGCTGCTTCGGACCTCCAAAAAGTTGGCACAATCTTATGTCTGATGTCGTCTTCGCCCTCACCGGCGACGTACGGCGAAATTCGAGAGCTTTGCGGCAACTCCGCGCTCTTTCGGAGTATGGCCTATCGATCGAGATCGTTTCGCATGGTATCAGCAATTCCGGCATCGGCATTCCTCGCGCAACGCTGCACCTGATCGGCAAACCCGCCGGCCGAGGGCCACGATATTTCTGGGCCAACCATCGGAAGGTGTTGAACGTGGCGTCAGCCATCCAGGCACGCGTCTATCATGCCAGTGATCTGTACGTGCTCCCGGCCCTTGCCCGAACTGCGAGACGGCACGGAGGCTCCGTCATCTACGATGCACGGGAGTTGTATCCGTACGTAGCATCTACAGCCGGAAAACCATGGGTACGAACCTTCTGGCGTTTGCTGGAGGGCCGATACATCCGGCAATCGGACGGGGTCATCACCGTAAGTGACGGCATCGCGCACCAGCTCGTCAGGCTGTACGGCATTCACCCTCCGGTCGTCGTGCATAACGTGCCGGAACGACCACCCTTCCGATTATCGAATCGACTACGCAATTCCATCGGCGTTGCTTCCGACGTGACGATCATCTTACATCAAGGTCAGATGCGTCCGCATCGTGGATGCGAAATACTGGTCGATGTCATGCAAGACGTGCCCGGAGCCGCGCTGGTATTTCTAGGTGACGGACCGCTTCGAAACCAACTTCAGCAGCGAGCTCGAGAGAACGATGTCGCTCATTGCGTATTCTTCCTTGATGCCGTGCCACCGGACGAGCTGCTTGCCTACACCGCTTCAGCCGACGTCGGCGTCTCTCTCCCCGAAGACATTACCCTGAACCACCATCTCGCACTGCCGAACAAACTTTTTGAATATCTCGCCGCATGCATACCTGTAGTGGCGAGTGACCTCCCGGAAATCAGAAAGGTTGTGGTCGATTTTGACGTGGGAGTCGTCGCCAACGCAAATAACAGGGCCGACCTTCTGGCAGCGCTGCGACAGGCCACCTTCGACCGGATTCTTCGTGAAAAATGGCGCCGCAATATCCCATCGGTTTTCGAAACATTTAACTGGAGTTCGGCATCTCAGAAATTTCTCCACCTCTACGACGACGTTCTCGAATCATCATGAGCAGTTCCCTCATTGCATGCTGCTGTGCGGCCGTCTTGGTCGCGTTTGCACCGATGGCAGTGGCGCAGGACGCCAGCGTGCCCGCCGAGGGGCTGGACTGGTATTCCTTTGAGGAGGCCGTCGACGTTGCGAAGAAGAAGAATAAGAAGATCCTGGTGGACGTCTATGCGGTGTGGTGCCCGTGGTGCGGCCGACTTCAGCGCGAAGTCTACACCGACGACGCCGTGCGCTCGTACATCGAGGAAAATTTCGTCTTGACGAGGCTAGACGCGGAAAATCGCGAAGATAGCATCCAGTTCAGGGACTACACCCTCACGCCGGCCGATCTTTCGACGGGGTTGGGGGCGCAGGGATTCCCAACGACGGTCTTTCTCGATGCGGACAGCGAGTACATCACCCGCCTTCCCGGTTTTCTGGAAGCAGGCGAATTCCTGCACGTGCTTGGCTACGTCGGAAGTGAGGCCTTCATCGAGCAAACGTTCGAGGAGTATTCGGAGGCGAAGGTAAAATAGCGCTTCGTCACTCGCGAGGAATCGGCCGCCTGGCGCGCAGGATACGGGGACGCCCCGAATAGTCGTTACCAAGCTCCACGTCTACGAACTTCATTTCCTTCAATGCGCGCGACGCCGCGTAACCGAAATCGGCATGCGTCTCGAAAACGATGTAGCCGCCCGGCTTAAGGAGGTCGAGGCCTGCCGCTCCGAGGTGCTTATAAAAGATGACAGGATCTTCCCTGGACAACAGCGCCAGGTCCGGCTCGAACGCCGTCACTTCGCTCGGCAGCAAGCCGAACTCTTCCTCCGACACGTACGGCGGATTGGAGATCAGTAGGTCGAGATCCGACGGAGCGT
>CAZART010000008.1:0-2344 GCA_964487555.1 uncultured Rhodothermales bacterium
GCCCTTGGCCCCATGTCGACGAAGCCTTTGACGCCCAGATCGACCAGTCCCCTGGACCTATGTCTTCAATGTATAAGGATTTCAGAATGCCGTGGCCGCGATGGTTTGATCTACCTTGCGGCGTAGACCGTGCGAACCGGCGGCGAGCACGGACGGGCCTGGGTTGCCGGATCGGATGGATTTTATGGGTGTCGTTCGCTGTGGTTGCGCTTTCCGCAGGGCCTGGTCGGGCTCAGCCCCGGGAGATGGAGCACGAAGGTCGCTGGGCCGAGGGTAATAGCCTGGTCATCAAAACCGTCGATGATGTCGCCTTTCACGGGAACGGTCACAATCTGGTCGTCACGGATTTTTCCGAGCCGTCCAATCCACGGGAGATCAGTCGAATCCTACTTCCGGCCGAGCCTCGCGCCCTTGCGGCTATGGGCGGGTGGATATACGTCACCGCGGCCGATCGGCTACACGTGGTCAGCGTTTCCGAATCCTACATTCTAAAGGGGGAGGGCAGCCTTTTGCTCTCGCATGAGGCGGGAGACGTTACCATCGAAGCGACGACAGCGTTCGTGACGACGCATGGGATCAATAACCAGGGCGGCTTGCACGCGATCGACATCTCGGATCCTGATCTGCTAGAGCACGTCGGCTTTTTGGATATCGGAAGTTCCGGCAGGGTGACCGTTTCCGACACACTCGCCTATGTCGCGGGCGGTTCGAACGGGTTTCAGCTCGTCGACGTCCATGATCCAGAACGGATGCAACGGATTGGTCTCTGGAAAGAACCGAATGACGGGGGTCATGTCTCCACCGGAGGATCCGTAACGGACGTGGTCGTGCGAGATACGCTGGCTTACGTACTTCGCTCATCGCCGTATGGTGAGCGAGGGCTTCGCGTTCTGAACGTCGCTGATCCGAGTCGACCGGAGAGCGTTCATTTTGAGAACATTCGAGGGAGCGTAGAACAGCTGGCTGTTCGCGGAGATCGCGCGTACGTCACTTCCAGCGGGAATTCGCTCCATATCTTCGATCTGAGCCGGCGGAGTCAACCTCGCGTGTTGGGCGTCGTCGAGCTTGACGTCGGGCCGGCGGCGATCGACATCCGCGGCGATGTTGTGTACGTATCGGGGCGCGACATTCGCGGGATTGACGTCTCCGACCCGAGCGCGCCCGAGACGGTCTCGAGACTGGAACTGCCGGCCAGATGGCGGGAGCCCGTGGACGTCGTCGTGAAGAACGTCTATGCTTATCTCGCGGATCGTGGTTCGTTCCTGCGCGTCATCGACGTCGCGGTACCGTTCGATCCGAGGCTCGCCGCCGAACTTCACCTCCCCTCGTGCCGCATGAACGGAATCACGCTCGCGGGTGAAATGATCTACGTCGCATGTCTCGACGCCGGTGGCCTGCTCGCGATTGACGTTTCCAATCCGAACAATCCACAAGAGATCGGCAACTTTCGGACACAGGAAGCCGCTTTTTCCGTCGCTGCCGCGGGGAAAAAGGCATTCTTAGGGACGGAGGAAGGCGTTTACCTGCTTGACGTGTCCGATCCGCGTGCGCCTGAAGAAACGGGCTTCTTCCCGGTAGGGGATGACGTGTGGGATCTGTACGTTTCGGGTGATCGGCTCTATGCCGTAGCGTCCACGCACCTTCACGTCATCGACGTCTCGAACCCCCGGCAGCCGGTACGTATCGGCGCGTACGATGCCCCGGGTTCCCGCCGCGTCGTGGACGTAGCCGGATCGCTCGCATACCTTGGCGGGGCGTCGCCGAAGCTTGACGTCGTTGACGTATCGGATCTAGCGGACATTCGGTCGATCGGTGCCTATGATACCGACGGCGGCAGCGCTGCCGCCGTCGCACTCGAGGGGAATTTCGCCTATATAGTTATCCCCGACCTTCATGGTACCGTCCACGGCCTGAGAGTGGTCGACGTCACCGATCCTCAAGAACTGTTTGAGGCTGCTTATTTTGGCGCAACGACCTCCGGGCAAGGATTGGCCGTGGCTGGCGATATGGTGTTCGTTGCAGATGCGCGAGAAGGGCTGTTTCTCATACGGAATACGCCGCCGATTGTGGGCCGAGAAAATGAGACGGAAGAAGCCTCTGTTCTGAAGCAGAATTATCCAAATCCGTCCGGCAATGCGACGACGATCACATACGAACTTGCGCAGCCCCAACGCGTGACGGTCCAGATATTCGACGTGCTTGGACGTGAAATAGCGCGCTTGGTGGACGGCCATCGGACAAACGGGCTGCACTCCGTTCACGTGAATACTTCCTCGTTGCCAGCCGGTGTATACGTTTATAGGCTTTCTGCGTCTGACTTTACACAAGAGCGTCGTTTCACGGT
>CAZART010000008.1:2444-16785 GCA_964487555.1 uncultured Rhodothermales bacterium
TATACGTTTATAGGCTTTCTGCGTCTGACTTTACACAAGAGCGTCGTTTCACGGTTATCCGCTAGCGCCGGACGTCACCGCATGCGCGAAGGGTGAGCACGCTCCGGCCGGGCCCCACGGGATGCATTATGACACTAACTGGAGGACGAGAGAAACTACAGATAGCTTTGGAATTGTCTTGTGATACCCCCTTCACCCGGATCGTGCGATGTTGCCGGTCTGAGAAGCGAAATCTCGAGTGCCACAATGAACCGACGCACCTTTCTCCATACCGGCGTTTCCATAGTCGCCGTTTCGAATCAAGTTTTGTGGGCCATGCCGCGCCACCGGGCAAACCACATACTCCGCGGCGCGCTCGTTTTTGACGGCTCCGGTGCGCCGCCGGTGGAGATGGACGTCGCTCTTGAAGGCGATCGCATCGCAGGCGTCGGTGCGCGGCTCGATGTGGGCCGCGTGCCGGAGACCGATCTTCGTGGTCTGGCGCTTGCTCCAGGATTCGTCGACATTCACGCACACACCGATCTCGGCCTGTTGGTCAATCCTCGTGCGGAGAGTAAGCTGCGCCAGGGCGTGACGACCGAGGTTGCGGGACAGGACGGCAGTTCGATCGGACCATGGAGGGACGAGAGATACGAGGCAAGACGAAGCCGGTTTTATGAGCAGTACGATCTCGACATACCCTTCCGCGATCTCGCCGGCTTTTTTGGATGGCTCGACGATGAGGGTGCGGCGGTAAACGTGGCGAGCATGGTGGGTCAGGGCACGATTCGCGGCTTCGTCGTAGGCGAGGACGATCGCCCGGCTACGGATGCCGAGGTGCGCACAATGGTGGAGGAGGTCCGCCGCGCCGTGGCTGCCGGCGCATGTGGGCTCTCCACCGGACTGGAGTATACGCCCGGTGCGTTTGCGAGCACTGACGAGTTGAGGGAGCTCGTCGCCGCCCTCGCCGGCACCGGACTTCCGTATGCCACCCACATGCGCAACGAAGACGACCGACTGTTCGCCGCCATCGAAGAAGCGATCCACATAGGGCGTGTAGCCGGCGTGCCGGTGGAGATCTCCCACTTCAAGGCACAGGGCGGGCGCAACTGGTGGAAGGCCGAGCCGGCGCTCGACGTCATCGAGCGGGCACGTGCGGATGGGGTGGACGTCGCGTTCGACCTCTATCCCTACGTCGCCTACAGCACGGGCCTGGCAAGCCTTTTTCCCGTCACAGCTCGCGACGGCGGCACGGAAGCGTTTCTCACTCGATTGCAGGACGCTGAGCAGCTGGCCGTGCTGGAACGCTCCGTACGAGCGAAGATAGAACAGCTCGGCGGTTGGGATGCCGTACAGATCACCTCTACGGACTCCGACGATCTTTCATGGGCTCGCGGGCGAAGATTGGGCGGACTGGCGGTCGAACGTGACGAGGAGCCGTTTGCGTTGACAGTCCGGTTGATCGTCGAGGATCGCAATCGCGTGGGGATGGTCGGCTTCGGCATGAGTGAGGAAAACGTGGAGCTGCAGTTGGCACACCCCCTTGCGGCCGTATGCTCGGACGGCGGGGCGCGAGCTCCGTATGGGCCCCTATCCGAAGACGTTCCGCATCCTCGCACTTACGGTGCGTTTCCGCGGGTGCTGGGCCGGTATGTTCGTGAGCGGCAAATCATGCCGTTGGAAACGGCCATCCACAAAATGACCGCGGTGCCTGCGGCGCGGCTCGGTCTCCATGACCGAGGCCTCATCGCGGTAGGACGCAAAGCGGATCTCGTCGCGTTCGACCCGGACAGGGTTGCGGATCAGGCGACGTTCGAAGAGCCGCACCAGTATCCTGTCGGCATTCCGCACGTATGGGTCAACGGCGTAGCCGTGCTGGTGGACGGTGAGCATACCGATGCGCGCCCGGGCCGCAGTGCACGGCCGAGCCGGGGATGATGGTTAGATGATGACGGCGCGCATTTGAAGGCTTCCAATGTCGTGAGGAGGAAGTGGACATGCCGATGATAAAAACCCAAAACCTGCTGATCGTTCAAAACCTACAGATCTTTTCTGTGCTGTTGCTGTCGATGTGCGCGCAGCCCGCATTTGCGCAGACGTGCAGCCACGATTCGTCGGCCGTTGCCGACACGCTCGACCCCTCCGGCTACATACGGCTTCAGATCGGCAACGTGTGGGATTACCTCCAGGAGTCCGGAGCCTTTTGGGACGCGATCATCCGGGAGGAAGTCGTCGCGGATACGTTGATTCGCGACACCACGCTCTACGTCATACGCAATGTCGGCTACGCGGCGTACACGAATGGACCGATTACGGATGCCGATACGTCGTACCGCATTTCGGGCGTTGTCGACGATCAGATTGTCACGTTCCACCGCGGAGAGATTAGAGAGCGAGGAATCCCTCTCTCGGCCCCATTTTCTTCATGTTACGAGCTCAACGGCGCGTCCATGAGCATATCGGGAGGGTTCGACGCTGTTTGGTCGGTTCGCGAAGACGGTGAACGTGTCGAGTATCAACTGCCCGCCACCAAGTCGTTTGACTGGCTGTACGGCTCGCAGACCTATGGCCATGGGATCGGCATGCTTCAAAGCATTGGTGATCCGTACGTCGTACGCGACTTGCTTTACGCGCGTATCGACGGAAAAGAGTACGGAACGCCTATCGAATCGCGATTTCGCATGTCTATCGCCCGCGAACATGTGCCGGAAACGCCGGACGCGGCACGGCTCGAAATATTTCCGAATCCGGCTTCGAAGCGGATCCGTATGATCGTTCGCCTGACGGATCATGCCCGCGTGACGGTCGAAATAGCCGACGTCCTCGGACGCGTCGTGGCCGTGCCGGTTGCGGGTCGTCAACTGGGACGCGGCGAGCACGCCTTCACCTGGCATCGCAAGAGTGTTGCAGCGGGGACGTATGTGATCCGCCTGAGGATCGATGGCCAAACGGCCGCCACCCGATCGGTAGTGACCGTCGAATAGCGTGCCTCAGTGCCACGGCCGGAATTCCTTCGGCAGCTCGTCGGCCACGCGTTCGAAGGCCAGATAGCCGTAAAACGTCACGCCATAGGGGTCGAGCGCGTCTCCTTTGAGGTCGACGACGGTCGGCCCATTTTCCACCTGGATCATCGACGACCGGTACTTCGGTCGACCGCGGCGACCCCGCCAAGCCAGATAGGATTCGTCTTCTACCTCCTGCGTATAAACGATTTCGATAAAGCCGTGGAAGTCCAGTATACGCTCCTGGGCATCGCCACCTTCTTTGAGAATGGTAGCGATCTCAATGGGAAAGCGCTGGCCGGCCGGTGTAGCGTTTGAGGATAGATTCTCGCGTGACGGCGGTCGGTGATAGGTGATAAACCCGGACTCCTCTACGCGATCGTTGAGCAACGCCAACATGAAATGCCGGAACGAACCGTTAAAGGCCGCCGACCGATTTTGCTGCCATCGCCCCTCTTCGCCGGAATCCGATGGTTCCATTTCTTCGAAGAGCGGCTCACCATCATACATCGTACGCGTCGGTGTGGCGACGAACTCCTTCAGGAAGTATTGAATTCGATATCCCAGGGCACGGTTTTCGATGACGAGCGTCTCGCTCCCCCGCGCCGTAAACCGTCCCATTTTTTCAGTGAAATCCAATACTTCAGGGTTGATAATCTCCGTATGCTCCGCGTTCGGTGTCTCGCCGATAAAGAGGCGAATGAACTTCTCCAGCCGTTGCTGCCACCGCTTATCGCGATCTCCAGTGACGACTACTTCTCCAACCTCCACGACGGCTCGCTGGAGGGCGAAATCGAACGTATGGACGCTCGGCTCACGCAGAAATACATCGAGCGCCTGTGGCTCGTATCCGACGATCGATACGTAGAGACGGTGGGCGCCGAGAGGCACGTTCCTTAGGAGATAGCTGCCGGCGTCGTCGGTGACTCCGCCGTTCATTGAAACGGCGATAAAGACATGCGCGTCAGGTAGCGGCGATCCCGTTTCGGCGTCGATGACCGTTCCACCGATCCCGGCAGCAGGAACCTGCGCGAACACGTGCGATGCAGAGAGCAGGAGAAGGACCGTAAAGGCGCGGAATCGCTTCATGCGTCGAGCGAGATCGGTAAGGCAGGAGGTCTCAGTAGAAAAGCATTGAGCACTTGAGAACGAATGCACTTTCAAAGCGGCAAACCCTATTCCGAACTCTGTCTCTGGAGCGAATAGACGAAGCGTCATAAGGCAAGGGCAAGCAGTTGGCTGCAAAAAGTGTGGTCCGGATGATTCAGACGTCCGAAACGCGTAAAGACGAGCCGCGTGCTGTTCAGAACTGTCGCCGGACGAGGTACACTATAATAGACGCTCTGCCGTTAATTGGACGCTCTTTCATAGACGCGCTGCCGTTGTTTGGACGGTCCGCCGTTATTAAAGCCGGTCTGCCGATGTAGACGCTCTGCTGTTTATTGATGCTCTGCCGTCGGATGAACGCACGGCGGAATGGGGCGGCTGTTTACTTCGGCCCAGCGCCGCCGGCGATCGGGTGGTCGGGTTCCTTACAGCAGTTTGTGGACGAGAAGTTCGTGGGCTCGCCGGCATCGCTCGGTCGGGCTCTGGAACGTCACTCCTTGTTCACAGCCGCGCGGCAACAGATCCCTGTACGTATGGTCGGATAGCAACACGAGAATCGCACGCAGCGCGCTTCGGCGAGAAGATCTTCCGCTCATGCTAGAATTCACAAAATGCGTACGACGGCTCGCCGGCGCGGGGCCAACGAAATTGCGTAAGGACTTGCTTCGCGGCACGTCCGGGGATCTGTTGCGGAGGCGTTTCATTATCGGATCGTCGCTCGTTGGTATCGCCAGTATGGCGGTCGTCTCGTTGCTTCAGACCGGCATTCTTCGGCATCTCCCCGATCCTCCCTTCGAAAGCTTCAATTCGGACAAAGTAAATTTAGGGCGGACGGCCTACCGGTTCGGCGCTCCCGATAGCACGTTTTCGGTGGCGAGTCTGTCGCTCAATCTGCCACTCGCCGCGCTGGGCGCCGAGGATCGGCCCTCGTGGATTCCGCTGGTCGCTGCCGGCAAAGCGGCCGTCGAAGCCGCGGCTGCAGCGTGGTTTTTCTATCAGATGCCTACGAAGGAGAATGCATGGTGCGGCTACTGTATTCTTGGCGCCGCGGCAAATGCCACCATCTTCGCGCTCACGCTGCCGGAAGCGATGAAAGCGGTGGCGGCACTGCGCGGATGAGCAGCATGCGGGCGCCCGTCGGCGCTATGAGAGAGGAACGGAGGAATGCAACGATGGAATCGAATACCGTCACCGTCTACGGTTTGCGACTGCGCTGGGAAGAGGAGGGGAGCGGCGAGCCTGTGGTTTTTATCCACGGCATTCCGACCGGACCGCGCCTGTGGCGCCATGTAATTACGCATCTCGGCGCCTATCGCTGTCTTGCGTGGGAGATGGTCGGGTACGCCGACTCTATCAAGGAGGGCGTCGGCCGCGATCTCTCCGTCGATCGGCAGGCTGATTACCTCATCCAGTGGATGGACGCTATCGATCTCGAGCGCGCCGTACTCGTTGGACACGACGTGGGAGGAGGCGTCGCCCAGATCGCAGCCGTACGATTTCCCGCGCGCGTCCGGGGGCTCGTCCTCACGAACAGCATCTGCTACGACTCCTGGCCAATTCCGAGTGCCAAAATGCTGCAAGCGGTGAATCCGCTGCTGGCCCGCAGTCCCGACGCGGTGGTCTATCTTATCATTATGCTCCTCGTCGTCCGCGGCCATGACGATTTTGGACGGATGCGTGAGTCTCTGGACGTGCACTGGACGCCATATGCCGGTTTCGACGCAGCGCGCGCTCTGGCACGCCAGATGCAGGCGCTTGACGTTCGCGACACCCTCGCGATTGCCGACCGGCTGCCGGATCTGGGAATTCCTGCATCTCTGGTCTGGGGTGCGGCCGACCGGTTCCAGAAACTGCACTACGGCGAACGGCTTTCGCAGGCGTTGAATGCTCCACTCGACCGAATTCAAGGTGGCAAGCACTTCGTCCCGGAGGATCATCCCGACCGCGTGGCGGCAGCCATCAAGGATGTCGTCGGGCGATTAAATTGATCGGACGACAGATTCCTCGGCTCCGGCCTGATCAGAGAAGGTCGCCGAAAACGTAATCCGATTCCGGCGTCGCCGCTCTTTCGGTAAACATACATCGGAATCACGACGGCTCTTTCAGCGGCCGTTCGGGCGAAACGCCATCCATGCGCCAAGTGCAATGAGGCCGAGCCCCGCCGCTACTCCAATCTTGACCGCCCCCGGTACGAATCGGCTCCGTCCGGCCATGGGCTCCAGTACGGGACTGGCGATGCGGCCTACCCATAGATTGGCCGCGAGAGGGGGCATGCTTACGATGATGTCGTGCACGGCCTCGTCACCGCTGCGACGGATGGCCTGCCAGCCGTATACCGAGGCGCCAAGCATGTGCATCATGTGATCCTCTCCTTCGCGAACGACGCCTTTCTGCCCCTGTGCGAAGAGCTGATCCAGAGCCCGACGAAGGCTCGGCCCGTGCGAATAGTCGCCCCGAAAGGCGATGCGGCCATCCGCGTCGATGAGGAAGATCGAGTTCGGCAACATCCCGTAGGCGCGGTGGGTCGTTCCCTCCAGATCGTCAACGACGATAGGCCACGAAATCTGGTCGTCCCGGCGGAGAAAATCTGCATGGCGGCGCTTCTGCTCATGCGTCTTGTGCGCCGGCAGGCTCTCGCCGGGATGGGCTTCGCGAACGTACATCATCAGCCACTCCGTCCGATCGCGATAATCACGATAAACCTCCTGAAGCGCCGGGATGGCGCCGCGCGTCATAGGACATGATGCGCTGCCAAGAATCAGCACGACGGGGCGGCCCTTGAGTTCGCTCAGCCGCCACGTCCGACCTTCCGTATCCTGCAGCTCAAAATCCGGCGAAGCATCGGCCGGATGCGGGCCACGCGACCGCATCGTTAGCTTCATGTCCTTCGTCAGGACATTCGAGTGAAAATGTTCGTAGTTATATTCTTTAGATGGTGTCTCCTGTGACGTCCCGTGTCCGGCGTGTTCTTTCATTTCCATGTCTTCGCCCTCCTGCTCCCTAAATAGAATTCGCCCCCAAGCCCTGCTTCTATGACGACGTATCGGCGAGAGAAATCCTTCCGATTCCACTAGTTAACAGCAGGTTACAATTCCGTGAGGAACGCCGAGGTCGGGCCGCCGAAAGGCCAGAAAGTGAGTGAGGAGGCCCTCCGCGCTGCGGTTGAGCCTCCGCGTTTTCGCCGCAGGCCGTCGTTTTAGCCGATGCGGATGAGTCCGCAAAGAAGGATACACGTTCCGAGTCGATGCCGGGCGACGGCCCGCCGGTAGCGCAGCGTTTCGTCGACGCAATAGCTCTCACGTTGCCTGTTTCGTACGTTGTCGTGAGTGGAGGTAAAGATTTACGCGCGAAACCTGGCATCACA
Source organism: uncultured Rhodothermales bacterium (assembly GCA_964487555.1). Classification (GTDB taxonomy): domain Bacteria; phylum Bacteroidota; class Rhodothermia; order Rhodothermales; family VXPQ01; genus CAZART01. Next base: position 9,897 of record CAZART010000008.1, read on the forward strand.
CATGGCATCCGGTCGGTCGAACGCTTCGTTTACAATTCTAGTGCTGATCACGCTTCTGCTGACGGGCGCGACGCGGACAGCATTCGGGCAGGAGATTTTGGGTCCTCTGGAGCGAGGCTCGGCCATCACCATCTCCTTCGTCGGACCGGAAACCGCGGAATCGGCCGATACCAATCCCTTTCGAGACGTGCGTTTCGACGTGACGTTCAGGCATGAGGCGACCGGACGTATCACCCGTGTACCGGGCTACTTCGCGGCAGATGGGAACGCCGCCGAAACCGGTGCCGAGGGGGGTGATACGTGGCACGTTCACTTTGTGCCGCCCGACACCGGCCGATGGTCCTATCGAACGTCGGTTCGAGTGGGATCGGATGTTGTATTATCCGACGATCCGACGGCCGGCAACGCCGGCCGTGGCGACGCTCTGACGGGCGCATTCAGAATCGGCGCTTCAGTGGTTTCGGGTGCCGGCTTTTTGGGAAAGGGCATCCTTCGACACCCCACGGGTGAGCGGTATCTCCGGTTCGATGACGGCACGTATTTCCTGAAGGGCGGCGCCGACAGTCCGGAAAACTTCCTGGCCTACGCGGATTTCGACAATACGTACTCACTCAAGCCTGCCGGAACCGAACAGGAAGGAGAGGCGCGAACGGCACCCCTGCACCGGTATGCGTCGCACCTGTCTGATTGGAGGCAGGGGGATCCCAGCTGGAGCGGCGGCCGCGGAAGAGGGATCATCGGCGCACTCAACTATCTGGCGTCCAAGGGCATAAACTCCGTCTATTTCTTGGCGATGAACGTCGAGGGCGACGGGGACGACGTTTGGCCGTGGGTGGATCCGGAGGTGCGCGACCGCTTCGACGTCTCCAAGCTTGATCAGTGGAACCGGGTTTTCGATCACATGGATCGACTCGGCCTCATGATGCACGTGGTCCTCACAGAAACCGAAAACGAAACGCTGTTCGAGCGATATGCCGGTTCACCGACGGATTTCGCAGACGAGCGGAAGCTCTACTACCGCGAGCTTGTCGCGCGCTTCAGTCATCATCACGCGCTCGTTTGGAATCTCGGGGAAGAAAATGGCTGGGACGACCGAGAGAAAGCATCAACGGGCGAGTCGGGTGCTCCGAACACGGACGCACAGCGCAAGGCGTTTGCTTCCTATCTCCGTGGCCTCGATCCGTATGACCATCCAATCGTGGTCCACACCTTTCCTGGCGATCACGAAACCATCTATCGACCGCTTGTCGGCTTTCCGGATCTTGACGGGCCGTCGTTGCAGGTGGGCGACCTGCACCAGTCCCACGCTGCCACGCTGAAATGGGTGGAGGCGTCGGCCGAAAGCGGACACCTCTGGTTTGTGTGCGTCGATGAGATCGGTCCTGCGCATATCGGTGTGACGGCGGACGGTCCGGACAGCAACCACGATACGGTGCGCCGCCACGTTTTGTGGGGTAATTTGATGGCCGGAGGATCGGGCGTCGAGTGGTACTTCGGCTACGACTCGCCTCACAATGATCTCAACGCTGAAGATTGGCGCTCGCGCGAGACGATGTGGGACTACACGCGACACGCACTGTCGTTCTTCGAAGATCACCTGTCGTTCTGGAATATGCATGCCGATGACACGCTCGTTTCCGACGAGGATGCCTTTGTTTTTGCGCGTCCCGGTGCGGTGTACGCCGCCTATCTGCCGTACGGCGTCCTCGCCGGTAGCGGCGACGAGTCGGCGGCTTCATCGGAAGCGCGGCCCACGAGCATACATCTCGAGCCCGGCACGTATGACGTTGCGTGGTTCGATCCCCGGCGAGGGGGATCGCTTCAAAACGGAAGCGTGGAACGCCTCTCGGGCCCCGGATGGAAACATTTAGGCCGGCCGAGCGGCCGTCTCGACCAGGACTGGCTCGTGCTGCTGCGACGCCTCGAATGAGCGGGCACGTGCCGACAGCCTTTCGCGGCGAGTTCTCGATAGCTTTCTTGGGGATGTAGGAATCCGAGGGCTGATGGGTTTCCATCGCTTGAACGTACCGCCCATACAACGAGGCTTTTATCGCCGTTAGACTATGCCGAACGCTACCCGAAAACACGTTCATGAAGAGGTTTTTGACGCCGCGCCCCGCGATCTCTTCGCCGCGCTGCATACGCCGAGCGCCATTCGTGCATGGTGGGGGGCGGCGACGGCCATCGTGATGTCTGAGCCCGGCGGCCTCTGGGTCGCCGCATGGGGTGATGACGAAGACGATCCGGATTACATCACGGTGGCAACGATGCGTACGTTCGATCCGCCGCAACGAATCGTGATGGACGACTATCGTTACCATTCAAAGACCGGCGGACTTCCGTTCGAAGCAGATTTCGTCGTTGTGTTCGACGTCGAAGCCCATCCCGAAGGCGCGCTTCTGCGCGTGACGCAGGACGGCTTCCCCCTTGCGACCGAAGCCGATGCGTTCTACGACGCCTGCGAAACCGGCTGGGTGAATACGTTCGCCGGGATCCGCCGCTTTTTTGAGAGTGCTGCTCGGTAGGACTATCCCAACTCTCCTATTGCGTCGACCGCCGCGTCTACCTCCGCCATCGAATTGTAGATGGACGGCGTCAATCGCGGGTAGCTAACGGCGTACGGGGTAGTTGTTGCGATGATGCCCCTTTTCGACAAGGCATCGACGGTGCCGTCCGGCGACAGGCCGTCCACTTCGAAACATACGATACCCGCGGAGAGCGTTTCGTCGCGCGGCGTATGAAGGGTCACGTGCGACATATCCGCGAGTCCATCCTTAAGGCGGCCGGCTAGCGCGTGCGTGCGTTCTGCGATCCTGCTTTTTCCGATTTCCTGATGAAAGGCAAACGCATCGGGCATGGCCCACTGGTGCTCGAAGGACTTGAATCCGCCCGGAGTCATTCGCGCGGCCGTCGTTGGACCGGCCGGCGCGGTGTCTTCCGCCCATGCGTTCCAGCTTGCGTCTTCGATAAAGCTCGGAATCACCGGCCGCAGACGGGCCCAGGCATCCTCATGCGCCCAAACGATTCCCGTGCCTCGCGGGCCGAACAGCCACTTGTGGCAGCCTGCCATGAAGAAGTCGCAGCCCAGCTCTCCGATGTCGATATCCTCGACGCCGAAGCCGTGAACGCCGTCGAGCCCGATGAGCAGCCGGTCCTCTTCGCTGCGGCCGCGGTTCACGTCGGCTACGGCCTCGGCGATTTGTGGCATCGGCAGCTTCAGGCCGGTGCTTGAATGCACCCACGTCAACGCGAGTACGCGTGTTGAGGGGGTGAGCGCATTGGAAATGCGATCCACAATCTGATCGACGGACGCGTCGGCCGCGACGTCGAACAGCGCCATTGTCCGAACGGATGCCCCCGTGCGGTCGGACACCTGTCTGAGGGATTCGTGGGTGGCGTAATAGTCGTGCTCCGTCGTTAGAATCTCGTCCCCCGGCTGTAGCGCCAGTCCGTGGTAGACCAGGGCTATACCCATGGTCGTGCTGTCGGTGAGTGCGATGGCATCGGTTCGGCCCCTGAGGTAATCCGCGGCGGCGGAACGGGCTTCATGCTTCCGACGGTTGTTCTGCGCCTTGACGTAGGTGACGGGGTTCGCATTGAGCTCTCGCCGAAAGCGGTCAATGGCATCGCGCACAGGGGCCGGATGGGTCGAAACCAGCAATGCACTCATGTGGATAACGTCACGTGAGAGGTCGAATTGGCTTCGGACGTTCTGCCATTCACTGTCAACGGAACTGGTCTTCGGCCTAACGTCGCCGTTTTCGCTCCGCTTGTCGTCGCAGGCGGCGACAATGGCGCCGGCGGCGACCGCGAATCCGGCCTTCGAGATGAATTCCCTTCGCTGCATGGCGGGAGTGGGCTCGTTTGACATGCCTTCAACGACTCGGCGCGCTGTGTAGCATGCCGCCGAATTTCCAAATGCATCCAACCTGGTGATGTTGTGCGGCGAAGCCCGCCCATGCGGGATTGTTACGAGTGTCGGTCGAGAGGGGAGATTTGGTCTGGACATAGCATCGCCGCCGACGTACTATTTCGGGTGCGATCCATGATGAACGACTACGACAGGGCGCGAGGATGTCACGCATGGCTGTCAACTACGTCCGCACCGCGTGGCGGTATCTTGTCCGTCAGCCGGGATTTACGCTTCTCAACGTCTTTGGCCTTTCCATCGGCGTGGCCGGCCTGCTTCTCATTGGACTCTACCTTCGCCACGAGCTGTCGTACGAGAACGTTCATGTGAAGGCCGACCGCGTTTTCCGCGTAGTCGTCGAGCGCCGTTACGAAGAGGGAAGGAGCCGGCCGCTGGCACCCACGTCACCCCCGTTGGCAGGCGCGCTGCGGGCGAACGTGCCGGAAATCGAAAAAGCAGTCCGGCTCTTCGTGCCGCTTTATACGACCGGCCGGGTATCGCTACGTCGCGAAAACAGATCGTTTTTCGACGAACACTTCTTCTTTGCGGATCCGACCGTCTTCGACGTCTTCAGTATCCCGCTTCGACGCGGCGAGGCGGCGACGGCCCTCCTCAATCCGGGATCGGTGATCCTTTCCGAGGCGATGGCGATGAAATATTTCCCGGATGAGGATCCGCTCGGTCGAACGCTCGTGCTCGACGACAGCATAAGCGTCGAAGTCACGGCCGTGATGGCCGATGCGCCGTCGAACACACACCTCCGCCCCGATTTTCTCGCGCCGTATGCACTACTCGAGCATCAATATGGCGATCGGGCGACGTCGTGGTGGGGTTGGGACCTCATCTATACGTACGTGCTCTTGCGCGACGGCGCTGCCCCGGATGCCGTGGCCCGCAAAATACAGCACACGCTCGATGAATACGCGACGCCGCGCACATCGAGACGGGGCTATACGTATGCCGCGGAGCTCCAGCCGCTGAAGGACATCCATCTCTACTCCGACCGGGAATGGGAGATTACGGCCGGCGGCGATCCGACATATCTACAGGCACTCGCGATCGTTGCGCTGTTCGTGCTCGTGCTGGCGTGCGTTAACTTCGTGAACCTCTCCACGGCGAGGGCATCGAGCCGTTCCCACGAGATAGGCGTTCGCAAGGTCCTCGGCAGCGGCCAGGGCCGCTTGATGCTTCAATTCTTGTCGGAGTCCGTTTTGCTGAGCATCGCCGCGGTGCTGCTGGGCACCGGCGCGGCCGCGACGGTCCTTCCGTTCGCGAGCGACATTACGGGAACAGAACTGAATCTCGGCCTATCAGCGGTGCCGCTGCTGTTTGTGCTGGCACTCGTGCTCGGCATTGCGGCGGGTTCCTATCCCGCCTTGTATCTCTCTTCTCTTCGTGCCACGGACTCGCTAAAGGGTGGATTCCGGCCCGCTCGCCGGGGGTGGAGCCGCGGCCGCAACGTACTGGTGATTTCGCAGTTCACGATCTCGATTGTCCTGACGGCAGGCACGCTCATCGTCTATCAGCAGATCGGATATCTTCAGTCGCGCGAGCTCGGGTTCGATGATGAGCAGGTGCTCGTGGTCACGACCAGGACATTGTCGCGTGATCTCGACGCCGTAAAGCAGGAGCTGCTGCATCGGCCTGGAATCGAGCGTGTCGCTGCGACGTCCGGCGTGCCCGGCCGAAAAACTGAGCGCATGCAAATCACGGTCGAGGGGCATGATGAGCCGATGCCCGTGCAGATGCTCTTTATTGACGAGGACTTTGCGGAGACGCTGGGGCTCGAGATGGCCCAGGGACGCGATTTCGACCATCGATTTCAGACCCACCGGACCTCTGGATTCCTCATCAATCAGACGGCGGCGGAAGCTTTCGGCTGGACGTCCGCCGTAGGAAGGGGACTTTCGTGGACATCCGGATGGGGCACGAAGCAAGGCGAGGTCGTCGGGGTGGTGCGAGATTTCCACGTCACATCTCTCCGGGAGCGGGTGGAACCGCTCGTCCTCACCATCATGCCGGCGTATGCCTACCTCGCGCTGCGGGTGAAGACGGAAGATCTCGCGAGCGTCGTGGATGAGGTGGGGGCGTGGTGGCGTGAGGCGGAGCCGGGTCGACCGTTCGAATATGCCTTTCTTGACGACGTCTTCGGCCGAGTCTACGAGCGCGAGCAGACGCAGGCGCATGTTTTCCGCGCCTTCTCCATCCTCGCCGTCATGATCGCCTGCATCGGGCTGTTCGGTCTGGCCGCCTATACGGCCGATGCCCGGACGAAAGAGATTAGCATTCGCAAAGTGCTCGGCGCGACGGTACTCCAGATCTACGCGATGATGTCATACTCTTACGTGCGCTTCGTCGTCATCGCGCTGGTGGCCGGCATTCCGATTACCGTTTTCGCGATGGAACACTGGCTAAAAGGGTTCGCTTATCGGATCGCCATCGGTCCCCGTATATTTCTGATCACCAGCGCACTCATGCTTGGAGTGGCGCTGGTCACGGTGGGATGGCAGTCCGTCCGCGCCGCACTGGCCGATCCGGTCGACAGCTTGCGAAGTGAGTAGGCGGTGGAAAGTCGTCAGAAGAACCTTACGCGGCCGCATGTTCAAAGTAAGTCGCATGGTGCATCAGGCGTCCGACGAAGCCTTCCGCTTCGTGTCGGCGGACGTAATAGCGGGCCGTTCCATTCATGAAGACGAGATAGGGTCCGTGTTGGCCCCACCCATCGATCACCTCGGAATCGATGGCACGGTGGATAAGGTCGATTAGCGGCTTAGAGTATGGGTTGAACTTCATCACGGGCCTCGCGGTGGCGGCTGTGGGATTTATGAGGGATGTATCGTGCGTCGCGGCGCCGTGCTTGCGCCGGGTGTCCACTAGAACAGGTGTGTTGAGAGTCTTCCAAAGTGTAGGCAGCACGCGCACACTTTACCATAGGCCGGCCTGCCGGAATTCTGTAGATGAGATTGCCGGGTTCGGCTC
>CAZART010000008.1:16885-68376 GCA_964487555.1 uncultured Rhodothermales bacterium
TTTACCATAGGCCGGCCTGCCGGAATTCTGTAGATGAGATTGCCGGGTTCGGCTCCCGGAATTGCCGATCCACCGGCGGAACATCTACTCAAGTGCGCGCCGGCACCAGCGGAAATCTCTCGTATAGGGGTCGCATTTTTGGGGCTGTTGCGGCCTGCCGGAATGTCGGCCACGAGCGCTTCTCGCTTCGGGGGACGTCTATTGATCAGGCGAACCGCAGGCACACTGGCGAAGGGATCGCGAGGGAATGTGCCGTGGCGGAGAGCCGCCCGGAGCGTAGGTCGATTGTAAAGACGACGACGTTATCGGTATGCTGATTGGCGGCGAGCAGAAAGCGTCCCGACGGGTCGATCGCGAAGTTGCGCGGCCAAGATCCGCCCGTGGATACGTGCTGAACGAGCATCAGCCGGCCCGACGCCGGCTCGACGGCGAAGACGACGATGCTGTCGTGTCCGCGGTTCGACCCGTAGACGAAGCGCCCGTCGGAAGAGACGTGGACGTCGGCGCAGTAGCTCTCGCCCACGAAGTCGTCGGGCAGCGTGCTGATGGTCTGTGTCGGTTCGAGAACGCCGCCGGCATAGGTGAACGCCGTCAGGGTCGAGTCGAGCTCATTGATCACGTAGGCGCGATCGCCCTTCGGGTGGAACGCGAGGTGACGCGGACCGGCACCCGGCGTCAGGGAAGCGTCGCCGGACAACACGAGATCACCGTCGTCTAGCCTGTAGATGACCACCTTGTCTATGCCGAGATCGACGGCGAGCGCGTACGCGCCGGAGGCGTCCGACAGGATGCAGTGGGCATGGGGGGCCTCCTGGCGATTCTCGTCGATGCTCGAACCTTCGTGTTCCTCCACGTCCGAGGCTTCGCCCAGTCGGCCGTCGGGTTCTATCGGGTAGATCGAGACGTTGCCCCCGAGATAGTTGGCCACGAGCACCTGACCGCCGTCCGGCGTGACGGAGACGTAGCAGGGCGCGCCGCCGTGCGTCGGCCGGGCATTCAGCGGGCGCAGCTCCATGGCGGGATCGATCGCGTACGCGTACACCCCTCCGCCGGCGGTGCCGGCGAACTCGGTCGTTTCGCTCACGGCGTAGAGAAACGTGCCGTCTGGATGGAGTGCGAGAAAGGACGGATTTGCGATCCTGCCGGTCGCCTCCACGGTTTCGAGGGCGCCGGTCTCGGCGTTCATCCGGCAGCGATAGATGCCCTCGCTGTCGCCGTTGGTGTAGGTGCCTACGTACAGGGTCAACATGTCTGTCGAAGAATGGCGACGGATGATCCCATAGCCCAGAGGAGCCAGTCCGACGAGTTGCAAAAAGGAGCGGCGTGTGGTGTGGGGCACGAGGTGCGGAGAAGGTGACTGTGGAGGGCGCGGGATCAGGCGGCGAAACATGCGTCGCGGGGTGGAGGGCAAGTTAGGGAATATTCGGCGTACTGTGCGGCATGATGGCCCTTGACTGAGACACGCCCATGCGCGACCTTGGTGCTCCGGCGCGCGGTGCGACGCAACGCCGATCCCTTTCCGCCGCGTCGCAGCCGCTCCCGTCACAGTAGATCCGTCGCCATCGACCTGTGTACGGATGCGTCCGACGCCGGATCTTCACGTCAACAGGATCCTCCCGCCGATGAAGCATCTCCTCCCCCTCCTCCTCCTCCTCTTTCTCTTCGGAGCGCTTGCGAGCCCGACGCTGGCTCAGAATGCGGCGGAGACAGCCGATCTTCCTTCGCCGCCCGTTCCATTTGATCAGCCCGTGCGCTTCGACAATCTAACGCTGGAAGACGGACTGGCGCAGGGCAGCGTCTATGCGATCCATCAGGATCGGAAGGGTTTCATGTGGTTCGGCACGCAGGACGGAATAAGCCGCTACGACGGATACTCGTTCAAGAACTACGCGCATATTCCGTTTGACTCTACGTCGGCGCAGCCGTCCTTTGTGTTCGACATCGACGAAGACGCGGACGGTTACCTGTGGCTGGCCGGTACCTTTGGCGGCGTAAGCCGGCTCGATCCGTCGACCGGAACGTTCGTCCACTACGAGCACGATCCTGAAAATTCCACGAGCCTGGGCCCCAGATCGATCTGGACGACACTCATCGACCGGGATGGTATGCTGTGGGTGGGTGGTAATGGGGGGCTCGATCGGATGGATCCGGAGCACCCCGGCCGATTCGAGCATTATCGCCACGATCCGGAAGACGAAATGAGCCTGAGCCACGACGAAGTGCGTGCGCTCTATCAGGATGCGTCCGGCTATATCTGGGCGAGCACGGGAAATGGGTTAAGCCGGATGGATCCTGAGACTCCCGGCAATTTCGAGCGATTTGTCGTCAATCCGAACGAGAGCGGAGGCCCTGAGAATCGTCCGTACGTTATCAACCGGGTACATATGACGTCCGACGACGTACTCTGGGCAGGGACCAAGGTCGGGCTTATCCGACTGGACGTGGAAACAGGGACGTTCACTCGCTTAATTCCGCCCGGGGGAGAAGGTGGGGATAAGGAAGTGATCAGCGTTGCGGCGGATCCGGGTGATGATGAGATCCTCTGGCTCACGATGCCCGCCGGTGGCGGCATCATCCGATTTGACGTACCATCGGAAACCTTTACGCCGTTTCGTCGCGATCCCGGAAATCCGGCGAGCCCCGTAAGCAGTGAGACGACCAGTGCATACACCGACCGATCGGGTACGGTTTGGGTCGGCACCACCACCTACGGAATTTCCAAGTTCAACCCCTCGGCCGTCGGCTTTTCCGTGGTAAGCGGGAATTCGAAATCAGGAGGTCTACCCGAGCCGGCGGTCTGGGGGATCCATATAGATTCAAAAGGCAATCTGTGGGCGGGCGGGGTCGGCGGGACGCTTCAATTCGTAGAGCGGAAAACAGGGCAGGTACGGACCTGGGCGGTCGATTGGCCCAACCGGACGAATCCGCAAAGCCCGGCGGGGATCACTCGGAATATTGTGGAGACGTCGGATGGAGCCATCTGGCTTGCTACGAATCGAGGATTGGACAGGGTCGATCTCGATCGTGGCCTGTTCACGCACTTCCGCCACGATCCGCAGGATACGACCGGCTTAACGACCGACAACATTCGCTCCGTATACGCCGATGCACGAGGATCGTTGTGGCTCGGGACGTCCGACGTGGCGAACTCGGTTCCGCTGACTCGTTTCGATCCGGCCTCGGGAACGTTTACGAAGTTCAAGAACGATCCCAAAAGCGAAACTTCGATGCGGGCCGATATGGTCTGGACCGCGATAGAAGATCATGAGGGAATACTCTGGTTCGGTACGGATCGGGGCGTCAGCTCGATGGATCCGAACAATCCGGGCGTGTTCCGCCATTTCCATCACAATCCGCGAGATCCTCTGTCGATCACGAACGGCAACGTCACGACTTTGCGCGAGCGCCAACGGAAGCCGGGTATCCTCTGGATGGGAACAAGTGGAGGCGGTCTCGACCGACTCGATACGACAACCGGCGCTGTAAAGCACTACACCACGCAGTCCTCGAATCTTCCGAACAATACCATCTATGCCATCCTGGAGGATGACGGCGGGCACCTTTGGATAAGCACGAATCGGGGGCTTAGCCGCTTCGATCCGGACGCAGAGACCTTCACGAACTACGGCATCGAGCACGGGCTTCAGTCGCTGGAGTTCAATCAGCATGCCGCGGCTCGCAGCCAGGACGGCGAGCTGTTCTTCGGCGGCGTGAAGGGCATCAATGCCTTTTATCCGGAAGAGGTTACCATAAATGCGCTGCCTCCGCCGGTGGCACTGACGGACCTTCGGCTTTTCAACGAGCGCATCGTCGTTGGGCCGGATTCACCGCTCAAGGAGTCGCTGGAACGGACTCGCGAGATCGAGCTCACGCACGATCAGGCCCGCAACGTCGGATTCGATTTTGTAGCGTTACACTACAAGAATCCGGAGCTCAACCGCTACGCCTATCAGCTCGAGGGTTTCGATGCGGACTGGATCGACGCGGGTGCGCAGCGCTCAGCCACCTATACGAATCTGCCACCCGGATCGTACACGTTCCGCGTGAAGGCGGCCAATAGCGACGGTGTGTGGAACGAGGAAGGCGCGGCCCTCATGGTCAGCGTACTGCCGCCGTGGTGGCGGACGATCTGGGCGTACGTCATCTACGGATTGCTCGTCGTGGGCGCCGTGGGCGGCATCGACAGAGTTCAGCGCCGCCGCCTGCGAAGAAAGGCGGAGCTCGCGCAGGCCGAGCTGCGGGCGCGGGCGGCAGAGTCCGAAAAAGATGCCGCCGAGGCCGAGGCCAAAGCTCTTCAGGCCGACAACGAGAAGAAGAAAAATGCCGAGCTGCTGAGCGAGATCGGCAAAGAGTTGACCTCGTCGCTGGACCTTGCTACCATTTTCGACCGCGTCTACGATCACGTCAATCATCTTGTCGATGCATCGGTATTCGGCGTTGGACTCTACAACGAGGAGAAGCACGAGATCGAATACCGCCTGGCCATCGAGAACGGCAAACGGTACGCTCCGTACTCCCGCGACACGAACGACAAGAACCAGTTTCCCGTCTGGTGCATCGAGCACCGGGAAACCGTCTTCGTCAATGACGTCGAGAATGAGTACAAGCATTACATCAATTCGTACCAGCACCTCGGCGGACGTCTCGAGGACGGCGCCGTCGCTGCTGATCCGCAGTCGCTTATCTACCTGCCGCTGCTATCCAAGGATCGGGTGCTCGGGGTCATCAGTATCCAGAGCTTCGAGAAGAACGCCTACAGTGAACACGACCTGAACATACTCAGGGCTCTCGCAACCTACACGGCCATCGCCGTCGACAATGCGGATGCCTACCGGCGGCTCAACGGCACGCTCGCGCACCTTCAAAATGCGCAGCAGCAGCTCGTTCAGCAGGAGAAGCTGGCCAGCCTCGGACAGCTCACGGCCGGCATCGCGCACGAGATCAAAAATCCGCTCAACTTCGTCACGAACTTCTCGGTCCTGAACGAAGAGCTGGCCGCCGAGCTGCAGGAAATTCTGAGCGCACGCCGTTCGCAGATCCCGGCGGATCTCATCGGGGAGATCGAGGACCTGGTCACGAGCCTGCGAGTCAACGCCGGCCACGTCGCGAAGCATGGGAAGCGGGCCGACGGGATCGTGAAGAGCATGATGGAGCATGCTTCCGGAGGGCAGGGTGAGCGCTTTCCGGTGGACGTCAATGCGGTCGTGGACGAATACGTCAACCTCGCCTACCACGGCCGCCGCGCCCAGTCGCCCGGCATCGAGCTGTATGTAGAGCGCGAATTTGAAGACGGCGTCGGCAGTGCCGAGATGGCCCCGCAGGAGTTGGGCCGCGTATTAGTGAACCTCCTGAACAACGCATTCGATGCCGTTGCGGCAAAGGATGGCGGAAAGCACGAGGCGTTTCGTCCCACGATCACGGTGCGAACGCATCGGCACGACGGAGAGGTACGGATTGCCATCGAGGATAACGGTTCCGGCATCCCGGAAGCGGTGCGGGCCCGCATTTTCGAACCGTTCTTTACGACGAAACCCACGGGCAGCGGCACGGGCCTCGGCCTCAGCCTGAGTTACGATATCGTGGCGCACGGTCACGGCGGCCGGCTCGACGTCGAGAGCGAAGAAGGCCGGGGCACCGTGTTTACGATCCAGCTTCCCGTACAGGGAAAGACACCTGCTGAAGTCGATGCCGTCTAGGCGAGGACACCGGCTCGTTCAAGTCCTTACCAGAAGATGATGTACAGGGCGGCGGTGATTCCCAGGATGCCGAAGGCGGCGCCCGCAAAGACCGGATCGGTCGTCATCTTCTCGCCCGTTATGCTAACCGCCTTCGGATGCGGACGACCCTTGCCCTCGTAGAGCGAGATCGCGACGATCAAGATGACGGAGATGATGAAGGCGTAGCCCATCCGGTTTAGGAACGGCACCATGGGAGTCAGCACCTTCATCCCGGCCGATAGTGGAATACTCAACAGGGCCGAAACCAGGGCGGCGTTAGGTGTCGCCCTCTTCCAGAAGAGTCCCATCACGAAAATGGCGAGTACACCGGGGCTGATGAAGCCGGTGTACTCCTGGATGTACTGAAACACCTGATCGAGCGTTGCGAGCTGCGGAGCGAGGATCGCGCCGATGACGATGGCCAGCAGGCCGACGGTTCGGCCTACCCGTACCAGCTTCGTCTCGGATGCGCCCTTGTCGATCATGTTGCGGTAAAGGTCCATCGTGAAGATGGTCGCGGTGGAGTTCATCATGGATGCCAGCGATGAGACGACAGCCGCTGCCAGCGCAGCGAAGGCCAGCCCGCGCAGCCCGGGGCCGACGTAGGTCGCCAGGAGCCACGGATAGGCCTGGTCGCCGCGCTGGATCGGCGCGTCGAGTGCGAACGCAACGATGCCCGGGATCACGACGATGAGCGGGAGCAAAAGCTTCAGGTAGCCGGCGAAGGCGAGACCGCGCTGCGCCTCTTTCAGGCTCTTGGCGGCGAGGGCCCGCTGAATGATGTACTGGTTACAGCCCCAGTAGAAGAGGTTGGCCACCCACATGCCACCCAGCAGCACGCCGAGTCCGGGCAGAAGCTGATAGGCGTCCTGGCGCGTTCCGGTATCGTCCTCGTAGATCAGCTCTCCCTGGAAGAGGATCATATTAAAGCGCTCCGGGGCCTCCTCGATAAGTCTAATGAACCCTGCAATGACGCCGGAGCCTTCGCCGAAGGCCTCGAGGGCGAGCCATGTGGTCAGCAGGCCGCCGCCGATGAGCACGACCACCTGTACGACGTCCGTCCAGGCCACGGCTTTCAATCCGCCGTAGAGACTGTAGACGGTGGCGAAGGCCGCCAGGCCGATGACGCCCGTCCACAGCGGGATATCCATAATTCCCTCCAGCGCCAGCGCGCCGAGGTAGAGCACGCTCGTCAGGTTGACGAAAACGTAAACGAGCAGCCAGAAGACCGCCAGCAGGGTCCGAACGCGGCTGTCGTAGCGCTGCTCGAGAAACTGCGGCATCGTGAAGATGCCCTTTTCGAGGTAGATCGGAAGGAAGAAGTAGGCAATAATAAGCAGCGTGACGGCGGCCATCCATTCGTACGATGCGATGGCGAGCCCGAGGCGGAAACCGGACCCGGACATGCCGATAAACTGCTCCGCCGAGATGTTGCTGGCAATCAGTGATGCACCGATGGCCCACCAGGGAAGCGCTTTACTGGCCAGGAAGTAATCACTGGTGTCCTTCTTGTGTCCTTCTTTCTCGCGGGAGACCCATAGGCCCAGGCCGATGATGACCGCACCGTAGAGCGCGAATACGAGATAGTCGATCGTTGTGAATTGCATGTGTCAGGTGTGCTGCACGAGAGTGTCGTCGAAGCCAGACAATCGGCTGTGCCCAATGATAAGGACACTGGGCTTGAGACGACACGTTCGAACGGATCGAATGCAATTAATAGTAGGGTTGAAGCTTGGCGGCGGGAAGCCGGGCTCCACATCGTCGCGCGGATGACGTCGGACAGCGGCATGCCCAGTGCGAGGAATTTGGACATCACGTTCGACAGGTCCTTCATCCCCGCATTCATGCTCTCGGCGTGAAGGTCCGTGCTGATCGTATTCGGCCAGAGGCCGGCGTGCGTGGCGGCGACGGCGACGGCGAAGGCGAAGCTCGAGCCGCCGTGGCCGACGTCGAACACGATGCCGCGCTTCTGTGCTTCGAGCGCGAACGGCCGGAGACGGCCGTTCTCAACGATCGACTCTCGTCGAGATACGTTTCCGTAGGCGTGCGTGAAAACGTCGCCCGGCCGCAGATGGTCGAAGAACAGCTCCTCGAGAGCGAGCGGCGGCTCGGCGCGGCCGAAGTCGATCATCACGGGCAGATCCGCCTGCCTGCCGGCTTCCACCGCAAGGTCGGTGGGCGCCGCCTTTCATCCCCGCCCCGACGATGTTCAGGAAGGCGAGCACGCGCGTGGCGGAGTGGTTCACCGTCTGATCGATGAACGTGCGGATATTGCGCCACCCGGCGCTGCCGACGTCGACCGCCGTCGTGACGCCCGTTCGGAACGTGAACGCGTCGGCCGGCACGCTGGTATAGCTGTTGCTGATGTAGGCATCCTCCTCCGTGCCGTGAAACACGTGAACGTGCATGTCGATGAGGCCGGGCGTGACGTAGAGACCCGCTGCGTCGATCAGTTTTCGGATGAATGCACGGGGTTCTAATGTTTTTGCCTATTGATTTGACGTGATCTGGTCGATCTTTTTTGTAATGTTCCAGCCTCTCAGGATACGGAGCATTAGGCGGTGGCTATTCGAATCGCGCCGGCGAGCGGCCGCCGATCGCTCGGCCGGCGTACGTCGTGTTCATTCTTCCGCTATTATGCGCCTCCTGGTCATCTTTGGGATCGTAGGGATATTTCTGGTGCCGTCGGGCGCGGTCTGTGCACAGCGGCATCTGCATCCGCCGCACGGTGGCAAGGGAGCACCCGGTCCTTTTCCGCACTCTTTCATGATCGAGTGGGAAGACGTACCCGGCGCCGTCAAATACGAGTACGTGCTGAGCGATAACCCGCAGTGCTTTTCAGGGTGTCCGGGTGACACGCGTCAAGGCGTGGTCACGTCGACTTCGGCTTTCGAGTATAATCTTCAGGAAGACACCTGGTACTACTGGATTACACGCGTGTATTTCAGCGAGACGGACGTATCGGTCTGGACGAACATCAGCTCATTTCTGGCGGCGTCACCCGAGATTTCGACACATATCGCGGACGTTGCGCCCAATCCGGCGGTGGGAGAGATCGCGATACATGTGGACTGGGGCGTGAATCCGGCGGCGCGCTTCGTACGGTTCAGCTTATATGATCTATTGGGGCGCCAAGTAGCCGGACCGCTGCGCCTCGAGAAGTCAAACCCTCGCTTCGAAGTGTTTCGAGTGCCCATGGACGCGCTGCCCGCGGGCGCGTATGTGGCGCGCTTCGTTGCCGACGGTAACCCCGATAATCGCAATAACCGCAGAAGTCAGACCATTGTCGTCTATTGAGAGCTCACCAGGACTAAACATGTCTGCACGTCCATGTCTCTTTGCGTCGCTGGTTGTTGTCTTCATCACGGGCGTCGCCCATGCCCAGTGTTGTTCGCCCGGTAACCCGATCGGCGGCGGCGGCGTACTGGGAGTGCTTCCGTCGGGCGAAGGTAGGTTGATCGCAAATTACGCGTACAGTCGCTCCGGCACGTATATGCAGGGATCGGAGGAGGTCGAGCCTTTCTTCGTCGAGTCCGGCTTCTTTCATCACGCAAGTCTGAACGGGGCCTATGCCATTAGTAACTACGCGACGATCGAATCCGAGCTTACTTACTTTATCAGCAAAGTGCAGGAATACGTCGAAGGGTCTCGACCCTCGTCGCGGAGGGGATTCGGAGTCGGCGACTGGTCGGCTACGCTCCATGTGAGCCTCCTCGGAGGGCGGCAAACGCGGACGGAGATCACGACGGGAGCCGGTCTGAAAGTGCCTATCGGAACGTACAGGCAGAAGCGCGGCGGCGGGCTGTTGCCGCTTGACATTCAGCCGACGACGGGTGCGGTCGACTTCATCCACGAGTTCTTTGTCTACAGAGGTTTTCTCGACAAGGGTTTGCATCTCTTCGCCGTCAACCGAATCGAATGGAAGACGTCGAACCCGGACGGTTACCGATATGGGAATCTGTACGCGACGTCGCTCTTCGCATCCGTTAATCTGGGCCTCCAGTGGGTTGGGGGGGTCCAGGCGAGAACGGAGATCCGCGGGCGCGACCGACGGCCGAGTGGACGTATTCCGGTGACCGGATCGACGAAACTATATATAACGCCGCAAGTCAGTTTCGCGTTGACACGTTCCCTCGCGGTAACCGTTCTGGCCGATCTACCGGTCTATCAGCGGTATAATGGAGGTCAGCTCGGCTCGACGGGCGGTTTCAGCGTCGGGCTGATCCGGAATTTCGGAAGAGGAAAGCCCGTTGACGGAGATACGCCTCCGCTTTTCCGGTAGGTCGCGATCTCGAACACTTCGACACAAACGATACCGCCACGGCGATCGGAAATGCCGTCGTGACGCCGGAGCGTGGTGAGAAGGCGTCGGCCGTCGCGCTCGTATAGCTGTTGCCGGCGTACACGTCCGGCTCCTCCGTGCCGTGGAACACGTGAACGTGCACGTCGATGAGGCCCTGCATCGCCGCCGTGGAAGATCGGACGGCGACACATCGTCTAATAGAATACATGGACCGGTCCGAGCTACACGAAAATGAGGCCGAACGGCTCCTTGCCGCGGCTCGAAGGGGCGACGAGCGCTCATTTCGGCTGTTGTACGACGCGTACCACGTCATGGTGTGCCGAACGGCGCATCGCCTCGTCGGAGCCGCGGAGTCGCTCGACGTGGCGCAGGATGTTTTCGTCACGTTTTTCCGCAAAATGGGAGCGTTTAACGGGCGATCCACCTTGAAGACGTGGCTCTATCGACTGACCGTCAACGTGTGTTACGATCACATGCGAAAGAACAAACGCCGTTCGGCTTACCGCGGTGGCAGCATCGATGATAAAAGAGCCTGGTTGTGGACGGCGACTTCGTCCGCGAACCACACGAGCGTTCGGGTGCTTCGACGAGACGTTCAGGATTACGTAGAGGAGTCGATGGGGGAACTATCACCGGAACTTCGGGCCACGCTCATTTTGAAGGACGTCGAAGACCTTTCGTACCGTGAGATCGCCGCTATACTGGGTTGCGCCGAAGGCACGATCGCGTCGCGGCTGGCGCGAGCACGTCGTCAGCTTGCGGAGCATCTTCGAGCGGTGGGCATCGATGCCGCCTACTTTGAGTGAATCCGACTATGAATCCATCCCATTGCATTCCTGAACAAAAGCTGGCCGCCTACTTCGATGGTGAGCTCCGGCCGGACGAGCGAAGCGTCGTCGAAGGTCATCTGCGCGATTGCGGTCGGTGCCGCAGGACGGTGGACGAAATGGAGCTGGTCCGACGCGGTGTCGGCAGTATTTCGTCGCCCAAGCCGCCGGAGGCGCTCTGGACGGCCATTGAGGACACGCTTTGCGCCCAACCTCGACCATTGGGCGAACGGCGCACGCCGCTACGACGGGTAGCCGCTCGCCTTCGGGCCGCGCCGATTCGGCGCCGGCTTCGAAGCCGTCGCCTTGCAGTGGTCGCACTTCTCGTGGTGACCGTCACCTCGATTCTTCTGATTTCAAGGAGCGATTTCTCAAGTCTGGAAAGGATCGTGCCGGGAGATGACTCGGTGTTCTCCAGCGACGGCAACGTGTGGCAACGTGATGCCGCGCTGCCTGTGGTGGCTGCATCGGCGCCGTTTAATCTGGGTCCCTTTTTGGAAGCTCTTGACCGCACCAACCGTCTGACGTCCTTCCCGGATGCGGACGAGAAAAAAACTGCATCGGCGTCGGACGCATTTGCGGACGTCGTGCGGAGGGTTGAGCTCGACTGGGCGGCTCTTCCCTCAGACCTTGTACTCGAAACCGCGTCGGTCATAGAGCGAACTCGGTTTCGCATGGCCCAGCTCGTCTTCTCTCACGGGGATGGTAAGGTGATTCTGTTCGTTCAGCCGCGTTCCTACACGATTTCGTTTGCCGACCATCCTACGGAGTCAACCGTCATGGGCCGGCGGCGCTGCCTGAAGGTGCGCTGCGGCGAGTATCGGGCCTACTGTTTTCGGACGGAGGAAGCTACATATACCGTCGTAGGCCGACATGACGATCCGATGCTTCAGGCGGTGTACCAGGCCGTCCAAGTCCGCTAGTGACCCGAGCTAATCGAAAAGCCATGAGCCCGAACGCAAACGCCCCGCTCGATGATGATCGCCTCGCACAGCTCGTTCGCGACGAGGCGCCGCGGTTATATCGCATACTCATGTTCCTCCTTCATGACGAAGAGCTCGCCGCAACCATCTTGCGTGAGAGCTTCCTGGAAATAATGCAGCACGCGCTACCCGATCGGGAAGCGATCATTCCGGCGCGGCTCTACGCCGCGGCCATCGGACGGTCTCGTGGCCTGTCGCCGCGCCGAGCGAATCCGGATTCCGATCATACGCACACATTACTGCGGGCTGCACTTGCAGACCTCGGCCCGGAACAGCGCCTGCGCCTGGCGCTCTGCGACGTCGGTGGAATGACGACGGAACAGGCGTCGGTGATATTAAACGAGGGCCGCGAAACGTTCCGTCGGAGGCTGCACGGCGCACGGACGGTGCTCTGTAAACGGCTCCATCCTCCGGCGCATCACGATTCGACTGGTGACGCTGCCGCAGCGTGATCATGCAACTCATGGGCCGAAGGAAGATGCGATGTGAAAACGCCCAGTGGGGGGCTCACGATTCGACACGACCACCGCCCTGGAGATTCCGGGACACGGAATCGGCTCAGAAATACGTCGCGAAGCCGACCTGGATGCCGCCTGTGTGCACCGCGTCGTTGCCGACGAAATCGCGGTACCAGTGCCGTCGATAATTCGCCCGGAAGACCGTGTCGGGGGATGGGCGGAAGCTGATTCCGGAGACGACGGCGTAGATCTGATCGAAAATATGGTCTCCCGTCGATTGAAAGGACCCCACGTTGAAGTCGGCGGCCTCCAGACGAAGCACCGCATTGAGCACGGCGTCGTCATACATCGCAATACGCGGACGCCAGACGGGAAGGACGACGTCGAGATGCGCACCCCACTGACGCTCACCGAACAGCTCCGCCAGGTCGTCCTGCACGTCGATCTGCGCGAGAGCCATCTCACCGCGCAGATCGGCTGCGAAGACGGCCGCTTCGAAGTCGAGTGCCAGCAACGTAAGGCGCCTCGGCTCGTCGATACGCTCACCCTCCGCTTTGAAGGTGTTGTAATAGCCCGTGTAGAACGACGCACCTACTTCCGCCACCCCTCGACGCAGGACAGCGAGCCGACCTGTCAGCGCGGGTGAGCCGTTGTTGTCTTCCTCAAAGATGCCTTCGTGCCGTCCGGAGGGGATGTGCGTTCGGCCGACGCTGTTCACGACGACGCCGTCACCCAGGCCATTGGTGACATACAGGTCATATGTCAGTGCGAGCGGACCCCGAAACCACTGACCGTAGACCCCGAATCCGATTTCGGAGAGGGTCGATGGGATGATTTCCGTCGAGACGATCGGGCGGTCCACGAATTCCCAGACCGGGGCATCGTGATTCTGGTTAAACGAGCCGATCGGCGGCAGAAGGATGCCGCCGCGGAGGACGAGTGCAGGGTCGATCCGCACGTCGATGAGCGCCGTCTCGAGGGCGATTTCCTCGGTGCCGTGCTCGAATTCGAGCTCCGAAATCAGGCGAACACGCGAGCTGATCGACGAAAACAGGAATATGTTGAACCGCCGAAGCTCCATCGAGAAGCCGTCGCTGATCCCGTCCTCGACGAAGTAGTTCGTGTTTCCCTCAACGTAGCCGCCGATGGCCGTATTGGCCGCCGATCCGATGAACGGACGCGCATAGACGGCGTCCTGAACCGATGTCGTGTCCTGGGCGTGCCCGGCGGAGACCGCGAGCACCGTCGCAAGCGCGAGAAGAAGGCTCCTGTAGGAGAAACCGTTCATAAGTGGATGTAGATGTGTTCGGAATCCGTCGTCACCGCGTAGCGCAGGAGCGGCCGCTCGGCCGGACCGCGAAGGACTTCGCCCGTGAGGCGATATTCGCTGCCGTGGCAGGGACAGGCCAGACGATCGCCGGCCGGCTCGACCTGGCAACCCTGGTGCGTGCAGCGCGTCAGCACCGCCGAGTAGGTGTCGTCCGCAAATCGATGCAGGTACACGGCTCGAGCGAGCTGCGGATCTTCAATCAACAACTGCGTGCCGTCGCCGACGTCGGCCCTCCGAACCATCAGTCGATCGCCGTCCCGCTTGGAAGGGACATAGCGGAGTCCTGAACAGCCGACAATAAGTCCCGACACGCCCGCGCACATGAGGCCGGCCGCGATGCATTCGAGGGATTGTATGAAGCGCCGACGTTCCATTAGAGGGACTTGAGGAATCGGACGACGCGTTCTTGCTCTTCCGGGGACAGCGCGCCAAAGGCCGACCGGCTTGCTTCGGCCTCGCCGCCGTGAAGTTCGATGGCATCGCGCAGCGTCCGCGCACGCCCGTCGTGGAGGAAGAAGCCCGTGCCACCCTGGAAGCTTTCCGTCAGACCGATGCCCCAGAGCGGCGGTGTGCGCCATTCGGACGTCAGGGCTCGTCCCTCGGTGTATCCATCATCCAGCTGCGGGCCCATGTCGTGCAGGAGTAGATCCGTGTAGGGATGGAACGTGACGTCGTTAAGGGCGGCGATCTCGGATCTACCTGTGCGCAGGGTCGGAGTGTGGCACCCCGCGCATCCGATCTCCTCGAACAGCCGCTCGCCGGCGGTCACGTCCGGATCATCTGCATTGCGGCGGGGCGGCGGGCGAAGTGTCCGGAGATAGAAGACCACGTTGTCGACGGCACTCGACGTGACTTCGGGATCGGGCGCATTATCGGTCGCGAAGCCGCCGACGGCCGGATTGAAGAGATCCTGCGGGACCGCATCGGACGTGAGGCCCATATCGAGCGAGTACGCCGAAACGGTTTGGTGAAGCAGGTTGATGGATACGGCCTTCTTACCGAACCGGCCGATAAATTTGCCGTCGATCGGAATGAGGCGCCCGCGCGTGGCGGCATCACCCGACACGAGTACCTCCAGCGAGACAATGTCCGCGATAAAGTCGGTCGAGTCGATCAACTGCACCCGGCCGGAGATTCCGTCGCCGTCGGCATCGTCGGGATCGGCCAGGGCGAGGAGCGTGGCGTCGTCGACGGCCTCGAGCAGCCCGAGGCCCGTCACGCTCGGCGCGGTGAGCTGCGTAATGCCCGTCGCCTCGGCGGGCACGGTCTCCACGTCGTAACCCGGCATGGCACGGTTCTGAATCTGCGGCCCGCCATGCGTGGGCATGGGATCGAACGCGTCACCGACATAGCGGCCGAAGCGCGTAAGATTGAAGACGAGATGTCCGTCCCCGTCGCCCGGATGGCACGTGGCACACGAATGTGCGACGAATACGGGACCCAGACCTTCAGCTACGGAAAAAATGCGGTTGAATTCCTCGTCGCCGCGGAAGAATGCTGCCCGCTGGGCGGTCGTTAGGTCTTCCATCGGGCCGTCAAGCAGCTCATTCTCCGGCGGCGCGGACGGAAGCAGCTCGCACCCCGCCAGCAAGGCAACGAGCAGCAGCAACGAGCCGGGATTCAGCAGTTTGCGTGAAGGCATGAGCGTATAATCTCTTCTAATCTTGAATTTAGATAAGACTAAAAAACAATTCAATCAAATAAAACGCACGGACGTAGAGGCATCGTGAAAATGCTGTTTCAGGAGAAGGCCTCCGTAGCGGCAAAAGACCGCCCAACAGGAGGAGCTGAATACCAGGGAGGTCCACAAACAGCACGGCACCTTGGCCTATGGCCGAAGCCGTACGATCGTCGCATCGAGCAAGCGCGGCCATGGCGCCGACCTGGTTGCAGCGGCCTTGGGAAGAAAAGGAGCAGGCTACGCGGAGTGTCTAGATCTGCGAATATCCTGTCGGACGCAAGATCACGTTCGAGATGTTCGAGACCGTGTCGGCGTAGTAGGGGTCGCCGCTCATCGATTTCCAGTCCGGATGGTTGACAAAAGCGGCCCAGTGCGCGTCCCGCGCGGACATGTCGGGATGGGTGATCATGTAGGTCAAATTCGGGAGGCGCTCGCCGACGAGGGTCTCGCCGAAGAAGACGGGCGTGAGATTCGTCGCGCGGAATATATCGATCTCTCCTCTGTCGAACATTTCGATTTTCCGCCGAGCTTTTTCGAGGTTGTGACTCTCGTAGGTCCGGAGCTCGAAGATGCGCGGCTGTGACGTGTCCGGCACCTCGACCGTCGGCATGCCTTCGAAGGCGCGCATCAGGTCGCTGTCGTAACGGACGTAATGAGCTTCGTCCATTGCCGTGTCGACGGCTGCCGAGAAGGCATCGTCCTCAAAAAGGCGCGCACGGCTCGTACTGAATGCATCCATTGACGCATGCGGAAGCAGCACGTAAAGTGTGGGCGCGGTCTGTCCGTAGAGGACCGTAAAGACGCCGATTGGGCGGACGTCAAGTCGATTATAGGCCGGCACCAGCACGTCTTCCGCGAAGCCATGCAGGCGCTGCTGGTCTCTGCCGAGCGGCATCGTATACCGGCGAAGCTCGATGATCTGGGGCGAATCGCTCATGGGAGGCGTGGCCAGCGGACCGGCCTGCGGATTCGACTCTAGGGGATCAGCGTGCGTGTGGATCGCCATCTGTTGTAGCGGGGCCAGCGAGGCGAGACCGGCAGCGGTGAGAAATTGTCGTCGTTTCATGTCGGAAAGAGACTCTCCAAGGATGTTAGGCCTACGCGTCGTGAGTGCCGAATTTATAGACGGTGCGTGAGCGGTACGTCTCACCCGGACGCAAGATCGTCGACGGGAAGTTCGGTTTATTCGGCGAATCGGGATAGTGTTGTGTCTCGAGGCAGAAACCCGTGCGGTGCTCGTATACCGCGCCGTCCTTGCCTGTAATGCTGCCGTCGAGGAAGTTGCCGGAATAAAACTGGACGCCGGGCTCGGTCGTGAAGACTTCCATCACCCGGCCACTCGTCGGCTCCTGCACGCGGGCGGCAGATTTGAGGGAATCCGCGCCGGCCATGTTCAGCACGAAATTGTGATCGTAGCCCCCTCCGAAACGGATCTGCTCATTCTCATTGTTGATGCGCGCGCCGATAGGCGTCGGTACGGCGAAATCGAACGGCGTGCCGGCCACCGGTCGTAGCTCACCCGTCGGAATGAGCGTCGAGTCGACAGGTGTGAAGGCGTCGGCGTTGATCGTCAAGACGTGATCGAGGACGTCGCCCGAAGCATGCCCGGCGAGATTAAAGTAAGCATGCTGCGTCAGGTTTACCGGCGTGGCCTTGTCGCTAGTCGCTTCGTAGTCGAAGATCAGCTCGTTGTCGTCGGTGAGCGTATAGGTGACTTTCGCCTCGAGGGTTCCTGGATACCCTTCTTCGCCGTCCGGACTGGTATACGTAAAAATGAGCCCGCTTCCGTTCTCGCTTTCAAAGGGCTCAGCGTTCCAGACGACCTTGTCGAAGCCTTTTTCTCCGCCGTGCAGGTGGTTGGGACCGTTGTTCCGGGCAAGCTCATACGTCTCGCCGTCCAGCGTGAATCGGCCCGCGCCGATGCGGTTGCCGTATCGTCCGATGATGGCCCCGAAATACGGCGTTTCCTCGAGGTAGCCGGCGATCGAGTCGTAGCCGAGCGTGATGTCGCCCAAATCGCCGTCGGCATCCGGAACGAGGAGGCGCACGATGATGCCTCCGTAATTCGTAACGTCGACTCTCATTCCGCTTTCGTTCGTGAGGGTATATAGGTTCACCGCAGTTCCCTCCGGGGTTTGTCCGAATGGTTGTTCTTGGATAGCATCGGGGGTTTCGACGGGTGGGCCATCCGAGCAGCCGATGTTGAGACCGAATGCGAGCATGGCGGCCGCGCATAGCAGCGAATCGAGTGTGGTGGCATTAGCGTGCATAGGTGTGCAAAGCCGGATGAAGGATCGTGCCGTTTGCTGATGATAACGAATTACGGGGTGTCCGGAGAAAGGGTGTCGGACATTCTCCCCGCAAGGGCGCCGCGTCTCACCGTATTGCCGGCCTGGTTCGCGGAATGGTTGGGCGGAGGGGAAATTCTTCTATGGTTCGGTAGCGTCTGAAAAGGCAGGCGGCTAACACGCACGTCCCAAAAAAAAATCTAGAGCAGTGCGGTGCACGCCTTGAATCTTGCAAACAGAATCGCTACTGTATTGAAACCGAATTGAAACGTTTAAAAATATTGCTGAACACTTCAATCACTGAGCATGTCGGCGAAGAAGCAACGTTCATAAAGCCTTCTGTCCAAGCCATAGGCCGGCTGGTCAAACACCGCTTCCGCTGCAGCAGCATTCACCGCGTGAAGACCATACATCCAGTAACAAACCATCAGCCTCCCGTCATGAGCGTTATTTATCGAGTCATGCCCCGTTTCATGGACATCCGGAGCCGCGTGTCCGCCGGCAAGGCAGCATCGCGAGAGGCTTCTTCAACGTTTTGTCTGAGCATGGGGGCGTTCGTGAGCCTGTTCCTGCTGTTGTCGGTGGCAGGTGGGACGCAAGCGTCCTATGCGAACAATGCCGATCTGACGGGGCCACTTGCGTCACCCGTCCACATTCGTACAGAAGCAGTCGAATCGGCCAATCTACCGGTGCCGGTATCCGTGCACGAAGTATCGGGACAGGTCACGTCGGCTGACGACGGACGGCCGCTTCCCGGTGTCAACGTGGTCGTAAAAGCGACGACGACCGGTACGGTAACCGATTCCGATGGGCGGTATAGCTTGAGCGCGCCTGCGTCGACCGATACACTCGTCTTTTCGTTCGTTGGATTCTTGAGCCGGGAGGTCCCGATCGCCGGGCGCAGCGTGGTCGACGTCCAGCTTTCACTGGACGACGTGCTCTTGGATGAAGTCGTCGTGGTCGGGTATGGGGCCCGCAGTAAGCAGACCCTGTCCGGATCGGTCAGCTCAGTCCGTGGTGAAGAGCTGGAGATGGCACCGGTAACGAATACGTCGAACACCCTCGTCGGTCGCGTGCCGGGTTTGGTCGCAACGAACTCGAGCGGTGAGCCGGGAAGTGACGGATCCGTGATTCGCATCCGAGGCAATCATACGCTGGGTGACAACGAACCGCTCGTCGTCATCGACGGGGTCCCGGATCGCGCGGGCGGTCTCCAGCGGATTAGTGCAAGCGATATCGAATCTATCAGTGTATTGAAGGATGCCTCGGCGGCCATTTACGGTGCGCGGGCGGCCAACGGCGTTATCCTCCTGACGACCAAGCGCGGTCAGCCGGGCAAGCCCCGTTTCAACCTGGAGGTAAACCAGGGCTACAACCAGCCGACGCGGATTCCCCAAATGGCAGACGCGGCGACATACCTCACGATGCTGAATGAGATCTCCATGTATGCGGAACGTGAGCCGGCCTACTCGGACGAAACGATCCAGAAGTACCGCGAAGCAGCGGACCCGTGGCTCTTTCCGAATACCGACTGGTATGCCGAGACGCTGAAGCCCCTATCCGCGCAGACCATGGGTAACGTATCGGTCTCCGGCGGCAGCGAAGACGTCAGGTATTATCTCTCTCTCCGTGGCCTGACCGAAGACGGATTCTACAGAAACAGCGCTACCCGTTATAATCAGGTCAATTTCAGGAGCAACTTCGACGCGCGGATCAACAACAGCATACAGCTTCGATTCGACGTCGCCGGAAGTGTGGAGGACCGCAATTATCCGACGCGCTCGGTAGGGGAAATCTTTCGCATGGTGATGCGTGGCAAGCCCCATCTGCCGGCCTACTGGCCGAACGGTCTGCCGGGTCCCGACATCGAGTATGGAGACAACCCCGCTGTTGTTTCTACCTCAGCTACCGGATCCAACCAGGATCAGCGCAATTACGTCCAAACCAGGTTGGAGCTGAACGTCGACGTCCCCGCTGTTGAAGGACTTTCGTTTAGAGTCAACGGGGCCTTTGATCGAAGCTTCCGAGAAAACAAGAACTGGCAGACCCCGTGGACCCTCTATACCTGGGACGGCGCGACCTATGACGAGAACGGCGTTCCCGTTGTGCAGGGAAGTCAGCGGGGCTACAGCGAGCCCAGGCTTTTCCAGGAGTATGATCGGGGCCAGAATATTATGGCCAACCTGGTGGGAACCTACGATCGAGTTTGGGGAAATCATGCCATGACCGTCCTCGTCGGCACGGAGGCGGAAACGTTCAGGAGCTCGTTTTTCAACGCATTCCGCCGGAACTACATTACAGATCAGATTGATCAGCTTTTTGCAGGCGGACAAGAGGGCCAGGACAATTCGGGCAGGGCATCCGAGGGCGCTCGGCTGAACTACTTTAGCCGCTTCAACTACGGCTTCCAGAATAAGTATCTCCTGGAGGCCGTGGGCCGCTATGACGGTTCGTATCTCTTTCCGGAGGACAAGCGGTACGGCTTTTTCCCGGCCGTCTCGGCGGCGTGGCGGCTGAGCCAGGAGGAATTCTTCAGCAACCGCGTGCCGCTGTTCGACGAGCTTAAGCTGCGCGCGTCGTGGGGCCGAACCGGGAACGATCGGATTGACGCATGGCAGTATCTGGCAACGTACGGCTACAGCGAGGGGTACGTGTTCGACGATCAGATTGTCCCCGGCTTGTTCCAGACGCGCATGCCGAATCCCAACGTCGCGTGGGAGGTAGCCAATCAATTCGACGTCGGTCTGGAAGGACACGTGTTGGATCACCGTCTCGCCTTCGAGTTCGATTATTTCCGGTACAAGAGATCGGATATCCTCTGGTGGCGAAACGAGTCGGTGCCATGGACCGCGGGGTTCAGTCTGCCTCGAGAGAATATTGGAGAGGTCTCCAGCTGGGGATATGACGGTACGGTGGCCTATCGCGCCCAATTCAATGCCGACTCATACCTGGACATCGCCCTGATCGGTGGATACGCCAGAAACAAGATCGACTTCTGGGACGAGGCCCCGGGAGCCCCGGAGTATCAGCGGTCCACCGGAGCACCGATGAATACCGGCCTCTACTACGAAGCCGACGGAATATTCCAATCCGAAGAGGAGATTGCGAACACGCCGCACTGGCCCGGTGCTCGGCCCGGCGACGTCATCTTTAAGGATGTGAACGGCGATGGTGAAATCAACGGTCTGGACCGGGTGCGAATTGACAAGAACAACACGCCTCGTTTTACAGGAGGCCTAAACCTCCGCGCCAACATCCGCAGCATCGACTTTTCGCTGTTATTCCAGGGGGCGGCGGGAGCGGTCCAGTACGTCTTTACGGAGTCTGGAGAGATCGGCAATTTCCTAGAAGACTTTGCCGAGAACCGATGGACGCCCGAGAATCCGAGCACCACGCACCCCAGAACGTTCAATCGCAATAACGAATACTGGACCAATCAGCCAAACACCTACTGGCTGCGGCCTACGGATTATCTAAGGCTGAAAAACGTCCAGATAGGATACACGATGCCCTCCAGCTTCAGTCGCCGGGTAGGCCTCGAGAGGCTTCGGATCTATGCCAGCGGATTCAATCTGCTCACGTTCGACCGGCTGAAGCTGCTGGATCCTGAGGCGACCACGTCGGACGGTCAGTACTACCCGCAGAAGAGGGTCTACAACCTCGGTTTGTCTTTAACCCTTTGAACGTCTATCAGGGATCCGCTTCAATCGCTAGAAAGAATGAACCGATGAAAAATATCTTACGCATTGCTGCAGTCGCCGTTTTGGGAATCACCCTCCTGAGTTGCGACAACATTATGGATGTGAATCCGCTAGACCAGATCTCTGACAGCGCAGTCTGGGAGGATGGCGCCCTGATGGAGGCCTACGTCAACGACATATACCAAGGCGTAGAGCACAGCCATCTGGCCGTAAATATCAGCTCGGGCGTGGACGAGACAAAGCATACTCACGGTTGGGATGACTCTCCCGTGAGACAGTCTAACATGACACCCGACAATGTGGGCTTTTTTCGGACCAGCTGGGCCAATTGGTTTCCTCATTACAAATGGGACGAGTTGTACAAGCGGATAAAAGACACGAATGTGTTCCTTGCAAACGCCGAGCAGTCAGGCAATGTGGATGCGTCATTGATAAACCGGCTGACGGGCGAAGTGCTATTCCTGAGGGGCTACTTTTATCACAACCTTCTGAAGCTGTACGGTGGGGTACCGCTCGTCACGCAGCCGTTTGCCCTCGACGATGATTTCAGTGTAGAGCGAGCATCCTTTGAAGAAACGGTCAATCAGATCGTCTCGGATCTGGATGCGGCGGCCGACATGCTGCCGCCTGCACAGGTCGAGACAGGACGTGCCACCAGAGGCGCCGCAATGGCTCTGAAGGCACGCGTCCTCCTATTCGCGGCCAGCGACCTGTACGCTCAGAATCCCGGCGGCATGGAGGAAACCGGTTATATCGGCGGCGATCAGCAAGCGCGCTGGCGAGCGGCTAAAAATGCGGCCAAGGCGGTGATGGACCTTGGAGAATACGACCTCTACATGAGCGACCCGGCTCCGAGCGATTCGGCTGCGAAAAACTACGCGGACATATTCCTCGTCCCGGGACACAATGAAACCATTTTCAGCCGACATTTCGTCAAGACGTATTCGTTCGAATGGTTCGAGGGCCAGATCGGCCTCTTTTCCGGTCCGAACGGGTATCATAACTGGGGCGGCGATACCCCTCTCCAGCAGCACGTTGACGCCTACGAGCTGGCGGATGGAACGAAATTCGATTGGACGAACCCGGAGCATGCGGCCAATCCGTACGCCAACCGGGATCCTCGATTCTACGCATCGATTTTCTACAACGGAGCAGGATGGCGTACGCGGCCTTCGGACGTCGCCGCACTGGATCCCCAAGGCATCGTGCAGACGGCCTACTTCGAAATGCCGGGTGAAAGTGACTTAAGACCCGGTCTCGACACGCGCCAGGGACCGATTGAGGATTGGAATGGAACGTATACCGGCTACTACACCAGGAAATTCCTCGACATCGACGTGGACCATCAGTTCGAAAGGCAGGAGACGCCATGGATCATCATGCGCTTCGCCGAAGTCTTGCTCAACTACGCCGAAGCGTCGGCCGCGCTCGGAGAGGAAGGCGATGCTCGGGAGGCCGTGAACCGCGTTCGGCGTCGCGCCGGCATGCCTGAAATCAACGATTCGGGAGAGGCGCTGCTTGAACGAATTCGGAACGAGCGACGCGTAGAACTCGCCTTCGAAAACCACCGCTTTTTCGACGTCCGCCGGTGGATGATTGCTCCGGAGGTCTACGACAACGGACGCGGAGTGCGCATCACCGGCCGGCTAACTTCCAATGGCACGTACGATTATGAATACGAGCTACGGGAAATCGACCAGCGCGGCTGGAACAACAGCCATTACTTCTTGCCGATTGACCGTGTGGAGATGAACCGAAACGATCTCCTCATTCAAAATCCCGGATACAACTAGCGAGTACCTGTTTCCGGCATGCAGATGTGCGGTGCTGATCCCGTATATCGGCCATGTCGACATCAGGCTCACTCGCAAGCGCGACGACCTGGATGCCACGTATTCCGAGCAACGTTTGGCTGCGTTCGCCAAGTTGAGGACCATCCCCCGGCGTCTCGACAGAACAGGAGTCACCGAGACGAGTACACGCAGCCATGATTAACGTCACGATTCAGGATGTCGCCGCAAAGGCCGGCGTGTCGATCGGCACGGTCTCTGCCGTCATTAATCAAAAAAATTCGGTACGCGAGGCGACCCGCCGCAAGGTTCAGGAGGCGATCGATGCGCTGAATTATCGCCCCAGCGCGGCGGCCCGCAGACGGCTTCAGCCGGCCTCAGAGAAGAGCATCGGGCTGGTGATCAAGGAGATCCGGAACCCGTACTTTGCCGACATCATCATCGGTGTGCAGGAGGTCGCCACAGCGCATGGCTTCGGCGTGCTGGTAGTGAGCTCCGAGCATACGTATCGGCTCGAACAGCAGATCGTGGAGTTGCTCGTAGCGAAGGACGTAGAGGGCATCATCATAAATCCACTGCTCGATGATGATGCGGATCTTTCGCACCTGTTCGAGCTGAAGCGGCGCAACATTCCTCTGGTCCTGCTCGAAAGTGTAAGGGGGCTCCAGGCAAGTATGGTCGACGTTGACAACGTGGACGCTTCGAAAGACGCCGTCACATACCTGATCGAGCGAGGCCATAGGCACATCGTCCATTTCGCCGGGCCTCGCTATTCCATGCACAGCGACGAGCGAATCGAGGGGGTGCGTCGCGCGTTCAGCGCCCAGCGATTCATTTTCGACGATCACGATATCGTGCACGCGGGGGCGCAGCTCGAAGACGGATTTAGGGCCGGGCTGGAGTTCTTCCACGACCGGATCACCGACCGGCCCACGGCCGTGACCTGTTACAACGATTTGGTGGCGCTGGGGCTGATCCGCGCGTTACGCGAGCTGGGATTGCGCGTGCCCGAGGACGTCTCGGTTATCGGCTACGACGACATCGAAATGGCGAGCTTTGCCGCCACGCCGCTTACTACCGTACGTGTGCCCAAGCGTGAGATGGGGAAGCAATCGGCGGAGATCCTGATCCGCCAGATCGAGGCACACGATGCCGGCACCGTAGAGAAGGTTTGCTTGCAAGCCGAGCTCATCAAGCGGCGCTCTACCGATGTATTCAGGGCTACGGACGATGGCGAGGACGTCCCGTCCACATTTGTAACGAGCTCCAACGCTCCGGTGGACCGCTCCTGAATGGCTCATGCGAACGATTCTTACCGACATTCTTTCCTGTTGAATCCATCCGCATGCCCCCGTTCATGACCAGCCCGGGAGCACGGAAAGTATACGAGTCATTATGGGATCAGGGCCAGATACCGACCGCATAGCAGGTGCCACGCCGATCGCATCCGCTTATCCGACGCCGAACGGCCCGTCCAGACCGAAGGCCGTAACCCTTGGCGTCATCGTGGGAAACCGCGGATTCTTTCCCGACCACCTCTGCGAGTCCGGTCGGAAGACCATTCTCCACGTGCTCGAGAAAGAGGGCCTGCGCGTCGTAATTACGCCGGCCGATGCCACAAATAACGGCGCCATTGAAAGTCTTCAGGAGGCCCGCATATGTGCCGATCTCTTCCGCGAATTCCGTGACGAGATCGACGGCATTCTCGTCACGCTACCCAATTTTGGCGACGAACGGGCGATCGCCAATTCATTGCGATGGGCGGATCTCGACGTGCCGGTCCTCGTGCACGCCTTTCAGGATTCCGCCGACAACATGAGCATCGCAAGCCGCCGCGACAGCTTCTGCGGCAAGATGTCGGCCTGCAATAATCTGCATCAGTACGGTATCAAATATTCGCTTACGAGTCGCCACACCATGGATCCTGAGAGCGAGGAGTTTGCGCAGGATCTGCGGCGGTTCGCCGAAACGTGCCGGGTCGTGCGCTCCCTGCGCGGGGTTCGCCTTGGGCAGATCGGTGCCCGCCCTGCTGCTTTCAACACGGTTCGTTTCAGCGAAAAGCTCCTCGAAAGAAGCGGCATCTCCATCGAGACCCTGGACTTGTCGGAGCTGCTCGGATGGATCAAGCGGATGGGTGATGACGATCCCCCGGTGACGTCGAAGCTTGAGGAGATGCGCTCGTACACCCGAGTCGACGGAATTCCTCCGGAGAGCCTCATGAAAATGGCGAAGCTGGGTGTGGCGATCGATCAGTTCGTCGAGGCGCAGGGCCTGGCGGCCACGGCCATTCAGTGCTGGACGTCGATGGAGGAATTCTACGGTGTAGTGCCGTGCACCGCAATGAGCATGATGAGCAACAATCTCATGGCCAGCGCCTGCGAATCCGACATTGCCGGGACGCTGAGCATGTACATTCTGCAGCAAGCCGCGGGGGTACCTGCGGCACTCCTCGACTGGAACAACAACTACGGCGACGATCCGAACAAAGGCGTCGTCTTCCACTGCTCCAACCTGCCGAAGGCCTTTTTCGCCAGCGACGGCGAAGATGCCCACAGGATGGATTTTCAGGAAATCATTGCCGGCACCGTGGGTAAGGAGAATACGTTCGGCACCATTGTGGGCCGCATTATGCCGGGGCCGTTCACCTACGCGCGCGTCTCCACCGACGACTACAACGGCGTCATTCGTACGTACGTCGGAGAGGGGACCTTCACGAGCGACCAGATGACGACCTTCGGCGGATACGGCGTCTTCGAGGTGCCCGAGCTGCAAAAGCTCCTTGCGCACATCTGCGAGAACGGTTTCGAACACCACGTGGCAGCCACTCGGGCGAGGGTTGCTGGGGGCGTCTTTGAAGCACTCCGTAAGTATGTGGGATGGGACGTCTACTACCATGGGGGGGATTGATAGGGCGCAGCGAGTACGTACGTTGAAGGGAGCATCAGTGAGCCCGATGGCGAGCAAATACACGATAGGATTGGACTTTGGGACGAACTCCGTGCGCGCGTTGATTGTGAACGTGCAGACGGGGGAAGAGGTGGGGACGAGCGTTTTCGAATACCCCTCCGGCGAAAACGGCATCCTGCTCGATCGACGGGAGCCCGATCTGGCCCGTCAAAACCCGCAGGACTACGTCGACGGGCTGAGGGCGAGTATCCAGGGCGCGCTGGAGGATGCCTCTGATGGCGACGTCTTCAATCCGGCCGACGTCATCGGCCTCGGCGTCGATACGACCGGCTCGACGCCGCTTCCGGTAGACGCGGACGGACGGCCTCTCGCCTTCGTTCCCCGGTTTCGCGACAATCTAGACGCCCACGTGTGGCTCTGGAAGGATCATACCGGCCACGCTGAAGCCGCGGAGATCACGCAGCGAGCCCGGGAGATGCGCCCCGAATATCTCGCCAAGTGCGGCGGTACGTACAGCTCGGAATGGTTCTGGTCGAAGATTCTCCATTGCCTGCGCGTGGATCCGGACGTGTTCGAGGCGGCCTACACGTGGGTGGAGCATGCGGATTGGATGCCGGCGGTGCTGACCGGTACGGATCATCCCGCGAAACTACGCCGAGGTGTCTGCGCCGCCGGGCACAAGGCCATGTTTAATGATGCGTGGGGCGGGTATCCCGATGAAGAATTCCTCGCCGCGCTGGACGAGCGCCTGGCCGCTCTTCGTCGGACGCTGCCGGACGAAGCCTTCAACGCCGCCGAGGCGGCGGGAAAGCTCACCGAGAATTGGGCCGAACGGCTCGGCCTTCCGGCTGGGATTCCGGTCGCTATCGGTGCTTTCGATGCCCATCTGGGCGCCGTCGGATCGGGTGTGGCGCCCGGCACGCTCGTCAAAATCATCGGCACGTCCACGTGCGACCTCACCGTCTCGCCGCTCGACCGCGATCTGGCGGATATTCCCGGCTTGTGCGGGATTGTGCCGGAGTCCATTCTTCCTGGGCAGTACGGGATGGAAGCCGGCCAGTCGGCCGTAGGCGACATCTTCAACTGGTTCGTGAACAACATCCGGCCCGGCGGTCAGGGCCACGAGTCGCTTACGGCCGATGCCGAGGCGCTGCGGCCCGGCGAGAGCGGCCTCCTCGCCCTGGACTGGCACAACGGAAACCGCACCGTCCTGGTCGATCAGCGGCTAACGGGACTCATCCTCGGCCTCACGCTCCATACGACGCCCGCTGAGATCTACCGGGCACTGGTCGAAGCAACCGCCTTCGGCGCTCGCGTCATCATGGAGCGGTACGAGGAGTATGGCGTTACGGTCGATCGGGTCGTCAACTGCGGAGGAATTTCTGCCAAGAATCGCATGGTTATGCAGATCTACGCCGACGTCATGGGCCGGCCGCTGCTTATTTCGCGCAGCACGCAGACCTGTGCCCTCGGTGCGGCCATGAGCGGCGCCGTCGCGGCCGGTGGGGCGGCGGGCGGCCACGACGATTTTCCGGAGGCCGTCGACGCGATGACGGGCGTGCAGGACACGGTCTTCCAACCGATTCCCGCTCACCGCGACATCTATGATCGGATCTATTCACTCTATCGGCGTCTACACGATGCCTTCGGCGTCGAAGGCGAGCAGGATGATCTCTACGACGTGATGAAGAAGCTTCTCGAGCTGCGGGACGAGGTGCGCGGCTGATGGCCTACGAATCCCTCAAGAGCAAGATATGGAGGGCAAATCTGGATGTCGTAGAGGCCGGTCTCGTCGTGTTGACGTGGGGGAACGCCAGCGGCGTCGATCGCGACGCGGGCGTGATGGCGATCAAGCCGAGCGGCGTCGCCTACGATCGCCTTCGACCGCAGGACATCGTCGTCATCTCGCTCGAGAACGGCGAGCCTGTCGAGGATGGGTTGAACCCGTCGTCCGACACGCCGACCCATCTCTACCTCTACCAGCAGTTCGAAGCCGTCGGTGGAATCGTCCACACCCATTCGCATCACGCCGTCAGCTGGGCCCAGGCCGAACGTGAATTGCCGTGTCTCGGGACGACGCACGCCGATCATTTCTATGGCACGGTACCCGTCACCCGCCGACTGCGCCAGGCAGAGATCCGCACGGCGTACGAATATAACACGGGCGTCGTCATTACCGAACGCTTTCGAGAGGGCGGTCTCGACCCGGCGCAGATCCCCGGCGTGCTCGTCGCCGGTCACGGGCCGTTCGCATGGGGCCCGAACGCCGCGTCGGCCGTCAAAAACGCCATCGCCCTCGAGTCCGTCGCCCGGATGGCCCTCGACACCTATCGGCTGAATCCCGACGCAGACCCGATCGATCAGGCCTTGATCGACAAGCATTTTCTTCGTAAACACGGCCCAGGCGCGTATTACGGCCAGGTCGACGACGATCAACTTACCGGCTAAACACCCTCCGGTCACCAGGCCCCCCACGCTCCAGCCCTCCACGCTCCAGCCCTACACCCCTCCACGACATGTCCGTACTCGCACCTATCGACTGGATCATCATTGCCGGCTACTTTCTGGTCATCCTGGGACTCGCGTGGTGGGTGATCCGCCAGAGAACGGACACGACGACCGATTACTTCCTCGCCGGGCGTCATCTCGGATGGCTCATCGTCGGAGCCTCCATCTTCGCATCGAACATCGGCTCGGAGCACCTCGTGGGACTCGCGGGGTCCGGCGCAACCGATGGCGTCGCTCTCGCGCATTACGAGCTACATGCCTGGTGCCTTCTCGTGCTGGGCTGGGTGATGGTGCCGTTCTATATGCGTTCGAAGGTGTTCACGATGCCGGAGTTTCTCGAGCGGCGCTTTTCGCCGGCGGCCCGAACGCTCCTCTCGCTCATTTCGCTCGTGGCGTACGTGCTGACGAAAATTGCCGTCGGCATTTTCGCGGGCGGCGTCGTGTTCAGTGTGCTGATGCCCGACATCCAGTTCATGGGGATGAACAGCTTTTGGATCGGCTCGATTCTCGTCATCCTCTTCACGGGCATCTATACGGTGCTCGGAGGCCTGCGGGCGGTGGCCTACACCGAGGCCCTTCAGACGGTTATTCTGGTCCTCGGCTCCCTGCTGGTCTTGATCTACGGCCTCGAGGCCATCGGCGGGTGGGGCCGGCTTTATGAGATCGCCGGGTCCGAAATGTTCGACCTCTGGAAACCCCTCGTTCCGGAAGGACTCAACGCCACCTGGGCGCCGGTTCGCGATGCGGGGCAGATGGCCTGGTACTTCAACGATCAATATCCGTGGGTCGGTATGCTCTTCTGCGCGCCCATCATCGGGCTCTGGTACTGGACGACCGACCAGTATATCGTGCAGCGTGCGCTGGGCGCGCCCGACGAGACGCAGGCGCGGCGGGGCTCCATCGCAGCTGCTTTTCTGAAGCTGCTTCCGGTCTTCATTTTCATCATCCCGGGAATCATTGCCTTCGCGCTGGCAGAATCGGGTGAAATGGAGGTGCTCAGCCAGGCCATGATGGATCAGGACGGCGAGCTGATCCGAGAAAACGCACAGGCGGCCTTTCCGCTTCTTGTCGCCCACGTGCTGCCGATCGGCATCCGCGGCATCGTGGTCGCCGGCCTGCTCGCCGCGCTGATGAGCTCGCTCGCGGGCGTCTTCAACGCGTCGTCGACCCTCTTCACGATGGACTTCTACAGCCGGCTTCGACCGGAGGCTTCGGAGCTTCACCTGGTATGGATGGGGCGCGTGGCCACGGCCGTCATGGTGGTGATCGGTCTGGCCTGGATTCCGGTGATCCAGGGCGGGCGCGGCCTCTATGACTATCTGCAGGGCGTCCAGGCTTACCTGGCGCCGCCGATCTTCGTGGTTTTCTTCCTCGGCGTGTTCAACAAGCGCCTCAACAAGAACGGCTGCCTCGCCGCGCTCATGATCGGCTTCGCCCTCGGTCTCTTTCGCCTGGCCGTCGATACCCCGGTCGCGCTCATCGACGGCTTTGCCTATGATCAGGGATCGTTCCTGTGGATCGTCAACAACATTTTCTTCCAGTACTACAGCCTGTTGATCTTCCTGGTCTGCGTGGCCGTGATGTTCGCCGCCAGCTACATGACCGAACCGCCGTCCTACGAAAAGATCACCGGGCTCACCTACGGCACCCTTACGCCGGAGGACAGGGTTAGCACGCGGCTTAGCTGGGATTGGCGCGACGTCGGCAGCACCGTGTTGGTTCTAGGGCTGATTCTCGCCGCTTATCTGTATTTCACGGGGTAGATCAGCACGATCAGCACGGCGGCGAACGTCACTTGGTGTTCACAGGGGTCGCGCAACAGAGCCGATGCCTCGTCGTGTATTTCGATCGATGGGCCGCCGCTCGGGCGGTCCGGAACAAAACCAGCTCGACGAGAAGTGAACATGGAGCTTGAAGGAAAGGTCGCCGTCGTCACAGGAGGAGGGTCGGGTATCGGAGAAGCCACGGCAAAGCGCTTTGCCCGCGAAGGAGCCCGCGTCGTCATCTGCGGACGCACGAAAGAAAAACTCGAAGCAACGATTGAGGACGCCGGCGAATACGGGCATCGGATCGTAGACATCGAGGCGGACATTTCGGATTTGAAGGACGTCCAGCGCCTCTTCAACGAGGTCGAGGCGCGCTGGGGTCGGTTGGACATCCTCTTCGCGCATGCCGGCATCAATGGAACCTGGGCGCCCATTGAACAGCTCGAACCTGAGGAGTGGAAGACGACGATTGACGTCAATCTCACCGGCACCTTCTATACCGTGAAGTATGCCGTTCCACTGCTGAAGCGGCAGGGCGGATCCATCATCATCACGTCATCCATCAACGGAACGGCCAAGTTCAGCGACGTAGGCTCGAGCGCCTACTGCGCGTCCAAGGCGGGCCAGATCGCGTTCATGAAGCTCATCGCGCTCGAGCTGGCCGACAAGGGCATCCGGGTAAACGCGATCTGCCCCGGCTCCATCGCGACCGATGTGGACGAGCATACGGAACTGCGCGACACGCAGGCCACCGGCGAAGTTGCCGAGTACCCGCACGGTGCCATTCCGATCTCAGGCGGGGATCCCGGCCGGCCCGATCAGGTGGCTGAGCTCGTCCTGTTTCTGGCTTCCGAGCGGTCGAGCCACATCACGGGGACGCCGGTCTGGATAGACGGCGGCCAATCGCTCGTGCAGGGCTGATCAGATCGGTCGCGACGACCGCCGGGCCGACGCATCGAGGAGCTGCTCATGGAGCGTTCTGGGAGAAGGGAGCGAGGACGATACATTCATATAGAACACGCACGTAGGGTATGGCTGTGCAAACGGCAACATGGCCTTACGTGATAGAATCGGCCGTACTCTCAACGGACCACGCAGGCAGATGCCGCATCCACACTACGATAATTCCCTACACAGCCCGTAGGGGTTTCCCGAAGCGACGACGATTCAGAACAAATGAAGTCCGACCAAGGCCAAAACGACGCTCGTCATGACGAAGGCGATCGCCGCAAGGAGCCCATCACAGGAAACCAGGGATAGTCCGAAGGCGGTGAGAGCAGCCCCTGCGGCGCTGGCCGAAAAGGGAACCAGCTCCATGGCCGGAATGCCAAGACCGATGAGGGTGCAGATGATCGCGATGAGATAGGATCCGGGGCCCTTCACGAGAACCTTCAGCCGGGGTTTGGTCCAGTGATCTACGAATCGTGCCGGACGGCGCATCCAGTGGATCGACTTGGTCAGCTTATTTGTAGAAATTGAACGCTTCAACAACCGCTTCGGCAACCAGAGATGATCCCGCCCCAGAAGAAGCTGAACGGCGATCGTCAGCACGAGGACGGCCATCACCGTGGGCATCCCCGGAATTCCGCTGAGAGGCGAGAACGTCACTACGCCGGCAAGGAGCAACAGGGGGCCGAGCGACCTGGTCCCGATGGACTCGAGAACGACGCCCAGAGAGACCTGC
This sequence comes from uncultured Rhodothermales bacterium, assembly GCA_964487555.1. Lineage (GTDB taxonomy): Bacteria > Bacteroidota > Rhodothermia > Rhodothermales > VXPQ01 > CAZART01. The sequence continues at coordinate 48,829 of CAZART010000008.1, forward strand.
TCATGGTCCTCCGCGGCCTCTTCCATCTTATCGAGCAGCTGCTCCAGATTTGTAAGCGGCTCATCCATAACGGCGCGGTGCAAAATGGCGCGGCCTGATTCACCGGGCAGACGAGTCGCCGTTTGCGAAAATAGCCTTAGGGATGTGCATCGCCACCAGCATGTGCGGCACGTCGACCACCTCCGCGATCTTCAGATCACCGGCAAGCGAGACGAGCGCATACGCGTCGCTGCGGTCCAGGCCGTAGGCCTCTCCCAGATATTCGATCATATACCGCGTCGCCTTCCTCGCAGCCTCGTCGATCGTCTCTCCGAAGGCCGTCACGGCATAGTAGTCTTCGGCCTCATACTGCGGCTCCGCGATCGACCGACGCTTGATCACGTTCACTTCATAGACGATCCGCATCGGCGCCTCAATCGCCGTTCCGCACACCTCTCCCATTCCTTGAACGGCATGCGTGTCGCCGATGGAGAAGAGGGCGCCGTCGACGAAAACAGGGAAGTATGCCGTCGTCCCCGCGACGAGGTGCGGGTCGTCCATATTGCCGCCGTTCGCCCGCGGAGGAATGGTCGAGAGCATCTCCTCGGTCGCCGGCGCGACGCCCATTACGCCGGGAAATGGACGCAGCGGGATCGTGATATTGTTTGAAAAACGGGCGACGCTTTGCCCGTCTTCAAAGGCAAACGTCCTTAAATAGGGCTCGGTGAACTCATCGGCCAGAAAACCGAACCCCGGCACGATAGCGGTCCACCCATAGTCGCCCAGCTCGATCTCGTGCAGCGTGACTGCCAGCACGTCTCCCGGTTCGGCTCCCTCCACAAAGACGGGCCCGGTGAGCGGGTGGATGGGATCGAAATCAAGCGTCGCCACGTCCGCGGCGGTCGAGGAAAGCGTAAGCTGTCCGTCCGAGGCTTCCTCGGTGTACACCTCGACGACGGCCCCTGAAGGCACCGTCAGCACCGGCGGAATGGCGCTGCTGAAGCGGTTGTGTGTTTGCTCGCGCGTCAGGCGGTACTGCGGTTCCGGAGGATCCTGCGCGAGATCCTGCGCGCGCACCATGGTCGCAGACGAGAGGAACAGGATGGCAGCGAAAAGCAGGACCGAGCCTGGAGAGGATGCGGAGGTTGGAAACATTGTGTCGCCGTGCGTTGATTCGGAAGGGATTGAATCCCCGGACTGAGGCCGAACGCGTGAACGTCCGAGGGACGCCATAGTATTCTCCAGGGAGATGCAAAGATACGAGAAAGGCCGGCTCCGATGCCTTCAGAACGGCCGAGAGGCGGCGCGATCCCGTGACCGCAAGAGCACCGGTACCGCCGAATGCGCTTCCCTCCAGCGAACGCCTGCCGCACGGATTCCAGTCCGGAATGGTCTTGCCGGATTAGTTCGCCTGGGTCGGGGGACTACTCTGCACGTCGACCGCCCGCTATAGCTTGAGCGTCAGATTGAAAGGTCAAGAGGGCGACGATGACGTACGGCGGCTCCGCCGTCGAGACGAAGAGGCGTCTGATGGTCAAAAAGTCTGACGGTCCCAGGACATACCACGCACTTACGTCAAACCAGATGAACCACTTAACGCTTGCGAGCCTGATCTGTATCGCCGCTTTTCTGATTCTGCCACCTGCACACGCGCAGGAGAAGAACGTTTTTCCGGAGCGTACTGTCCGCATCGTGCTGACCGATGGAAGCATCCTCATCGGTTTGATAGAACGCGACGATGAAGCCGAAATCGTGCTACGCAGCGCATCCGGCGTAGTGACGACCATACCGCGCGAGCAGGTGAAGAGCCTCACGACGCTCGACGGCGAGCGATTTTTTCGCACCGATCCTAACGGTACACGGCTCTTTTTTGCCCCCACGGGACGAGCGGTCGGCGCAGGCGCAGGATACGTTGCTTTCTACGAGGTCCTCGTGCCGTTCGTCGCAGTCGGGGCGGGAAGCGCTGTCACGTTGGCCGGGGGAATGACGATCAATCCCGGGACGGAGAGGTTTGCCTACCTGGCGCCGAAGGTGACCTTATTCGACCGCCCGACGATGAGTTTTGCGCTAGGTGGCATCGGCGTGACCGTGCTGGGCGCGACGGACAGCGAATCCGTGGGATTGGTCTATGGCGTGGGCACGTTCGGGCCTCCGCACGCTTCATTTACGGCCGGCGTTGCCTTCGGCTTCGGCGGCGGCGAGATTTCGGAGCGTCCGGTGCTGATGCTAGGGGGCGAGTACCAGATGTCGAATAATGTGAAGCTGCTCACCGAGAACTACGTCTTCGTCGGGGTCAAGGATGGGCTGCTCGTTTCGGGCGGAATACGATTTTTCGGCGACAAGCTCGCGGCCGACATTGGACTCTTTACCGTTCCGTCTCTCATTACTGACGAACCTGGCTTCCCCTTCATTCCCTGGCTCGGTTTCGCCTACAACTTCGGCGATTGACGCCGGTCGGGCCGGTGCCGGCCTCCACCCGACGACAAAGAGGCAGGTCTACGGTCGTCCTGGTCGTGATCGTCGGAGCGTCGTCGTCAAGATCAGCACCTCTAGATCAGCACCTCAACGCGCCCTAAGCCTACGCCATCCTATCCATTGACGGGGAAGGCGACTTCATCGCCGGTCTGTGGTTGCCGCAACGAAGCATTCAGTGCCGTGTCCCTGGAAGTTTAGTCCTCGAATCAGGAAAAAATTACAGGAATCCAGAGCGTGTAAACCTCCTCTGGTATCCGCGCGGTATCGCCGCGGATCCGGCGTCAGGAGCGGCCCAGAGATCGAAACCTACACGGGTGGGTCGAATTGTGTTATATGGTGGGCCCAGGATTCGTGTAGATGAACGCGCCCCCGTCAAAGCGGCAGACGGGCCGCTTGCGATATTCTGAGATATCTCCGGTCGGATCTATGAAATCGAATTCTCCTTTCCGTCGGTCGATCGCTCTCATAGTTCCGGCGGCACTGGCCTTGGGTCTCTCAGGCTGCACACTGCTCGGCGTCGGCGCCGCCGCCGGGGCGGCGGTCGGGGGGTGCGCATTGCTTGATCAGAACGAGGACGATCGCGTCACGGATGCGGAACTGAGCAGAGCTCTCTACGATGCCTGGGACACCGATGCCGACGATATGCTGACCGAAGAGGAGTTTGAAGCCGGGATCGACCGGAGCGACGTTTTCGCCGACTGGTCCGGCGATTTCGGCACATGGGACACGAATGACAGCGGCGCGCTCTCAGAGTCCGAATTCGCATCAGGCGTCGGCAGCGTCGAGAACGCCGTCCAGTGGACCGACCGCCAATGCGACAAGCTTGGGCTCTAGCGCACACACGTTCTCGTTCTCTCGCCGCCTGAAAGGGTCGTCTCTCTCAGAGCTTCCCTACGTGTGAAGGGGCCGGGGGCTCGACGCGATGGATGGATCGCGATTCAACGTGACGTATTCGCGGCGCGGTGTCGAGGCAACGGTGAAATCACAGCAGGCACGTCGCTGAGCCTTGCTTTAATGTGACGAGAGTTCATAGCATGAGTGAGCTACGCAGGCTGCAGGCTCACGCCTTAGTAGATGGCGTGCCTAAAGGCGCGATTCTCAGAACCCAGTCGTTACGGCGCTGGGAAACACATGTCCAACGGAGAGCGGCAATGAGTACGTCCCGCGGCGGCACGCGATCGAAGGAAGAGGAAAACAGCGTATTTTGGGGTGAGATTGCGCCCAGCGAGCATTTCGTCCACTTTTACGACGAGGATGGAACGGTGCTCGACTCGCTGGAGGAATTCATCTTTGACGGGATCGACCAGGAAGAAAGTGTCGTCGTCATCGCGCTCAACACGCATCTGGAAGCGCTTGAAGATCGGCTTGTCGCGCGCGGCGTGAACGTTGACGCCGCGCGCGAGGCGGATCAGTATATTACGGTAGACGCGGTACGATTCCTTCCGACGTTCCTCGTCGGAGGATGGCCGGACGACGAGCTGTTCAGGCAAGCCGTTCTCGCACTCCTTGATCGTGCGCGAAAAACCGGCCGGCCCGTGCGTGCATTTGGAGAGCTGGTTGCCATCTTGTGGTCTCAAGGTCATAAGGGCGCGACCGTGCGTCTCGAGCACATGTGGCATGAGCTCTGCGAGACGGAGGTCTTCTCATTGTATTGCGCATATCCTCGAACCGGTTTTCCCCAAGATGCCTCGGAATCTATCCAGGAGATTTGTGACGCACATAGTGCGGTAATCGGTCGGAATCCCCTGCGCGACGTGAGGACATCTCCTCCTCCTCGTGCGTCCGTCTCCTGAGGCTCGGTACGTTGATATTGATAGCCGGAGTAGAGACCTGGCTCCGGCAGCGTCCAGTCCGTGAGGCCCCAACTCCAACGTTGACGAACTTGTCGTCACTGGGAATAGACTTTTCACCTGTGGAAGCGGCGGGGCGGATATTTGAGTTCACGTACAAATGCCTGGCTCCGATGCTTTACGCCGGCGCCGGTTGTCGGAAATGTTTGTTCCCTGCGGAGGAAGAACAAAGTGATTCCTATAAGGAACCCCAGACCACTATAAAGGAAATAGAGCACATGCCACGGAAGGCAACACAGTGTAAAGAACCAGCCGCGTTTGCGATGAAAGAAAAAGTAAAGACGTGAATTGATAATGAATAAAATCATCAAGCTAGCGATTGTCGCGAATATGGCAGAAGGCCACCAGAGCGTCATTGCCAATGCCACGACAAAGGTATAAGCGAATGCAATGCTAAATCGGCTTTCGGTGCGAAGGTTTAGATCGTTTCGAATGGTTCGTGCACGGAAAATCAACTCGGTCCACGGCACGGCGCGGCAAAAAAGATCCGTTCGGAGCATCGACCCGACACGCCACGTTTTCAGGTGTTTTACCTGCAGTTTTTTCACGAGACGAATGGTGCGGCCCATGTCCTTCAAACGATAGCCGAGCTCGATGTCTTCTATCGAAGGATTCCGGTACGACTCGTCAAAGCCTCCGCTGTGCAGGAAGACATCCCGACGGACTGCGCCGCAGGCGCCCCAGAACGTGGACGCGTCGTGATCGGACGTCTGATGCACGTAGTGGTGAAGGAGATTTCGGTACTGGGAGAGAAAGCCGGGTGCATCGGGCGCGTCGTCGTACGAGCCGATCAGGGCATCGACCTGCTCGTCGGCCAAGAAAGTCTCTTGAATGTCACCGATTGCGCCCGGCGGTACGACGACGTCGGCGTCCACAAAAAACAAAATATCTCCAAGCGCATGGTGAACCCCCCTGTTGCGTGCCGCCGCCGGACCGCGTGCCGACGTACCCGGCGAAAGCGCACGTACCAGGTGGTGAGAAATTGAGCGCCAAGGGCCGTCGGACTCACCATCCGGTACGACGATGATTTCAAAGGGTGCGGGACGAGTGGTCGTGAGAGCCTTCAGGCACTTCTCAAATTTTGAACCTCCGTTGTAGACGGGGACGATTACGGACACACTGAGCGACATGATGCGCGAGCACGAAATGGGCGCGGTACGAAGTGCGAAAAGTATACCGACGTGTACGCGAGACTAAGGGGCACGAATGACGTTTTTGTACGGTGTTATCCTCAGCCTCTTGTATGCACCTTAGGCGCCATTCGCGCTAAAAGGGTATTCCTGCACCTCCTATCGTTTTAAGTTTTATCTCCCGAATGATAGAGTCGATGAACACGTTTCGCGTTACGTTCTGTCCCCAACACCACGATTGAGCCGATCTGTGACGGATTCGAACCTGCACCATCCAACATTTCCGGAGACGCTCCCGGCTACCGTATCACGGCAATGGCGGAGTGTTCTTGCCGTCGTCCTGGCAGGTCTGTTCGTTTTTCACGTTTCGACGCTGCGGGACGGCTTCCAATGGGATGGGGACACCGCCATGTACATTACCCACGCGGAAAATATCGTGGCGGGGAAGCCGTACGCTGACAGCGGCTACATTCAGAATCCGGTTCACTACGTCGCGCCTAAATCATACCCACCTGGTTTTCCGCTGTTGCTGGCGCCGATATTCGCTCTTTTTGGATCGAACTTATTCGCGTTTCAGGTACTCATGATTACCTGCCTGGTTGGTTTTCTGGGCGTAGCGGCGAATCTGTTTCGCGAGTACCTTCGCGAGGATCACGTCATTCTCCTCATTATCATTATTGGACTACATCCCTATCTATGGGAGTTTAAGCATAACGTGCTTTCCGACATTCCCTTCGTCCTGTTCGCGTTCGCCGCCTTGTGGAGCTATCAAAGGATGCAGCGCGCCGAACCGCCCAAGCTGGAATTTTTCTTGTGGGCAGGACTCTGCGTCCTCTGCGGCTACTATGCATTCCTGACCCGGACGATAGGGGTGGTGCTGCTGCCTACCTTTCTGCTCCATTACGTCATACGGAATCGCCATCGAACGCGAGTACTCCTGGCCGTGGCGGCGGTCTGCCTGACGGCTTTTGCCGTTCACCAGCTTTTCTCGATTTCCGGATTCAGCGCAGCAGATGAATCGCTGTCCAATCAGGACGGATATGGGCCCCTTTTGTCCGGCCTGGTAGCCTATGATCTGGACAGGTTGATCCGAAGCGTCCGTTACAATACGGCTGCATACGCACGCCACGCCATGTTCTTGTGGGACAATGGGCATGTCGATATCGTCAAGAAGCTCTTGTTCGTGGTTTCGACGATCCCGTTTGCGATCGGCTTCATTCGACGATTACGTGACTTTTCGGTGCTGGAAGTGTTTGCACTCTGCTATACGGCCGCACTGCTGCCGTGGGGATTCGGCTGGCCGCGGTACGCAATTCCACTGTTTGTGCTATACGGTTTCTATCTTGCCGTCGGTATCGTCTGGCTGAACGACAAGCTCCGATCGAGAAGCATGACGCTCGCGGCGGCCGGGATTTTGGGTGCACTGGCGATGAGCTACGGTGCGAGATACGTAACGATGAACTACGGTCCGATGCGGACGGAGGTGAACACGCCGGCGGCTGAAGAATTTTATAAGGTCGTTCAGCGCGAAACGAACGAAGACGATGTTTTCATCGGGCCATTTACGCGCCAACTCGTTTACTTGATGAGGCGCCCCGTTTCGGTTCTACATCCGTCATGGCGCACATCCGGCAGCGGGTTCTCATATGCCTCGGAAATAGACGCTGAATACGTGATCGTAAGCGTCTCGAACCGCGGCTACATCGGCGAGTGGGTGGCCGCATATCCGGATCGGTTCGAGTTGACGTACGCGAATGAGGCGTTTCGTCTGTACCGGATTCGGTATGAGGCTCAGTGAGCGGTCACATCGGCAAGCGGCCGCTCACGTTCCTGTTACGCTTGTGTCAAGTTCCGATCAACGCCGGAACACGGTAGTGTGCTACAAGGCGTTGAAGTTGTCGTGATTCGGAGGAATATTATTCCACAAACCGCATTAACGCGAGCTCGCGCCGTAAACACAAGATCGACTTTCCTGCCCCCCGGCCGATCACGAACAACGGGGGCGTCCCACTTAGCATGAATGGGTATACCGATGGCTCAACTTGATCAAGCTACTAAGGCGTGCATCGACGCCTGTAACGACTGCATCGAGGCCGCGAACGGCTGCCTGACGAATCACGTGGGCGAGGCGGAGATGGAACAGTGCCTTAAACTTTGTCTTGACTGTATCACCTACTGCGGCGCCTGTGTGCAGCTGCTGTCCCGACAGTCCGAATACGCCGGACGAGTGTGTGCCATCTGCGTCGACCTCTGCTCGGCCTGCGCCGACGAGTGCGGAACGTTCGATTCGGACGCGTGCCAGGCGTGCGCCGATGCCTGCCGCGCCTGTGCCAAACGCTGCCGCGAGATAGCTGCATGAGTCCGATGAGCATCGTTTCGCTGCCGATCGCATCGGGTATGCGCGTAACGGCATGCGTATCTTTTCATACGTACGTATCTAGCCAGTCGTAATCACGCCATATTTCTTGCGACTATATGCAAGCCGTCGATCCCATCCTCGATAATGTTCGTACATACTACGGTTCCGTTCTTCAAGGGACGAGCGACCTCAAATCCACCGCCTGTTGCACGACCGAGTCGGTTCCGGACCACGTACGTGCGGTTCTAAACCTCATCGACATCGAAATTCTCGACCGCTTTTACGGATGCGGATCACCGATTCCGCTAGACATCGGTGGGTGCACGATACTTGATCTGGGCTGCGGAACCGGACGGGACGTCTACGTCGCGTCGCGTCTCGTGGGACAGGAAGGCCGTGCGATCGGCATCGACATGACGGAGGAGCAGCTTAAGGTAGCTCGCCGCCACGTGGAAGGACACATGAGGCGGTTCGGCTACGAGCATCCGAACGTCGAATTCCGGACGGGCTACATCGAAGACCTTCAGACTGCGGGAATCGCTGATGATTCCGTCGACATCGTCATCTCGAACTGCGTCATCAATCTTTCTCCGGAAAAGCCGCGCGTCTTCGAGGAGATTTTTCGCGTACTGAAGCCGGGCGGCGAGTTGTACTTCTCCGATGTTTTTTCCGATCGCCGCGTTCCGGCGGAGATGGCTGCGGACCCGGTTCTTCGGGGAGAATGCCTGGGCGGCGCGATGTATACCGAGGATTTCAGGCGCCTGCTGCGCGACGTCGGGTGCCTCGATTTTCGCGTCGTATCGAGCTGCCCGATCGAGCTCGACGACGGAGAGCTAGAGGGTCGAATCAGCAGCGTCCGTTTTGTCTCGCAAACGATCCGGGCCTTCAAACTCTTGGATGCGCTGGAAGACGTCTGTGAGGATTACGGTCAGGTGGCCTACTACCTCGGAACCATCGAACAATCGCCACACGTGTTCGTGCTCGACGATCATCACACGTTTGAAAAGGGGCGACCCGTCCTGGTGTGTGGAAATACGGCGGCCATGTTGGAAGAGACGCGCTACGACAGGCACTTCGATGTCGTGGGGGACCGCAGCGTTCATTACGGCGCGTTTGACTGCGGGCCGTCGCCGAGCAAAGATCGCTCTACAGCGTGCGGCTGCTAGGAATCGACGAGGAACCGAGCCCGGATTCTATGCCCCTCTCTAGAATTCAGGAAGGTCTTTAACCACACTCAAAGAGTCGGCAACGGCGCGGCCGCTTGTAACGGCACATCTCAACCACAGCCGGTCCCTGTCGTCGTCGTAACCAGGTCAGCCGGTGCACGATCGACTCTCGTACGTGTAACGCTGGCCGCCTCAGAAGTCACACAGGAAGGAGGGTAGCTTCGGCACCGCCGGCGGCTGTCTGCCTGGCTCTGGCGCGGGGAATCAAGCACCGGGTAGCTTTCTGGCACGGAGTTGAGATAATTAAGTAGGCTTCAATCCCAAGCAGATTAGCATAGTTATACGATGGCAAAAGTTGGAATCGTCGTACTCGCAGGAACGGACAACAACGGAGATCTCGGTCGCGTCGTCAACGCACTCGAAACAGCCAAAGAGTTTCACCAGGCCGGCGACGAGGTGGAACTGATCTTCGACGGCGCCGGCACACAATGGATCAAGCAGCTCGCCGACGAGGACCACCGCTATCATGGCTTATATGCTGAAGTTAAGGGGACGATTACGGGAGCCTGCAGCTACTGCTCCAAGGCCTATGGCGTTCTACCGGATGTTCAGCGGGAAGGCGTGAATCTGTTAGATGAGCATGATGGGCATCCGAGTCTTCGGCGCCTCGTGATGGCCGACTTCCAGGTTATTACTTTTTAAACCGATGTTATCTCGATTCGCCAATCGAATACTTTGTACGGCCGACCGTAACGCACTACACTCATATGTTACGTACGTATGTGACACCAGTCACTACCAAAAATGTGAATCAAGAAGATGTTGATCTACCGGCTCTCCTTGCCGGTGATCGGGATGAGTTCGATAAGATTGTTCGGCAAGAGGCACCACGACTGTTCAAAGTGCTGATCCGGTATGTACGCGATGAGGATGAAGCGAAAAGTATAATGCAGGAGACGTTCTTGCAGGCTTATGAAGGGCTGAGCTCATTTCGAGGTGATTCCAAATTTACGACGTGGCTGTACTCTATTGGAATAAATCAGGCGCGTGCGCGATTTCGCAAACTAAAGCGGCAGGATCTTCTAAGTGAAGACGAAATAGACAGGCTGCAGCCGTCGTTTTCCAGAGGAAGATATACGCAATCGTACGAACCCTGGCAGCCGGATGAGCTCGCATCGAAATCCGAGCGCCGGCGCCTCGTACACGAGGCCATTTCGAAACTGCCTGAGAACTACCGGGTCGTTGTCGAGCTTCGAGATATCGAGGAATTCTCGACGGACGAGACGGCCGAAATGCTCGGAATGACGTCGGGGGCTGTCCGCGTCCGTCTGCACAGAGCCCGCCAGGCCCTCCGAGCGCTGTTAGAACCCTACTTCAGCAATCCATCATGAATATACTTACGCGATTTCGTCAACGAATCATGCTCACGTGTGAGGACGTCAACGACTTTCTCGCCGCCTACGTCGATGACGACATTCCCGACAACCTCCGACGTAGGTATGAGACACACGTGGCTCGTTGCGACGTGTGCAGCGCCTACCTCGATCAGTACCGCTCGACTATAAGACTGACGCGTGAGTCCGTTTCCATCGATTCCGATCCGCCCGACGCGCTCGTGGAGATGACGCTCGCCTTCCTCAACGAGCAGCTGGACGGCGATCGGTAGGTTGTCCTTATCCGTGCAGACGCGCCATCGCTTTAGGTTCGCGCGAACCTGCCACATCATTACTGACCCGGCAGTTCGACAAAACGGGCGCCCTCCGGGGCTTCGAGTCTCGACGCATCGAAAGGCCTGCGAAACGAGATGCTGTCCGCCCAGGCTTCATTCCGAAACTCACCCTTGGTCCCGTTTGAAAAGCTGTATCCGCGAAACCGCATGGGCACGGTGAGCCCGTCTACCGTCACGTAGTCGTCGTATTCGAACAGCGTCTCTCGATCCGGAGGCCCCTCCGATGGTGGACGGCCATAGGTGACCGTATAACGAATGGCGCCCACCCGGTTCGAGGCGGGTTCCAAATAAATCACGTACGTGTCGCCCGGAGAATCACCGACGTCCTGATCGAAAGAGGCCCTTACGAGATGATAGGGCTGCCCGTTCAGCGTGTCGTCGTCAAGCACGTCGTAATTGACGCCCGGATCTGCAAGAACGAACGGAATCTGCTCGAAATAGTAGCCGCTGGTGGCCCAGAATCGAGGATTCACCGCTTCGACGTCGGGTGGGTAGATCCAGGCATCCTCACCATCCCACGCGAACCGAGCATCCACCGGCTCCGGATTGCCGTACGTGCCGACGGAAAGCAAATCATGGTACACGCGCCGCGTTGCGTTATCCGCAACGAGGAATGACTTGAACTGCAAATCGGCTCCGATATTAGCGTACTCCCACGTGTAGGAGCTCGTGGGCGCCTGATACCACGCCTCGAGTCCTCCGTGAGCGTTGATGGCGTCAAGGATGCGCCGGCCGCCGGGACTTTCCTCCAGGCGTGCGCGGGCGTCGTCAACCTGCCGGGTTATGGCCTCCGAGGCGCCGTCATCGTTCGACGTGCAGCCGACCACAAACAAGAGGGAGAGCACCGGTAAGCAGACGGTAAGGAATGCGGTTTTGTTAGCCATGGATCAGAGGGAACGGTATGTAACGCCTTCGACGAGCACGCTACATAAGATGGTAAGAATGACTCATCCGAATCGAAATGAATGGCGTTCGGGCAGCTTGAGAATAACCGGATCACGCAATGCATTCCACACAAAATGAAAAACTCCGCATGCTGCTGATCGTTGGCGCCATGGTGACCATGGTCGGCGCACTCGTAATGACCCGCCAATGGATTTCGTCGACGCCGTCGACCACGACGAACACGAAGCTCCGAACCGCCGCCCAGGACCAGGAATACACGCAGGCGCCTGATTTTGAACGTGTGGCAATGGACGGCTCGACATTGCGCCTCTCTTCATTTCGGGGTCGCGTCGTCGTCCTCAACTTCTGGGCGACCTGGTGTACGCCTTGCCGCGTTGAGATCCCCGAATTTCTTAAAATGCAGCAGGAAATGGATGGAGTGCAGTTTATCGGCGTCTCGCTCGATGAGGAGGGCTTCGACGCCGTTCGGCCGTATGCCGAGGAAATGCGCATCACATATCCGCTCGTGATCGGAGACGATTCGCTTGCGGCAGATTTCGGCGGCGTCATGGCACTCCCGACGAGCTACGTAATCGATCGCGAAGGGCGAATTCGACAGCGGTTTGTAGGGATGGTGAATGAAGAAACGCTTCGACCCATCCTTACTGATCTTCTAGAGGAATGATGCGTGAACGTAGCCGGATTCAGGGGCGCCGCGAAATGGAATGGATCGTCAACCCGTCGGCCGTTCGCGTGAGCACGAAACGGACGCGATCACCGACGGCAATCTCGTCGGTGGAAGCTGTGTCACTCACGGCGAACGGCATCGTCATGGCATCCATCAAGCCGACGATGGCGTCGTGCTCTACCACGAGATGGCTTCCGCTTGGTGTGACGGATCGAACGACGCCCGTCACTTCATAGTTCTGTGAGTCGGCGGGGGGTGAAGCACCGGTATCAGACGGTGCGTTCCGGCTCGTCGTTTCCGAATTCGTTTCGGTATCGGCATCACACGAAACCGCCATTACACCGAGGCCGGCCAGGAGAAGGACGAGCAGGTTTGCCGAAAGAGAGTAAGTTCTGGTCACGGCGCACTTCCTCGACTTTCAAAGGACAAATGTCCACTCGTCGCCCCGCTGGACCTCAACGCGGTGGGGGATCAGGACGCCCTGCGAGCGGACTTCGCCTGTCACGCGCACGGTTCCGGCCATATAATCGGCAAGCACGGCAGGCGCCGTCACGAGGACCCAGACCGTTTCGTCGTCCATCAGAACGCCTACTGGAAGTCCCTGTCGCGCACAGAGGGCGGCGCAGTCCGGGACGTGTCCCTCCGGCCGGTCGTGGTCGGGGCCGACGTTCTCGTGATCGTCCGCATAACAATGCGTGTCGACGAGGGTGCCGGAAATTACCGTCGTGTCACCTTGTACGAGCGCGTATGTGGCGGCGCCCTGTAAAGGGTCATGGCCGGACGCCTCGCTTTGCTCCTGCGAGGCGTCGTCCGCCGTGCAGCCGGCGAGCAAAGCGCCGCTAAGAAGAATGATCGAAAGCAGTCGATAGAGCATAATCGTGGGGTTGATCCGGAATAGGTCGGCGAGCCGCCAAAGGGTGCGCGCCTCGCCGACCTATATTCCGACTACATCATCGTCGCTAACTTCACTTCCTCCCACTTGCCTTTGTCATTCTTCACTTCAAGTTTCGTCGGGATGATGCCTCCCGGATACGCAAGGTCGCCGGTAACTCGTGCATCCTTCGATGCATGTTCGGCCACCTGTGAAGCGGGCGTGACCAGGATGTACACCTGTCCATCGTCTTTGCCGCCTTCAAGGATGCCGACCGGGATACCCATCTGAGCGCATGCCGTGGCGCAGTTCGGCATCTTACCCATCTTGCCGTCTTTCATCGGAACGACGTGTTCATTGTCGACATTCGCGTGGTTCATGCCATAACACTTCGTGTCGATGATTTTACCTATTACGGTCACTTTGTCGGGCGTATTCGCCTTCTCGGGCGCATTCGCTGCGCCGGCGACGACCATGGCCACGATCATGAGCAGGGGAATCAGCTTTCTCATGGGTTCACCTCATTGGTAGGTTTGTGATGGATTTCTTGGATGAGCGTACGGCCGCGATTCAGCACGGACATGTTGGATGCCGATCAGCGTCATGCTTTTTATCACGCGTCATCATGATGCACGTCCGGCAACCTGAATAAAGAGCGCCCTCATAAGCATCCGTAGCACGGGATGGGCCTGCGTTACGGATCGCGCCGGGGATTTTTTGAAGCCGCAGCACGTTGCACCTATTACATGCGCGAGGGCGCGTATCGGGATGCATGCCGGCTGCGTAGGTGATTGTCGTCATTAGGCGTTTTTGAATAAAGCCGCATCCTGCAGTAAACACTGCGAAGACAGGAGGCCGGACGAGGGGAGATCAAAGGAATTACTGTTTGCACGGATTGTGACGAACTCGTTCTGCAAAGAACATTGTACCATACTACAGCGCGTGTTGTTGAATCCGGCATGATGAAGGAGACGGTCAGCATCCAGCAATGAAATGCGATGGCGGGACTTCCAAGCCGATTCCTCGTTGAGGTCGCCTGGTCCGGAGGAACACGCTAACGCACGCGTGGCCTACCCTTGATGTTTTTGGCGTACAATCGGCTGGTGGAACGGCTTCGAATGAAATTGCGGTTTTCAGGCAACCTCAGGGCCTTCCGGTTCGCTTCGCGGGCTATAAGATTGAGCCCGCGGCGATCGGGAACAAGAAATGCCTCCTGGTCGATGTAGGCCGCTACTGCGCCATCACGTTTTCTTCCGACGAAGGCTCAGTACGTCGTCATCGGACGGAACGACGACATCAGGGTGGCCGAAATAATCGATGAGCTTCCGACATCCCTCTGATAACGAAAGGCGAAGTAACGTCTAATATGAAACCACGAGTGCCATCACTCATTGGAGCGTTGCTCTTCCTGATGAGCTGGGGTCCCCCGTTGCAGTATGCGAATGCGCAGGGTGGACACGGCCCCGTCTTCGGGCTGGCGACGCCGACGCTGCCTCAAGGAGCCTGGAACGTGGACGCGACGATTATGTCGGCGGCGCGCAACCAGCGCGCGTATATGGCGCGCCAGACGATCCGTTACGGGCTGACTGAAGACATTCAACTGAACCTTTCCATTCCGCAGACCATCGTGCGAATCGACGCGCCGTTGCGCACGCGCATCGGAACGATGATGGCCGGCATGGGAGATCTCGAGGCTTCGGCCATGTGGCGCTTCCACAAGGTTTATCCCGACGTCGGACAGCGATTTGAGTCAACGCTGCTGTTGAGCGGCCTCTATCCGATCGAGGATGAGCGCGGGCTTAACGTGGGACCGGGATTTCATGCTGCTGCCGTGACGGGCTTCGCTTCGAGGAGCTTTTACGTATGGGGCGGGGGTGGATATCAGCACTACGCCGATAAAAAAGGAGATCGCCCGGGCGATCTGGGTTATCTCAGTGCAGTGTTTGCTTGGCGGCCACCGGTCTTTCAGGGCGATTATCCAAAGCCGGACTGGCGCATTTTCGTGGAGTCGGTGACCGAATTTGTCGCTCGCGACGAGGTGGGCGGCTCCGGCGTATCCAATACGGGCGGTACGCGCGCTCTGGTTGGCCCTACATTTCTCGGTCTCTACCGCGCCTGGGGTCTCGGCGCCGGGGTGCTTTTTCCCGTCTATCAGAATCTGAACGGCATTCAGGATGAGGAAGGCCCGCGGTTCACACTGAATGTGTCCTACTGGCTGTAAATACGACCGTAACGGAGTCCTGGACCCTGTCACGAATAGAGACTACTTATTCAATGGAGAATGCAATGAAATCGTACCTGAGCACAGCTGTTGCAGGTCTATTTCTTCTCACCGCCGTCCTGCTGCCGACAAAAGCAATAGCGCAGATACATGAAGTGGAGCAGACCGTTTTCGGAATGGACTGCGCCCCGTGTGCACACGGACTTCAGAAGCGACTCGGCAAAATCGATGGGGTGCATGACGTGAAGGTCAGCCTCAAGCAGGGTGTGGCGATCCTGGAGCTGGATGCGGAAAACATGGCCAGGCTAGGGACCGTCCGTGAGGGAGTAAAGGAGAGCGGGTTTGCGGCCAAGCAAGCCACGGTCCGTGTATCTGGCATATTGAAGAAGGAAGACGGGGACGTAGTGCTGATTTCGCCGGCAGGAGAGCGTTTCGTCCTGAAGCAGAGCAAGGAAGCATCCGCAGAGTACGGACGCCTGAAAAGCGCAGCCGCCGGCAAGCAGGTGACGCTGACCGGAATCGTTCCGGAGGGCGAAACGGAAGATCGCTGGACCCTTCAGGTGCTTCGCGCGCAGGTGTAAGTAGGTGCTTCATGCGCAGGGGTAAAGGGGTTGTACCTGCGGCTGTGTAGACGGCAATCCGTGTCCCATTTTTTAGAACAGAGATAAAAACGAATGTCAGCCACCGCTCATAGCCGGCCGGTAAAACAAAGCCGGCCGGTAAAACATCGAACATTTAAGCAGAAGCTGTCGAGCTATCTGGCGCTGTTCACATCGACAGGCACGCTCTTTTGTTGCGCGCTACCTTCGGCGATCGCTGCCGTTGCGGGTGGAGCAGCCGTAGCGTCCTTCGTATCCACATTCCCGTGGCTGGTACCGCTCTCCCAGAATAAAGAATGGATCTTTCTCGGCGCCGGTTTGATGATCCTGCTGAGCGGTATCCTGATCTACCGGCCCAAGGGAAGGATCGCCTGCAGCATTACCGGGGGCGAGGGCTGCGACGTCGCCGGCGGCTTTACGAAAGTGATGTTCTGGATCTCCACCGGTGTTTACGCGATCGGCGTGTTCTTCGCCTACGCATTATTGCCGCTCATTCTATTTTTCGGGGGGTAATCCTTCGCTCATCTGTGTAGAAACGACCTCGAATGTTTAACCATCAAACATATAGACACATGAAAACGTCACTTTATGCGGCCTGCCTGTTTGCACTTGCACTCGCCGTTTTCGCCGCGCCTGCCATCGCACAGCACGCGCACGATCATGGATCCCAGGACGAAGAATCTCTCATAGAGAATCCCGACGCCGTCCTTCACGTGAAGGGCCTCGCCTGCCAGATGTGCGCCAGGAGCCTGACGAAGGAGCTCAAGAAGCTGGATGCGATCGACCGCGTGCAGGTGATATTGGAAGACGACCAGCATGCGCTTATCACGCTGAAGGAGAAGAAGAAGGTCACCGAGTCGGATTTGCGGAGCGCTGTGGAGAACGCAGGATTCACGACACGCGAAGTCGTGTTTGCCAATTCCAAAGACACAACAGGCGGCTCGGGATCATGATGTATGCTGCCTGACCATTCCGTGGGAAGTGCGACCTCACGAGTACCGTTGCGTCTCGATCTACGAAACCGTCGAATGGCGGAATACAGCTCTCATGTTTCACACGCTCACCGCCGATCCAGCGACGAGCTTCTCAAGATGGCGTCAAGTACTCCGCATCAAGAGTTCGTCTTCAGCGAGGCTCCGCGGCGCCGCTGATGCTGGAGGCTTTTTCGCGGACGCTTGAATAGATGCTCTGAGAAACGAGTACAAGCTTGAGAAGCGAAACAATCATCATTGATGTGCAACCTATGATCACTCCCCTTAGGCAGCGAAGCCACCCAGTTCGGATCCGCCGGGCGGGGTCTGGCCGCCGGAGCATGATTAGTGTGATGAAGCCAACGAACCCGACGCAGGAGCCAGATGCGTAGAGCACGCACACAAGATACCATTAGATTGCGCAATTTCGGCGTCGTCCGTTTTGTCATTACGGCATTCGCGGCTTTCGTCTTCATATTCCAGCTGAGCCTTCCATCTCGGGCGCAGGACACATCGGGATCCGCCGAGCAGTCCACTCTAGAATCTCTCCAGAGTGACTTTCGCCGGCAAACACCAATGCCGAGCTCGTCCGGGGATCTCGTCTCCGTTTCCGCGCGCCTTTCGAAGCGCCCTGTGAAAGCGGGAGAGGACGTGGAGGCGGCGCTTCTGGTCGGAATCGACGACGGCTGGCATGTGAATGCCCACGAACCCCTACAAGAATTTCTCATCGGTACGTCTCTCGAACTGGAGCCGCATGGCAGCTTCGTCGTATCGGACATTCGCTATCCCGAGCCGGAACTTGCGGCATTCGACTTTGCCGATGAGAAGCTCGCGGTCTTGGAAGGCGAAGTGCCGATCTTCCTGTCCATCAGAACGTCGGACTCCGCGCCCGCGGGCACCGATTCGCTGCGCGGGACCCTGCGCGTACAGGCCTGCAACGATCAGGTCTGCCTGCGGCCGTCGACCGTTCCCGTTTCAATCCCATTCGAGCTGGTCGGCACGGAAGGCGCATCTAAGCTTCAGCATTCAGAGCTCTTCGATGCCTATGATGCCGGCGTCATCGTCCAGACGCCGCGCGACAATGACGTCGCGCGTCTCTTTTCCGAACGAGGCATGCTCCTCGCGTTCATGGGGATTTTTGCCATCGGTCTCGCGCTGAATCTGACCCCGTGCGTATATCCGATGCTCTCCGTCACCGTGTCGCTCTTCGGAGCGAACGAAGCGTCGAGCCTGTGGAAAGCCTTCGGTCGGGCCGCGGTGTACGTGCTGGGTATCGCCAGCATGTATACGGTCCTCGGTACGGTGGCGGCCTTTACGGGCAGTCTATTCGGCGGCGTTTTGCAGAGTCCATGGGTGCTGGCGTCGGTTGGCGTGCTCCTCTTTGCACTTGCGGCGAGCATGCTGGGGCTGTATGAAATACGTCTTCCCGTAGGCCTGACTTCAAAGCTTGGCAGCGCGCACGGGATGGCCGGACCCTTCGGCCTTTTCCTCTCGGGACTGGTCGTCGGGATATTTGCTGCGCCCTGCATCGGACCGCCGGTCATCGCACTGCTCGCCTTCGTGGGAGCGAAAGGCGACCCGCTCTTCGGGTCGGCGGCCTTTCTCACGCTGTCGCTGGGTCTCGGGCTTCCGTATCTGATTCTGGGCACCTTCAGCAGCCTACTCAATCGCCTTCCCCGGTCCGGCATGTGGATGGTGTGGGTGAAGCGCATATTTGCCGTGGTTCTCATTGGCGCCGGCCTGTTTTATCTGGGACTTGCGTTCGCACCGGCCAACGCGATGCTGGCCATCCCGATCACCCTCGTTGGCACTGGTCTTTTCGTGGCGCTGCGGAGCGTGATGCCGTCTCCTTCCGATCTATCACGGCGGGTGAGCTGGTCGCTGGGTGCCGTCCTCGTGCTGATCGGTATCCTCGCGTTCCGCGGGCTTCAGAAACCCGGTGTCGAGTGGGAGCCCTACTCGGCAGCGCGCGTCGAGGCTTCGATGGCGGCCGATCGTCCGGTGATGCTGGATTTTTACGCCGATTGGTGCATCCCCTGCCTCGAGCTCGACCGTGTAACATTCACGGATGAGGCCGTCGTCGAAGAAGCAGAGCGCTTCACGATGTTAAAAGTCGATCTTACGCAGTTCGACTCCCCGGAGGCCGAGCAGCTCCGACGGCAGTACGACGTCGCCGGCGTGCCCACCATCGTGATGCTCGATGCGTCGGGTCAAGAAGTGACTGACTTACGAACCGTCGGATTCGTACCACCGGAGGTGATGCTGGTGCGAATGCGCCGCGTTGCGACGGCGTCGACGCCGCAGACCAACTTGGATTTGCAAAACACGGACTAAGTGAGGTCTACGACATGGAACGTATACCGGTACTCGTACTCATCCTTGGGATTCTTGCCGGATGTGGCGGAACCGGCGACGCCGAGCCCGACGTCAACAACGAAGGTGTCGACAATGAAGCGGTACAGGCCGTCATGAGTGATTACATCGATCAGTCGACGGACGCGGACGGGCGAACCGACGTTCACGGCAGGGCTGTGGTCTTCGATTATCTGCACGAAGGTGTGAAGACGAAGGACGGCATGTACGTCTCGTGCGCCGACTTCAAGGCTGAAAACGGTGAAGTTTACG
>CAZART010000009.1:0-8489 GCA_964487555.1 uncultured Rhodothermales bacterium
GGAGTGGCGTCGAGATGCAGACGAATGCCACCCAGATCGCCCGAGCGATTGGGCAGCTGTACGCGCTGACCGGGAGCTTCGACGCCCGCGGCGGTAATGTGCAATTCGCCGCCGTGCCGACAGAGGACGTCGGCGGGCAAGAGCTGCTGTCCGCAGAGCAGCGAGCGCGAACCCTGGGACTTCAGGAGCGGCCGTTGGGCCCGTCCCGCTGGCAACATGTGACCTCGGATGAGCTATACCGGGGAGTCCTTGAGAAACGGCCCTACCCGGTCCGAGGACTCGTGGGGTTCAGTGCCAATCTGCTCCTTGCTCATGCTGACGGTCGGAGAGGGCGCGAGGCCCTCCGGGCGCTCGACTTCTACGTTCACGCCGACCTGTTCATGAATCCTACAGCCGAGCAGGCCGACATTGTGCTCCCGGTCGCCAGCGCCTTCGAGCGAGAGGCACTGAAGATCGGATTCGAGGTGAGTGCGGATGCGCAATCGCTGGTGCAATTGCGGCCCCCGGTGGTCGAGCCTCGCGGTGAGGCCCGCTCCGATACCAAGATCGTCTTCGACCTCGCGCGCCGCCTTGGTCTCGGTGCCCACTTCTGGGACGGTGACATCGACGCGGCCTACCGTTACCAACTTCGTCCATCAGGCATTTCGCTTGAGGCTCTGCGCGCGAACCCGAGTGGCGTGCGGGTACCGGTCCACACACGCTACCGCAAGTTTGCAGACGAGACGGACGGCGTACGCGAGGGTTTTGCCACTCCGACGCGGAAGATCGAGTTGTACTCGGAGACTTTATTGGAGCACGGCCATCCGCCGCTACCTGAATACGAAGAGCCGCTGATCGGTCCGTCGTCACGACCGGATTTGGCGGAGCGGTTCCCGCTGATCCTCACCTGCGCCAAGCACACCCTCTTCTGTGAGAGCCAGCACCGCGCACTGCCGAGTCTCCGACGGCGCGCTCGAGATCCGGCGGTCGAGCTGCATCCGGCGGCTGCGGCCGACCGCGGCATCGACCCCGGTGATTGGGTACGGATTGAAACACCTGAAGGCAGCGTCCGTGCACGTGCCCGGATGAATGACAGCCTCGAACCGCACGTGGTTTGCGGCCAGCACGGCTGGTGGCAAGCCTGCCCGGACATCGGCGAGCCTGGTTTTGACGCGTTCGGCTCGGACGGAGCCAATTTGAACCTGATTATCGGCAACGAGGCGATTGACCCTGTGAGCGGCTCCGTCCCGCACCGCGCCTACCTGTGTCAGATACACGCCGTCGGCTGAGGCGTTATTCGCTGAGACGCAGAATCATCGCCGCTCAGTAGGATAGGGTGGCGCGACGCTCCGGACGCGGCGATCTGTGCCGCGTCCCGAATCCATAATCGCTTAAACACACCATGCAATTCTATGTCTCGTCAGACATTTTCATCCGGCACTGAATGGGAACCCCTCGTCGGTTACTCTCGTGCCGTGCGAGTAGGATCCTTCGTCTATGTTAGCGGAACTACCGCTACGGGGGACCGTGGCGAACTTGTAGGCATCGGAGATGCATACGCTCAAGCCATACAGGCTCTAAAAAACATTCGGTCCGCCCTCGAAGAAGCCGGCGCATCGCTTTCGGACGTCGTTCGAACGCGCATCTTCGTCACAGATATCAGCAACTGGAAGGAGGCAGGAAGGGCACATGGTGAATTTTTCGGTGCCATTCGTCCAGCCACGAGCATGGTCGAAGTGAGGGGTCTCATTCATCCGGAAATGCTTGTCGAGATAGAAGCGGAAGCGATCGTAGGCATCAACGCAAGCGTAGATGGATAAGGATGTGATGCTCGCGCCATCACCGTGATTGCCGATGGAATGCTCTGCCGCAGCAGCCGACATTAACGACATCCTTGCCTGGCGGGAGATGTATCGAACGGAGATGGGCTGCCAGATCATCCATGATTCGATCCATTACCGTCCGGGATGGACCCAAGAATATGTGCTCCGCGCAGGCACGACGGATATCGGTTACGGCTCCGTGGCCACGGCTGGACCCTGGGCCGGCCAACCCACGGTGTACGAGTTTTATGTTGTCCCGGAATATCGGTTGCACGTCTTTGACGCGTTCGGCATTCTGCTCGAAAACAGCGGCGCCGCTATGATTGAGGTGCAGAGCAACGACCCCCTCGGGACGATCATGTTGCACACATTCTCGACCGACGTAAACAGCCAATCGATCCTCTTTCGCGACGAACTGACCACGGCACAATCGCCGCCCGGCGCTACGTTCCGCCCACCCACCGCAGATGAAGCTCCGGACGTTTCGAAGGAACGCCTGCAGTGGCATGGAATCGTCGAAGTAGAAGGAAAGGTCGCGGCGTCCGGGGGAATTCTCTTCCATTACAACCCGCCATACGGCGACATTTTCATGGAAGTGGCCGAGCCGTTTCGGAGACGAGGTTTCGGCTCATTCCTCGTTCAGGAGCTGAAGCGGATCTGCTACGAAGGAGGCCATGTCCCGGCGGCGCGATGCAGCCCCCGGAACGTGCCGTCCCGCAGGACGCTCCAAAAAGCCGGCTTCGTACCTTGTGGTCATATACTCAGCGGTCCAATACGAGCGGAACGGCGATGAAAACGACCTGCGCCTCAAGTCCCGCAGGCCTGAGGCGTGCCGGGGACGAACGGCGTGTTCCACGTTCCGGTTCGGCTCGACACCAAACTGGACGACCTCGATCTCGTGCGGCAGCTCGCGAGGCGTTCGGCGTGGCCGTTATTTCGGGGGCGGCCGCCCGGCACGATTCCATGTTACTACGCTCATCATGATGACGACAATTCGACGATGAAGCTCGTTCTCGTACAACCGGACGTAGTGTGGGAGGATCGTGACGCCAACTTCACGAAGGTCAGAGGTCTGCTTCGGGCGCGGCCCCCAAGTCCGCGTGCATTGATCGTTCTTCCCGAAATGTTTTCCGTCGGATATTCGATGGACGTCAATGCGATTGGGGAAGATGAGGTCGGTCCTACGGAAGAATTTCTGCACGAGCTCGCAGGAATGTACGACGCCGCCGTCGTGGGCGGGCTCGTGACCCGACAACCGAACCGGAAGGGCCTCAACGCCGCGGTCGCCGTAGATCCTGACGGCAATACGCTCGCCCGCTATGCCAAGCTGCATCCGTTCTCCTATGCGGGAGAACACGATCACTACGAACCGGGTCGCGAGATTACGCTCTTCGAGTGGGAGGGCCTGACGATCGCACCTTTCGTTTGTTATGACCTCCGCTTTCCGGAGATCTACAGGCTCGCCTGCATGCGCGGGGCCGAAGTCTACCTGACGATCGCAAACTGGCCGACGCCGCGCCTGCATCACTGGCAGAGTTTGCTGAAGGCGCGCGCGATCGAAAACCAGGCGTACGTTGCCGGCGTGAACCGCTGTGGATCGGATCCGAATGTCAGTTATGCAGGAAAGAGCCTCGTCGTCGATCCGCATGGTCGCGTCGTCGCTGAGGCCGGCGGAAACGAGGAAGTGCTTGCCGTGGACGTGTCAGCAGAGGAAGTGCGGACGTATCGGGAATCGTTTCCCGTACTTCGCGACGTGCGGAACGATCTTCTCGGACCTTTATAGACGTTCATGTCGAAGCGCGATTCGGTATTAGATCAGCTGACCGACCTATCAGGATGAGGAAGCAATATCATTTCAGGCTCTCCGATCGTGGACTTCTTGCGTGGGACGTCGACCGGCTGGTCAAAATATCGGCGGATTTGCCGCGACAGATCCTGCCTATTGAGGCGATTCGCGAGCTCGACGAAGAGTATTGGTTCAATGACGAGGAGTCGCGACCGACTTGCCGTGCGGTCGCGGAACATGCGCGGCTGATTCAAGAGACCGACCTTCAACACCCCATTATTCTGTCGTCGGACGGACGAGTGATGGACGGAATGCACCGTGTGGCGAAGGCGTATATCGAGGGTAAGAAGGTTATTGAGGCCGTGCGCCTTGAATTCGATCCGGAGCCGGATTACGTCGGGGTCGATCCCGATGCGCTTCCGTACGACGACGAGACGTAAGGCGGTAGACGCTGCTAGGGAATGGACACCGTCATCGGACTGGACGTCGGCGGCACGAAGACGGCCGTGCTTGAGGGCACGGCCGGAGGCTTGATCTTGCAGCGCTCGGAAGTTCCGACAGCGGCCAATCGTCCGTTCGACGAGACCTTCAGCAGACTAGCGGACCTGGCGGAAGCCGCGCGACTAGAGGCTCATGCAAACGGCCGCCGGCCCGTGGCGCTCAGCGTCTCCATCGGCGGTCCCCTTTACATCGAGTCCGGTATACTGATCGACCCGCCGCACCTTCCGGGATGGCACGGCGTGAACCTGAAGGACGCGCTTCATGGGCGTTTTCCGGAGCTTCCAGTCTTCGTAGAGCACGACGGCAATGCCGGGGCGCTGGCGGAATTCCACTTCGGCATTGGTTGCCTTCGTGACGATCTCCGGCACCTCATATTTCTTACTTTCGGAACGGGAATGGGCGCCGGCCTGATCGTAAACGGCCGTATCGTATATGGTGCTACGGATACGGCCGGCGAAGTCGGCCACTGGCGGCTGGCCGGCGACGGCCCCGTCGGCTTCGGCAAGGCCGGTTCGTTTGAGGGATTCGCCTCCGGCTCCGGTCTCGTGCGGCTGGCAGCGCGACGATTTCCGGCTCGGTGGTCTGCGAGTACGCCCATCCGCGAGCTCGTCGGTGACATGCTCGCAGATGATCCGGATGCGCTGTCCGTCGCGGAGGAAGCCGGCGCCTGGCTCGGACGCGCATTAAGCTTGCTCGTCGACGCCTTGAATCCGCAGGTTATTGTCCTGGGAACGCTCGCCGTCGTCCTCGGTAACCGCGTGCTTGACCCGGCCCGCCGCGTGCTCAACGAAGAGGCACTTTCGCAGTCGGCCGCGGCGTGCGACATACGCCCCGCTGTGCTGGGTGAGAGGATCGGCGACGTCGCCGCTCTGATGGCCGCATTGACACGATTCGAACGCTTTACCCTGCCAAAAGCCATGTCGGATTTGTAGACCGGTTCTGGACGACAGGATTCGAGTGCCGGGGATGAGACCGGCAACTGCGAGCGAACAGCGCACATGGTGCATTCGCCCGTGCAAAGATGACGTTACCACCTGCCGCTCCTGAAACCTGTGCGACACTCGATGGTGGAGAGGTGATCGTGCGCCAGCGCGGCACCGCGTCTCGCCACCGGATGCAACATGATCGACTACGAGAGGGCGGCACGAGACATCGTGGATGGCGTATTCTAGTTCGGAACGAGTGAGAAACCACCTTTCACGACCTCCGCCAGGGTGGAATCGGTGGTCACGACACGGAAGACAATATGCACTATGCAGATTGGATCGTCCTCGCTATCTACGTGGCCACCATGGTCGGGATTGGCGTCTGGGCGAATCGTCTGCAGACGGATACCGAGGCCTACTTCGTCGGGAACAGAAACGTACGGTGGTGGGCGGCGGGACTCTCCATCATCGCCACCTCCTTCTCAGCCGCTTCTATACTGGGGGTACCCGGTTACGCCTACAGCACCGACATGTGGTATCTGCAGTACCAACTCGGTGATTTTCTGGCGGTGGCGATCGTGGCCGTTCTTTTCATCCCCTTCTTTCACCGAGTCAAGGGCCTCACCACGGCCTACGAATATCTCGAAGCTCGTTTCGACCTCAAGACTCGGCTGCTCGGCTCATCGCTCTTCGTATTGACCGTTCTTCTTAGGGCCGGAACCCTGCTCTTCGGGGCGGCTCTGCTCTTTTCGGCGGTCGTCCCCACCGATATCATGCCGGGGCTGAACGGCGTGGAAGAGGCTGTCGTGATCTTCGGGATCATCGCGATCATCTATACCGTGATGGGCGGGATCTCGGCGGTCATCTGGACGGACGTCATACAGTTCTCGATCATGAGCCTGGGGATCATCGCCTCGATGGCTGTCGTCGTGGTGGAAACGCCGGGCGGATGGGACGTCGCCTTCGCTGAAGCCGCTCAGCTCGATAAGCTCGACATCTTCAAGACCGACGAACCCATGGCCGGCACCGGGCTGCTTACGGCCGTCTTCGGGTACGGTCTCCTCGCACTCTCGCTTTTCGGAACCAACCAGCAGCCCGTTCAGCGGTACATGACCGTGAAGAACCCGCGCGAAGCGCAGGGAGCGCTCGTCCTCGGCGTCGGCGCCGGAGCGATCGGCGTTACCCTCTCTCTGCTTCTGGGCGTCTTCCTCTTCATCTTCTATCAGCACTTCCCGGGGCTGCTTCCGGAAGGCCTCACTCCGGACCAGGTCATGCCCCACTTCGTGAACACGCAGGTCCCACCCGTGCTTACCGGTGCCCTCGTGGCCGCCGTTTTTGCCGCGGCGATGTCGAGCCTCGACTCGGCGCTGAACTCACTGGCCGCCGCGCTAACGGTGGATTTTCTGGCGCGCTTCAAACCCGATATATCGGAGGCCAGGCGGCTGAATTTTGCGAAGATCGTTGTCGTCACGGCCGGCATCGTCGGCATCGGCGTAGGCATCTATTCGGCGCGAACCGAAGCTCCGCTTATCGACTTGATTTTGGCTTTCATGGGCTACTTCGCGGGTGGACTGCTCGGCCTCTTCCTCCTCGGCATGTTGACGAAGCGCGCGAACGGGCATGGCGCCTTCGTCGGGGCCATCGTAGGGACGCTCGTCGTGCTTATGGTGACTCAGAATGACTTCGGACTTCCGCCCCTTCACGAATGGCTCGGTATCGAACCCATCCCCTTCATATGGTCGACGGCCATTGGGCTTTTCGTCACGGTAATTATCGGATATCTTATCTCCCTCCCCGGCCATCGAGTACCTCCGGACCGGCTCGAGAACACCACGGCGCGATGGACGGTGGCGTGACGCACCGCGACCATCGGCAACGCGGCCTAAGTTATCAGCTCCTCGACGTTGTATGCCATGCTTTCTCCATGGTCTCGTTCTCGAATTTGTGTTTGATGTTGCTCAGGCCCCTGGCCGGTGACTAATAGGTCGCATCTCAATAGTGCGCCGTCGCTAAGCGCGAAATCGGACTTGCCTCCGTCGAGAGAATGCAGTTCCTTATTCTGCGTATCGCCGTGCGGCCGGTGATGGTCGGCGGGATGCCCATGTTTCGGCACATCGAGCGAAATTTTAGTGCCGACACGCACTTAGGGGAAGGACGGATGGCCAACATACTTGCACTGGCAGGACCCAATTCGAAGTACAAGAAACCTGACGCGGCACAGGCGGGCTTCTGGATAGGATTATGGCACGGATTATTGATTCCGTTGACCTTTGTCGTGAGTCTGTTCACGGCCAAGGTTCGGATCTATGAGACGCACAATAAGGGACGTCTCTACGACTTTGCGTTCATATTGGGAATCGGATTGCTCGGTCCCGTATCCATCTACATTGGTCCGTATCAACTCCTTTAGCAGAGATTTCTGATCCTGAACACCTCCCACAAACCTAGCCGATGGCATGCTGAAGGAAATCAAGGAATTCACCCCGAAGGGCAAAATGAACGATTTCCGAGGGACGGGCCGTCGAGATTTCCTGAAGAAGGCAGCTGCAGGCCTGCTGAGTGGGCCCTTGGCGGCAGCGGCTTACGCGCGTCAGCCGGCCTACGGCGCAGAATCCGGATCAAACCCGAGGCTGCTGAACGCGGCATCGATTCGACTTGGCGTGGCGACCTATTCGCTTCGAAAGTTCAGCCGTCCGGAGGCCATCGCCATGATCAAATCACTCCGTGCCGAGGTTGTCAGCGTCAAATCCTTCCACCTTCCGTACGAGCTTAGGCCGGATGAACTGGCCACGGCGGCGGATGAGTTTCGCGACGCGGGGCTGACGCTGGCCAGCAGTGGGAATAACAACATCGAGGAAGACAGGGACGAGCACGTCCGGATGTTTTTCGACTATGCGAAAGCGGCCGGCATACCGATGCTCGTCATAGCTCCCAGGCCTGAGGTGCTCCCGCGCATCGAAAAATTTGTTAAGGAGTACGACATCCGTGTGGCTGTTCACAACCATGGCCCCGAAGATCCTTACTTCCCGGCCCCCAGTGATGCGTTGAAGTTAATCCAGGATATGGATCCGAGGGTCGGACTCTGCGTCGACATCGGGCACACGGCGCGTACGGGGCGAGACGTGGTCCAGGAAATCGCGGACGCGGGAGAGCGGGTACTCGACGTGCACGTCAAAGACTTACGCGATCTGCGGGACAAAGACAGTCAGTGCATCGTCGGCGAGGGGTCGATGCCCATGCCGCAGATCTTCCGGCAGCTCGCGAGCATGCCCTACAACGGAAGCGTCAATCTGGAATACGAAATCGACGAGGAGAGCCCGCTCAACGGAATGCAGCAGTCCTTCGCCTATATGCGGGGGGTCCTCGCAGGCATGGACGAGCACGCGGAAGGAGCGCGTTAACGCGGAAGGACCGCATGAACCTGGAAGGAGCGCGTTAACGCGGAAGGAGCGCATGAACGCGGAAGGAGCGCAT
>CAZART010000009.1:8589-31214 GCA_964487555.1 uncultured Rhodothermales bacterium
AACGCGGAAGGAGCGCATGAACGCGGAAGGAGCGCATTAAATGGAATCCGACGTGATTATTAACCTGCTTTCGCATCCTGCCGTATGTCTTGTTCTTGTCGCCACGCTCCTGGCCGGGTGCCGACCTTCGGCGGCGGACACGGAGCCGGTGGTGACGGTGCGGGTCGACGACGAGGCGCAGCGCGTGGACGTGCTGGTAGACGGAGAGCCGTTCACGTCCTACGTGTACTCCGACTCGATTGCCGTTTTAAAGAAACCGGTCCTGTTTCCGATTCGTGCGGCGAACGGTACCCCGATCACGCGCGGTTATCCCGTCCAGCCGATTCCGGGCGAACGGGTGGACCATCCGCATCAGGTCGGATTGTGGTTGAACTACGGCAGCGTGAACGGGCTCGATTTCTGGAACAACTCGAGCGCCATTCCGCCGGAACGTGCGCACGAAATGGGCACGATCCGCCACGTGGGAATCGAGATGGCGGAAGGCGGGGAGGGGAAAGGCGAGCTTGCCGTGGCCGCCGAGTGGCTGAACTCCGACAACGACGTCATTGTGCGTGAGACGACGCGGTTCCTCTTCCATGCGGCGCCCGATCTACGAATCATCGATCGGCTTACGACGCTGACGGCAGGTGGTGAAGATGTCTGGTTCGAGGATAACAAGGAAGGCCTCGTCGGTATGAGGGTCACGCGCGCCCTCGAAATGCCGACAGACGAGCGCCTGGAGGTCGTCGGACCGGACGGAGGTCTCGTCGCGTCGGCCGGCAGCGACGGCGCGACGGGAATCTATGTGAACAGCGAGGGCGTTCGTGGGTACCCGGATGTGTGGGGAATGAGGGCGAGCTGGACCATGCTATCGGGCGTCGTGGAGGGTGACTCCGTCGCCGTAGCGATCTTCGATCATCCCGACAACGTTGGATATCCGACATACTGGCACGCACGTGACTACGGGCTCTTCGCTGCCAATCCACTTGGCCAGGCGGTCTTTTCGGAAGGGGCCGAGCGGCTCGATTTCTCGCTGGAAGCGGGTACGTCGACTACATTCCGCTATCGGGTGCTCATATACCGGGGGAGCGCATCCCCGGCCAAGATGGAGGAGTGGTACGACCAGTTTGCAACGGCAGAATTGTAGAAGAGCAGAATTGTAGAAGGAAACGGCTCCGGATAATCCGGGCATAAACCAACGAGAACGCATCAGACCGGCGGAAAAGAATGAAATTTACCCGACGCGATTTTTTGAAAACAACCGGCGCCGGTATTGCGGTTGCGAGTTTCGTACCGCGCCATGTCTTTGGTGCCAGTGACCGGGTCAACGTGGCGGTGATCGGTATACGCGGCCAGGGTGGGGCCCACATCAACGGCTTCGGTGCGATCGACAACGTACGGATCAAAACGATCGTCGACGTCGACGAGAACCTCTTCCCAAGCCGAATCAAGAACATTGAAGAAAAGTTCGGTTACGCACCGGCCGTGGAGCACGACATGCGTCGCGTCTTTGATGATCCGGAAATCGATGCCGTTACGTTCGCTACGCCGAATCACTGGCATGCGCTCGGCACCATTTGGGCCGCCGAAGCCGGAAAGCACGTATACGTTGAGAAACCGTCCTGCCATAACGTGTGGGAAGGCCGGCAGATGGTCCACGCCGCCCGGGCGAACAACGTAATAGTACAGGTCGGATTTCAGAACCGCTCGCGTTCCAACACGAATGCGGCGATTCGATTCCTGCGCGACGGAGGCATCGGGGACGTCTACATGGCTCGCGGCCTCTGCTTCAAGCCGCGCAACTCGATAGGAAGATATCCGGACGGTCCGATGGAGGAGGGGGAGCGCTTCGCCATGACGGTGGAGAGTGACGATTACATGACGCCTTACACAGAGGAGTATCTGGACAACGTCCACTACGACCTCTGGGTCGGACCGGCCCCGATGCGGCCGTTTAATCGAAACCGTTTCCACTATAACTGGCATTGGATGTGGGACTACGGCAACGGAGACACCGGCAACCAGGGGCCTCATCAACTGGATATCGGCCGCTGGGGTCTCGGACGCGAAGATTATCCCGTCAAGGTAAAATCCTCCGGCGGCTACTTCGTCCACGACTCGGATCAGGAAACACCGAACACGCAGACCACGATCTTTGAATACGAGGACGGCACCATCTTCGAGTTTGGAACCCGCGGCCTGCCGACGAACGCCGAAGGCGACGTCCGGATTGGTGACATTTTCTACGGCAGTGAAGGGCGCCTGGAAATCGATGCCGAAGGTAACTGGAAGACGTACTTCGGGCACGAGAACGAGCCGGGACCGGATTCCGACAACATCGCCGCCGAGGATTCGGATGCGACCGTCACAGTCGGCTCGGGCGCAGACGCCCACTACGAGAACTTCATCGCAGCCGTTGGCACCAATGACGCTGACGCTCTCAACTGCGATATCGAGGTCGGCCATCGGTCCAGTTGCCTCGCGCATCTGGCGAATATTTCCTACCGTCTCGGCCGCGACCTGGAATTTGACGGCACCGTGGAGCGATTTGTCGACGACGAAAGCGCGAATCGGATGCTCAGGCGGGAGGCTTATCGCGAACCGTACGTCGTGCCCGATCTCAGCTGATCAGGGTGGAAAAGCGCGACTAGAACCGCACGCTGCAGGCGAATCAGGCGTATATGAGTATTCTTTCCGTCGAAGCCGTGAGGAAGAGCTACGGCATCAAGCCGCTGCTCACGGACGTCTCGTTCGGCCTTGAGGCGACCGGGAAGATGGGCGTGATCGGCGCGAACGGCTCCGGAAAGACGACGTTGCTGCGCATCATCGCCGGTGTCGAAGCGCCCGATGGCGGACGTATCGTGATGCCTTCGGCGATCCGGCTCGCATATCTTCCCCAGAATCCGGAGCTGCGGCCGGAGCACTCGGTGCTTGACGCCGTTTTTGATCAGGGTGACGAGGAACTGAGCCTTCTACACGACTACGAGGAAGCCTCGCACGCCCTCGAGAAGGCGGGTGATGCCGATGAGGTGCTGCTGGCGCGACTCTCCAATCTCTCCCACCGTCTCGACGTGACGGGCGGCTGGGACATCGAGGCGAACGCACGCGCCGTTTTGGACCGGCTCGGTCTGACCGATCCTGACGCGCGGGTCGACAGCCTCTCCGGCGGCCAGCGCAAGCGAGTGGCCATCGCCGCGGCACTTGTCCTCCGGCCTGACCTCCTCATTCTCGACGAGCCGACAAACCACCTCGATCCGGATACGATCACCTGGCTCGAGGGCTACCTGAGCGGTTACAAAGGCGCACTCCTGCTCGTCACCCACGACCGGTATTTTTTGGACCGCGTTACCAATCGGATGCTCGAGATCGAAAGGGGAACCGCGCAGCGCTTCGAGGGCAACTACACGCGCTATCTGGAACAGAAGGAGGTTCAGTCGATGCGCGAGGAAGCCGAGGCGCAGAAGCAGGAGAGCCTGGCCAGGCGCGAGCTGGCATGGCTACGCCGCGGCGCGAAGGCCCGCACGACGAAGCAAAAGGCGCGTGTGGACCGTGCGGAAGCGCTGCTGGCAGAGCCGAGAAAGAAGGAGGATCGTGAGATCGCGCTCGACGGGCCTGCGGCCCGGCTGGGCAAGAAGGTGGTCCATCTCGAGCGTGTTTCGAAAGGGTTCGACGATCAGATCCTCATCGAAGAACTCTCCCACATCTTCACCCGCGACGATCGCATCGGCATCATCGGCCCCAACGGGAGCGGGAAGACGACCTTGCTCGAGATGATAGCCGGTCGTCTGGCTCCCGACAGCGGACGAATCGAGCGCGGTTCAACCACCGTCATCGGCTACTACGACCAGGAGAGTCGTGCTCTGGAAGATGAAAAGCGGCTGATCGACTACATCCGAGACGTGGCAGAGCACGTGGTGACGAGCGACGGATCCGTCATCACGGCAAGTC
This sequence comes from uncultured Rhodothermales bacterium, assembly GCA_964487555.1. Classification (GTDB taxonomy): domain Bacteria; phylum Bacteroidota; class Rhodothermia; order Rhodothermales; family VXPQ01; genus CAZART01. The sequence goes on from CAZART010000009.1 coordinate 12,517, forward strand.
AGCTTCTGGAGCGATTTCTATTTCCCCCGGCCCAACAGTACACCCCTGTCGGTCTCCTCTCGGGCGGGGAGAGGCGCCGGCTTTATCTCGCGCGCGTCCTGATCGGTGCGCCGAACGTTCTCCTGCTGGACGAGCCCACAAACGATCTCGACATCTCCACTCTCGTCGCGCTGGAGGCGTACCTCGATACGTTCCCCGGCTGTCTCATCGTCGTTTCCCACGACCGCTATTTCCTGGATCGGACCGTAGAGCACTTGTTTCGCCTGCAGGGGGACGGTTTCGTCCGGAAGATTCCAGGCAACTATAGCGCCTATCTTGAGCTACAAGAACGGGAGTCCGCCGAATCTGCGGCGCGACAGGCCGGAAGAAGAACGACCCCACCGTCCATTCAGGCGCGATCCGAGCCGCCGGCGGAGCAGCCGCGAAAGCTGTCTTTCAAAGAGCGCGGCGAGTTGGAGGACGTGGAACAGCGCATTGCCCGGGCGGAGGTGCGTCAGGTCGAGTTGGAAGCCGAGCTTGCCGCGTCGCCGGCTGATTTCGAAGCCGTGTCGCGGCTGTCCGCCGAGCTGGAGCGGATTAGCCGCCAACTCGAGAAGGACCTCGAGCGATGGGCCGAGCTGGCGGAGCACGCGTGAGCGCGGCGAGGGCCATTCGGATCAAACCGGCCGGGATGCACCGGACAGCGCGGCTCACCGCCTTGCATCGCACTACGACCGGCGCATATACTGTGTTTTGGCCGCTCTGCTATGCGCGAGCGGTCAGCTGTTGTGCCGCGCAGATGCAGTCTCAATGTCGCGTTATCATGGAAGCGGTGAGGTCCTACACGACATCCTTGCTCCGGTCTGCTCAGCCGGGCGAACCTGACACGATGGACCGTCTGCTGCCGGTCGTGTATGAAGAACTGCGCGAGATGGCCCACCGGCAGCGCATCAGGGAGCGTGGTTCTCTCACGCTGAATACGACGGCGCTCGTCCATGAGGCCTACCTGAAGCTGGTTGACCAGACGAAAATCACCAAGAAAGGCCGGGCTTACTTTTTCGCTGCCGCCGCTCGGTCAATGCGGCAGGTTCTGGTCGACTATGCGCGGCGGCGCAAAGCGGAGAAACGGGGTGGCGGGCAGAAGCCGCTAGATCTGGACGAGCAGCAGATTGCCGTAGACGCGTTCGCCGTCGAGATCGTCGATCTGGATGATGCGCTCGAGCGTTTGGCCGCGCTCAATCCGCGCCACGCAGGGGTCGTCGAATGCCGGTTCTTCGGAGGGCTGACCATAGAAGAGACCGCCGCCGCACTCGGCGTGTCATCCCGAACGGTAAAGTATGATTGGGCGCTCGCGCGCGCCTGGCTTTACGACGCGCTGCGGGGCTGAACCTGCTGTTCCTACCGTGGATTTAACCAAGATGAACCATACCGCAAGAGGCCGAACGGCCACGTTTGCGGCGACGGTCTTCGGCATAGAAGCCCTCGCTTTCTTCCTGCTCGCAGCGGTTCATCTGGGCGTGAGAATGCCGATGGAGCTTGCCGCCGTTGCGCAGCCTCAGATAGCTGCCGCCCTGGTAGCATTGCTCGGAGGGTTCTTTCTGGATGGCGCCGCCTATGCAACGCTAACACGCAAGACGAAGGCGTGGCGGATCTCCATTGCAGCGCATGTCTTCGGAATTATAGGGATTCTCCTGAATGACAGGGTCCTGGCGCCCACCGACGTGAATGAAATCTACCGTCTGCTCATGGCCGTCGTCGCTCTCGTAGGACTATTGCTGATGACGACAAAAGGCAAGGCCGCCCTTGGACATCAGCGCGAGGGCTATAGCCGGTGATGATTAGACTAAGCCCCAGCCCGGTCCCGGCCGGCTGCGTCGGAGAGCGCTTCTACGATGACGATGAGCTCGAGGAAATCGGCAGAGACGCGGGGCTAGATGACGTACACGTCATGGGGCACTTGATTGTGCTGGTTGAGCTGATTCATGCGGGCTAGACAGAACCTGGACACGAAAACACGGAATCAGTTAAGAAGATGGTTGTGCGCATGAAAGGGGACGGAAAATGAATGTCTTACTCTTCGGTGCTACCGGCATGGTAGGGCAGGCGGCCCTGCGGGAATGTCTCCTCGATCCGAGGGTACGCCGCGTCCTCACGGTAGGGCGCCGCGCTACCGATCAACGACACGACAAGCTGCGTGAGCTTGTGCTGTCGGACGTCGCGGATCTTTCTTCCGTTGAATCCGAGGTAACAGGTTTCGACGCCTGTTTCTTCTGTCTCGGCGTCTCTTCGGTCCGTATGTCGGAGGAGCGTTATACGGGCCTGACCTACGATCTTACCCTCGCGGTCGCCCGGACACTCGCGCGGCTCAATTCCTCGATGACGTTCCTGTACGTGTCCGGAGCAGGCACGGACAGCAGCGAAAGCGGCCGCACAATGTGGGCGCGCGTGAAGGGCAGAACGGAGAACGCGCTGAAGCAGTTGCCCTTCAAAGCGGCGTACATGTTCCGACCGGGGATTATCGTGCCGCTTCACGGGATCACGTCGAGAACGACGTGGACACGCCTCCTTTATGCGGTGACCACGCCGCTCCATCCAGCTATGACGGCCCTGCTGCCCAACCACGTCACGACCACTGAGCAGCTTGGACAGGCGATGATTTTCGTTGCGGCAAACGGTTACCCCAGCCCGATTCTCGAGATACGGGACATCAACGCGATCCCCTCTCAGACGGGGGAACATGCCTAAGAAGATTGTGGCACCGGGAGGACCGACTGGACGAGGTCTTCAGGGGACTACTTAGTGGCGAGGTAGACCACCGCTGATGAGGTGCAGGATGATAAATAACAGAACCAGACCAACAAGTCCCAGCACTACGTATCGCCGCCGTCGGGAGCCTATTATCGATCCGTTGTCAGGTATCGCACGGGTGTCCTCATCGGGGTCGAGGCCGGTGGATAGATCGGCCGGACGCCTATCTCCTTTGCCGGCTTCCGGCGTAGCGGGTCTCGGCGAGATCGGCTCAGATGCATCACGCTCCTCGCGATGCTTTCGCCGTCCGTACGGGGTCCTGCCCCACGGCTTGTACATCCCCAGTATCGCGGTGAAGACTAAAATCAGTAAGCCGCCGGCGGCATGGGCTACGAGAGACTTACGCACGTCGCGGAGATCGGCACCGGACAACGTCGTCTGCGCCGCTACGTCCGCCGCGTAGCTTATTGGATCCAGCTTCAGCAGCAAGACGATGGTAGCAAGAACGGTCAATATAAATTTTACCAGGACCCAATGGTGCCGGAACAAGCCCCAGTTCGTGCCCAGCGACGAAACCAGTCCGGTAAGCAGCGATACGACGGCTAACGGTACGATGACGGACCAGGCGATCAGCTCCATGGCGAGGTAGGCGGCGCGAATCATCTGGTCATTCTGGCTCGTCAGACCCGCTATGGCAAGAGTCAGAAATCCGGCAACGGCGCCGAGCCACCCGACGGAAGACGTGACGTGCGCGGTGAGTGCGGCCTTTCGGAGGCGAGGTGTCATTGTATATAATAACCCAGGCGGGATAACAGTCTCAAAGCAACGTCCGCATGATCACGGAGGCGCATGAAACTACGAGCGGCGACGATATATGATGTTGATGCTCTTTTTGACATCCGGTGTTCCGTCGTGGAAAATCACCAATCACGGGAGGAATTAGCGGCTCTCGGCATAACCGTCGAGACCGTCGCCGAAATGATCGAGGGCGGGGATTACGTGACGACGGTTGCTGAGGTGCAGGGTCGCCTCGTCGCCTTCACGATGGCACAGATTTCCCAGGCGTACGTATTTGCGTGCTTTATCAGACCGGAATATGAAGGAAAAGGCATTGGAAAGGTGCTTATGAACGCCGCAGAAGGCGGACTCCGCCGTGCCGGTGTAAGTGAGGCATGGCTGTCGACGGGAGCCGATCCAGATCTCCGCGCCATCGGTTTCTATCGCTATCTCGGGTGGCGTGAATCGGGGTTCCTCGACGACGGCCAGATCATTTTCAAGAAGAAGCTCACGCTGCCGGTGCCCTGCCCGAACTCATGAGAATAGACCGTGTAACGTCCGTACTTCTGGCATTTATCGCATCGCTACTGTTCACTGCCTGCTCCGGCGACATCGACGAGGCATCGTCGGAGAACGCCGTCGCAGAGGGGGCGTCAAACGGCGACGTCGCCGTGTGCTTGCAAGGTACGCCATTCGTCGCCGACGGAGAAGTGCCGCTAGACGCCCGCGAGCCGGGCACAGCCCACGAGGTCAATGCTCTGCGATGGAAGACGCACGAAGGCTGCGGGCGATTCGTCATCGACTTTTCAGCAGAGGACGGCACACATGCTGCTACCATCGGCGAAGTGCGGGCCGAAGTGCTTCGCGACCTGGGGGTAGTCCGCATCAACCTTCGTGACGTCGAGCGGGTCCATCCCGATGCGACCGAGGCGAGCTTCGACGGGCTGGCCCGCGCCGCCTACGCGGTATGGTCGGACGAGGGGCGATGGGTCTACGTCGATCTACATCTGGCGGATGAGGCCGAGGCTCATGTAGCCGTTCTCGATGACCCGGGGCGCGTAATCGTAGACCTTCGGCCCGGCGGTCCGGCGATCCCGCCGCCGGCCGTATTCGGTCGGCGTGTCGTCGTGATCGAGCCGCGCGCTGGAGAGCAGGCGTATCCACTTACCGTCACGGGCTACGCGCGAACCTTCGAGGCCAACGTGGTCGCTCGTATCATGCGCGGCGGCGATGAAATGGACGAGACCTTCACCACAGCTTCGGCGTGGGCTGATGCATGGGGCCACTATGCGATGAACATCGAGCAGGGGCCTTCCGGCGCCGTAGAGCTCCACGTGGGCGAGTACTCAGCGCGCGACGGAGCCTGGGAGGGCGTTGTTGTCGAGATCGAGATGCAGTAAAGGGGTCAGAATCGCCATTCCTTGAAGAGAAAGCTGCCGAAGACGCCTACGCTGTTCGCTTCCGGTTTGCCGAGCGAAGGGACGCTCGTTGCGAAACGAGAGCGCCAGGATGTTGACCACTCGAAATCGCGCCGGGTGCGGTATTCGAATCGCAAACCCGGGAACGTGCGTGTAGGGCGCGCCTGGGCAGCGACGAAAAGGCGCGAAGTCATGTAGCGGCCCGCTTCGATTTCCGTGCCGCGAAGAACGTCGAGATAGCCGCCGGTGAAGATATCCGCAGACAAATGTGCCGGCGTGATTCGGATTACGTCGAGGCCCAGATCCTGACCGATATCGGCCTCGAGCCCGCTCAACATCGATTCGAGTGCGATGGCCGTAAACTGCTGCGTGGCAAGCCCTGCGACGTTGCCGACCAGACCGCCGCCGCCGGATGCCTGCCCTGAGATGGACGAACCCTCTCCCTGAATCAGCGTCGAGGCCTCGCGCCCGAAGGCAAGAAAACTCAGAAGATCGGTCTGAGAGATGGGAGGCTGAGCATTGCTCTCCAGCGTAATTTCCAGGTCGCGCAGCGTGCCCCCGACGACGATCCGGATCGTGAGGGCCTCCCGGCCCGGAATGCGAACCTCGTGCTCTGCAGCCAGCTGAAGCATCGGGTCCAGCTCTTCGCCTCCGAGGAAGCTCACGGCGCCGCGTGTTAGCGTGAATCGCCGGCTCAGGTACTCATATTCGCCTCGATCCGTGTTGATGGTTCCCTCAATCGTAGGCATTTCCTGCAAGCCCTGCATGCGGATACGAAGGGGTCCGACGTCCGAAGGGGTATAGATCTCGACATTCGCCTCCGTCGAGCGAAGCCACACGTCCCGGTCGATCTCTATCCGGATGTCCGTCTCCACGTTCTCCAAAGCCGTCGGGCGCTCCGTGACGATAGCTCGCTGCGCCAGCAGGAGGGAGTCGAGCCGGTCCGTGGTGGCCGGGTCATCCAGATTGACGACATCGGCCGGCCCGAATTCCGACATCTCCGGGACGTAGATCACCCCCCGACGCGTACGCACCAGGCCGCCTATTACGATGGATTCCAACGGGCCTTCAATCGTCAGGTCGGCATCCACCTGCAGCCGGGCGTCGTCCGTATCGATCACCTGTGTATTTCGTGCGTCGACGTCGAGGTCAAACACGGGATTTGTTAGAGACTCCAGGCGAATTTCGCCCCTAATTCGCGCGGGTCCCTCGCTATACGCCACGACTGAGTCGATGCGCAGCACGTCGCCCGACAGGCTCGCGTGTCCCACCAGAGGTTCGAAACGGACTCCCAGCGGAATAAACTCCAGCGTCGCCACGTTCAGCGACACGTCCCCTTCAAGTGTTGGATCGCCCGGCGTGCCCGTTATCGAAAGGTTGGTGGCAATGGATCCGTCGACGGCTTGCACCTTGTCCGTAAACGCCGGGAGAACGTCCAGCGGAAGATCATCGGCCCGGATGTCGATCTCCATCGGCTGCTCCAATAAACGAGGGCCTGCGTCGCCGAATGCAAGATTGACGGGGATGCGTGCGTGCGCCGTCGCGATTTCGAGGCTGTCCTGCACGAGTTCGGCATCGGCCTGGAGCTCCTCGTCTGCATAATCGAAGACCGCGTGCACGTTCGGCACCTTCCGGTCGTCGATGAGAGCATTCAGAATGGTCGCTTTGCCGTCGACTAGCGGATCCTGCAGCGTGCCTTGCACGCGCGCATCGAGCGACAACATGCCCGACGCATCGCGGCCATCCTGAAGAAGGGCCGATACAAGTTCCAGCTCGAGGTCGCTTATGACGAGCTCAAGGTCCGCCTTCCCATCAACTGGAAGTTGTCCGTCAACGAAGATGCGCCCGCTCGACTCATTCTGCAACTCGAAGTTATCTACCGCCAGCCCGTCTCCGCCCCAGTAGACGGCGGCAGGCTCGGCTGTGCTCCACCGCATGGTGTCGAGCCGCATTTGCATGTCCGTCAGCCGCAGCTCGCTTCGCTCGAGGGCCAAAACGAACTCTGAGGTCAACTGAAGATCGCTTTCCTCATCCCGCTTAATGGCGATCTCCACGTCGCCGGCACCATAGCGGCCGCCGCGGTACGTGCCGTCGACAGTCGCCGCATCGAATGCATAGCCGCCGAGAAGCAGAGATTCAAACGAGCCGTCGACCGTCACGTCGATGTCCTCCGAACGGATGTCGGCCAGCGTATAATCGATCTCACCGCGCTCGACGTAGTTGCCCTGAAAGATGAGGTCCTCCACGACTGCGTGGCCGTCGGCGTCAAACTGCTCGATATGGCCTCGGATGGTTCCGAAAGCATCGACGCTTCCGGCGAGCGAATCGCGGGGTACGTCCAGAACGGCGAGCGTGTCTCTCGAAGGGTTCGACAGTTTGCCGGTTGCGAGGAACTCCACCTCCGCATCACGGGCAGCGCGTTCGGATTCCGCCAAGGCCGCCTCGCGCACGGCCGGCCTCGGCGCGACGACCCCTGTATCCGACGCCGGAATCCAGGGCGCAAACGTAGTGAGGGAATCGATCGTCACGTGATAGGCAAGCTCTCCTTCACGACCGGATACAAGGCCGAACGTGCCCTCGATCTCCGCCTCGGCGCTCCGCGTCACAAGCCGCGACGGCGCCACCGTTACAAGACCCTGATCGACTTCCATCTGCAGGTGCACCTCGTCGGCTTCGTATTCACCGACCTCCAAACCCTGGAAATCCGCTAGAAAGGTCGCCTGCATTGTTGCGGGATCGGTACCGCGACCCTCCGCTTGCGCCGTGCCATCAAGCGGCGCCGTCATCGGTGCCCGCTCGGAAATGGCGGATGGGATGAAGTCATTGACATCTACCCGGAAATCGTAGACCGGCTCGGCACCTGCCGGCCGCATGCGCCCGACCGCGTTCATGGAGCCGCCGTCGTCGAAATCGAGATCGGCATCGAACGCAAAATCGCGGGGGCTTCCGACAACGGCGAGATCCCCCTCGGCATATCCGCGAAGACCGGCACTTGGCGAAAAGCGCCCTACGGTGCGCAACGAGAGCGGATTCAGCCGCAGATCGAGATCGACGTGTGCGACGGGCCCCATCGTCACGTCGCCCCCGCCCATCACGTGGGACCGCTCGCCCGCCTCGACGTGCACGAGATCGGCGACGACGGACAGCCGGGAAGCCGGCGATCCACTGACGGTGGCCGTTCCTTCGAAGATGCCGCCGATCGGTACGTCCGGCGCCACCGACCGGAGGAGGCCGGCTTGCAGTGGCTCCATTTCTAGATCGAGACGCTGGAAACGAAGCTCGCCCTGGAGATCGATACCACCACGGGCTGCTACGCGGCTGACACCGGATGCGGGATCGTTGATCGTGAGATCACCATCCACCTCCATTAGGCCTGCAAGCGAACCGTGCAATCTTACGGGTCCGGAGGCCGTCGCGCCGGGTGGAAGATCGCGTACGTTCGAACGGAGTAGATCCAGCTGAAATGGATCGAGGCGCATGCGCAGATTGTCCAGTTCCACGGTCTCACCGAAGATCAAACCTCCGTCCGCGGCAACGCGGCTGACGCCGGATGCACGATCTCGCAGGAAAAGATCGCTCTCGAGCTGTATCCGATCCTGGAGCGTCCCCGTTAGATTTGCCGTGCCTTCGATCGTGCCGCGAAGCGGCAGGCTTGGCGCAAAGGCTCGCACCAGATCCGTCTGCAGCGGCTGCAGTCGAACCTCTAGGCTGCGGAAGCGGACGATGTCCCCGGCTCCGATTCCGCCGACCGCCAGCACGCGGCTCGTGCCTCCGGCGTCGTCGTTGAAAGTGATGTCGGCATCGAGCTGCACATCCTCAGGCCGGCCTTCCATTTCGATGGTCCCGGTCAGCAGGCCGTGACGCGGCACGGAGAGTTCCGGCCCTAATCTCTCGATGAGCCGCGTATCGAGGCGGGCGAACTGGAGGTTCGTGTCCTGAACGCGGACCGTATCTCCCAGCAGGATGTCGATCCTTCCCTGGAGCTCCGACTCTCCAACACGGAGGTCCATATCGCGCGCGATGATCCGACGGGACGTAGGCCGAAGCCGTAATTCGAGCTCGAGGGTGCCGCCGCCTTGTTCGGGCAAGGAGGGATTGAGCCACCGAAGATCTTCCAGGGCCAGGGGCGATCCCTCAAGCTCGAGCAGCAGATCCGCGTGCTCCATCGCATAATAGCCATCTCCCTTCATGCGGGAATCGGGAAGACGTGCATCGATATCACGGAAGTAGAGCGTATCCCCCTGAAGCCGGAAATGGCCCGACAGGTCGCGTATATCGGCTGCCGGCGGGTTAAAGGGCTCGGCGATGCCGCTAAAGTGCTCCACGTCAACCGGTATCGCCGCCGTGTCGGGATGGGCCACCAGAACGCGCCCGAATGCCGCATTGAGCTCGCGGAAGTTCATGACGTTCTGGAAGCCGCCCTTCACCTCTATTACGTGGTCGCGCGTTTCGCCTGCCAGGGCCGCTCGGATGGCTTCCTGCTCCTCGGCAGGGGTCAGGTCGGGCGGCGGCTCCCATTCGGTTCGCATCGTGAGGCGGCTGTCCACCATCGTGATGTCGCGCAGCTCTATCCACCGACCCCATGCCGATTCGGTCGATTCTTCCGCGCCATCCGAACGGAAGATGCCGACAAAGTTCCAGTCTTCGCCGGGAGGACGATCGAGGATGATTTCCGCATTTCTGAGTTTGACGTCGCGCAGTCGAATGCGCTTTGAGAGCAGCGCGCGCAGCGAATAACCCGTCGCGAGGGTATCGGCGCGGAGAATCGGATTCCCTGCGGTGTCGACAATCGATACATCGATGAGCCGGATCTCTTCAAGGAGACGGCCTTCGAAGCGAGCGACCTCTATCTCGCCGTTGATCGCGGCGCGGATTTGGCTGAGCGCCAGTTGACGCGTCTGCTCACGACCCCAGTCGGTCGTGGTAACGACGAACAGGGCTGCGACGATCAGGAACAGGATCACCGCAAGCGCGCTGAGCGCCACGACCACTATGCGTCTGCCGGTACCCATCAGTAGGCCTCTCCGATGGATAGATGCAGCGCCAATCGGGAGAAAATCTCATTCAGGAACCCGCCGCCGGCTGCCTCCACGGCGTTGTAGCTTCGCGGCGTATCGAGTTCGACGAGTTGGCGTTCTCCGTCCTCGTCGACATATTCAGTAACCACCGGGAGACGTTCCGTCGTGTTTGGCCGGAATCCGAGATCGATCCGGACGGGTCCGACCGGTGTGGTAAAGCGGATCCCCGCGCCGGGCGTAATACCGCGGCTTCCCTCCGAAAAGGTCGAGGCGATACCCTCACCGACAATCGCTCCGTCTAGAAATACGGCGCCCGTCAGTCCTCCCATGAAGGGGAATCGGTACTCGATGTTCGCCTCCAAGAGCGCGGTCCCCCCGGACGGACGGGGAATGAAATCCTCCATGTCGGCCACGTGCGGATCGCACGTCTCATCGATGATATCCTGCTGGGTGCAGCCGTTTTCGCCTGCCGTTAGAAAGGCGGGGTTTACCGTAAGCGTTCGCGGGCCGAGCTGGTTCTCGCCATACCCACGCACCGAGCGCGAGCCCCCCGAGTAAAACCGCTTACGAGGATGAAGCAGCGCTTCGTCTTCTTGATCGATGCCGATCGCCGCAGCCGTTCCGCCGAGGTGCCGTACCCACCCGAGGCGCAGTCGTCCGGCGAGCACACGCTGCCGGTGAACGTCCAGCGGCAAGTAGTAGCTGCCCTCACCCGAGACTCGGTTATACCTGAAATCCGAGACGGTGAAAGCGGATGCATGCTCGACATCCACACGGAGACGATGGCCGGATGTCGCCGCCAGGGGATTGTCGGCATGATCCGCTCGAAAAGCCAGCACGGCAGGAGACATGGCGTTGCTCGCACGAAGCGCGTCGATGGTACCGAGCCGGCAAACGCCGTGGTTTACGCAGAAGTAGAGGTCACCGGCTTCGACAGAGGTCAATTCGTAGGAGTAGCTCAGGCTCAGCTGCGAATCGTAGCCGATGCGGCGGGTTAGCGACACGTCTGCCCCATAGCCCAGATCGATGACGATGCCCGGAATCGTGCGGCGATTGGCAAAAAGCTCGAGTCCCAGCACGTTCGCGGCAGACTGAAACGCCGGTTGCATAAAACCAATGCTGGTCCGCCACGTTGGCCGCAGAAAAGGCGCTTCTTCGACAGTGCCTTCCTCCGGCAGAACGTCATGGAAAATCAGACGATTGTTCAACTGCGAGGCGAGCAGGTTGCCAAGCGTACCACGAACGTCGAGTCGCCGCCCGCCGCCAAACCAGTTGTAATGCGTATAGCGCGCCTCGAACTGCACGAATTCGATCGTATTAAATCCGCCCCCAAGTCGTGCACTGCGCGACGGTGCTTCGCGGACGGCTACCTCGACGCGTTTAGCACTGTCGGCCTGTTCCGGAACCGTGACGTCGACTTCGTGAAACAGATTTGACTCATAGAGGCTACGTCGCGCGGCGAGAATGTCGTTAAGGCGAAGGACGCGGCCTCGCTTCAGGCGTAGTGCCTCGCCAATCGTGCCGTCCGAGACGTCCTCGTTACCGCGGATATCCAGCTCCGCGAGCGTCGAGGGGCGCCCTGGCTCTATCACGATCAGGACTTCGGCGCGCCGCGCGCGGCGATCGACTTCTATTGAATCGCGCACGTCGGCGTCGAGATACCCTTCGGAGCCGAGCCGCTGCGCCAGATACAGCTTTCCGAATTCGATGTCGTCGAGGTTCAAGACGTCGTTGTCACCGGGCAGCCGCGCTCGCCGAATGGTTCGATCGCTCAGTACGTCGTCGGACTGCCGAACCTCAGCTACGTCGATCACCGTGGGCGCTCGTTCCTCGATCTGAAAAACGACCTCTACGCCGTCACCGGCGGGCAATACGTCCGCCGAAACGGTAGCCTCACGGTACCCACGTCTGAAGTACACGACGCGCAGGCGAACGACGTCACGTTCGAGCTCCTCCCGGTCGAGATACTTATGGTCGACGACGAGAGACCAGTCGCCGATCATGCACAAAGGGCGAAGCAGCAGTGCGCGGCACCGGGTCTCCTCCGTCGCTATGCTCGACCGCAGGTCACTGTCGCTCACGTTCTCCGCGCCCCGAAAAATGATTTGTTCGACGAGAGGCTCTTCGTCCTCTTCCCGTGGGTCCTGCGCGTGCACTTCAAGTAGGGACGCGGAGAGGAACAGTGCGAGAACGACGGCCGAACGTACAGATGCACGAGCGCCGGCCGTGCGCAGGCGTCTGACGAAAAGCTGAGCCGTAACGAGCACCGCAGAAAAGGTCCTGGGAATGTGCAGCGGACTGCAGGCCGTCGCGATGCATTCGTGCCGGGAGAAGACGCGAGTGGCAGCGTCGTGTACGAAACGGATCCTCAGCCGCATTACATGCAACAGATTTGTGGTCTGGATCGGTGCGCGACGCCGGCGATCGCGGCTCCGATGAACTTTTCGTAGACAACGTGGTGCGAGGACTCTCTGAGCTGCCACGATCTCGCTTGCATCCACGGTTTCTATAAACTTGATCAATCCGGCGTGGCCGCCGGCAGCGAGTCAACACCAGAGCTGTCCGGCGAAGTTCCAGATTCACATGCGGCCGAAAGAGGCATAAAAACGGCTCGCAAAGGCAGGAAAGCACGATTTGGGCCTCTGAAAACGCCGTTCGATGGTCGGACGACGCCGCAGTGGACACGCGAACAAAGAACGAGATCGTAACGACGGAAACCCGGCAGTCATGGGAAGGGGCGCGACGAGCGAGCCGCAAACTGACAGGTGAATCCGTGGGCCCCGTCGTTGCGCGCAACACCGTTTCATGCGTATCGTGCAGACCCGTCGAACGCCGGCAGGGAACGGCCATTCTGAAGTGATGCCCATGGAACCACCATCGAAAGCGAGTCCTGAAGCTGCGGCTCCAAAATCGACAGGGCGCGACGTTCTCGCACTGGCGCCGTCGCCGCGTCCGGAAATCGTAACTCGTAAACAGTCGGTGCCGTCTCAGTTGGGCAGGGGACGTAGTATTCTGAAATCCGATCTGGGGACGACGCAGGAGCACGTGCGGCCGTCGCTTGTGACTCGCCGCCACGAGTGGCTCCGTCGCCGGCGCCGCAAACGGCTGTTGATTGCGATCGCGATCGTCGTTGGTCTCTTTCCTCCGATGTGGGCCGTCTATCTGGTGGCCTGGCTGATCTGGCGGAGTCGACCGCCTCAGAAGTCGATGCGCCGGGTGCGCAACGGCGTTCGGGCGCTCGAAAAAAACCGTACGGGGATCGCTATGCAACACCTCCAGGAAGCCCATCTCCTCGATCCGTCCAACAACGACGCACTCTATTGGCTGGGACTGGTGCTGAGCGGACAGCATCGGCACTCAGAAGCCGCAGAAGCCCTCGCGCTCGTTGCCGAGCGGATACCCGGGCTGACGGAGGTCGAATCCGCGCTGGTCGATGCCTACGTGGCAACGGATGATCCCGAAAGCGCCATCTATCACGCGCAGCGGCTCCTCGATACGGCGCCGTATGCGCCAGACACTCTGCTGAAACTGAGTGAGGCCTTCGAGGCGGCCGGTCGACCGGATCTGGCCATCCAGGCGCTCGAGCAAGCGCCTCTTCACAAGAGCACGTTAGACGATTCGCTCCTGCGGATCCACTATCGTCTCGGCACGCTTCACGAACAGAACGGCGATCCCGACCGCGCGCTGGACCATTTCGATCGCGTCTATGCACGGGAGATCGACTATAAAGACGTCAGGAAACGAATCAAGTCCTTAAAAGCGTCGGAATAAACCATTTTTACGGCCAGCTGCTGGAATGCTTGAAAGATGAGATCTGATCAGCGGGAATACGTACCTTCCGGTCGTCAATTCCCTTCTATTTCGGAACAGATCTACCACTACCCCACCAAAAAACCATCAGAGGATTTAAGACCATGAAATCACCCCGCCCCCTTACTTTCGTGATGGCCCTGCTACTTTTCGCGGGTCTGCCGCTGGTCGCGCTCGCTCAGTATGACAGTGGCCCCTCGGCACCCGTTACGACCTCGCTCAAGGGCTTGCACGACATCACAACAACGAACATCATGAAGACGGCCGAAATGCTGGACGAAGACATATTCGCGTATCGGCCGAACGAAGACGTGCGCACGGCCGGTCAGATTCTGGCGCATGTCGCAAACGCACAGTTTTTATTCTGTTCGGCCGCGGCCGGCGCGGAAAATCCCTCTCAGGTGAACTACGAGGAAACAGCCGTCACCAAAGCAGATATCATCGCGGCTCTCCAAGCCGGGTTCGAATATTGCAACGGCGTATACTCCGGGATGTCGGACGAAGCGGGCGCGGAGATGAAGTCTCTCTTCGGCATGACGATGGCCGCATCAGGCATCATGGCATTCAATTCCGCCCATAATTATGAGCACTACGGTAACCTGGTCACCTATATGCGCATGAACGGCATCGTGCCCCCGTCATCGATGTGACGGTCTTTCCAGCTCGGCTCCGTCGTCATCGGGCGGAATGCTCCGAAAACAGTTCAAGACGTGGATGCGGGAATGGCCGGCGGTGTCGCTGGGAAGTCGAATGCGCAGAGATGGTGAGGAGGGGGAACCTACGACACTCGAGCAGGTGCTCGACCGCATCGAAGAGGCCGCGCAGGAGGATGATCCCGTCTCGGTCGGTGAGATTCTCGACGTTGTAGGCCGAAGGTCGTTCGGTCCCTTACTGCTGCTTGCAGGGATCACTACACTCGCCCCCCTCATAGGCGATATACCGGGCGTTCCCACCGTCGCGGGGCTGCTCGTGCTATTGGTTGCGCTACAGATGCTCATTCACCGTGAGCACGTCTGGCTGCCTCGATGGTTGCTTGAGCGATCGACGGCTCGAGACAAACTCTGCAAAGCGGTCGCATGGTCGCGAAGGCCGGCAAAATGGCTAGATCGCTTATTGAGGCCCCGTCTGACGAACCTGACCGAGGGCCCCTTCACACATGTCATTGCCGTGGTCTGCATCGCCATCGCAATGGCGATGCCTTTCATGGAGGTGGTGCCGTTCAGTGCCAATTTTGCCGGCGCAGCTCTCACCGCTTTCGGTCTTGCACTGATCGCTCACGATGGTCTTCTCGCGTTATTCGCCTTCATTTTCACGAGCGCTATGGCTGTCATGGTGGCTTACAATATGCCTTAATCGAACGACATCCCCGCCATCCGATTCCCTCAAAGGAACCGCCGCCGGTATAGACTTGTGGGGCCGACGCACGTCTCGTAGTTTTCGTACTACGGTCTCCGTCACAACCTATTGAATTCTCTCATCTTCCTGCGTCCCGCTTCATGCGTCGCTGCATATTTCTAGTAGGCCTCCTGCTCATCGTGGGCTGTCAATCTGGGACCGACAACCGTCAGACATCCGCGGATACCACGTCCACGGCGTCGTCGGTCACCGGCGACGTCGACTCCGAACGAGGTGAGGCCGCGCAAGCGCCGGCCGTCGCACTCGATCCACAGGGGCTCCGCCTCGTCGATCCGCCCACGGGTTCGACCCACATGTTGACGTTCGGCATGGACGAGGACGACGTCATCTCGGCTGTCGCGAGTCTGCGCGGGGAGCCGGCGGAACGAACCATCAATAGCGAGTGCGGCCCAGGTCCGCTCGTGATCACAAGCTGGGCGGACGGGCTGACCCTGAGCTCATCTCAAGGGCGCTTCAGCGGTTGGGGCGTGAACGATGGAGCGCCGGGAGCGGAGCAGCACACCACGGTGGCGGGGATCGGCATCGGCTCAACGCGCACCGAACTAGAAGAGTCGTACGACATCCGCACGGGGGAAACATCCCTTGGGACGGAATTCGCCGCCGGCGAGCTTCACGGTGTACTTGACGGGACCGGTTCCGATGCAGAAATTACCGCTATTTGGAGTGGTACGACCTGTGTATTTCGTTAGTGTGCATCGTAGCTTCTGACGTGATGTAGATTTATGAACCGCGCCGGATACCCGTTGGCCAGGTACGTGGAGAGCGCCGGAGCCTGCTGGATTCGCGCAGCACATCGGTCGGAAGCTGCGATCCTCAGCGACCTGGCTCTTCGGTCCAAAGCAACCTGGGGCTACTCCGATGCGTTTATGGCTGCATGCCGTCCCGAACTTACGTACACGGCTGAGCAGATTGCGTCGGCATCCTTCACCTTCTGGGTGGCTGATGTTGACGGAGCCTGTCTGGGATTCTATGCACTGAAGCACCTCGCGCCCGGCGAAATCGAGCTGGAGGCCCTGTTTGTGGAGCCATTGCACATTGGCATGGGGTTTGGTCGAATGATGATGAAACATGCCTGTCGTGAAGCCGCCAAGAGCGGGGCGGCGGCACTCATCGTTCAAAGTGATCCCCATGCCGAGGACTTCTATCGTTCAGCAGGTGCGTCTCTAGTCGGCAGGCGCCAATCCGGCAGCATCGACGGTCGCTACCTATCCATTTTTGTAATCGACCTCACTGAAAACGAGGTGTCCTGAGGCACCTATCATCTCACCGCCCGTACTGGCCTTCTCGTCCACGGACTCAGCCCTCTATGTCCACGGTAAAGATTCGATTCAATAACAAAGCCGTAGTCGACTTCGTCCCCGAGGTGCGGAAACGGGTGGCGGCGTACTTCGAGACGACGGGACGCTCTCAGAAGGCGGACTGGCGCATGGTGGTAAAAACCATCATCCTACTCGGCGGATCACTGTCATGCTATTTATTGATTTTGAGTGGCTGGTTCACACCCTGGCAGATGTTAGGGCTTGCTGTGCTGCTTGGCGTAGGAATGGCAGGCATCGGGTTCTCGGTGGCGCACGACGCTCTGCATGGCGCGTACTCATCAAACAAACGCGTCAACGAACTGCTCGGATATAGCTTTGACGTGCTCGGAGCGAACGGATACATGTGGAAAATCACCCATAACGTGATCCACCACACCTACACGAACATCCACGGAGTCGATGAAGATCTGTACGTCTCTCCGCTGCTCAGGCTCTCGCCCGATGCACCACGCAAGTGGTACCATCGTTTTCAGCACATCTACGGCTTTCTAGCCTACAGCTTTGCCACGTTGAACTGGTTGTTCGTCAAGGATTACCAGCAGTTCATGAAAAAGAAGATCGGGCCGTATACGAATAAAAAGCACCCGCGCAAGGAGTGGATTACGCTCTTCGCCGGGAAATTCATCGCGTACATGACCCTCCTTCTTCCATTTTTCGTGCTGGATATCGCGTGGTGGCAGTTCCTCATCGGAGTCCTTGCGGTGCATCTCACGGCGGGTATGATTCTGGGTGTCATATTCCAACTGGCTCACGTTGTGGAAGGCCCTGAATATCTCGCTCCCGATGAGACGGGTCAGATGGATCATGTGTGGATTATCCACGAGATGCACACGACGGCGAATTTCGCCGGGAAGAACCGCCTGCTCTCATGGTACATTGGCGGACTTAACTATCAGATCGAGCATCATCTTTTTCCCCAGGTCTGCTCCATCCACTATCCCGCGATAAGCCCCATCGTGCAGGAGGTTGCCCGGCAGCACGGTGTGCCTTATCACTACAATCCGACGTTGACCGCGGCCATCCGATCGCACCAGCGAATGTTGAAGCAATTGGGCCGCGAGGAGGTCGCGGTCGCCCCCAGCGAGGTTCACGAGGTCACCCCCCGCGAGGTTCAGGTACCGGTCCAAATGCACGGCAGCTATGGAGGGTGACGAAGCGCCGGACAGGATGCGAGTCAGGTCCCAAACAGTGTGCGTCAGCAACAGCATGCGCGGCGGCACGTTCAATCATACCGCATCTGATGTTCGAGGGCGTCGACGAGGAGACGAAGGAGTTCTACCGATGAAGGCGCCGGCTGAAAGTCCCTGGCGGATGGAGATCGCTGTCGCCTCACGCGGCTGACGTTGCCGGGAAGTGGAAAGATTTGGCGCGTATGAACCGCGGCAGAATCATGAAGAGGAGGCATAAGGACCTGCGATGCAGATGGCACGAGCTTTGAGGGTTACATTTCCGTAACAGTCTCGACAGAAAGCTCTTTCCTCATCTTCTACAGTGCGTCATTCGTCTTCGGGTCGGGCCGACACTCCGCGAAGGTGCCGCGGCTCTTCGGACGGCGGTTCCGCCGGTCTCGGGCGGCCGCGAAGTGCCGACAACCGGCCGCGACGCTCCGCCCAGGCGAAGCCGATCGGGGCCGGACGCTCGAACGATCGGCTCATGCGGGACGCCTCGGCGGCACCGAAGAACGTCTGGCCGCTCCTGCGTCGATCCTCCACCTTTCTTGCCCCGCACGTTCGGTCGTTTATCGGCATGGTCTCGCTCGCACTCGTCGTGGCGGCCATCGGGGTGGCCGAGCCTCTCGTCACGAAGTACATCTTCGATGCACTCGGTACGACCCAACCGCTGCAAATGCTCGCCTACGGCATCGGCGGACTGATCGTGCTTGAAGTGGCGCGCATGATAATGAGCGGGGGGATGAGCATCCTCACGTGGGACGTGCGCCTTAAAATTGACCACCGGCTCCGCGAGGCCGTCTACGGAAAAATCTACGCGCTTCCCATCGGCTACCACCGAAATCAGCGGGTAGGCGGGCTCGTCAACAAGGTGAATCAGAGCCTCTCCGGTTTTCTGAATACGGCGATGGGTCTGTGCACGAGCACGCTTCCGTCGCTCGTGTTTCTGGTACTCTCGCTTGTGACGATGCTGAACCTGGAATGGCGGCTATCGCTGGTCGTCATCGCATTCCTGCCGGTGCCGACCCTCATCGGTGCATGGGC
>CAZART010000009.1:31314-44129 GCA_964487555.1 uncultured Rhodothermales bacterium
CAGGGCCTTACGGGTACGTACCAGTCGATCCGGCGCTGCGGCGTTTCGCTCGAAGTCATCTACGAGATTCTGGATGCCGACGATGCCGGGCGGGACGGCCCCGGGGTAAAGAAGGCAGATGGCATCGCGGGGTCGGTCGCTTTCCGAAACGTATCGTTCGCCTATCCCGGCGGAGACGCCGTGTTGAGCGACTTCTCGCTCGAAGCGGAGCCGGGTGATACGATCGCCCTGGTCGGGCCAAGCGGATCCGGAAAAACGACACTCATCAATCTCCTGCAGCGCCATTACGACGTCTCGGATGGAAGCATCCATCTCGACGGCACCGACATCCGCGAAATGGCCGTCGAGTCCCTTCGACGGACCATGGGTACGGTCTTCCAGGACGTGCAGCTGTTCAACGATACCGTACACGCGAATATCGCGTTCGGACGTCCGGACGCCGGCCGCAAAGCCGTCGAGAGAGCGGCGATTGCAGCGCAGGCGGACGGCTTCATTATGAATTTGCCTCAGGGCTACGATACGATCATCGGCGAGCAGGGCAGCCGGCTCTCCGGCGGTCAGAAGCAGCGGGTGGCCATCGCACGCGCACTGCTTCTCGATCCCCCCATCCTGATTCTCGACGAAGCAACTTCAGCCCTCGACGCGGAATCGGAAGCCGCCGTTCACCAGGCGCTGCGCACGATCATTCAGGGGCGTACCACCTTCGTCATCGCGCATCGCATGTCCACCGTGCGTGAGGCGGATCGCATCGTCGTGATGCGGCACGGAAAAATTGAAGCCGAGGGCACTCATGAGGAGCTGATGGCGTCGAATGTCTACTACGCACGGATCATTCGTCTTCAAACGAATGGAATCCTCTCGTTCGACGACGCCATGCGTGCCGCGTGACCATGCGTCCCCGCAAGAAAAGAACATGCGTCCCCGCAAGAAAAGAACATGCGTCCCCGCAAAGAAAAGAAAGGGAGCAGGAAAACCGTGCGGAATGGAAGCCGAGGTGAGCTGGAATTCATAGACCTGTCGCTCACAGCACTATGGCTCGATATGCCTGAAGCGACCCGGCAACTTTGACGAGGCGAGCTTATCCGCTTCGGTCTCCGTCTCGAGGGAAAGGCAGAAGCCTTTAGCTCTTATAGCGATAAACGATGCGGCCTTTAGAGAGATCGTAGGGCGACATCTCGATGTCGACCCGATCACCCGGGATAATGCGAATGAAGTATTTTCGCATTTTTCCGGAGAGAAGTCCGAGGACTTCATGCCCGTTGTCTAGTTCAACGCGGAATTGTGCGTTCGGAAGCGCATCAACGACGACGCCTTCCTGCTTTATCGGTTCCTGCTTAGCCATATAAAAATCCAGTAAGTGATTACATCGTCGGCGGCATGCCGTTTCCGGACAGCCGACCTGATTATCTATCCTATCAAACGGAGCAAGACCGTCACATGGTCCGCAGAAAAGCACGAATTCTGCAAGATACCGGCGTCCACACTAGGCCGCTCCAAACGTACGCATGCTCTTCGCTGAATTTCCACATCACCGCCTGGTGGGTCAATGCATGCTTTCTCCACCCGCCACGACCAATCCCCGGGTGTGCCGATTCCCATTGGTGGTCCTTGCGCTGACAGTGCTTCTCTCGGCGACCGTCGTCGGCTGCGGATCGACCATTCGGCCCTTCGGCACGCGCATGGAGCCCTAGAAGTCCGTATCCGGCTCGTCCAGGTCGAGCTCCTGGATCCAGATGTTTCGATACCGGACGTCGTGTCCTTCCGCCTGGAGCTTCAGGCCGCCCGGTGTATCGGTAATGCCGCGGCCGCCGTCGTTGCCGCCGTCGATCCCCGAATTCGGACCGCCCCAGACCTGGTTGATCGGCTGGTTGTCATGCACTTTGACGCCGTTGAAATAGATGGTCGTCATCGCCCTCTCCGTTCGTTCTCCGCCGTCGAAGCGCGCCGCGCGAAAGACGATGTCGTAAGAATTCCACTGCCCGACGCCGTTGTACGGGTGATAGGGTGCGGCCGCCTCGTTGATCACCGCCGCCATGCCGTGATCCGTCGAATCACCGTCGAGCACCTGGATTTCGTAGCGATTCTGCAGGTACACGCCGCTGTTGCCGCCCTCGTTGGCGATCAGAAACTCGATGTGGAGTCGAAAATCGCGGTACTCCTTCTTCGTGACGATGTCGGCCGCTCCATACCTGCCGCCTTCCGCCGCAGGATCGTAGGTCTGCATCACGGTACCGGCATCTACAGGATCCTCTACGATCTTCCACTTGATGGGCAATTCGGATGAAAAACGCGGGCCCGCCCAGTAGGTCCACTTTTCGTCAAGCATGTGTCGCGATCCATCAAACAGAACTTCAGCACCTTCGGGAGCCTCGGCGCCGACGCCAATCGGGGCCTGGCCCGGTGCTGCGCAGCCGACCGCGACGACGAAGGCGAGGAGGACCGGTAAAAAGGTGTGAATGCGACGCATGGAGATGTATGAGATTTACGAGGAGGGGGACGACTTACCGGTACGCCGACTCTGAAGAATAAGGAAAATGGATGAGGAAGAGACGCGTCGTC
This sequence comes from uncultured Rhodothermales bacterium, assembly GCA_964487555.1. GTDB lineage: Bacteria > Bacteroidota > Rhodothermia > Rhodothermales > VXPQ01 > CAZART01. Next base: position 33,874 of record CAZART010000009.1, read on the forward strand.
GGGATTCGACGCCTGACTATCTCTGCCGCACGCATTGAGTGGCGACAGAGCACGCACTATATTACGGCCGTCCGACGATCGGAAGAGGCTAATGTTGCAGCATGCCACCGTCCCCCGCCACATCGGGGCATGACGCAACTCTTCCAGATCGGCAGCCATTCAGCTAATCTTGTCCCCCATACCTATGCGAACGTTTCTCAAGTGGACCGGCAGAATTGTCGCCGGTCTAGTCGTCCTCGTCCTCGTAATTGGAGGCGTGCTGTACACCCTCGGTTCCTCTAACGTGAAGCAGACATACACCGTCCAAACCGCCGACCTTACGATTCCCTCGGACTCGGCATCTATCGCGCACGGCAAGCACTTGACGGAGATCCACGGTTGCATGGACTGTCACGGCTCCGATTTTAGCGGGCAGGTCTTTGTCGATGCGCCGCCGTTTCTAATTTCGGCGGCCAATTTGACGCCGGGCAATGGCGGTCTCGGCACCAAGTACGGCGCGAAAGACTTCGACCGGGCCATCAGGCACGGCGTCAAGAAGAACGGCAAGCCCGTATTCATCATGCCGTCCGCCGCATATCATAATTTGAGTGACGATGATGCCGCGGCGCTGATCGCCTACCTTCAGACTCTCCCGCCCGTTGATAACGAACTCCCGGAATCGCAGCTTCGCTTCATGGGAACGATGATGGCAGGGACCGCGCTGGACCTCGAGTTTGAAGTGCGCACCGAGCCGGCACGGTCGGAGCCCGCGCCGCCCATAGGCCCCACCCTCGAGTATGGCGAGTACATTTCCTCAATCACGTGCTCTTACTGCCACGGAGCGGATCTGCGTGGCCTCGAGACGGTGCCGAATCCCGATTCGCCGCCCGCTCCCAGTCTGGCCGGTGCCGGCCAGTGGCCCCTCGACGTCTTCGTAAATACGCTGCGTACAGGGATCAAACCGAACGGCGACTCGCTCGACGCCGAGTTCATGCCGATTGCGATAACCAAAAAGATGTACGACGAGGAGCTTGAGGCTCTTCACCTGCACTTCGCGACGCTCACGGACGGCGCCTCGCATTAATTCCTGCCCCGCCGCTAATTGTTGAACGTTATGCGACAGCTTCCGATCGTATGCTCGCTGTCCCAGGCTGAGCTCGAGGTTCGACGCGCGGGCTGGAGGGAGAAGCTGTACTCGAAGATTCAGGAGCGGACGACACTCGACGATGGGTTTGCCTTCCGGTTCGGAGCCGACACCGATACGCTTCGGTCCATATTTGAACTCATCGATCAGGAGAGAGCGTGCTGCGGTTTCCTCGAATTCGATCTGCGCGTGACGCAAGATCGCGGACCCGTCTGGCTCGAAATCAGAGGACCGCAGGGTGCGAAAGCGTTTATTGACGAGATTTTTGACCCCTAAGAAAGCATGCCGCATGTGAAGTATCCATGCCTACTTTTCATATGGTGCACCGTCGCACTTTTCGTCACTGACCGGCAGGCCACGGCGCAGCCCGAGGTGCAGGCATGGGGAAATGTAAAGGGGATACGCGTTGACGGGCAGCTGATGGAATTTGAAACCAGCCTCCGCGTCGTCGGCCCGGACTGGTCCGACCTCAACGCGACAGGAAAGGAGCGCCAGAGGCCTACGTACGCTCGCCGAATGGACGAGCAGGTCGTCTCTACGCGTATCGACAGTCTTTTTTTCGAGGAGATCGTCGAGGACCTCGGCGATGGCCGTGCGCTCGTGACCGTGGAGGTCACCTCCCGCGCCGACACGAATATCGCGGGCGCCTTCTTCAGTATCACCTTGCCTGCCGCGGAATATTCAGGTGGATCGGTACAGATCATCGACCCATCCGACATATCGCTCGCCCGGCCGGCCCCGAACGGTCGGGACGAAATCCTGCGTGTGGTTGCACGGGGGGCACGCTTCGTCTCTGCTCGGAGCCGGCTCGAGATCATCGCCGATGAAGCGACCGACGTCATCGTGAAGCGCGAAAGAAATGGGGACGCTCAGGCGTATTTCGCCGTCGCCTCCGGCCCGATGCAGGAGGGCCAGGTTGGGCGCAGAGCGTTTATTCTCAGTGCGGCGGGTGAGATCGATCGGCGCCCCATCGAGCTCGTTCTCGACACGTCGGAGCCCGGCCGGCAATTCGACGGTCTGGGTGGCAATTTTCGATTGCAGAATCCCAGGACCGATCCACCCGTGATCGATTACAACCTGGAGAACCTTCGGGTCGCATACGCCCGATTCGACATGCCGTGGATGCTCTGGCACCGCGAGGAGAGCGTGGATCCGTTGGAAGCGGCCGAGGCCGGCAACCTCCACCCGCGTGTAGCCGCGACGATGGAGATGGCGCAGCGCCTTCGGCAAATGGACATTCCCGTGATCGGCGCGATCTGGTTTGCGCCGGATTGGGCGATCGTGGGCGAGCGCCGGAGCGGGCGCGGTCCGGACGGTCTGTTCGGGAATGCTCTGAGAGATGACAAGATGGAACAGATCTTCGCGTCTATCACGAGCTATCTCGTCTACCTTAAGAAGCACTATGGTGTGGACGTGGAGTGGTTTTCGTTCAATGAATCCGATCTGGGTATCGACGTGCGACAAACGGCCGAGGAGCATCGTCAGCTCATCAAAGGTCTCGGCGCCTACTTTGCCTCGAAGGGACTGCAAACAAAGCTCCTGCTCGGTGATACCGCGGACGTGCGCGGATATGATTTCATCATGCCGGCCCTGAATGACCCCGAGACTCACCCGTATATCGGGGCGGTGTCGTTTCATTCGTGGCGTGGCTGGGAGGATGAAAATCTCCGTGCATGGGATGCCGCGGCCGAGCGCCTCGGTGTGCCGCTGATTGTCGGCGAGGGCAGCATCGATGCCGGTGCCTGGCGCTATCCTGCGATCTTCGAGGAGCCGACATATGCCATGGAGGAGATCAATCTTTATACGCGCATTCTCGCGATATGCGAACCATTGACTATCCTTCAGTGGCAGCTGACGGCCGATTACTCCATCCTGGCCGGGGGGGGCGTATTTGGAAACGATGAGGAACCGCTTCGCCCGACCCAGCGATTCTGGAATTTAAAGCAGCTGGCCTCGACACCGAAGGGACTCTACGCCATGTCGATCACCAGCAACCGATCGGACGTCACCGCCGCAGCGCTAGGCGACAACGAGCACGGTGTGTACGCCGTCCATCTCGTCAATAACGGCACGTCGCGTGAGGTGACGCTGATGGGAATTCCGGAGAACGTCACGAGCTTCCGCGTTTACGTGACCGACCGCGCGCGCGAAATGAACGAAGAGGAGCGAGTAGCGATTCGCGACGGTGCGGCCACGTTCACGATGGACACCACGAGTTATATGACGCTGATCACCGAATAATGGTGGACAATCCCCCCGGAGAGACTTGATTTACAGCCGCGTCGCGCCCCGCCTCGAATGGCTCTGGTTCCTGCTATTCGATGCGATCCACCATCGCGGCCAGTTTTCGACGTATCTGCGAATGGCCGACGGAAAGATCCCGTCGATCGATGGTCCCAGCGCGGACGAACCCTGGATGTAGCCGGCACGGAACGGTGCGATTCCTACGCGGACCTGGCGCCGCAGCTGAATAGCGTGCGCCAGGCCTACGCTGAGAAGCCCGGCAAGAGCCCGTCGAAGGATCGGCGCTCTCCGTGGGATTTTGTCTTCGGCTTCGGCGACCGGCCGAACTGCTATCTACGTCGTGCCCTACCGGCCGTAGCCGTCGCCGCGACCGGAATCACGGCCGCCGGAGCCGCCCTTCTTAAAGCCGCCGCCGCGGCTGCCGCCTCCTCCACGACTGCCGCCCCCTCCCCGATTGCCGCCGCCACCGCCTCCGCCATATCCACCACCTCCGCCGCCGCCGTATCCGCCGCCGCCCCCACCACCGCCCGAACGCTTCTCGCGCGGACGCGCTTCGTTGACTGTAAGCGTACGGCCACCGAATTCTGTACCGTTCAGTGCGTTAATGGCTTCGTTTCCCTCGCCGCTGTCAGGCATCTCGACAAAACCGAAACCGCGGGAGCGGCCGGTGTCGCGATCCATGATGATGGAGGCGGACTCTACCGTGCCGTACTCCTCGAATGCCTCGCGAAGCTCCTGATCCGTGGTCGCGTGAGGCAGGTTACCGACGTAAATGTTCATCGTCTTGAAGTAGTAAGTTGCACCAGGCAACTATCAAATGAGAATGCTCAGATCCACGCGTCGCATTTCGACCGGCTAGAGGAGAGAGCTTGAGACAGTAACCACAAATGCATTAGGGTGATAAGGCGCCCCAAACTCACCGATTGCGGTTCCGGTTCCCGCGCAGAGGAGGAGAAGAGAAAGGTTGCCCAAAAATCTACTTCTCGTGCGGTACTGTGGCCTGCCGCGAACAAGTTCGCGTTCTTGAAGCGAAACGTACAGGACGTTCAAGCCAGGAAGAAGCAGCTACGCCTGGTACACGGACTCGCGTACCGTCTTTGGGCGTGAATCTCCACGTACAGGAGGGATTCTAGTCGGCGAATTGTGCAGACCCCCGGGTGGTGAACATCTGGTCGGTCTCTTCGTCGAGAAGGTCGATGTGAAAAATTCGGTTTTGCTGTGGTTTGAGCTGCTCGATCAACAATACAAGCTCTGTATTGTCAGCCTGCAAAATCGGCTTGGGAGTGATGGTGCCGATGAGCTCCGGATGGATGCGTACGTCGTTGACCTGCCGGCCGAGGGCAATGGTTACACCGGTCTGCTCGGCCGTTGCGCCGTTATTATTCGACACGCGCATGACGATGCGGTGAGGTCCGCGGTGCTCGATATCGACGGACAGACCCTGACGCAGGCGCCACCAGTGGGCAATCTCGTCTCCCGCTTCGATCCAGAAATTTCGTTGCTTCAAGTACTGAACGACTTCGCGGAGCATCTCGCGGTTCTCCGGCCGGCCGAGAGCATCTGAGTGGAACGCCAGATTGTAGATACCACCTTCGTAGCGCACCCTGTCAATATCGGCTTTAAAGACCGTGATCCGAAGATCCTCGTCGTCGCCCGTCCAACGAAAGACGTCGTCGTCGGAATGGGCCGTTACGCCGAGTCGAATCAGGGTCTCGTACGGAAAGCCCATAATTCGCGGCGTCATCAGGCGTCCGATGGAGTCGGGCAAAAAATATTCGTAACCGGCGTCGCTTAATGCGGCCAGCGTGGTCTCGCCGATCTGTCCGCGGCGGGTGGATCGGTAACCGATGACCGGCCCGCGGACGACTTCCTCCAGCTCCTCTTTCAGTTGAACCAACTGTGCACGCTGCACAAGAGTGGAACCGTCCTCGTCTCGGCCGAGGTCGCCCAGTACGCCGACGTCACCGGAGTCGTGCAATCGCTCGAATAACGCGCCGAACCGGCCGGCTTCTCCGGGGCGGACGAGATAAGTCCCGGGGACACCTTCCTGCTCAAATACATCGGCTACGCCCGAGAGATTTTCAATCTGAGCGCTGCCCACAGCAGATAGCACGGCCCCCGACGTGTAGGGATAGGGCCAGGCATGGACCCAGATTATCGGACGCTGCTGCAGGTAGTCCATAATATTGCTGAAGAACGTACGCAGAGAAACGTAATCTTCCCGGTCCTCCCGGCCGACGCCCATCGCGTCGCGCTGAAATCCCAGATAGACGAAGCGACCCTTGCCGTAGGTGCCGTAGACTGCGCCTGTAGAGGGCGCGACGGCATCATTGGTGGAATGCTCTTCCACGGCGAAATCATGCCAGAATCCAATCGAAACCGCCCGCGGCTCGATGACGCGCATGCTCACGCCGGGAGTGTAGACCTGGATCTTGACGCGATAACCGCTCGGTATATTTGCCGTCAGCGGTGTTCCGCCGCGGAGTGTAAGTCGGCGAATGCCGGTGCCTGTATAGGGATAGGGTGTCTCCGATTCGGCGCCCTTGCCCAACCACGTATAGTATGAAACGGCGACGGCCTGTTGGCGGCGCATCTCGCCGTCCGGGTCGGGAAGGCTAATCGTGAGCGTGTCGGCGGTAGCATAGTCACCGTACAGTGGTGCGTCGTCAATAAACGCCGACCAGCGGTATCCGCGCAGCGGAGGGAAGTCGGCATCGCGCGCGAGGAGCTTCATGCGCTCGTGCGTCGCAACTTCCTCGTCGACCTCTCCCGGCGTCGTCGGATCCTCGACGAGGTACTCGGGACGGTACATTCCCGGCGGCGTGAAGCCGGGGAAGGTATCTTGATGAACGCGGAAGTCGCCCGTCCCACGCTCCACGAAATCCACAAAACTGACCCCGAACGCCTCCTCGATGAACCGCCAGCCGCGCCACGAACCATCCGGGGCATAGATACCGGGCGTCCAGGTGGCGAGCACGTTGCCGCCACGTTCCATAAACTCCTTTATCGCCTCAATCTGTCGGTCACTCATAGCCCGTGCCGAGGGCAGGATGAGTGTCTCGAACGATTCCAGATCACCCTGTTCGATCTGTTCGTCGGTGACCTCCGAAAACGGAGTGCGCCGATTTTTGTCGAGGAGGAATTCGCGCCATGATCCTACGGCGACATCGAGCCAGTCTGAATCTGGATCATCGGGATAGAAAATCGAGTGGACCTGCCGGGTATAATCGCTACTAAGCAGCGCGACGCGCGGCGTCTCCTGCTTGCCAATGGCTCGCGGTGAAGCCTCGTGGATGCTGAAGGCGCCAAGGGCGCTCTCCAGTAGCAGAAGGTAGATTAAGACTCCTGCCGCGAGAACGGTAACGCCCAACGTCAGAAACCAGAGGACGTTGATGCGTTCGAGTTCGAACTTCGCCATTGAGATGTGAGGAGAGATAGGGACACGAGGGGAGGTGCCTTACAACCAGGCGCTGCCTTCCTCTTCGTCAGCGGCGCGGCGCTTTTGGACGGGGGCGGGAGCTTTCGTAGGATCGACGGGCACGAAGCCCTCATCCGTGTATTCCCAGAAAAGGGAACTCGGCTCGCGGCTCTCTTCGTGCCGGCGGGTCGGTGCGACTTCGGCCCGCTCGTAAGTCGGCTGCGGCCGTGCAATGCGCTGCGACCGGAGGCCCTCCGTGTCGCGATCATAGGGCTGCGGTGCCGCGGCGAAGCGTTGCAGGAACGGGGGCTGCGACCAGCCGCCCGAGGGCGGAGCCGCTTCGTGCACGTCATCCACTTCGACCACCGGTCCCTGCGGCGGAAGCGTAGTCGTCGGTGCAATATACATAGAGGCCTGGCTTGGTTGGCCGATCCCGGGGATAGCCTGGCGGCTTCCATTGTCCTGCTGCCGGCGACGCGCCTCTACGTACTCGCGCTTCGTGCCGGATTCGCGAGTCCGTCGTTCACGTACCTTGTAGAGGATGTAGGCGAAGACCGCGAGAATGAACGTCGCGATCGTACCTACTAGAATGATCGTCGAAAGAATCGGGACAAGTTCCATGGTAAGGATGATCTGAGCATGATCGGAGCGTACGGCAGGAAGCCCGCGCTTCTTTCAAGAGGATTGCAAGCTCCATGCCCGGTTTTCCGGAAAACCGCCGAACGGACTGAAATCGCAGCGCGGAGGCGAAATACGCACCATGAATTTAGTATTTGCCGCGTTCGAGCGGACCGACCGCCTCGTTTTGAGACTCCTCGCCTCTGACGGATCCGTGTGATTACGAGACGGCTGCGGGGCCGATGCGCTCGAGCTTGCCCCACGTCATTCCGATCCCCAGGAATTCCTCAATCGTCGCAAACGTTTTGCAAACGTCAATGATAAGGATGAAGAAGAGACGGTAGAAAATAGAATAGAAGATCAGGCGCACTTCCTCTTTCTCCACGGCGACGCAGTACAGGGCGGCAATGAGGTCGAGTATCGTCAGGCTCAGCCACCAATAAACCAGATAGTAGCTGAGGTCGAAGACCACGGCTATTGTGATGAAATACAAGTTCGCGAAGATGTTCATCACCGGCCAGATCAGCGATTCGAAAGCCATCGACCACATCACGAGCGTACCGCCCAACGTGATCGTCGGGTTGAAGAAGAGGTCGCCGTGCTTACGGACGGCCTGAATGATGCCGCGCGTCCAGCGGTAGCGCTGCTTCAAGAGGTCAACCAACTCTGCGGGCGCCTCCGTATAGGACATGGCGCCGGGCTCGTACTCGACGCGCCATCCTTCGCGAATGATCTTTAGCGTGATGTCGCAGTCTTCGGCAAACGTGTCGGAGCTGTACCAGCCGACGTCGATAATAGCCTGCTTTCTGAAGAGTCCCACCGGTCCCGGAATAATATTGACCAGCTTTACGACGCTCTGTGCGGATCGGACCATGTTGAGGCCTTCGACGTACTCGAGTGCCTGAAGCGTATTCCACACGTTATCGCGGTTTAGCACCTTGACATTGCCGGCCACGGCACCCACGCGCGGATCGATGAAATGCTGGATGGCCTTGCGAAGCGTCGTTTCGGCCAGCTGCGAATCGCCGTCCACACACAATACAAAATCGAAGTCGGCCACCTGGATGCCCGCATTGAGGGCTGTAGCCTTGCCGCCGTTCGGCTTCTCAACGAGCTTGACCTCCACGTCCCCGTACCTTCCTACGAGCTCACGTGCGATGTCCCGCGTGTCGTCGTCCGATCCGTCATCGACGATGACCACCTCGTAGAATGGGTAATCCATGTTGACGAGCGACTCTAGGGTCGAGCGGAGAAGTTTGCCCTCATTGTAGGCCGGAACGATGACCGATACAGGTGGATGAAAATCGGGGTCCCTCTCACCGGCGGTGTAATTACTCGTGTTGAGGTAGGCCATATTCATCAGGCCGAGATACCTGAACAGGAGGATGCAGAGGAAGAGCACGAGAGCGACGATAGAGGAGTAGACCAGTAACCCGCTCCACGACAGCGTGCTGCGCCATCCGGAAAGACGGAAGAGGTGTCCGCCCGGATCGTCAGTGAAGATATAGATGAGGGCGAAGAGAACGAGCGAAAGCGTACCGTAGGCAACGATGCGCTTCAAGTAAACGCGGCCTTCTTCTCTGCCGCCGCGGGCCTGTGTATCCCACCGAACGATGGGGCGAAAGGGGACGCGGTGAAAATCGCGTTGCGCCGACGAACGACGTTGAGCGACCAGCACGGCTCCACCTTCCTCTCCCTCGGGCGGCGGGCCGTTCCGGCGCGGAAGCCCGCGCCGGGCATCACGAGCCTGCGAACCGGTAGTTGAGAAGGCCGCTGTGGCGCCAACCTGCTCAGAATTCTTCTCCTCTAAATCCTGCGCTTCCTGATTTTTCGCCATGAGGCCGTGCTGCCGAGAATTCGGAGCGAGTGATACGAGCTAGCTTCTCTCTCAGCGATAACAAGCATCGTGCCTAGCGCCTCAGAAAGGCGATCCTGGAGGTAATGATCCGATTTTACGCACTTGGTGGCTCAAAACGATACGTAAATGCCTTCACGATGGGGAGTTGGGACTCGCAGCATCCCACCCGTCTCATCACGTACAGTACAGCGAGCCGGCGAAGATGAACGTACTGTACCGGTCGAACAGCATCGTCGTTCGGCTACGGAGCGTCCGTGCTGACCGACCAGGCCTCGAGCTGATAGCGTTTCTCGTCCTGATTTGGACTTCGATCGAGATCGCGATTTAGGGTCGACGGCAAAATCTTCCCGCGGCTGCAATGCTTGTCCGCCACGCCTGGCTGTTGCCGCTCGCTTTAGCTGCGAACATGTCGTATAGACTCCAGGGCCTCTAGACGGCTCACGCCTCGTCAAGGGCGTAGGTGAGAAACTCCTCGGCGTTCTGGAACGGCCTCCCGTCGGGTACGACAATTGCGGAGACGGAGTGTAGCAGGTGGTCCGCCTGCTGCGGTGCTTCATCGCGCAGGCGGTTCTTTAGCTGTGCGAAGAATTGCTGCGCCGCCTCGGGACGGCTATCGGCGAGCAACACGATCAGGCGCTCGCGATCAAGCTCGACGAGCATGTCGTCTTGATCACGTAACAACTCGCTGACGAGATCGAGGATAAATTCAAAGTCGAAGGGGCGGGCGGTCCGCTCTTCACTACGATCCATCCGCATCGCGACGAGCAGGAAGGGCGTATCGTTCACGTCGCGCCGCAAAAAATGCTGTTGAAGGCGCGTGCGGAAGGCGTCGCGATTGGTGTGGCTCGTCCGTTCGTGGGGCGGCGACGGCGTAGCGGGCGTAGGGATCTCCTCGGTGATCGGCTCGCGGCGCGCTTCAAAGGGGCGATCATGGCGCAGCGATGACCTTTCGGGTTGTACCGGCTCCTCGCGATACGGCGGCTCCTCGCGATACG
>CAZART010000009.1:44229-66454 GCA_964487555.1 uncultured Rhodothermales bacterium
GATGACCTTTCGGGTTGTACCGGCTCCTCGCGATACGGCGGCTCCTCGCGATACGGCGGCTCCTCGCGATACGTCGGCTCTTCGCGATACGTCGGCTCTTCGCGATACGTCGGCTCTTCGCGATACGTCGGCTCTTCGGGATACGTTCGCTTGTCGCGATACGCCGGCTGTTCGCGGTAAATCGGCTCGTCGCGGTAGGTCGGACCTGCGCCATGCGTCGGCTCGCCGCGATAACCGGGTTCGCGATGCTTCCGTTCTTCAGGGCGTTGGGTTTCCTCGCGAGGAGTTTCCTCCCGATATGATTCTTCGCGGTATGAGTGCCGTTCCCGGCGTTGGAGCGTCTCCTCGAAGGCCGACTTCTCACGTTCTCGAGTCTCTCGAGCAGGGAGACGATCCTCGGGACGCGGTTCACTCGGCTGTTCGCGCCGTGGTTCGAAGCGCTCTTCTCGTCGCGAAGGCGCCTCCGGCTGATCTTCACGGCGGCCTAGAGGGATGGGGCGCACACGCGGTTTGTCGCCGCGGTACACGTTATCGGATTCGCGGGGCGGCGTCTGACCGAGTCGCCGAGGGCGAATGACCTGCCCCTCCTCACGTGAGGCTTCGTAGCTCCGCCCTGACCCTTCCTTCTCGTGCGATGCCTCGAGGCGTGTTCGCGGCCGACCTGCAGGCGCCCCGACCGGAGCTGCCTCTTGCGGCAGATCAAGCTGGGGTTCGGTTCGGGTCTGCGGCGGCGCCCATTCCTCTTTCGCAGAGGGCACCGCCTCATTTTCACCCCCTGCGTATGTGCGCGGATGTCCTACTTCTGCTTCTGCGTACGCGCGCGTCTCTTCCGGTTCTGCGTACGCGCGCGTCTCTTCCGGTTCCGCGTGTGTGCGCGCCTCTATCGGTTCCGCGTATGCGGGCGCGTCTACGTGTTCTGCGTGTGCGGGCGGCTCTTCCGGTTCTGCGTGTGCGGGCACCTCTTCCGCAAAGCGAAAACGGCGATGGCCGGCGGGATCGTCGACCAAGGCCGGCTCCGTGGGTTTCTGCCCGCGATCAGGCAGCATCCGGACAGACGACGATACGTTCTCCTCTGCCTCCTCCACTACTTCCTGCAAGTCCCAGAATTCCACGACACGTCGCTTTATATGGCCGATGTTGGGAATGAGTGTCAGACGACGTTTTGTCGAGCTGGCGTCATCCTCGACGAGCTCGATGTGAATGGCACCCGTCATCTGGTTGCGCATGAAGTCGATCACTTTGCGTGACTGCTGGTTGGCCGGCTCGGCCATCACCAGCTTCATCGTCGTATCGAGCGAATCGATCTGTTCGAGCATCTGCACAAAGGCGGCGCGGAACCGGTCGAACGACCGGAACTGTACGAACGGCATGAAGTCGTTGATGACGAGCCGATCGGGTCGGTTCTGACGGATAATGGAAACCAGATCGTTCAGCGCTTTCGCGACTCCTTCATCGCCGATCTCTTGTAGATTGAGCATCGGTGGAATGCGCATCAGCTTAACGAGTCCGGATTCGTAGGCCTCACGAAGATTAAAGCCCATCGATGCCGCCTGAATCATCAGATCCTTCGGACGATCCGGAGAGATGAACAGGCATCGCTCTTCGAGCATCGTGCCTGTCTGGACGAACATCATCGTGAGCAGGCCCCGACCAGTCGCTGCGCGCCCATATACCAGATATGAGCCTCCCCGATAAAGCCCTCCCCATGCTTCATCGATAACGTCTACGCCGGATATAATTTTTGGAGCGTAAGCCACGGTGGTTTCCATTGCAGCAGCAAAAAGGTTCAGTTTGCCTGACGCTCGTACCCTCACAAAGGGTATGCCGCCTTTCGCTCAGGCACCGAGATCTAACGAAAAAGGTCGATTGCTCGGAGAAACGCGGCATTTTCGAACGCCAGCGGATTTACGTCGGAGAATGCAGATTGTTGAAATCCCTTTTTGAGATTTAAGCGATCGCTAAATGAGATTTTAAGGCGTTGCTTAAGTACTCCTACACCTGAGTCCGGTGCGTGCTCCCACTGCTCAGATTCGTTACCGCCGTGCGGATCGTGCGCGAACCCATCTTCTTGCAGTGTGCGACGCGGTCTCGCGTCGCGACGGAGCGCCCGGCGCCATGAAGCGGATGAGACCTTGTCCAATTCGTCGGTTACGATCGTTCACGGGTGCGGATTGATCTCAATGAATGAATGCCCGGGCGCTACTGAACGCGGGCTCTTCGAAAAATAGCCCCTTTGAGCGGAAATCATGGTGCCTTGACAAGATTGGTCAAGATTGGACCGAAACTTGATACTTCATTTCGAGAAGCAATCACAGCGTGAGTTGGGAAAACCAGAGTTGAACTTTGTATCGATCTGACGATGTCTCGGTCTGGAATCTAACGCCGGGCACCACCACGGTAGGCGGTGCGCAGCTTGTGTTCAACATTGTGGGCCGGGTGCACCGTCCCCAACGTGTAGCGGCGCTTCTCTATTCGTTAAATGATGGGCCCGTACGTCCCGTTTATTTCAAGCGGAAGCATTCCCGAGGGGGGCGGCTCCGAGAGGTCGGTGACTTCAACATCGACACCATCACGCAAGATCAACTCCGCCGCCATAACACGCTCGTCCTGAAAATTGTCGATCGTGCTCAGCGGGTGCTGCAGCAGTCCATCTGCTTCGAGCACCGACTCTATGAGAGCGTCGTCCCGCATTTTCGACTGGACCTTGAAATCGCCGAAACACCAGAGGGGATCGGCCAGATTATCGACGGTCACTGGCGCCTCGAGGGTGACGAAGACGGAGTTCCGTGCCTGAAGATCCGTGAGGAGGATGCCGGCTACGACCGGCTGATCGTTTTCGGCCGCCAGGACTGGTCCAGCGGATACGAGGTTACGGCCAGGCTGTGCGTCACGTCATGGACCAATCTGCGCTATCAGAACGTCGGCCTTATCTTCAAGTGGAATCCGCATAGCCAGGGAGACGGCCGAAGGCTTCCACGCGAATGGAGTACCGGTCTCGCGTACTATGCGGCCATGTGTCCCGGACTGCGCCTTCGGTTCGGCGTCAATGTTCACCAGGATGATGCGGGCAGAAAATCGGGTTGCCATGTGCTGGCTGAGAAGCCGTATTCACGATGGCGCCGACTGGTAGGATTTGTTAAAAACGAGGCACTGCGCGTCGGAAAGACGCCCGTAACTCAGTTGCGCGCCGGGGTGCCCTATCAATTTCGCCTCGTCGTGCATCCTGAGCGCTACGCCTTAACCATATGGCCGGCCGCTGAGCCGGAGCCGGCGCCGCAGCTCGAAGTCATCGATCCACCCGATCTTCTTCCAACCGGATCGGTGGGTATTATCGCGGCATACAGCGCCGTAAATATTTACGAATTTGAGGTGACTCCCCTGGAGGCGTCCGCACACATTCTCGAGCCCACGCCCCTGAAGAGAGAGGATTTTGCGCGCGAAGCCGTCGGGACGTAGCCCAGTCGCCGGTGCTCTAGGGGGCTACGAATTCAACGGTCTCGGAGCTACGAATCAGTCGATTTTGGGCGTCGATGGCGTCGATACGAAGGGTATATGGATCACCTGAGCCAAGCTTTGTCGCGAGGTCGTCCACGATAGGATTCCCGGCGCCAAGATCTGAATCGCGCGTCTCATACTGTCCGACCACACGCGCCGCGGACGGGTCCCATACCACGATCCGGTAAAGGTAGGCGTTTTCGACGGCGGACCACGTGAACGATGGTCCGGCGGCTGCATCTACTTGCACACGCAGGATTTCCGACTCACGCGAAAGGGGGCTTCGCAGAGCATCGGTAGGCGGGCCGAATGCAAGTCGAAGCACGATGCCGATCGCGAAGACGATCATCGTTGCGGCGACATAGCGCCCGGCGCCGCGCAGGAAATCGCTCGTCCCCGACGCCCGGTCTCCTCTACGCGGAGGCGTCCCGGTTCGTTGTTTGGCGGGGGACGACGGCCCTTCCGCATACAGCGTCGAATCCTGCGCGGTTTCCAGGGCGTCGTACGCCATCTGAAGCACTTCGCGGGCGTCCGAATTGCCGGCGAGATAGGTGATAACCTCGTCGCGGCGATTCTTCGGAAGCGTGCCGGCGATAAATGCAGCCAGAGTATGCTCGTCGATCACTTGATCCGAATCAGGCATTAAGAACATACCGTCAAAAAATACGGACTCCGGGTAGGATCGTGGACCCCAACCATCCGGCCTCAGTGGGACGCGAATGGTGCAGATCAGGCGGGAGACCTGCCCGCGTCGTTCAGCTATAGGTGTACGTGGATTTCTATGAAAGTGGGGCGGGTGTGGAAAAAAACGTGCCCGCCTAGAGGCGGACGTTCCCTTGTTGACTCGCACGCTCCACGCCATGATATTGTATCCATGGATCAAGACTTACGATCGGTACAGGAAGCCCGCGACCTGATTCAAAGGGCCCGCTCCGCACAGCGCACGTTCGCCAAGTTCTCCCAGGAGCAGGTCGACGCCATCGTCAGCGCAATGGCGGCCGCCGGAGAAGCCGACGCACGGCGGCTCGCCAAGCTGGCATGCGAAGAGACGGGATTCGGGCGTCTCGAGAGCAAGACGGAGAAAAACCTCTTCGCCACCAGGACGCTTCTCCACCGCATGGAAGGGATGCGTACGGTCGGCATCATCCGGCGTCCCGAGGAGGGCACCATCTGGGAGATTGCCACACCGATGGGCGTCGTCGCGGCGTTGATTCCGTCGACCAATCCGACCTCTACGGCTATGTATAAGGCCATCATCGCCGCGAAGGCGCGGTGTGCCGTCGTCATAAGCCCGCATCCCCGCGCTAAAGCGTGCACGGCCGCGGCACTCGAGACCGTCGCGGGAGCGGCGTACAAAGCAGGGGCTCCAGAGGGCCTGTTCGGCTGCATGATGGAGGTGACGCTCAGCGGTACCAACGAGCTGCTGGAGAACCACGGCACAGACGTGATCCTGGCCACAGGCGGCAGCGACATGGTCCGCGCCGCGTACTCGAAGGGCAAGCCCGCCTACGGCGTCGGATCCGGCAACGTGCCTGTTTACGTAGACCGATCGGCCGACGTCCGCAAAGCCGCGAAAGATATCGTCTACGGGGCCGCTTTCGATTGGGGCACCCTGTGCTCCACCGAACGCAGCGTCGTCGCCGACCGTCCGATATCCAGCCGGCTCAAGCAGGCGCTGAAGGACGAGGATGCCTACTTCATGAAGGAGGACGAAAAGGAGAAGCTCCGCCGTATCCTTCTGTCGAAGGGCCGCCTCAACGTCGATCAGGTAGGCCAGAGTCCCTTCAAGATCGCGTCTATGGCGGGATTCTCGGTGCCGCAGGACACCCGCGCACTGATTGGCGAAGTCGACCGGGTAGGGCGCGACGAGCCGCTGTCGATGGAGACGCTGTCGCCGATCCTGTCCTATTATGAAGAGGATGGATGGCAGTCGGGATGTGAACGCTGCATCGCCGTGCTCGAATTCGGCGGCATCGGTCACACTCTCTGTTTGCACTGCACGAACGAGCGCATCATCGAGGAGTTCGCCCTCGAAAAGCCATCGATGCGGATTGTAGTCAATACCGTAGCGGCACTGGGATCCGTCGGATATACGAACCGACTCTTCCCGGCCATGACCCTTGGTCCTGGTACCATCGGTGGGTCGATCACGAGCGACAACATCTCGCCCATGCACCTCCTGAACATCAAGAGGATGGCCTTCGAAACCGATCCCATTCATCCGCCCCAAGGCGTGAAATCCGGGCAATCCGCGCCGGCTGCCGATCGTCCCAAACGGATCGCGGTTCCTGCACCGGCGAAGGGCGGTGCGGCGATGGTGCCTCCCAAAAGCAGTGGTGCGATGGTGCCACCCAAAAGCAGTGGTGCGATGGTGCCTCCCAAAAGCAGTGCGGCGACCGTGCGTTCCCAGGGCGGTTCGATTTCGGAGCCGGCGAAGAGCTGGATGGACGAGATCGAGGCCCGGCTCCGCGCCCGTGCAGGCAACCCGGCGGCGGCAAAAGCGTCCGCAAGGGCGGTAGCGACGCCGCCTCCAATTCGAGCCGACCGGAATGCCTCTGCTGCGCCCGCCCCGGAATCATCTCATCCCTTGCCCGATGAACAAATCGAGGCCATCATCAAGCGGTTCCGGAAGTAAGACCCGGGCCGATTTGAATTGTTCGTGAGGCGGGAGAAGTGGCTCCGCGGCTGCGTATCCCCAAATTGACTCCCAGCCGACACCGACGGTATATTAGCTCTTCTTCCGCTTTCCGGATGGAATGCCGGAGGTTCATTCGCAACCGATTCTCATGGCCGATACAAGTGATTTCCGGAACGGTCTCAACCTGCTCTGGAATGGCGATCTGTGGACCATCATCGACTTCCAGCACGTGAAGCCCGGAAAAGGCGGTGCCTTTGTTCGCACCAAGCTCCGCAACCTGCGCAACGGAAAGGTGCTGGACAATACGTTCCGTGCGGGGGAGAAGGTTGAGACGGCGCGGATCGAGAGAAGGCCGCATCAGTTCCTCTATCAGGACGATCTAGGTCTCCACTTCATGAACACCGAGACCTATGAGCAGTTCTCACTGCCACAGGAAGCCGTCCCTGGTTTTGAATTCGTGAAAGAGGGGCAGGTGATCGATATCCTCTATCATGCGGAGACCGAAAAGCCGGTGTCCACGGAGCTTCCCGGAAAGGTAGAACTCAAGGTTGTGCAGACCGATCCGGGCCTTAAAGGAGATACCGCTACCGGTGGAAGCAAGCCGGCCACCGTGGAGAGTGGGGCCGTCGTCAGCGTTCCGCTCTTTATCGACGAGGGGGACGTTATCGCAGTCAAAACGGACTCGGGCGAGTACGTCACCCGCGTCTCGACCGCTGACAGGTTGTAGGACGGCAGGACGGCTGCCGGTAAATCACCCATTGCTTCGAGGAATCAGGTAACTGGCTCATGGATCTCGCTCAAATAAAGGAGCTTCTCAAGATCGTCGCCGAGAGTGGCGTGGCCGAAGTGGAGGTGGAAGAAGACGAGTTCAAGCTCGTCGTTCGGAAGAATGCTCCGGCCGTGATGGTCCAGCACCCAATGTACGCTCCCTACGGAATGGGCTTTCCGATGCCGGGCTACCCGCCGGGAGCGCCGCAGCAGGCTCCCTCGTCGGCCACGTCTTCCGGCCAACCTCCTTCCACTTCGGCTCCCGCGCCCAATGCAGACGCGTCGGCGCCTCCCACGGAGCCGAAAACGGAGCCGAGAGCTGAGAAGGACGTCGTGGTCAAAGCACCGATCGTCGGCACCTTCTACCGTTCACCTGCGCCCGGTGAAGGCTTGTTCGTTGAAGTCGGCGATGAGGTAGACGCGGGCGACGTGCTCTGCATTATCGAGGCGATGAAATTGATGAACGAAATTGAGAGCGAGGTGAAGGGCATCGTCAAGAAGATTCTCGTCGAAGATGCCCAACCGGTCGAATACGACCAGCCTCTATTCGTCATCGAGGCCGCCTGAGATTTCTCGCCGCCTACGCCGGATCGACTCCCTGGCGGTTCCCAGTATCCTCATTTTGAGGTCATCCTAGCTGTTGCGAAGGTCCCATAGCCTTAGGCCGTGATTAAAAAGGTCCTCATTGCCAATCGCGGAGAGATTGCCCTTCGAATCATCCGCACCTGTCATGAGATGGGACTGAAAACCGTCGCCGTCTTCTCGACGGCCGACCGGGATTCACTTCACGTCCGATTCGCAGACGAAGCGGTCTGCATCGGTCCGCCGCCATCCCGCGAAAGCTATCTCCGTCCGGATCGCATTATCGCTGCAGTGGAGGTCACGGGCGCCGACGCGATCCATCCCGGATACGGGTTCCTTTCTGAAAATGCCGATTTCAGCGCCATCTGCGCCGATCACGGCATCAAGTTTATTGGCCCGAGTCCGGAGACGATCAGCCTGATGGGTGACAAGTCAGCCGCGAAGGACACGATGCGCAAGGCCGGCGTACCCGTCGTGCCCGGCTCCGGCGGCATTGTCGCAACGGTGAAAGAGGGTGAAAAGCTCGCTGCCGAGATCGGCTTTCCCGTCATGATCAAGGCGGCGGCGGGCGGCGGCGGGCGAGGGATGCGCCTGGTGCAGACCGCGAACGACTTCGCTAAACTTTTCGTCGCAGCGCGCACGGAAGCCGAGACCGGCTTCGGCAATCCGGACGTTTACATCGAAAAATTCGTCCTCGAGCCGCGCCACATCGAGATTCAAGTCCTCGGTGACGGCCAGGGCAACGTGATCCATTTCGGCGAGCGCGAGTGCTCGATCCAGCGCAGGCATCAGAAACTCCTCGAGGAAGCCCCGTCTCCGATCGTCGACGCCGGCCTTCGCATGGCCATGGGCGAGGCCGCCATCCTGGGCGCGGAAGCGGTCAATTATGAAGGCGCCGGCACCGTCGAATTTCTGGTGGATGCGGAACGGAATTTCTATTTCATGGAGATGAACACGCGGATTCAAGTCGAACATCCGGTTACCGAAGAGGTCACCGATGCAGATCTCATCGAGTACCAGATCCGCGTGGCCATGGGCGAGAGCGTCCGGCGGCGAGACGTACGGATCGAAGGGCACGCGATTGAGTGCCGGATCAATGCTGAGGATCCGTTCAAGAAATTCTCTCCCTCACCGGGCGTCATCACGACCTTCCATCCGCCCGGCGGGCACGGCGTTCGTGTAGACACGCACGCTTACGCCGGCTACCGAATTCCGCAATATTACGACTCGATGATCGCGAAGCTGATCGTCCGGGGCCGGACCCGAGAGCTCGCCATTCGGAAGATGGTGCGCGCACTCGACGAGTTCGTCATCGAAGGCGTGAAAACGACGATTCCTTTTCACCGTCAGCTGATGACGAACGAGGACTTTCAGTCCGGGAACTTCACGACGCGCTTTCTCGAGTCCTTTGAGCTCCAGGCTGAGGAAGTCGTGGAAGCGTGATTCATTTAAGATTGATCGATCAAACAGACCATGAAATTCCCCAGCAACCTTCGCTACACGAAAGAACACGAGTGGATCGAGATAGACGGCACAAAAGCCACCGTCGGAATCACCGATTTCGCACAGAGCGAGTTGGGCGACATCGTGTTCGTCGAGCTCGAGCCGGTCGATTCCGAGATTGAAAAGAATGATGCCTTTGGGACGGTGGAGGCGGTGAAGACCGTTTCCGAGCTCTTCATGCCTCTTTCGGGGCGTATCGTCGCCATAAACGAAGATCTCGAGGGCCACCCCGAACACATCAATGAAGACCCGTACGGCAAAGGCTGGATGGTCAAGATCGAGATCAGCGATTCCTCCCAGCTCGACGATCTCCTCAACGCTGAGGATTACGCGGCGATGGTAGAGTAAACAAGTGAGTACCGGAGTACCCAGGTACCGTGTACCGGTCATCCCGGCGTGTTAGTAAGAGGGGCACGGTACGCGGTACTCGGAACCCGGTGCTTGGAATAACATGCACGAACGCATCATCATACTGGACTTCGGAAGTCAGTACACCCAGCTGATCGCCCGGCGAATTCGGGAGGTGGGGGTGTATTCCGAAATTCATCCCTGCACGATTGCGCCGGATCGTATTGCCGCCATGGATCCGAAAGGGCTCATCCTATCAGGAGGCCCCTGTTCGGTTTACGACGCGGACGCTCCGCAGCTTCATGAAGCTTATTTGCGTCTCAAGCGATTCGATGGATCACCGCTTCCCATTCTGGGGATCTGCTACGGATTGCAGGCGATGGCGCAGCTCCTCGGCGGCAACGTCGAACGGGCGGATCGACGAGAATTCGGCCGCGCTCAACTGATCGTTGAGAATGACGAAGGGCTCTTTGACGGCATTCCGAATGGTTCAACCGTGTGGATGAGTCATGGCGACCACCTCTCGAAAATACCGGACGACTTTGAAATTATCGCCCGGACGAACAACGCCCCTATTGCAGCCGTTCGGTCGCGCGCCTTGCCGCATTACGGCGTTCAGTTCCATCCCGAAGTCATCCACACGGACGCGGGCCGGCTCATCCTGGAAAACTTCGCCCACGAGATCTGCGGTTGTCGCGGCGATTGGACGCCGGCCTCCTTCGTCGACGAGAAGATCCGTGAGATACGCGAGGAGGTGGGCGAGGAGCACGTCATTCTCGGCTTGTCCGGCGGCGTTGATTCCTCTGTCGCCGCCGTGCTGCTCCACGAAGCCATCGGCGATCGGCTCACCTGCATCTTCGTGAACAACGGCGTGCTTCGAAAGGGCGAGTGGGAGCAGGTGCAGAAGACGTTCCGTGACCATCACCGCATCCGCCTGAAAGCCGTCGACGCGAGTGACCGGTTTCTCGATCGGCTGCAGGGCATTACCGATCCTGAAACGAAACGCGTTGTGATCGGCAACACCTTCGTCGAAGTCTTTGACGAAGCCACGCACGAGATTACGGACGAGCTCGGAACGAAGCCTTCGTTTCTCGCCCAGGGTACGCTGTACCCGGACGTGATCGAGAGCATTTCGTTTAAGGGGCCCTCGGCAACGATCAAGACGCACCATAACGTCGGCGGGCTCCCCGAGAAAATGGAGCTGAAAGTGATCGAGCCCTTCCGCGAGCTTTTTAAGGACGAGGTTCGTGAGATCGGGAGGATACTCGGAGTCCCCGAGGCCATTATCCGCCGGCACCCGTTCCCGGGCCCCGGCCTTGCCATCCGCGTAATCGGACGAGTAACGCGGCGGGAATTGGACATTTTACGTGAGGCGGATGCCATTTTTATTGAGGAATTGCAGATGACAGGGATCTACGATACGGTATGGCAGGCTTTTGCCGTGCTGCTTCCGGTCCGGACGGTCGGGGTCATGGGTGATGAAAGGACGTACGAGAACGTATGTGCACTTCGCGCCGTTACCAGCGTCGACGGGATGACGGCCGATTGGGCCCAACTACCGTACGAATTCCTCGGTCGCGTCTCGAATCGTATCGTCAACGAGATTCGAGGTATTAATCGAACCGTGTACGACATAAGCTCAAAGCCACCGGCGACGATCGAATGGGAGTGATAGTGCGAATGCGATTGGCGCGGTTTTTCGCGGCCGCGGCCGGCCTGATGCTACTCAGTGCTACGCAGGTCCACGCGCAGGATCCGGTACCACGCATAGAGGATGCCGAGCTGGTTTTCGAACAGGCCCTCGACGCGTTTGAGGAAGGCGATTACGGGATGGCCTATCGACGTTTTCGTCTGGTATACGAAACGTATCCTGTACACCGCAAGACGACCGCCGCCATGCTCATGGCGGGCAAGGCGCTCTATCGGGACGGCAATTTCGATCGGGCGATCGATCTCCTGAATAGACTGATTCGTCGCTATCCCACGAGCGGTTATCTGGATGAAGCTCGCCGTGTCGTCGATCTCGCGGAACGTGGCGGGGATCAGGATGCAGGACGGTCGGCGGTTCACGAATTGGGAATCGTGCTGCCGCTCCAGGGCGACGACGCCATCCTGGCCCAGGCTCTTTTTACGGGGATCCGTATAGCCATCGACGAACACAACGCCCTGAATGATCAGCCGGTGCGGATGATCTTTCGCGACTCGCGCGGTGAATCGCAACGGGCCGCCGCCTCGGTGGCTGAATTAGCCGGCCTGGGCACAGACGCGGTCATCGGACCACTCTACAGCAGCGAGGCAAAGGCCGCCGCGCAGGCCGCCGAGCGCGAGCGCCTTGTGCTCATTCCTCCGCTCGCAAACGACGAGGCGGTTTCACAGGACCGCCGCTACGTATTTCAGGCCAATCCGACCATCACGACGCATGGCCGGCTCATGGCCCGCTTCGCTATTCGGAGTCTGATGTTGGATGAGTTCGGCATTGTTGCCGAACGGGACCGCGACGCCCTCAGTGAGCGGATGGCCGAGGGATTCCAGGAGGAAGCGATGCTACAGGGCGCCGACGTTCGATTTTATGAGCTCCTCGAATCCCGCTCCGGATGGGCTCGGCTCGCCGATCAGGTCGGCGAAGATACGCTGCGGGACGTAGAGGCCGTGTATTTTCCGATGTCGGGCGGAGAAACGGCCGTCCGCGTCGACGCCGCCTTCAATTCGCTGGATGCTGCCGATGCGGTGCATGTGCGCGTACTTGGAAACACGGAGTGGCACGGACTGCCGAACCCGAATCGCGCCACCAGATACGCCACCACCTACACGAACGACTTCCACGTAAACGAGGATGATCCCAGCGTTCGCGCTTTCCGCAGCCGATTCAGAGAGATTACGGGAAGATCGCCGAACCCATCTTCGACGGTCGGCCGCCTCGCCTTTACGGGCTACGACGTCGCACGGTATCTTTTACCGTTGATGATCCGTGACTCCTCGCGACCGCTTTACGAGCGTCTGCGCAACGCTGCGATGTATCAGGGCCTGGGACTCCGCATCGATTTCAGGAACAGTAACGTTAATGAGGCCATGTATTACTTCCGTTATCAAAGCGGCGAGTCGCGCCTGTTGAGATGAAGGGGATGTCGTATCGGAACAGCCCCATCAAAGCCTCGTTTCAACATCCGCCGCGGCCGGACTCGAGGGCGCGGCTTTTTTTGCATCATCTCTCGTTCGACATGGTCCCTCGCAAGCTGCTCAGCATTACTATTCTTGCGATCGTTGTATTCGCAGCAGGTTGTACGGGCAGCGGCCGCCTTCGCTACGATTCACCGCAGGAGGCGTTCGAAAAAGGCAAGGAATACTTCGACCGCGGCAAATACGATCGCGCCGCCGAATATTTTCAGGGCGTGTTCGACTTCGGCCGGACGACTGAAGAGGCGCCCGAGGCTCAGCTCTACCTCGCGCGCTCGTACTACGAGAACAGGGAGTACATCCTGGCCGCGAATGAGTACACGCGTTTCCTCAATGTTTACCGCAACGATCCAAGGGCGGAGCAGGCCGAGTACGAGCGGGCGATGTCCTACTATCGGCAGTCGCCCGAATACGAACTCGATCAAACTCCGACGGAACAGGCGATCACGTACTTTCAACTCTTCCTCGACCGTTTTCCTGCGAGCGAGCTGAAAGAGGATGCCGAGGAACGGATTCGCGAGCTGCGCGAGAAGCTCGCGCACAAGGAGTTTGCCGGCGCCGAACTGTACGAGCGGCGGGAGCTGTACGAAGCCGCCGCGTTAAGTTACGTGCGGGTGTTCGATCAATATCCGGATACACGGTGGGCCGATGACGCGCTGCTCGGTGCAATCCGCACCTATATCTTGTATTCCGAGCAGAGCGTCCGTGGGAAACAGCAGGAGCGCCTGCAAATTGCACTGGATAACTACGAGCGGCTCGTTCAGCTTTTCCCGGACAGCCCGCTGCTCAAAGAGGCCGAACGGTACTACGAAGGCGCCGCCAACCGCCTCCGTGAGCTTCAGAACGCGTCGTAGCCACCCTCGCTCGTCGTAGTCGTCCTCGCTCGTCGTAGTCGTCACCATCGCTCGGTACGTTATCCGAGCAACCCGTCTGAACTTCGGCAACATCAGGGTGCAGAAAGCGTCACCATCAGATCGCCGGGTAGGCCTGTTTGGAGGATCCTTCAACCCCCCGCACCTCGCCCATCTCGTCATCGCGGAATTGGTTCGCGAACAGTTCGATCTCCACAGGATTGTCTGGATACCCAATTTCCAATCCCCTCTCAAGCGGCTCGAAGACGTCGCGCCTGCGAATCACCGGGTCGCGATGACGCGCCTCGCCATCGAGAACAACGATCATTTTGACCTGAGCGAGGTCGAAGTCCGTCGAGAGGGCGTCTCCTACACCGTTGAAACGATTCGCTTGCTGCAAGAACGGCATCCGAAGGTGGATTTCAGTTTGATTATCGGCAGCGACAGCCTCGAAAGCTTCAGCACATGGCACGAACCCGAAGAGATTCTGGGGCGGGTCCGCATAATCGTCTTCCGGCGGCCGGGCGCGGCAGGCACGTCGCCGCCGGGCGACTACAATGAGCGCATTGCCTTCGCCGACGCGCCTCTGCTCGAGATTTCCGGTACGACGATTCGCAATAGGCTTAAGTCGGGACGCGGCGTACGTTACATGGTACCCGAGCCGGTCCGGACCTACATCGTTGAACAAGGACTCTACGGCTCGCAATGACCGCATACCTGACCTTAAAACGTTCCAACCCCTTTCTCCTATGTTCGATCTCGCCGCCCTGAGCCTGCGGGAAAAGGCCGCGCAGCTCATGTTTCCGCGGTTGGGATCGAACATGCCACCGCCGATCACCGTCGCCGAGGACATGGAGCGCTTTACACGAGAAGTGCTCGACCGGTGCCCCGTGGGAGGGCTGATCGTTTTCAACGGCCGGCTTTCCGAGATGCCGGATGCCGTCTCGACGCTCCAACATCGATCGGCGCTTCCGCTCCTCGTTTCCACCGATATGGAGCGCGGTGTGGGTCAGCAGATTCGCGGCGCCACGATCTTTCCACATGCCATGGCATTTTCGACGCCGGAGCTCGTACGGCGCTCGGCACGAGTGCAGGCTCGGGAGGCGCTGGCGTGCGGCATTCACATCGCGTTTGCTCCCGATGCCGACGTCAATCGCGATCCTCGAAATCCCATCATCGCAACACGTGCGTATTCAGGCGATCCGGAGGTCGCGGCCGCGATGGTTCGGGCATACATCAAGGGTTGTCGTGCCGAGGGGCTGCTGACGACGGCCAAGCATTTCCCCGGTCACGGCAACACCCATCGGGATTCGCACGAAGAACTGCCATCCGTCAGCGCCGACCGCTCGATGCTCGATGAGAACGATCTCGTTCCGTTTAGGGCCGCCGTCGATGCAGGTGTGGATCTCGTCATGACTGCGCATGTGCTGTATCCGGCGCTGGACGCAGACTATCCCGCAACGCTCTCACGGAAGATCCTTCGAGATCTTCTTCGGAAGGAGATGGGATTTCGGGGAGCTGTGATCACGGACAGTCTTCTGATGGGTGCCATCCGTGAGATCCACAAAAATGTCGGCGAACAGGCCGTGGCACTTATCGAAGCGGGCGTCGACATCCTCCTGGACATCTCCGACCCCGTCGCCGCGGTCGACGGTATTGTTCGCGCCGTCGAAGGAGGGCGGCTCGACCAGACGCTTCTCGACGAAGCGGCGAAGCGTGTACTCGAACTGAAACAACATATGGCGGATCGGTTCGGCCGGGACGTATTTACGGATCCTTCGGAGATCGTTCCAAGGAGTGTCGTGGGATCGAAAGAGCATCACGTCCTGGCTGAGGAAGTGGCACGCAAAGGAGTGCGCACGATCGCGAGCCGCAGCGGAGCACTGCCGGTTCCCCGTGATGCGGGTGCCGGCCTACTGGCGGTGTTGTTCAAGCCGCACCGCTCACGTTTCGATCCCCCCGAGGAGCCCTTCGGCGAAGCTATGCGGTCGGTGTTTCAGGGTGCGGCGTATCGACAGGTCGGGCCCGAGACGTCCGCCGCCGAGTACGAGGAACTCCGCGAACTTGCGTCGGCGGCTGAGTATATTGTACTGGCGGTCGTCGTCAAACCCGCGGCATGGCACGCCTTCGGATTGCGCCCCGAGCAGGATGCATTCATTCGGGCAATTATAGATCGCTACAACCCTGTGATGGTGTCGCTCGGCAGCCCGTATATTCTGGAGGCGTATAAAGACGCAGGTGCGACCCTGTGTTGCTTTAGCGACGTAGAGTTGAGTCAGCGGGCCGCCGTCG
This sequence comes from uncultured Rhodothermales bacterium, assembly GCA_964487555.1. Classification (GTDB taxonomy): domain Bacteria; phylum Bacteroidota; class Rhodothermia; order Rhodothermales; family VXPQ01; genus CAZART01. Next base: position 59,881 of record CAZART010000009.1, read on the forward strand.
AACGTCTGGCTATTCCCATTTAGACAGCATCCGATTGCAATGTCAGTTACCTATTCAGAGATGATCGAACTTGGAGCCGCGGCTCCGCCATTCGACCTTCCGGCTGCCAATCCGGGGGTAGATGGGAAAGGCGCTACGAACCGGCGGCTCGACGATTTTGAGGATGCCGACGTGCTCGTGATGGTCTTTACGTGTAATCACTGCCCATACGCGAAGCACGTGGAAGATCCCCTCATCCGGATGGCACGTGAGCTCGCGGATCAGGGCGTGGCCTTCGTCGCCATCAGCTCGAACGATCCGACGCACTATCCCGACGACTCATTCGAGTCGATGGCGAAGCGGGCGCAGACGAAAGGCTATCCTTTCGCATACCTGTTCGATGAGACGCAGGAAGTGGCGAAGGCGTACCGAGCCGTATGTACGCCCGACTTCTTTGTATTTGATCGCGACCGAAAGCTCGCCTATACCGGACGATTTGACGACTCCTCGCCCGGACGCGGGACGGCCACCGGGCGGGATCTGCGAACGGCTATCGACCAGCTGCTCGAGAGCGGCGAGGTCACGATTCCGCGGCATCCGTCGATGGGGTGCAACATCAAATGGAAGCCCGGAAACCGGCCGTCTTAGCCTCGACTCACCTCGTTAGCCGCCTCATCACGCTTGGGCTGGATCGTCCTTCTTCCGCCAATAGTTGCCATCGGGCTCGCGCTCTGGACGCGACAGGTGTACCTGTCGCTCATGGCCGGCCTTCTGATCGGCACGATGATTCTGGTGGGGGGCAATCCGCTCCTCGGGCTTCGCGAGCTCGCCGACCAGCTCGTCGGCGTCTTTGCCGATGCCGGCAACACCCGCGTCGTGTTCTTCTGTCTGCTCGTCGGAGGATTGATCGCTCTCGTGCAGGTTTCCGGCGGCGTGCACGGCTTCATCGCCTGGGCTCAGCGTCGCGGCTGGGGCACCACGCGGCGCGGCGCGGAGCTGCTCGCATGGATGGTGGGCATGGCAATCTTCGTCGAATCGAGCATCACCTCGCTGACGGTCGGAGCGGTCAGCCGGCCCTTTTTCGACACGCTCCGCCTTCCGCGTGAGAAATTGGCTTACTACTGCGATGCGACGAGCGCGCCGGTCTGTATGTCGATTCCGCTTAACGGGTGGGGCGCATACGTCCTCGGCTTGCTGGCTTCGCAGGGCATGACGGAGGGCGCGGTGGCTCTGCTGGCCGGTTCGCTCCTTTTCAACTTCTTCTCGATCGGCGCGATTCTAGCTGCGCTCATTCTTGCGGTAACGGGATGGGGATTCGGACCTATGCGACGCGCCGAGGAACGCGCAGCGGAGACGGGAGACGTGACGCGGCCCGGGTCCAGGCCGATGATCTCCGAAGAAGTCGCCGACATCACCCCCGTTCCACATTCCAAGCATCAGGTAATGGATCTCGTGATCCCCATATTGATCATGGTCATCATGATTTTCGTCGGGCTTCTCGTGACCGGGGGCGGCAATCTGATGGCCGGCAGCGGTTCTACGGCCGTACTCTGGGCCGTCGGTACGGCGGTGCTCGGCGCCATGATTCTCTACGCCGTGCCTCGCCGGCGGCTGGGCGGCCGCTCATTGCTCACGCCCGCCGATTCCGTAGACTGGGTACTGAAGGGTTCCTCGGGACTTGTCGGAGTTACGTTTCTCATTGTACTGGCCTTCGCGCTCGGTCAGGTGTCGCGCGAGCTCGACATGGGCAGTTACGTCGTCGGATTGATCGGAACGGGGGGACCTACGTGGTGGATACCGGCCGTCGTCTTTGCCATCGGATCTTTCGTATCGTTCACCCTGGGTTCGTCGTGGACATCGTACGCCATACTCATCCCGATCGCACTACCCCTCGCTCAGGGCCTGGAAATCTCCACTCCGCTCATGCTCGGTGCCGTACTGTCGGGCGGCGTTTTTGGCGACTATTCCTCGCCGCTCTCCGACACGTCCATCATCTCGTCAATGTCCGCGGCCTGCGATCACGTCGACCACGTGAACACGCAGATGCCCTACGCCGTGATGGTAGCCGTCGGGTCTATTCTATGTTTTCTGGTTGCAGGAGTGTTCGTTTGAGCCTTGGTCTTTCGGATGGACGCCTGTCAGGAACGCGCCTGCTGCGACGCCGTTGACGATTCATGTTTGACGGCCAAGCTTTCCATTCGTGGTCACACATTTTTCTTGGCGCCGCCGTCTTCGCGATTCTATTCGGCGTGATGACTGCCATGGGAGAGGCATTGTTCGACGGCTATTTTCGTCCATCACGTGTCTCATTAGCGCTCGCGGCGGGGGCGTTCATCGGTTATCTTTGCGTCGCCCTTCTCGTGCGCTATGAAGAGGCACAGGACTAGCCCGGAGAGCGCGCTTTTCAGACGTAACGATCTGCGAAGCCGGGACCACAGAGCCAGGTCAAGAGATATATGTTAGAGCCTGCCTGGAAGCGGTTCCAGTAGTCATGGACTTGAGGTTTAACCATGTATAATGAAAGGTCATCCGATGGGATCAATAGCAGAGATGACAACCGGACCGCGTACGAAAGGGCGGACGCCGAAAATGTTGATCCTCGCTGCATCCCCCAAAGTCTCGACGAAGCGCCTCCGGTCGGCCAAGAGATCGAATATCCGGGCTACTCGGATGACGACCACGAGACGTGGCGAATCCTGGTGAATCGTCAGATGGACATGCTGCCGGGGAGGGCCGGGGAGGCCTTCGTGAACGGTGTCGAAATGCTGGGGCTCCGCAGTGATACCATTCCGGCGCTGAAGAATCTGAGTCGGATACTGGAGGAGGCGACCGGCTGGCGTATCGCTCGAATTCCCGGCCTGCTTCATGAAAAAGATTTCTTCAATTTACTCGCAACTCGAACATTTCCCTCTACGGATTACATCCGCGGTCGCGGCGAAATCGACTATACGCCGGCGCCCGACCTTTTCCACGACATTTTCGGCCACATGCCGATGTTGACGCAGCCCGCCTATGCTGATTTCTACCAGATGTTCGGGCGCGCCGCACTGAACGCCGAAGGTGCGGATCGGCCACGGCTAGAGCGATTCCATTGGTTCACGGTCGAGTTTGGTCTGATCCGCGAGGATAACGGGGTTCGCATCTTCGGGGCGGGGATCCTGTCATCGAAAAATGAAGTCACGCATGCCCTATCCGATGACGTGGAGAAGGTCGACTTCGATCCGGTACGAATCGTCGAGCAGGACTACGACGTGTGGCACTTGCAGGATCTACTCTTCGTACTCGACTCGTTCGAGCAGCTCGTAGAGGGCTTCAGCCACTGGACAGGCGAGAAGGGACTGCTTCAGACCTCCGATGGAAACTGAACTCCAACCCTATTTGAGGTGATGGAACGAGTCGAAGTTCAGGTGACCGGCCGCGTTCAGGGAGTGGGTTTTCGGCACTTCGCATCCCAGCAGGCGAGGCGGGTCGGGGTGGGCGGATGGGTCCGAAATGAGCGAGACGGCTCCGTACGCGTCGTCGCCGAAGGCCCCCACGACTTGCTTGAAGCGTTTCTCGAGCGTCTTCAGAAGGGCCCGGGCGGCGCCGGCGTTCAGGAAGTGCGCCCGAACTGGATGGCCGCCTCGGGAGAGTTTAGCGGGTTTACGGTGCGATTCTTCTAGTCACCCGCCTGCGGCCGCTCTTCGCTGCGGCGGCTCTGCGCGCGCGTAGATGGTATGCGCATAGTCGATGATCATGCGCTCGGCGCTGAAATCCGCCGGCAAGATCTTCATCGCCGACTTTATACGCTTCATCCAGAGGGTTGGAATGCCGCGACCATCGCGCTCGTAAAACGCTGGAATAACGCTGTGTTCGAGGACCTCGTAGAGACTCCTGGCATCACGTGCATCCTGCTCTTGCTGGTCGAGCCCTTCCTCCGTCTCAGACCCGATCGCCCAACCATTCGTGCCGTCGTATCCTTCCGGCCACCATCCGTCGAGAATAGATAGATTGAGCCCACCATGAATCGAGACTTTCTGGCCGCTTGTACCACTGGCTTCCATGGGGCGTCGGGGATTGTTCAGCCAGACGTCACAGCCTGATATGAGCATTCGACCGACTTCCATGTCGTAATTCTCTAGAAATACGACGCGTCCGTTCAATTTGGGATGCCGGCTCGCTTCGACGATGCGTTGGATGAACCGCTTGCCGCCTTCATCGGCTGGATGCGCCTTTCCGGCAAAGAGGATTTGGACGGGCCGATCGGATCGGCCAAAAAGGTCTGCAACGCGTTCGAGCTCGCTAAAAATCAGCGGAGCCCGCTTGTAGGTTGCAAACCGCCGTGCAAACCCGATCGTGAGCGCGTTCGGGTCCAGTTCACAGGATATCGGGAGGCTCTGGCGGGCCACGTAGTCATGTGCGAAGGCAACGAGCTGTCGCCGCAGCTCGCTGCGATATTGCCATAAAATCTCGTCCGGTACGTGCTCAACCTTCGCCCAAAATGAGAGATCGCTCTGATGCGATTTCCAATCGCCGATCTTCTCGTTCAAAAAGGCACGAGCCACCGGAACGGCCCACGTGGGCAGGTGAACTCCGTTTGTGACGTGGCCGATCGGCACGTCGTTCAGCGCTCGATCAGAATAAAGGGCATGCCACTGCTCACGAGCTATCACTCCGTTGAGCGCCGAAACACCGTTGGCCGAACGCGAAAGCTTGAGGCCCAGGACCGTCATGGTGAACGATTCCTCATGGTCATCGGGCTGAACGCGGCCGAACGAAAGCAGATCGTGATCCGTCAGGCGAATACGCTGCTGAAATGTGCCCATTTGCTCGAGAAAGAGCCGCGGATCAAACCGGTCGTGTCCGGCCATCACCGGCGTATGCGTCGTAAAAACGGCATGATCGCGCACCCAGCTTTCGGCCTCCTGGCGACAATCGCCGGCGTCGAGACGTTCGCGCAGAAGCTCCAGGGCCAGCAGTGCACAGTGTCCTTCGTTCATGTGGTAGACGTCCGTCTTTACGCCGAGCGCCCGGAGGAGGCGAACGCCGCCGATTCCGAGGATGATCTCCTGCTGCAATCGAACGCGCCGATCACCTTGGTACAGGCGCGTCGTGAGCCCCCGCAGCTCATCCGAATTGCGGTCGAAGTCGGAATCGAGCAGGTAGAGATTCGTACGTCCGAGGCGGATATACCACGAGCGCAGCCGAAGCGGCTCATCCCCCACGAAAACGGTCGTGATGAGAGGGCGTCCTTCGTGGTCGCGAACGAGCTCCATAGCATGCTCGGATGGATCGATTACAGGATGCGTTTCCTGCTGCCATCCTTCCGGCGTGAAATGCTGCTTGAAGTACCCGTCGCGAAGAAAGAGACCGATGGCCGTAAACGGCAGCCCCAGGTCCGACGCCGCCTTTGCGTGATCTCCCGCGAGCACGCCGAGGCCGCCCGAATAGATCGGCAAGCTCTCATGGATCCCATATTCCATACAAAAATAGCTGGTCCTCCCGGCATCTCCGTATTCCGTCGTCTCGTTCAAGTACGCCTGAAGCGTGTCATACGCCGTGTTGATGTCCCCGACGATCGAGGGCTCTGCCAGATCTGCAGGACTGATCCGCTTGAGCACGCTGAGGGGGTTCTTTTTCGACCGGCGAAAGCTTTCGGATCCGAGGCGATCGAAAAGATCGAGCACCTCCGGATTCCAACTCCACCACAAGTTCCACGCCAGGGCCTCAAGTTTGTCGTAAGGTGTCATAGTCAGGATTTATGTAGCCACGCAAATAGAACTCCACTATACAGAAAAACCTCTCACGCGTTCGCGAACGCGCGAGAGGTGAAAGCTTACATGTCTAAACAGCCAATATACGACGAAGGATGCTATAGCTTGTATGCTATGCTCCGGATCCATCATCTGGAAAGCCCTTTCGGAAGACGCCGAGCCCTGCGGAAAGCCATCGATATCCGGATATCTTAGCGCGCATCCGAAGATTTGGCGAATTAATATCGCAATGCCATGACCGACGACATCAACCGTCTGACGGCACGTACCATTCTGCGTGACGCCGTCGTCCGTCTGGAGGCGGCAGGCGTTACGAGCGCACGCCGTAACGCGGAATGGCTATTGTGCGAAGCGCTGAACGAAAGCAGAGTCGGACTGTTGACTCGTTTGGACGAGCCCCTATTGCCCTCTTCAGCCGCTCGATTTTCGGGTATGCTCGAAAGGCGACTCGACCACGAGCCGCTACAATACATCCTCGGCTATACCGAATTCTTCGGCCTGCGTCTGAACGTCTCTCCTGACGTGCTGATTCCGCGTCCTGAGACGGAGCAGGTTGTTGAGGAGGCGTTGCGGCTCCTTCCGGAACGCCCGCATCCACGCGTTCTCGACGTGGGGACAGGGAGCGGTTGTATCGCGCTTGCAGTGAAGTCGCGGCGTATGGATGCTCGAGTATGTGCATGCGACATTTCACCTAGAGCCCTCGCCGTCGCCGAAGCTAACGCAGCCGCGAACCGGCTGACGGTCCGATTTTTCGAAGCGGATGCCCTCGCAGATAATTTTATCGATAACGCTCCGTCGGATCTCGACCTACTGATCTCCAATCCGCCGTACGTGTCGGAGGA
>CAZART010000010.1:0-64992 GCA_964487555.1 uncultured Rhodothermales bacterium
GCTCCATGCAGACCGAGCAGATCAACCACGATCCGGCCCACACCTTCATGAACACGGGCTCCATGATCCCCGGCCGCCCGAGCATGGGCTCCTGGATGACCTACGGCCTCGGCACCGAGTCCGACAATCTCCCGGGGTTCGTCGTCATGACCTCCGAAGGCGGCGGTCAGGGCCAGCCCATCGCCGCCCGCCAGTGGCACAGCGGTTTCCTCCCCGGCCGCTTCCAGGGCGTGAAGTTCCAATCGACGGGCGATCCCGTGAACTACGTCGACCTCCCCGACGGCGTCTCCATGGAAGGCCAGCGCCGGCTCGTCGACACCGTCGGCCGCCTGAACGAGATGAAACATGCGGCCGTCGACGACCCCGAGATCGAGACGCGCATCGCCCAGTACGAAATGGCCTTCAAGATGCAGATGAGCATCCCTGAGCTGGTCGATTTCGCCGACGAACCGCAGCACGTCAAAGATCTCTACGGAACGGAGGGCGCCGACGGCACCTTCGCCGCCAATTGCCTCCTCGCGCGCCGCATGGCCGAGCGCGGCGTGCGCTTCATCCAGCTCTACCACCGCGGATGGGACCACCACGGATCCATCAAAGAAGGCCTCGGCAACGCCGCCCGCCTCGTCGATCGCGCCTCCGCCGCGCTCGTCCTAGATTTGAAGCAGCGCGGCATGCTCGACGACACCCTCGTCATCTGGGGCGGCGAATTCGGCCGCACCCCGATGGCCCAGGGCACCGGCCGCGACCACCACATCAAAGGCTTCTCGATCTGGATGGCCGGCGGCGGCATCCGCGGCGGCATGACCTACGGCAAAACCGACGACTTCGGCTTCGACGTCGTCGAAAATCCGGTGCACGTCCACGACCTCCACGCGACGATCCTCCACATCATGGGCATCGACCACGAAAAACTCACCTACCGCTACCAGGGGCGCGACTTCCGGCTGACCGACGTGCACGGCCACGTCGTTCGAGACATATTGGTTTAAAGAACGGTCCTGCTGGCTGCCTGGCTCGGCCGACGCTGCCCTGCATCGGGCCGGCGGCGGATTTTCGGTACCGAGTACCGGAGTAACGAGACGCCGGAGTGCCGGAGGATCGGAGTACCGGATGCCGGAGCACCGGAGCACCGGAGCACCGGAGCACCGAGAGTACGGAATACCGGAGCACGGGTGCCGGAATACCGGAGCACGGGTGCCGGCGCACCGGAGCACGGGATGCCGGAGCACGGGGTGCCGGAGCACGGGGTGCCGGAGCACTGGAGTACGGGATGCCAGATGCCGGGTTACCGACGGACCGGATGCCGGATGACCGCCGGACCGGAGTACCGTGGTACCGAGTACCCGGGGTACCGGGGTAACGCGCAGTACGTACAGGGGTGTCGGAGGGTGACCATTTACTTTACCATGCAAAAACCGATCACTTTTATGAAGACGACACGGCGGGATTTTTTGAAGACGACCGGGTCGGCCGTATTGGCCGGGCCTGCGGCAACGGCATCCGTCGTAGCCTCATATTCGGCTCCGGCCGCGGCCGGGGCACCGTCTATCCTGACGCGCAGGGCGTCCCTGAGTGAACGCGTCATCGGCCACGGCAACTTCCGCTACCGCGTCGAGGCGGATTGGAGCGACCTTAGCCCGACCACGACGCCCGTCAAGAACTGCCACGAGATGGTCATGGACCGCCGCGGCCGGCTCATCATGATCACGGACGAAGTGCGCAACAACGTCATCATCTTCGACAAGGCGGGCCGCCTGCTGGAGAGCTGGGGAACGGCCTATCCCGGGGGCCACGGCCTGACGCTGTGGGATGCGGGCGGCGAGGAATTCCTGCTCATCGCCGATTTCGATCGCGGCATCGTCGATAAGACCACGCTGGACGGCCGCGTCGTCCTGTCGCTGCCGGATCCGCGGACCATCGGCGAATACGCCGAGGACGCCCCCTACAAACCCACCGAAACCGCCGTCGGCCCCAATGGAGATGTCTACGTCGCCGACGGCTACGGCTCGCAGTACGTACTTCAGTTCTCGGCGGAGGGCGAGTTCATCCGCAAGTTCGGCGGAAAAGGCGATGCCGATGAGCAATTCTCTACCGTGCACGGCGTCGCCATCGATGATCGGCGGAGCGACAAGGACGGCACCGGCGCGGGTGGCGGCGGCGTCGAACCCGGCGGGGGCCGAGGCGGCGTCGAACCCGGACGGGGCGGAGACACGGGCCACCGCGCCGCTGGCGCCGCGGAACGCGGCACTTACCGTATCGGCACACATGAGCCTACGCTGCTCTGCACGTCGAGGGCCCACAACAGCATCAAGCGCTTCACGCTCGACGGACAGTACCTCGAAACGATCTTTCTACCCGGCGCTTACGTCTGCCGCCCCGTCCTCGACGACGACCAGGTCTATGCCGGCGTCTGCTGGTCGCGACTCCGCTATCTGAATCAAACCCCGAACTCGGGATTCGTGACGATTCTCGACGCCGAGAACCGCGTCGTCTCGAATCCCGGTGGCACGGAGCCGACGTATCGGAATGACGGTGAGCTCGAGCTCATGGTGCAATCCGATCCCGTCTTCAAGCACTGTCACGACGTGTGCGTTGATGACGAGAAGAATCTCTACGTCTGCCAGTGGAACGCCGGCGGGACGTATCCCATCAAGCTTCACCGCGTGTGAGGATGCATTGTAGTATGAGGTGATTTGTAAACAGTGGCAATCAACGACGATAGGAAAGCGTGGCCGGCGATGAAGCGAACGTGGTGGATCATAGCGGGCGTGGTCGTGGCGGCGGTCGTTGCCGTGCTCATTCTGGGCATCGAGCGGGGCCGCGCACCGTCATTCGTGCTGTTCTTCGGCCGTTTCCATCCGACCATCGTTCACTTTCCGATCGCGTTCTTGATTCTAGGCGTGCTCGTCGACGCACTGGCGCCGCGCTTTCCCTCTGCAGCGAAGGTCCGTCCCGCCGTGCCCGTAATCCTCCTGCTCGGCGCCCTTAGCGCGTTCGCCTCGGTGATTCTCGGTTACCTTCTTTCGCTCGGCGGCGGATACGACGAGACGCTCCTCTCGGTGCACATGTGGCTGGGCCTCGCCGTCATGACACTGGCCTTCGCGCTCGCTCTCGTGGCATTCAGCCGTCCGCAGCCCGGCCGTCTCTTTGGGGGATCCATGCTCGTCATGGGCGTTCTGGTGGTCGTCGCCGGTCATCTGGGAGGAAGCCTGGCGCGCGGAAGCGGATATCTGACGTACTACCTTCCGTCACCCGTGAAGCAGCTCGTGGGGCTCGACGCCGGTCCGGCCGAGGGGCTGATCCAAAACGTCGACTCGGCGATGGTTTTTGCAGATCTCGTCCAGCCGATCCTCGATCGCCGCTGCGTGAAGTGCCATGGTCCGTCCAAATCGAAAGGCGACCTCCGGCTCGATTCTCGGGAAGGCGTCGAAGCGGGCAGTCGCGATGGAGTCGTCGTGGTGGCCGGCAACCCGGCGCAGAGCGAGGTCGTCCGCCGCATTTCCCTTGCGCCATTCGACGAAGACGCGATGCCGCCTGAGGGCGAGCCGCCCCTTGACGTGGGCGAAACAGAGGTCATCCGCTGGTGGATAGCAAACGGCGCCTCCTTCGACGCGCGCATCGCTGAAATCCCCGAGGCGCCGACGGCCGTCGAAACCTATCTGCGCCGCGTGGCGGCGCCTCGCGCACCGATCCGATCGGGCATATACGCGCTGGACGTCCCCTCCGCCGATACCGCGGCCGTCGCGGCGCTTCGGCAAGATGGACTCGTCATCACGCGCATAGACCCCGAAGCCCCGTTCCTTGCCGTAACCGCGGCCGGCTTTCGGGACCGCTTCTCGGATGCTGAGCTGGAAAAACTCCGCCCTATCTTCCCGCAGATCGCCCATCTCGATGCGGGTCATACGGCGATTACGTCGGCGGGTGTATGGCTCGTTGCTGCGATGCCGCATCTCGTCCGCCTTCACCTCGAGGACACGGATATCGACGACGACGCCCTGGCGCATCTCGACGAGCTGGAATATCTGGAGTACCTCAACCTCTACAATACCCGCGTCACGGACGAAGGTCTCGTTCATCTTCGCGAGCTCCCGGCGCTGCGATCGGTCTATCTCTGGCAGACGCACGTCACGGACGACGGCGCCGCTACCCTTCGGCATGCGCATCCGGCCGCGCATGTAAATACGGGAGCCCGGCTCGTTGCGACAGGGACGGATTCCACGTCCACACCCGCCCCATGAGAATTATCCTCCCTGTCGGACCCTCCGGCCGCCGCGCACTTCCCGCGTGTCCTTCGATCCGCCCGACGTTCCCCACGTGTCCCGCAGTCCGCCACACGTTTCCGGCGTGTCCCGCAATCCGCCACACGTATCCCGCGTGTCCCGCAATCCGACGCACGTATCCGGCGTGTCCCGCAATCCGACGCACGTATCCGGCGTGTCCCGCAATCCGACGCACCTTTCCCGCGCGTCCCGCTATTCGCCGCGCCTTTCTCTCCGCTCCCGAGATACGCCGTTCAATTCTCACCGGTCTACCGGCGCGCATCCTCCTGATCCTCTTGCTCGCCGGGCTGGGCGCGCAGGGCTGCAGTCCGGCCGAATCACGCGAGGATGCGGTTCCCGCGGAAGAACGGCCCGCCTTCACGCTCGTTGCGGAAACCGGGGCGGACACGTCGTTCACCTACACGGTGGACGTGCGCGACTCCCTGGTGGTCTTCGGCCGCGGCCGCGACGTTGTGGTCGTGAACGTTGCCGTTCCCTCGCACCCGCGCGTGCTCGCGTTCGTGACGTTGACGGACGCCGTACGCGACGTCGTTCTTCGCGGCTCGTATGCTTACGCGGCCGCCGATGCCGGCGGTCTCCACATCATCGACCTGTCGGATCCTGCCGCTCCGGCATTGAACGGCCGGATGCTCTTCGGCGATCGCGCATACGGCGTTGACGCGGCCGACGGCCGCGCCTATGTGGCCGCTCGCTCAGAGGGGCTTCGGGTTCTTGATGTGTCGGATCCTCAGATGCCCCTCGAAATCGGCCATATCCTCACGCCCGATGAAGCGGTAGACGTCGTCGTCCGTGGCGACGTCGCGTACGTTGCCGCCTGGTACGCGAGCATGCGCGTGATCGACGTCGGCGATCCCGCGGCGCCGGAAGAAGTAAGCTTCGCGGCCTATGACAGCTACGACAACGGCGCTGCATGGTCCGTTCACGTGGATGGCGACGTGGGTGTGCAGGCGGTGCCCGACATGGGCCTCCGCACCGTGGACGTCTCCGATCCTCGTGACGTGAAACTCTATAAGGTCTATCGCGGCCTCTTCGCCCCGATCGGCGCGTTTGTCAGCGGGCGCACGGCATACGTGGCCGACCAGGATGCGGGATTCCGTGTGCTGGACCTCGCCGATCCCAGGATGCCCGTCGAGATCGGCGCGCTCGATCTGCCCGGCTCGGCCATGTCCTCTGCTCTGTCCGGCACGATCGCTTACGTCGCCTCGCGAGAGGGCGGCCTCCGGATCGTCGACGTATCGCGTCCCTACGCCCCCCGGGAGATCGCGCACGTAGATGCCTCAGACGACGTCGCCGACGTCACTTTGATCGGGGACACGCTCGTTGCAGCCGGGCGCCAAAACGGCGTGTTGCTGCACCGCGAGACGGCGAATCTCGAAGGGGCCGGATTCATAGCCGGGCCCTCAACCCGCGTAGCGTCATACGGAAACGTACTTCTCGTCGGCGGTCCGAACCGAATCGGCATCTACGACCGCTCCGACGTCGCTACGCCCTTGAGCGTGGCATCGGTGCAGGGAACCGTCCACGGCCTGGCCGCCAATGACGATGTCTTGATTGCCGCGACCGAGCGCTTCGGGATTCGAATTTGGGCGACGAATACCCTCCGCGAAATGGGGGCCTTCGAACCCGATCGGGCGCTCCTCACCACCTCCAATCGAACGCAAATGCTGCGAACCCCCGTCGCGGCGTGGGACGTGCTGCTCGACGGCCGCCGCGTCATCGCCGCCTTCGATGACGGCATTCGTCTGCTCGACGTCTCGACGCCGTCACGCCCGACCGTCATCGGTATGCTGGCCACGCCACAGCGCGTTTACCGACTTGCGCTGCGCGGATCGGAGCTTTTCGCCGCCTGCGACGACGGCCTTCGCGTCATAGACGTCTCCGATCCGGCCCAGCCGACCGAGCTCTCCTTCCTGAAAACGCCATCCTTCGCCACGGCCATCGCCTTCGACAACGATCATCTTTACGTGGGTGATCTCAGCGGCATCGTCACCGTCGTCACGACCACCCTCCCGCTCACGCCCCTCGCTGAAGTGAAGGTGGCAGACCGAATCCTGGGTCTTACTACATGGAACGGAGGCCTCGCTGTCGCCGCCGGTCCGCAAGGAGTTCGCGTCGTGGCCGACCTCCTTCCAAGCGACGACTAGTTGGTGTACAAAGTCACTTTTGGTGCGCCAAGTCACTCTCGTCGTCGCATTCGTTCGATCACTCCGCGCGTCGCATCGATCCGCTCCATCAATGCTTCCCGATAACGCCACGCCTGGTGCTCGACGTTTTCATGACGGTGGTTGAGGACGTGTTCGAGGTCGGATAGATAGACATCCGACTGATGCAGCAGACCGTCGAGGGCGGCGTCGTCGTGAAATCCGCCGCCATCGACCGTCACGTAGATGGGTGTGGTGTGCGCCACCTGCAGAGAACCGGCCGCGGCGCGCGCCGCAATCCACATACCCTTTTCGACCGTCACATCCCACGTTGCCGAAAGTCGCCGGCTCGACTGGCCGGCACCGTCGGCCACGGCGCGGCCGACCACTTCACCGTAAACGACGACCTCCATAGACGAGAGGGGCGTCTGCGAGGAATGGCCGAAGGCGGTGGCTTCCACGGTCAGCCGTTCGCCGGCGGCGAGCTCGAGGTGCGAGCCAGGCTTGCGCCCATTCACCTCCAGAAACAGAATGGGGCCGCTGGTGGCAAAGGTCCGGCCTGCCCGAACGGCAGCCATCCAGGAATCGTACGTCAGCTCGCCCTCGACGTAGGCGTAGAACCGGGCGTTTCCAATTTGCGCGTTCCGATGGACGGGAATCCCGCCCGAGCCGTCGTGCGGTTTGCCGCACCAGGGAAAATCCGATCCCGCCGTGACGGTGACCGGAAAACCGAGATTCAGAAGATCGTAGAAATGATCCGTGATGAGAGGCCCGCCCGGCACGCAGAACTGGACGACCTCCAGCACGTCGACTTTGCCGCGAAGCCCGTCGAGAGTGAGACCGCGGTGGCCGTGGAAGCTCTCCGCCTGATGGGCGTAGCCGCCTACTCCACCGGCCGCGCGAAGGCTGTCAAAGACGAGATCATACAGATAATACCGGTTCGGAAACCGCACAAACGTCGATGCGCCGAGCCCGATCACGTGACCGAGCTCCGGCGTCCGCGGATCTTCCTGACCCGAGACGAGCATGTAGCCGCCGTCGTGATAAACACCGTCCGAGCCGAATGCATACTGCGAGTAATACTTCTCCCAGAAGTCGCCCATCCGCAGCAGATTGCCCACCCTTACGTCTTCCGCCTGTGTCCAGGCGAGCAAGAGCGGGTTCTCCCGCGGCGAACGGCGGACGTGGATGTGATCGTCGGCCGAGTACCATCCCAGGGCCGCCGTGTCGATCCACCGCTCCATCCGGTATTCCCGCTCGGCCTCGCCTGATATGTGAATCGTGTCGCGCACCGCTTCGAACTCATTCCCCTTTGAGATCGCAAGAACATAGCGGCCGGGCTCGACATCGAGCTCGAAAAAGCCGTCCACGTAGAACGCACTGTCGGGCTGATATCCGTATCCGTCCGCATGATCCCACATTCCATACATGACGCCGATTGCCTGCTCGGGCAGCGCGGTCGGACGGCCGTCGAGCGTCGACATCTTCACCCGAACGGGCGTGCGTTCCCCGGTCGCCGCATCGAGGATTGCCACGCGAAGCGAAGACCTCGCACCAGCATCCTCCGTCGTCGCCTCTTCCCGGTTCGTGAGGACCACGACCCATGCGCCGACGAGTAGAGAGAGAACGCCGAATATCATTCCGGCCTTGAATCGCTTGAGCGCATTCATAGAGAGAGGGAATATCACGCCGTGGTACGGTTCGACGCCGACCCGCTTACCGTCGATCGGTTCAATGTAACATACCTCCGCCGCCTCGTCCTAAACGCTCGAAAAGCCACTCCGCTGGAGCGCTGATCTGATGGATGCATACCTTCCGGCTTGCCTTCAACGATCAGCGGCCTTTAATCGTATATCGTCGATCTACGATCAGGCGGTACCCGCCAAAAAAGAGGCCTCAACCGGCCTCCCACTCCATCATGCCAGATCGAATCCATCGTCAAAAAAGTCGGCCTGTCAACCGGCCTCCCCACTCCATCACGCCAGATCGATCCCCTCGTCCAGGTACACGTCCTGGATGGCGTGGATGATCTCTACACCCTCCTTCATCGGGCGCTGAAAAGCCTTTCGGCCGGCAATGAGCCCGAGGCCGCCGGCGCGTTTGTTGATGACGGCGGCGCGAACGGCATCCTGAATATCCCCCGCGCCCGTGGACGCCCCTCCCGAATTTACGAGCCCGCAACGAGCCGCGTAGCCGTTGACGACCTGGTACCGGGTCATGTCGATGGGATGGTCACTCATCAGCTCCGTATACATCCGCTCGTCGATTTTCCCGTAGTCGGGTCCCAGCGCCTTGAAGCCGCCGTTCACCGTCGGCAGCTTCTGCTTGATCAGATCCGCCTCGATGGTCGCGCCAAGATGGTTCGCCTGGCCGGTGAGGTCCGCGGCAAGCTCGTAATTGGCGCCGTTCGCGCCGTCGCCATCATGCGTGCGTAGCGCGCCCTCGCGCAGATAGCAGAAGAGGATCGTCGCCATCCCGAATTCGTGCGCCGCGGAGAACGCCGCGCTAACGTGCTGTAGCTGATCCCCGGATCCGGGCGAGCCGAAAAACACCGTTGCGGCGACGCCCACGCATCCCATATTCCAGGCATCCTTCACGCGTGCGAATACGGTGTTGTCATTGCGGAGCGGATAGGTTAGCTGTTCGTCGTGATTGAACTTGAGGATGAGCGGAATGCGGTGGGCATACCGGCGCGCCACGGAGCCCACAACGCCGAACGTCGTAACGACGCCGCTGCAGCCCGACGCGACGGACAGTTCGATCGCCGTCCGCGGATCGAAATAGCGTGGATTCGGCACGAACGCACTGCCGGCTCCGAACGCAATGCCGTGATCAAACGGAAACAGCGAGAGATAGCCCGTTCCACCCAGTCGGCCGTGACGAAAAATCGCCGCCAGGCTGCTCAACACCCGCGGCGCCCGGTCCGAAGGTCCGAAGATCCGCTCGACCACGTCGCCGCCGGGACGATGCACGTTCTCGCGCGCGATCCCAGTACATCGATGCCGGAGGAGATCCTCCGCCTCCTCGCCGAGCAGTTCTTCGACGGTATTTGTCATTCCAGGCATAGATTCGGTGGGGCGCTCTTTCCTTTCATGTTGAGGCGTCGTACGTGGCCGCGCCGGCCACCAATCCGGCCTCGCCCGCATCGAAGTTACGAAGACGCGCCGACTATCCCTCAAGTTGATCAAGCCGGGTCCACGCCCTTACCAGCCCATTTGTCCCGCCCAAATGCTACCTTCTGAATTCAAGCCGTTCCTCGCGTAAGCCACGCCGCCGTTATGAGGCCTTTAGCCGCCGTTTTCCTGCTGGCAGCATCCTTTGCCGCCCAGCCGCTCCTGACCCAGCCGAACGTCGCGATGGGACAGTCTACTTCGTGGATCACCTACGACGCGGAAGACGGCGCCGGCCAGGGCAAGCACGTCGTCTTCATCACCGGCGACGAGGAGTACAGGTCTGAAGAGGGCATGCCGATGCTCGCGAAGATCCTCGCAGAGCGTCACGGTTTCAAAGCGACCGTGCTGTTCGCGATCCATCCGGAGACCGGAGAGATCGACCCGGAAGTGGTGACGAACATCCCCGGACTTCACCTGCTCGAGGAAGCCGACCTCATGGTGATGTTCATCCGCTGGCGCGAGCTACCGGACGAGCAAATGAAACACATCATCGATTACACGAATTCCGGCAAGCCGATCGTCGGCCTACGCACGGCTACGCATCCGTTCGCGTACGAGAAGAACAAGGAGAGTCCGTACGCGAAGTGGCATTGGAACGGCCAGGATCCGGCCGGCGGATACGGGCAGGAGGTCTTCGGTGAAACGTGGGCGTATCACCACGGAGAGCACGGCGACGAAAGCACGCGCGGCCTCATCAACGGTCTCCTGCAGGATCGGGCCATACTGAACGGCGTCGGGGATATCTGGGGTCCGACGGACGTCTACGGAATCCGCGCACTGCCGGAGAACAGCGAGGTCCTCGTGTACGGGCAGGTGCTTCGCGGGATGGAGCCCGACTCGCCGCCCAACTACGAGAAATCCGTCATGCCGATCGCCTGGACCCGCACCTACACGGGCGAAACCGGCAACACGTCGCGCGTCTTCCTCACGACGATGGGCGCCTCAGTCGATCTCGTCAGCGAGGACCTGCGGCGGCTGCTCGTTAACGCCGTTTACTGGAGCCTTGAGATGGAGAAGGCGATCCCCGAACGAGCGGACGTGACCTACGTGGGCAAATTTGATCCGACTTATTTCGGATTCGGGGAGCACCGAAAGGGACTGAAACCCGCCGATCTCGCTCTCGACCGTTGAGGCGCGTCGAGATCCCACGGAACGTTCGGACGCGTCCCGTCTCCGCCGTCGTCAAGATCCGCGCTCGGTGCTCGCTCCGAACTTGTCAATGATCCGCCGAATCGTGTTCATGTTGCGCATCGTACTCGAGCCTCCGCCGAGCGCGCGGTTGAAATCAGCGGTCGAAATGGACGAGTCGCTCAGCCGGCCTTTCCGATGCCAGTAGACCTCACGCTCTCGGATCTCGAAGCGGTCCTCGGTTGTCTCGAGACCGCGAAGTCCCTGGGCCTCACTCGAACCCGGCGCGTCCCGCATAAAAATCACGTAAAGACCCCATCCGGCGTCGTGAGCGCCTGCGAACACGTGCCGCTCGGCGATATCGCGAAGCTCCTCCATCGAGCGGACAAACGTGTGCACCTCATATCCGAGCCGCTCGCGCAGGTGAGCTTCTACGTCGCTCGCGACGTCTTCCTCATCGGCGTCTGCTTCGAATACCACATTCCCACTCGCGATAAACGTGGCAACGTTGGCGTATTCGAGCTCCTTGAAAAGCTCCGCGAGGCGATCCATTTTGATGCGCCGATTTCCGAGATTGATGCCGCGAAGAAAGGCGATATACCGTGTCATGGCCGCACCCGCATGATCCCCACGTCGTTCGGCCCGTTCGGAGCGTCGACGCCGAGAGGCCACGTCCCCATCAGGTCATCGGCAACGACCGGCGCAATGTCCGGACGCTGAGCACAAGATGCCGCCACAACGACAAACAGAAGGAGTGTAGGGCAGGTGCGACGCAACATGCTGTGTGGAAAGCTTGCCTGGACGGATCCTTCACGGTTTATTGTAGCCCCGCGCGACCTGTATGGAAGCGCTCGCAAAATATATGGAAGCGCTCGCAAAAGAATAATGTTTACAAACCGGCCAGGAAAGCAATGTCTCGGCTAATTCTCCTGTTCGCGCTGCTGTGCGGCGTCAGCCATCAAGCCTCCCGAGCGCAGTCGTCGCTCCATCCCAACACGAGCGGTCCGGAATGGTCCGACCTCTTCGCTCCCAATCTGGCCGGCGCCGTCCGGCCCGACGGCGTATGGTCCATGGACGACGGCGTGCTCACCGCGACGGAGGACGAAGTCCTCTGGACGGGCAAGGTGTACGACAGTTTCATCATCGACCTGGAGTTCCGCAACGCCGATGCGACGAACAGCGGCGTCTTCGTCTACGTCAGCGACCTCATAAATTGGGTGCCGAACTCCGTTGAGATCCAAATTGCCGACGACTACGCCGAGCAGTGGGCCGGTGCGCCGAAAACGTGGCAGGCGGGAGCCGTCTTCGGGCACGTCGCTCCTGCTGAGAGCGCCGTCAAACGCCCGGGAGAGTGGAATCGCATGACGATCATGTGCCGTGACGAGCACATTTCAGTCCTCCTGAACGAGGTGCTGGTTTCCGAGATGGACATGAGTAAATGGTGGTCGGCCGCCGTAAATCCGGACGGGTCGGAGATCCCGGAGTGGCTCAGCATCTCTAAGGCGGACCTGCCGACGTACGGACACATCGGTCTTCAGGGCAAGCACGGTGATGCGCCGATCTGGTTCAGAAATCTTCGCATCAAGGAGCTGCATTAGGCGATCGCCGACGGTCGGAGAACGGCCTTTACGAAGTCACACTCGTGCATTTTTTCGAAGCAGTCCTCCCACTCGTCGAGCGCAGCCACTCGATTTACGATGGGACCGACATCGAGCTGCCCCGAGGCGAGCAGTTTCAAGACGCGCTCCCAGATCGGCCAGTTGTGCGAAAAGCTTCCCTGGATCGTGACGGCCTTCTGAACGATCGGATCGATGCTGAAATCGAGCGGCCGACGGCCCCATCCTACCTTCGAGATGTGCCCACCGGGTCGCACTACCTCGATGGCCTGCTTCAAGGTGGGGGAAACGCCCGCCGCGTCCACCACGACGTCGAAACCGAGGCCTCGATATGTAGATCCGACGAGATCCGGCACTTCCGTCGACAGCGCAGGAGAGAGGCCAAGCTCCCGCGCGACGTCGAAGCGGCGAGCGTCGCTCGTTAGACCCGAAACGACGACGCGGCCCGCCCCGCTTATCCGCGCCATCGCCCCGCACAGCAGCCCGATCGGCCCGGGACCGATAACGAGAACGTCGTCTCCGGGCTTCACAGCGGAATGGGCGCAAACCGCACTGTAGGCGACGCAGCACGGTTCCGTCAAGGCGGCCGATTCGAAGGGCAACCCCGCCGGCACGTGATGCAGGCAGCGCTCCGGCACCCGAACGAACGACGTCATGGCCCCGTCGACGCCATATCCGAATCCCAGCCGAGATGGATCGAGATGATAATTCCCTGCACGGGATAACGGCGACGTCGGGTCGATAACCGCGGCTGTTTCACTAACGACGCGATCCCCCTCACTAAACTCACGGACGCGTGGTCCTGCCTGCGCCACGATACCGCCGAATTCGTGGCCGAGGACGCAGGGGTAATTCACGGGCCAGCTGTGCGAACCCTGCCATTGGTGTACGTCACTGCCGCAGATCCCCACCGCCCGCACGGCCAACAGGACGTCCTCCTCGCCGATGCCGGGGACCGGTACTTCGCGCAGCTCTACGCTCCCGGGTTGACTCCCGTAATTCACAACGGCAGGCATTGTCTGAGCCATTGGGGTGTAAACGAATGAATGGTACGGGATCGACACATGGATATGCCGTTCGGACGACGCCGATGAGGCCTACCGGCGCATTTAGATGCCTGAAGCGATCAGCAGCTCGATGTCCCTGTGAGGCATGCCGAACATAGCGGCCAGGCTCTTCTTCGTCAGGTGGCGGCGGTATACATACGTGCCGTTGCGAAGTCCGACATTACGCCACAAGGCTTCGTTGATCGAACCGACCTCGCCGATCTGGACGAGGTACGGCACGAGCACGTTCGTCAGTGCGTACGTGGCAGTCCGGGCTGCATTCGACGGCATGTTCGGCACGCAGTAATGGATCACGCCGTGCTTCCGAAAGATGGGATCCGAATGGGTCGTCGGCCGGCTTGTCTCAATGCAGCCACCCTGATCGATCACCGCATCCACGATGACCGTCCCGGCCCGCATCGATTTGACCAGATCTTCGGTGACGAGCACGGGCGAGCGGGCGCCTTCGGCCATCATGGCGCCGATAACGACGTCGGCCGTCAGCACCGCCCGTCGGAGATACTGAGGCGAGGCCATGGCCGTCGTAATCCGTCGATCGAGGAAGTGTTCCAGACTCCGCAGCGCGGTGAGGTCGGAATCAAGCACGATGACGTGGGCACCGTAGCCGAGTGCGGTTCGTGCGGCCCACTCCCCTACGACGCCCGCTCCCAGGATCACGACCGTCGAGGGGGGCACGCCCGAGATGCCGCCCAACATCACGCCCTTCCCGCCTTCGCTGCTTTCGAGATAGCGCGCAGCAATCTGTACCGACATCGAGCCCATGATCTCGTGCATCATGCGAACGATCGGCAGCGATCCGTCCGGATCACGAATGAATTCGAATCCGATGCTGGTGATCTTCAGCTCCATCAGGCGCTTCAGAAACTCCGGCGTCGTATGCCCGAGGTGGAGGGCTGAGATCAAAATTTGCTTCTCCTGCAAATAATCCATCTCATCGCCGCTCGGGGGCCCCACCTTCACGATCATCTCGACTTTGCTGTAGAGTTCGGCGGGAGATTCAACGATCTCGCCGCCATACTCCGCGTATTCGACGTCGGAAAAATGCGCCTGTGCGCCTGCCTGCTTCTGCACGAACACTTCGTGTCCGTTCGCAACGAGCGCGGCCACCCCACTTGGGGCCAGCGCGACGCGGCGTTCTTCGTTCGAGATCTCGGCAGGCACACCGATTCGGAGCGAGGTATGCTTCTCGCCCAGGACCGCCGGTTTTTCCATGGTCATCAGACCCGGATCGATGCTCAGGCCCTGGAGCGACGGAATTTCCATGCCGCGTTACGATTTGCTATAAGAATGGATATGGGGTCTAAAATATACGCGTTACTTCGCTGTCAGTCCGCACGTTCCATTTAATGCATAGACGAACTGACATTGCTATCTAATGCGTATCTACGTATTGATCTTTTCCCATGGCTTGGGCATGGCAAACACCTCGTCGTCGCCGCAACCCCACGGCATCACGTCCTGCACCGTTGCCATTCATACAGAATGATCCCAGCCGCGATCGCCACGTTGAGCGATTCAGTGGCTTCCCCCGTCGAGCTTCCGGGAATGGCGACGCGCTCGTCGATAACGGCCGAAACCGGCGTGGAAATACCGTGCCCCTCGCTTCCGAGAACAAGAACCGACCTCGGATACGGATTCCAGGCCCGCACATCCGTCCCCTTCAAATCGGCCCCATAGATGCGAAATCCCTTCTGCCGCAGCATTCCAAGCATACCGGCCAGATCGTCGACGTGGGTATGCGCAAGGTCCCAAATCGCCCCCATGGTTGCTCTGACGACTTTCGGATGGTAGAGATCGACCGTGCCCGGCGCCGTCACGACAGCATCCACGCCGAACCACGCCGCCGTCCGAAGGAGGGTGCCGGCATTGCCCGGATCCTGAAGGCCGTCAAGCACGAGAATGCGCGTTGCCGACGTAAGGGTGTCGACCGAGACAGTCCGGATCGCCACCACCCCGAGCACGCCCTGCGTCGTTTCGACGGCAGAAATGGCATCGAGCTCCTCATCCGGTACGATGTGTACCGGCGCACTGGTCCTCGCCATCAGCCGCTGAATCTCGGCATCGTTCACCACGGAGTCGGCAATCAGGAGGTCCAGCAGCGGCACCTCGGCATCCAGGGCGGAACCCACCGAGCGGCGACCCTCTATCAGCGTCTGCCCGAGGCGCTCTCGATACTTTTTCTGAATGAGCGACGCCACTTCTTTGCGTCGTCTATGGGTGAGTGGTTCCGACATCAAGATGATGAAAGATTCATGGGGAGTGGCGAAATAGAAACTCTACTTTTCATCTCCAGTACTTTCCGCCTGCGCACGCAACGCGACGCACCCACCTTGAGTCGCGCACGATAAAATCCGCGCACGATAAAAGCGCACACGAGAACCATAGCGATCTATTCCCGTCAGCTTGCGTACGCATTTCGGAAAAGCGCTTTCCAGAGGTTGTCTACCCCGTCGCCGAGCGGAACGAAGAGCATACACGCTGCCGAATATGAACCGAGAACTCAGAATCCGGAACGAATAACCATGCCCTACAAGCGCAGCGTATACGAACGGGCCGTCTACCAGGAGCCCGCGCCCATTCCCGATCGCGAGAATCCGTTCCGTTCGATGATGGAACGCTTCGATATCGCGGCGGAAATCCTCGAGCTCGATCCTGGATTCTACGAATATCTCCTCTCCCCCGCGCGGGTCTTCGTCACGGCGGTTCCGGTGATCATGGACACCGGACGCATCAAAGTGTTCGAGGGAATCCGGGTTATTCACAACGAGATCCTCGGGCCGAGCAAAGGGGGAATCCGCTATGCGCCCGACGTTCGCCTCGATGAGATAAAGGCACTTGCGGCCTGGATGACCTGGAAATGTGCCGTCGTCAGCGTGCCGTTCGGCGGCGCGAAGGGCGGCGTCGTTTGTAATCCGCGCGAGATGAGCCCCGGTGAGCTCGAGCGCCTCACGCGCCGCTACACCGCCAACATGATCGACGTGTTCGGACCCGATCGCGATATCCCCGCGCCGGATATGAATACCAACGAGCAAATCATGGCGTGGATTCTCGATACGTACTCGATGCACGCGAAGCGGACGGAGAATGCCGTCGTGACGGGCAAACCTATTATGCTGGGCGGATCGTACGGACGCAAAGAGGCCACCGGCCGCGGCGTGATGACCGTTACCCTCGCCGCGATGGACCGGATCGGGCTGCGCCCGGCGGACTGCACCGTGGCCGTGCAGGGCTTCGGCAACGTGGGCTCGATCGCGGCGCGTCTTCTGCAGGAACAGGGCTGCAAGATCGTAGCCGTGAGCGACATCACGAGCGGCTACTACAATGAGAACGGGCTCGACGTCCAGTCGATGATCGAGTACGCCTCGGCGAACAGGAATTCACTCGAAGGCTTTCACGATGCCGAGAAGATCTCTAACGAGGAATTGCTTACGCTGGACGCCGACGTCCTCGTACCGGCCGCTAAAGAAGACCAGATCAACAAGCGAATCGCCCGCGACGTAAAAGCGAAAATCATCGCCGAAGGGGCCAACGGCCCCACGACCCCCGATGCCGATGATATCCTCAACGAAAAAGGAGTGATCGTAATTCCGGATATTCTGGCGAACGCCGGCGGCGTTACGGTTTCTTATTTTGAGTGGGTTCAGAATCGTCAGGGCTACTTCTGGACGCTTGACCGGGTCAACCGTCGTCTCGACCGAATCATGCGCACCGCATTCGAGAATGTTTTTGAGGCCAGCAAGAAATACAACGTTTCTATGCGAATCGGGGCGTACGTGCTCGCGATCGACAAGGTCGCCAGCGCGCTGCGAATGCGCGGTATCTATGCTTGATGGCGCACTCCGGTGCGCTCTGGTACTACTCGGCTTCCTCATGTCGACAGGCGCTTCGCCGGCACGCGCCCAGGACACGAACCTTTCCATCTATCAGGGACTCGCCCTGGAATGTCTGGGCGAGCTTCCGTCCGACGTCGACACCCTTGCACTCGAAGCTTCGGCGCAGATGCCTTATCTCCGATCGGCACTCGTAGAAAGGTGGAAATCGAACGGTCACGAAGTGTACTTCGTAGATGATTCTCCCCTGCACGCCGCAAATCTTCCTCGTCTGGCATTTAGCGTTGAGGATGCGAGCGTAGTATATGCGCCTGCCGGTCGCCGGCGTCTCGATCGGATCCTCCGACTGGGCCTTCAGTACTCTCTCACCGATCGGGACGGTCGTATCATCCTCGACGAACACTGCGCCAAAGACGCCGCCGATACCATCGACAGAACGGCCGTCGCGCACGTTGAAGACCGGGCTTATGCGGAGACGCAGGGCGATCCGCCGAGAGCAGGGTGGGTGCGCCGCATCGTCGAACCGGTCGTGATTATGACGGCGACGGCCATCGGCGTGTATCTTTTCTTCACGCTCCGAAGTCAGAGCGCCGACGACGGATGATCCGACGTGCCCATGCCCTTGCCATCATGTTGATCCTGGCCGCCGCCGGATGCGCGACCCCGATCCCTC
This sequence comes from uncultured Rhodothermales bacterium, assembly GCA_964487555.1. Classification (GTDB taxonomy): domain Bacteria; phylum Bacteroidota; class Rhodothermia; order Rhodothermales; family VXPQ01; genus CAZART01. Next base: position 17,909 of record CAZART010000010.1, read on the forward strand.
CTTCGGGCGGTCCTCGGGACGAAACGCCACCGGAGCTCGTGGAAGCGACCCCCGCACAGGGCGCGGTAAATGTCGACGCCGATTTCGTCCGTCTCACGTTTTCCGAGTACGTCGACCAGGCCTCCTTCACGCAGGCCTTCTCGATCTCACCCTCGTCCGATCGTCCGGTGGAATTTGATTGGAGCGGCCGAAGCGTGGTCATCCGCTTTCCTGATCCCCTGCGGGAGAACACCACATACGTGCTCACGATCGACTCGAACCTTCGCGACCTGCACAGTGTGACCTTGACATCGCCGATCGTCTACGCCTTTTCGACGGGCCCTACGATTAGCGCCGGAAGGCTGACGGGTCGCGTCGTCGCATCATCCGACGGCGCACCGATGGCCGGCGTAGATGTTCTCGCGTATGCGCTTCCGGACAGTACGGCTCCCGGCGTACTCGGCGAGCGGCCGTCCTACCGCACACAAACCGACAGCGAAGGGATCTTCACGTTCGATTACCTGACGGAGCAGTTCTACTTCGTTCCGGCTCTTCGCGACGACAACCGCAACCTGCGTCCTGATCCTCAGGAGCGGTACGCCGCGCCACCGGCCGCGGCGTTCTTCGCCGACAGCACGGCTGAAATCGCCGCCTCTTCGTGGGTCCTTGCAGCCATCGATACGACCGGGCCCACGCCTGTGCGCGCGCAGTCACAGGCCCAGTCGCGCCATCTCCTTCGCTTCTCCGAACCGGTACGTTTGGTGGATCGCGATCCGACGGCGTGGACCCTTGCCGACTCGTCGACCGGTGAGCGGTTCGCAATACACGATCTCTATCTCCTGCAGGCCGAACCCCGGCAGGTGCACCTGATCACGGACGAGCTTGAAAACCGGAGCTACCGCATTGTACCTTCCGCCGTCGCCGATACGAGTGGAAACGTGGTCGATCCCGAGCCGGTCTATCTCACGCCGGCGCAGGAAAACGACACGTTGCGCACACGCTTCGTCGACTTTTTGCCGGCTGATCCTCCGAGCGAGGACGTAACCCCGATCGCACGCGAGCTTGAGCCCGGCATTCGTTTCAACCGACCGATCAGCGAAGAGCTGCTCGGCGCTGCCGTCTCGGTCACCGATTCGGCGGGCGTCGACCGAGGATTCATTGCCGTTACGGCGAACGGCACCGACTACGAAATTGTGACTGATCCCCGGTTGCAGCACGGCGAACGAATATCCATAGACGTCGACGCGCGACAACTTTCCGGTCCCGATACCACGTATGCCAGGTCCTACAGGCGTATTCCGATAGAGGAAACCGGCGAAATTGCCGGAGTGACCCGCGCGATGGTTGCGACGGACGACACGAGCTTCACCGGGACCGTCGAATCATCCCAAATCGTCGTGCAGGTGTATCCGCTCGAGGTCACTGCCGCCGTACCGACCTACACGGCGAACGCCGATTCGGCCGGTTCATTCGTATTCTCCGAACTCCCCGCCGGCTCCTACCGGATTCGCGCATTCGCAGACGTCGACAACAGCGGCACGTGGGATCCCGGCCTATTGCTACCGTACCGTCCGGCGGAGGGCATAGCGTGGCACACCGAACCGGTACGTGTTCGGAGCCGGTGGGAAACCACTTTGCCCGATACGCTTCGCATTCCCGTTCCGCGGTGAACCCTGATTGAACCACGTCCACACGTCATGACACGAATGGAGCCCGTCCTGACCGCCGAAGCCATGCGCGAGGCCGATCGATTCACGATCGAGGATTTCGGCATATCCGGCCGCACCCTCATGGAAACGGCCGGCCGGGATGCGGCCTTGAGCATAGAACGCCGGTTTGGGCCCGCGGCCCGCCTTCGCGTGGCCGTGTACTGCGGCAAAGGTAACAACGGCGGAGACGGATTCGTGCTCGCTCGCTACCTCCATCAGCACGGCGGCCATGTTCGCGTGATAACACTTGGCGCCGAGGGCGAGATGAGCGAGGACGCCGCCGCGAACTATCGGCTCCTCAAAAAACTCGAGGCTCACAACGATGACGGGCGCCTGCGAATCCATCCGCTCACCGGTCTCGGCGATGTCCCGCCCGCGGACGTGCACGTCGACGCCCTGCTGGGCACCGGAATCACCAGCCGGCTTCGCGAACCGATCCTCAGTCTCGTGCAGCGGCTAAGCGCGCAGCGCGGCGCCAGGATTGCCATCGACGTTCCAACCGGACTGCACACCGATCTGGGCACCGTTCTCGGCGCCGCCTTTAAGGCGGACCTCACGATCACCATGGGCACGCTAAAAGCCGGCCTCTGCTTGAATCATGGCCCCGAATATGCCGGCGAAATTGAAATCGTCGATATCGGCATTCCGCCGCACCGGCTCGCGGCACCGGCCATCTCCGGCCGCAAAGGATGCGCCATGCGAACTACGGATGCTGCCATACGCCTCCTTCTTCCTTCACGGCCGCCTGATGCGCACAAGTATTCGGTCGGATATGCCCTGACCATCGCCGGCGCGGCGGGCATGACCGGTGCACCCGTCATGGCATCCTCCGCCGCAGCGCGGGCCGGTGCCGGATACGTCTCGTGCGCGTGCGACGAGCGGATCGAACATGTTCTCGGCATCAAGATGACGGAGATCACGACCATCGCACTCCCGTCCACCGATGCAGGCATCGATCCCGACGGCGCTATGGAGGCTCTCGCCGGAAGACTCGAAAAGGCCGACGCCGCACTGATCGGCTGCGGCCTGGGCAAAGCCGAATCCACGAGTGAATTCATCCGCCGTTTTCTGAGGCAGGTCGACGTGCCGTTGGTGATCGATGCCGACGGCATCAACGCGCTGGCCGGCCACACGGACGTCCTGTCGCGTCACTCCCGCGGCCGCTGGATTCTCACACCGCACATGGGCGAATTCAACCGCCTCGCCGGTACGGCCCTGGACCAGGTCGAGATCGAACCCGAAGACCGCATCGCCCTTGCCCAACACTTCGCGGGCGAATGGAACTGCGTGCTGGTCCTGAAAGGCATGCCCAGCGTCGTCGCCACACCCGACGGCCGGGCGTGGATTCCATCCACCGGCAACACAGGCCTTGCCTCCGCCGGAACCGGCGACGTACTGGCCGGCATCTGTACCGGCCTCCTCGCACAGGGCCTATCTCCCCAGAACGCTGCCATTGCGGGGCTGTACATCGGCGGTGCCGCCGCCGACCGGTATGCCGCCCACCGGGACGTTCGTACGCTCCAGGCGACGGATCTCCTCGATGAATTGCCGTTCGTTTTCAAAGAGCTTTTTTCGATTTGATGAATAACCGCACCGAATCATCTCGACCGCGCGCGCTCCGCCTTCTCGTGGCCGCAGCCTGGACGTTTTTCATCCTCGTCCTCTGCAGCATTCCCGGCAGAGAGCTGCCGGAGATACGCGTCGTCAGCGCCGACAAGATCGGCCACTTTACGATGTTTGCCGTCTTCGGATGGTTGTGGATGTACTCGCTGCGGATGGAGGTTCGTACACGCTTCCGATGGGTCGTGGCAGCCGGTCTCGCCTATGCCGTCTTGATGGAAATATACCAGGGCATCGTACCCATCGGCCGCGAATCCGAACTCTGGGACGCGCTGGCCAACTCAGCCGGTCTGCTCACCGGTGCGTCCATCTGGAGATTCCGCCGACGCAAACCCCGCTCCGCAGAAACGACGGCGTGATCGGATTTCCGGTGCACCTTGCCGCGGCAGCGCACGCTCGGCCCACAAATCGCGGCGCGCCGGCCGGATAAATTCACGGAACCGATGGGCGAACGTCGGGTACCCGGAACTTCTTCAATGTTTCGGCTAACGAGTTGTCGTATATTTGCCGAGTAGAATTCCAGAACTCGCACACTGATCGAAGACCATGGCACTACGTAAACTCGAAAAATTCGATCTTCGCAAGAAGTATCCGATCTTCGTGGAGATAGGCCTCATCGCCACCCTCGCCCTTTTGATCGTTGCGTTCCGCGTGGATTGGAGCCCGGGCAGCGACTTTGAGATTGTCATGCCGGAGCAGGAGCAGATCGATATGGAGGAGGTCAAGCAGACGACGCAGATAGAGCAGCCGCCTCCGCCGCCGAAGCCCCCCGTCCCCATCGAGGTTCCCAATGATGAGATCCTCGAAGATGACGATCTTGATCTCGATGCTTCGCTCGACATGGATGAGCCGATCGCCGACACGCCTCCGCCGCCTCCTCCTGCCGAAGAGGAGAAAGAGGAAGAGCCCGAGATCTTCGTGATCGTCGAGCAGATGCCCGAGCTGATCGGCGGCCTCAGTGCGATCCAGAAGAAGATTAAATACCCGGAGATCGCAAAGAAGGCCGGCGTGGAAGGCCGCGTGATCGTCCAGTTTGTCGTGGATGAAGAGGGCAGCGTCGTCGATCCTCAGGTCGTGCGCGGAATCGGCGCCGGATGCGACGAGGAAGCGATTCGAGCCGTCCAACAAGCCAAGTTCAAGCCGGGTCAGCAGCGCGGTAAAGCGGTCAAGGTCAAGATGTCGCTGCCGATCACCTTCAAGCTCAAATAGCCGGCATCTTCACGACAGTCGGTATCGGCCAGTAAAGGATTCAGGGGGGATGAGAGATCAGTGCTCTCATCCCCTTATTTGTTCTGTGCCCCTCGTTCTGTGACGCTCGTTCGGCGCCCCTCGTTCTGCGCCCATCGTTGTACCCCTCGTTCTGCCCTCAGGCGCGCCTTCAAGAGCCGACGACAGCCGAGCCTCAAACGGGACCTCGCGACGATAAAATAGAAAACCGTCCGGACGTCATACCATTAAACCGTCCCGATAGTCACTTACGTTACCGTCATCGCGCCCGACGAGGACTCGCGTGGCCATTCCAATAAAAAGGCCATGATCGAGAACTCCCGGTATAAGCTTGATCGACCGGTCGAGTCCACCGGGATCATCGATGCCGTCGAACCGGCAATCCAGAATCCAGAAACCTTGATCGGTGACGATAGGCCCATCCTTGCGATCGCCGAGACGCAGCTCCGGATCTCCTCCCAGTCGACGCAGCGCTCGTTCAACCGGCCGGCAGGCCATCGGCAGGATCTCGACCGGCACAGGGAATTTGGTGCCCAGCCGCTCGACGATCTTGGACGCATCCACCAAAATGACCAATTCCGTCGCGAGCGACTCCACGATCTTCTCCCGCGTCTGTGCGGCGCCACGACCCTTGATCAGGTTGAATTGAGGATCGACTTCGTCGGCGCCGTCGAGGGCGATATCCAGAGCGTCGATCTCATCCAGGCTTACGAGTGGTATTCCCTGCTGCCTCGCCAGCATTTCGGCAGCGATGGACGTCGGCGTGCCGACGATGTCCAGACTCTCATCTCGGACGCGACGGCCAAGCTCTTTAAGGGCATGCGCCGTGGTCGAGCCTGTGCCGAGACCGACGCGCATTCCGTCTTCAACGAACGAAGCCGCCTTTACGCCGGCGGCTTTCTTGGCGGCATCACCGTTTGGCATTCGTACCTAAATCGAAACCCAAATGAATCGTCTGCGTGGTATTCTCTCCATTGCGGATTCTCAGCTCGAGCAGGTCACCTTCCATCCGCTCGCACCTGCCCACAAACGACGTAGTTGCTATGTCCAAAGTCACCATCCTTCGCGAGTTCTGGAATTTCCTCCGCGTCCGCAAGAAATTCTGGCTGGCTCCAATCGTCGTCGTACTCGTACTTTTGAGTCTGCTGATCGTCTTGACGCAAGGCTCGGCTCTGGCCCCCTTCGTTTACGCCCTTTTCTAGCAAACATCCACCCCAAGACGCAGAGCCCTATTCGACGGGAGATGAATGGCAGGAGGTCGGAGACGGAAGAACGTTCCCCTCCCCCTTCCCCTTTTACGCTTCCGTCATTCTTTTCTCAAGCCGTAGGCGCCAATCCTTATACGTCTTATTAAAATCCGCTTTTACGACGCGGAAGCCTTCCCTCAGGCCGAGAATCGTCATCCCGGCATGGCGATTCGGGAAGGTGTCAAACGCAAATCGTACGTAGCCTCGCTCCCGCGCCCGGCTCATCATGGCATAGAGCATCTTGCTCGCCAGCCCCTGCCGGCGGTAATCCGGAAGCACGCCTCCTTTTGCGCTGTAGTACACGAATCGGTTCTCGCGATAGCCGATCTTGAAGCCGACCGGTACGTCATCGACGGTAACGAGCAGGATCATGAGGTCCTCTCGATCGAACGTGTTGATAATGCGTTCTTCGTCAAAAATGGCCACGTTGAGACACTTGATCACCTCGAGTGAAGAACGCTGGGCCTCCACGACCGTGGCATGCTCTGCAATCAAGGCCGCTTTGTCGGCCAGCGAACTGTATGACGCACTTCGAGGCATCCGATTAGAAAACTGGAATCCAATTCGACGCTGAGAACATCGGCTCGTTCATTCGCAAGACCGCATCGGTCAAAATGGAAGTCCGTCATCCGCAAACGGCTCGGCATCGCCCGACCCCGCTCCGCCTTCCGCCGCTTTGCCGCCGTCGATAAGCGCGTGATCGTTCGACGCATCGGACAGCTCTGAGGCGCCGTCGCCGCTTGATCCTTCGGGGAGAAGTCGCGGCGCGTCTTCCTCCACAAGACGCATTTCTTCCAGCAGCTTCGCCGGCACGTCCGCGATAAATCGGCTTGGATCGGTCAGATACTGCCCCTGATACCGACGATACTGCAAAATAGGATAGGAGATGAAGAGATTCTCCTCTGCCCTCGTCACCGCTACGTAGAGCAGCCTCAGCTCCTCGTCCAGGGCATCTTGATTCTTCAACGAATACATCGAAGGCAGCACGCCGTCGAGCGCGTGTATGATGAACACGGTGTGGAATTCGAGCCCCTTCGCCGAATGGATCGTCGACAGAACCAGCGGCGCCTCGTCGTCGTCCGCCGGGTCGGCATCCAGCGCCGTGAGCTCGATGGGATCAAGCGCCATCGACGACAGAAAGTCGCCTCGATCCGTGTAATTGGCCGTAAGCGCGACGAAATGCTCCAGATCTTGTAGACGCTTGGGGTAATCCTCGTAGTACTTGCGCTTCAAGATGGGCTCGTAATACGTGATCAACGCCTCCACTTCCTCCATCAACGTCATTGACCCGCCTCGCATCCGGCGAAGCAGATCGAAAAGCTTCGTAATCTCGTCGACGTATCGCGGCGAGAACGGACGGTCTTGCACGACAAATGGATCATCCTCCGCCGACGTAATCCACTCCACGAGATCCTGCGCCGTCTTCGGACCGATACCGTCGAGCAGCTGCAGGATGCGGTTCCACGACACGGCATCCATCGGATTTTCAGCCACCTTAAGATGCGCGGCTACATCTTTGATGTGCGCCGCCTCGCTCAGCTTCAATCCGCCATACTTCACGAAGGGTATGTTGTGGCGATTGAGTTCGGTCTCGAGATCGTACGAGTTGAAGCTGCTCCGGAAGAGCACGGCCATGCGGTTCAACGCTACCCCGTATTCCCGCAGATGCAGCACCATCTGACTGACAAACCGGCTTTCATCACGGGTGTCGGGCGCGGGAACGACGGCCGGCCGCTCGCCTTCCGTCATGTCGCTGAACAGCTGCTTCTCGTATTTTCGGCTCGCTTTCTCTATCAGATGATTCGCGAGATCCAGGATCGGCTGGGTGGACCGGTAGTTTTTCTCGAGCTTCAGCAGCGTAGTGCCTGGGAAGTCCTTCGGGAAGTCGAAGATATTCCGAAAATCCGCCCCACGAAACCGGTAGATGCTCTGTGCGTCGTCTCCGACCACCATGACGTTGCCGTGAACGCTCGAAAAATGTTTCACGAGATCTGACTGCAGCCGGTTCGTGTCCTGGTACTCATCGACCAGCACGTAGCGGCATCCCGCGCTCACCTGATTACGAACGGATTCGTCCCGGGACATGAGCTCCGCGGTGTGCAGGAGGATATCGTCGTAATCCATGAGGCCACACTGCCGCTTGTATTCCGCGAAGCTCCGCCGCAGCTCCTGAAGCGGTTCGAGGAATTCGATAAACTGCGGATACTTGGCTTCCAGGATCTCCTCGAGGGACTGGCCGCGGTTCGTGCCTGCCGAAAACATGGAATACAACGTCTTCTTGCGCGGAAAGCGCTTGTCCAGACTGTTGAAGCCTTTGGAAGTCCGAAGCACGTCGAGGACGTCGGCCGAATCCGCGGCATCCAGGATATTGAAGTTGTTCGGAAACCCGATTCGTCGTGCATGGCGGCGAAGAACGCCCAAACAAAACGAATGGAATGTGCCGCCGGAGACCCGGTTGCAGCGTCCGTCCAGCAGCATCGAGGCGCGGACGAGCATTTCGCGCGCGGCCCGGCGCGTGAACGTGAGGAGGACGATCTGCTCGGGATCGACGTTCTTCTCCACCAGGTAGGAGACGCGGTATACGAGCGTACGCGTCTTACCGGTGCCGGCGCCGGCGATCACGAGGACGGGACCGCCCGACGCGGTTGCCGCGGAAAACTGCTGCTCGTTGAGTTCGGCGGCATAGTCAATAGACAGCCGCTCCCCGGCTGAGGACTGGTCCGACTTCAGTACAAATCGGCGGGCCACAGGAATGATCGGTGTTGGTGAGGGATGAAACGAGGAGCGCCGGTGACACCGGACATACTACGCAAATGTCGGATCCGAAGAAACGGCGCAGAACGGCTCATTCCAACACCTTGTTTTACCAAAAGATGCGGAGCGCATGAAACCCGCGACCGCTTTGCGGATACGAAAGCGCGGGCGGTGCTCGTAAGTGGTTTGCAACCTCGATTCTTCATAGATTAGGCGCGCAGTTTTCCGGGCTTTCGAGCAAGGTTCACACCCACCGTTACGGACTGGGATCGCAGCGTCGGACCGTCCGTTTTCCGATCTCCACCGGTTTCGTTCGGCACCTAATCCAGGCAGATAGTCCATGGGAAAAGTTATCTCGGTTGCCAACCAAAAGGGTGGCGTAGGAAAGACGACAACGTCGATCAATCTCGCTGCTTCGCTGGCTGCGACGGAGCATCCCACGCTTTTGATCGACGTTGATCCGCAAGCCAACTGCACGTCCGGCATTGGCATCGAGCATAGGTCGCCGCGGCACTCCACGTACGAGGTGCTCATCGGAGACATGCAGGTTGAGGATGCGGTGCAGAAAACCGAGATGGACTTTCTCGACGTGGTGCCAAGCCACATCAATCTCGTCGGTGCCGAGATCGAGATGGTCGACGTGATGGAGAGAGAGCAGATCCTAAAGAATGCGCTCACGCGCATCCGCCGGAAGTACGATTTTGTCGTGGTCGACTGCCCACCCTCTCTGGGCCTGCTCACCGTGAATGCCCTTACGGCATCCGATTCGGTTCTCATTCCGGTACAAGCCGAGTACTTCGCCCTCGAAGGCCTCGGCCAACTTCTCAACACCATCAAGATCGTCCGCCAGCACCTGAATCCCGAGCTCGAGATCGAAGGCGTCCTGCTGACGATGTTCGACACGCGGCTTCGCCTTTCCAACCAGGTTGCCGACGAGGTCAGACGATACTTCGGTGACAAGGTCTTCAAGACCATCGTTCAGCGCAACGTCCGACTATCCGAGGCCCCGAGCTTCGGCAAGCCCGTGCTGCTGTATGACGCCACCTGTATCGGTGCGCGAAATTACATCGCCCTCGCCCGAGAGGTCATTCACAGTAGCCGCTCCTTTCTTGACGGCAGCCGCAGCGAGACCCACGAGCCGGTATCCGAGTCGGACTTACACGGCGACGGAACGTACTCTCCTTCATCGACGGCGGCTAACGGCTACGCGAGATAACGTGCGAGGATCTGAATTATGTCTACTAAGAAAGCAGCTCTCGGTCGCGGCTTGAGCGCAATCCTTCCTTCTCAGGAGGAAAGAGACCAGCAAGACAGCGAACGATCCCAACGCATCGACCGAATTCGCCTCGCCGGGCGTGTTGCCGACGTCGACGTGAACAACGTGCGTCCCAACCCCTATCAGCCGCGCAAGAACTTCGACGAGAAGTCTCTCGACGAACTCGCCGCATCCATTCTCCAACTTGGCGTCATCCAGCCGATCACCGTTCGGGCCACGGAAGAAGGATTCGAAATCATCTCTGGTGAACGGCGCCTTCGGGCGGCCCGCCGCGCGGGATTGAAGCGCATACCGGCCTACGTGCGCGAGGCGGATAGTGAGGCTATGTTGGAGATGGCCATCGTCGAAAATATTCAGCGCGAAGAACTCAACCCCATCGAGGTCGCGCTCGGCTATCAGCGTCTGATTGATGAATGCGAGCTTACCCAGGAGCAGGTGGCTCAAAAAGTCGGCAAAAACCGGGCGACCGTCGCCAACTTCCTTCGGCTTCTAAAGCTGCCGCCTCGAATTCAGGCGAGTCTCCGCGACGGACGGGTATCGGTCGGGCACGCCCGCGCCCTTGTCAGCGTGGAAGACGCCGGTTTCCAGCTTGAGCTCATCACGGCGATCGAGAACGAAGATCTTTCCGTGCGGCAAGTCGAGGAGCGCGTGAGGTCGTGGAGGGAAGCGGACGAGGAAGTGGAAGGGTCGCGGGAATCGACGAAGATGTCGGAGCCGCCTGCGCCGGCGCCGGCGGACAGGGATTCCCTCCAGGTCCGGGAGTACACCTCGCAGCTGCGATCCTTGCTGAGCACGCAGGTAAAAATTCGCCACTCGAGTGGAGGCGGGAAGATCGAAATCGAATATTATTCCGGCGACGATTTGGAACGGCTCATGGAGCTTCTCCTCTGACATTGCCGCAATTCTGCACGCTTCTCCGCGAATCTTCTCACACGTTCGGTGCGCCCCCCAATTCACCGACGATGTCCATCGTTCATCCCCGCACAAAAATACGTTCGTGCGGCCTTGCCGGGCCCGTTGTCGCCGCCCTTCTCTGTCTTACCGCCATCGCGGCGGTGCCCGCTTCCGCACAAGACAACGGCGCAGCAGCCCCTTCAAATCTCCCCGAAGACCATTCACCTCACGGCGCTCTCTGGCGGGCGGCAGCCGTACCCGGTTGGGGCCAGTACTATAACCGTCAGTACTTCAAGATTCCTGTCGTATGGATTGGAATCGGCGGGCTCGCAGCGTCGGCAATCGCCGTCAATCAACATTATCTTTTGTATCGACACGCCTTTCACTTTGTGACGCGTCGTGAGGACGGCATCCCGCTCTTCCCGGAGTATGAGCGTGATTTCGAAGAGGTCCTACGAATAAATAAAATTCCCCGTGAGGGCGCCGAACAATTCGCCGGGCACTTCCGCCAGAAACGTGACGATCTCAGACGCAACCGTGACCTTTTGTACATTGGCGTCGGCTTATTCCATGGGCTAGCCATTCTTGATGCGTATGTGAATGCGCATCTGCTGGAATTCGACGTCGGCGAAGACCTCACGTTGTCTGTTTATCCGATTCCGGCCGGTTTTTCGGCCTCGCTTCGGCTGGGCCGATGACGACCGGCGCAGCGCCGCCGCCCGAGTATTGCCACCCGAATCTTTGGCGACGACGGGTCGTAGGAGGGGGTCGTTTGGCGGAACAGCCTGGGCAGGCCTTCCGCCTTCTTTGTGGATGTTGAATTGCAGCGATTTTCGTATCCATCCTCCGCGGCTTGCCAACCGTCTACGGTCGATCAATGCAATCGAGACGACATGGCTAAAATTGTATACGCACTTAGTGGGCAGGGCCGCGGACATACATCCCGAGCCATGGCCGTTTCGGACGAGCTCCGAGCGCAGGGGCACGAGATTGTCTACTGCTGCGGCGGGACCGCCCGCGACATTCTCGATGCTGCGGGCGAGCCGGTTGTAGCCGTGCCTCCGCTACGACAGGTGCTCGAGGGCAACCAGGTCCGGTTCGTCGACACGATTCGCAGCAACTGGAATTCGATTACGCGCCTCAACGAGATCGTTGACGACCTCGCCGATGCGTTCGCGGATTTTCGCCCCGATCTCGTGATCACCGATTTTGAGGCGTTTTCGCACCGTGCGGCGGATCGACTCAACGTCCCCGTCCTCTCGTTCAATCATCAACAGATTATCACCGAGACCCGCTACGATCTACCGATCAAGTACCGCATCGACGCGGCAATCTCGTCCGTCGTCGTCCGTCTGATCGCGCCGTCGCATCCGCGGCACCTTCTCATCACTTCATTTTTCTTTCCACCGCTGAAGGACCCTCTGCGAACGACCCTCATCGCACCGATCATCCGACCCGGTATAGAATCCATTGCGCCGCAGTCGGGCGACCACGTTCTCGTCTATTATAACAGCACGGACGGCGCCGAGCACGTGCTTCAGACGCTTGGCGACGTCGAGGCATCCTTCATCGTATACAATTTTACCAAGCCTGCAAATGCAGAGCGTTATCACAACGTGCAGTTCAAGGAGCCGTGCATCGACGAATTCCTCAAGGACCTTGCGTCGAGCCGTTCGGTGATATCAACCGCCGGTTTCACCTTGATCAGCGAGGCCCTCTACCTGGGCAAGCCCCTCCTCGTCGTGCCCAACAGAGGCATTTTCGAGCAGACCTTGAATGCCTTATTTCTTCAGAGAAACGGTCTGGGTGCGGCGGTATTCGATCAGCCGCTCACCCCCGACGACGTTATCACCTTTCTGAGCCACCATAAATCCTATGAAGCCAGACTGTTAGACCGCGCTACGAGCGGGAACAAAGACGCGATCGCCTGTATCGAAAGCGTGCTCTCTTCGATTACGCCTCACCCCCACCCGAGGCCCACACTTTCGTACGAAGCCGTCGCAGGTTCTCCCATCGGACGCTCCCTCAGAAGCTAGAGCGACTGTGTGTGTGGGAATTGTGTATTTTGGCCGCTAAGTTGATGCAACGAAGGAACGTAGCGGTACACCAGCGTATCAGCGACTTTCCTCATGTGCTTCCTCCAGTTTTTCATGAATCGAACATGACCTTGCCTGACTTTCATCGGAAGAACGACAGCACTCATCCGGCACAGGAGGCACAGACCGTTCGAGAGGAGCCGTCGCTCTTCGAAAAGTGTCATCGCTTCTTTGATCAAACGGGCGACTATGCGCTGGTGAAGGCCGCGGATCTCTATCCGTACTTCCGGCCCATCGAGCGCAACGAAGGCTCACGCGCTATCATGAACGGCCGTGAGATCATCATGGCGGGGTCGAACAACTATCTAGGTCTCACCTCCGATCCGCGCGTTCAGGAGGCCGCCGCCCGCGCCATCAAGCAGTATGGTACGGGCTGCACAGGCAGCCGATTTTTGAACGGAACCCTCGATCTTCACATCGAGCTGGAGGAGCGCCTTGCGCGGTTCATGGGCCGCGAGGCCACTGTACTCTTCTCGACGGGCTACATGACCAACGAAGGCGTGATTCAGGCCGTCGCCTCCAAGAACGACTATATCTTCTCCGATAAGGACAATCACGCTTGCATTGTTGCCGGCACGCAGGTGAGCCTCGCCGAAACGCTTCGTTATCGGCACAATGATCTCGATCATCTGCGGCGGCTGCTCGAGAAGGTGCAAACCGAAGATCCCGAAGCTGGCAAGCTAATCGTTACCGACGGCGTCTTCTCGATGAGCGGCGTCATTGCCAAGGTGCCCGAACTGGCGGCGCTCGCCGATGAATTCGGGGCCGCACTGATGCTCGACGACGCGCACGCGTGCGGCGTGATCGGCCCCGGAGGGCGAGGTTCTGCCGCTTTCTTCGGTCTCCAGGATTCCGTCCATCTCACCACAGGGACGTTCTCGAAGAGCTTTGCCTCCCTCGGAGGCTTCTGCGTCGGCAGCGAAGACGTCATCGAGTTCATTCGCCACCGCAGCTCCACGCACGTCTTCAGTGCCTCCATGCCGCCCGCGAACGTGGCAACGGTCCTCAAATGCCTCGATATCCTGGAAACCGAACCTGAACGGCTCGATCGCCTCTGGGAAATTTCGGATTACATGCGAGCCGGCTTCCGCGATGCCGGATTCAACGTATGGTCGAGCCAGTCGCCCATTATTCCGGTAGTGATCGGCGACATGATGACCTGCTTTGAGTTCTGGCGCGACCTCCTCGATGAAGGCGTCTTCGTCAACGCCGTCGTTCCGCCTGCCGTGCCGCAGGGCCAATCGCTGATGCGAACGTCGTATATGGCCACGCATACCGACGAGGAACTCGACTTTATCCTCGAGGCATTCCGGCGCGTCGGCAGAAAGCATGGCGTCGTCACCAGTAATGGCGCCGCATAGGCTGAAACAGTACGTCGCCATGCTGGGCCCGTCCACGCCTCCGAAACGTTGTGTGCGCGGCGCGGTGTGAACCGGTGCATGCTTATCTTGGCACCTGATTCTGCCGTTCATCCTCCGTCCCCATGCCCGCATCCGTCGCCGTCCGACCTGTCTACTCACTTCGCGAGCGAAAGCGTTTCGTAGACTTCCAGTACGAGCTCTATCAAACGAATCCCCATTGGATTCCTCCGCTCCGCCGGGACGTTCACAAGTCGCTGAATCCTCGCAAGAACGCCTTCTTCGATCATGGAAAAATGCAGCTATTCCTGGCGGAAGACGAATCCGGACGGGTACTCGGCCGCATCGCAGCCATCACGAACGGCATGCACCTGCGGAAATACGATGACGCCAACGGGTTCTTCGGTTTTTTCGAGACGATCGACGACTTTGGCGTAGCGTCATCCCTTCTCGACGCTGCGCGGGCATGGCTGCAGTCGGCCGGAATGAAGGGGGTTCGCGGACCAGCCAATCCGACCTTGAACGACACGTCCGGACTGCTCGTCGGCGGATTCGATCGAGAGCCATCGGTGCTCATGCCGTACAATCCCGCGTATTACGAGCAACTCCTTATTCGCTACGGCTTCAAACGGGCCATGACCATGTGGGCGTACTATATCCACAAGAAATACGTTAAGCTCGACAAGCTGCGCAGAGGCGCAGAAATCGTTCGCCGGAGGAATCCGGGCCTTGCGCTCCGAAACATCGACATGAGCCGGTTCGACAAGGAAGCCGAAACGATCCTTCGTATTTACAATGACGCGTGGTCGCGTAACTGGGGGCATGTCCCCATGACGGAGGCTGAATTCAGCCAGCTCGCCGGCGAGATGAAGCAAATCATCGATCCGAAGATCGTGTATGTTCTCGAAGATGACGGCCGCCCGGTTGCCTTCTCTATCTCGATTCCGAATATCAACCAGCTCTTGAAACACATTTCGAACGGACGACTGTTGCCGCTCGGTCTGCCGAAAATGCTGGCGTACGCGAAATTCGGCGGCCTGTACGAATGTCGAACACCGCTGATGGGCGTGCTCCGCGAATACCAGGGGCGTGGACTGGACGCCATTCTAAATCTCGCGATCATCGACGAAGGCCCGAAGAACGGCTACGATGCGAGTGAGATGAGCTGGGTGCTTGACTCGAACAAGGTGCTCCGCAACGCCCTCGAATCCTTCGGCGCCGTGATCGACAAGGAGTACGCCATGCTAGAGATGCGCTTCACGTAATTTGCCGTGTCTTTCTCTTCCTCCTCGAAGTCTCGCATCGGACGTGTTGCCGAATTTCCGGTCCATGGATGGGCCGGAATCGTCCTCGCGATCATCTCATGGATTCTGAATTGGACGCTTGACGGCCCGCGGACACACGTATTTTTCTTTCCCCTCTGGTTCGGTTACACCCTTGCCGTCGACAGCCTCGTCTACGTGCGACGAGGATCCTCCATCCTCACCCGCTCCCGGGGTCGTTTCGCCCTCCTGTTCGTCATCTCCGCGCCTGCCTGGTGGTTGTTCGAGCTGTTTAATCGGCATACGCAAAACTGGCATTACCACGGCGCCGAACTTTTTACCTACCTCGAGTACGCCGCCCTGGCTTCCATCGCCTTTTCGACCGTGATGCCGGCCGTGTTCGAGACGGCCGAGCTCGTCCGCTCGCATTCTCGCATCGACCGCTTGAGCCGGGGTCCGCGCATCATCGGCTCGCGTCGTGTCACGTGGGCCATCTTCATCACCGGGTGGCTGCTTCTAATCGGCATCGTGCTTCTCCCGCACGCACTGTATCCCTTCATTTGGGCCACCGTTTTTTGCCTCGTCGAGCCGACGAATGTCTGGCTGGGCCGTCCTTCCCTGTTCGACGGGCTTGGTCAAGGAGACTGGCGACCTACCGCGTCTCTGGCAATCGGCGCTCTCATCTGCGGGTTTTTCTGGGAGCTCTGGAATGTCTGGTCGTTCCCTAAGTGGACCTACCATACACCGGGCGTTGACTTCTGGTATATCTTCGAGATGCCTCTACTCGGATACATAGGCTATCTGCCTTTCGGACTGGAACTTTTTGCACTGGGCCATCTCGCCCGAGGCCGCAAGCTCGGCGTGAATCTTTGACGACCGGACGGTCGTCACGAGCGGCTGATCACTCGTCCGCGAAGCAGATCAGGTGCATTCCTACGCTGTGCGCTCCAGCCTCGCGGTGATAATCGCCGGCCGCTTGTTACGATCTTCTGCACGTTCGCACAAGCCTGCATAGCAGCGCGTTGTATGAGCATGATGAAGACGATCGAGCTTGGCAACACCGGAATCCGACTGAGTGCTATCGGGCTGGGTGCGATGCACCTTTCATTAGAGGGACGTCCCGCGAGACCGGAAGCACTGGCCGTAATTCACCGCGCGCTCGACGTCGGCATCACGTTCATCGACACAGCCGACGCCTACTGCCGCGACGAGGCCGATAAACATCACAACGAATGTCTTGTTCGGGATGCTCTGGCCACCTACGAAGGCGATGCGGCCGGTATTTATGTGGCAACGAAGGGCGGGCTCATGCGATACGGGGGCGAATGGCCACGAAACGGAAGTCCCGACCACCTTCGCGCCACCATTCGGGAGAGTGTCGACGCGCTCGGCGGTGCGCCGATCTTTCTGTGGCAGCATCATGCACCCGATCCCGACGTGCCTGTCGACGAGTCGCTTCAGCCGGTCCGCGAGGCCGTCGACGAGGGGCTGATCCAGTACGTCGGCGTGTCTAATTACTCCGTCGGTCACCTAGACAAAGCGCGAGAGATCGTTGAGATTACATCGGTGCAGAATCAGTACAGCCTCTGGCATCGGAGCCCGGAACGCGACGGAACCCTCCAGTACTGCGAGCAGCACGGTCTTACATTTCTCCCATGGAGACCGCTGGGCGGAAAAGATCGGGCGAAGCGAATGGCGAGCTATGCGGCGCTGAATGCCGTGGCAGGGGCGCACCACCTTTCGCCGCAGTGTATCGCGCTGGCGTGGTTGCGGCACAAGTCCCCCACCATACTGCCTATTCCCGGCGCCAGCCGCTCCGAAACGATTGAGGATTCCGTGCGTGCCGCCGGCGTCGATTTGACCGACGACGAAGCCGACCGCATCGAAAAGGAGGCCGAGGGCGTACGATCCGGCGCCCGCTGAGACGTTCCATGCCCGACCTTGCCGAAACCCACGTCGTTACCTGCTTTCTGCGTGCCGGCACTAACGTACTGCTTCTGCTCAGGAGCCACGACGTAGGTACCTACGCAGGAAAATGGGGCGCCGTGGCCGGTCACGTAGAGGGCGACCCCGACAGATCAGCGTTTCGCGAGATACGTGAGGAAACGGGCTTTGAGGCACCCGATCTTATTCGGCGTGGCGAGCCGTTCGAAGTACGTGACGCGCGTCTAGGAAAGCGCTGGATCGTGCATCCGTATCTCTTCGACGTCCCAAACCGCGTACCCAAACTGAACCGGGAATCCTCGAAGTACGAATGGGCGCCCCCCACGGAAATCCTACGGCGCGACACCGTGCCCGAGCTGTGGACCTCCTATCGGCATGTCGGCCCGACGCCGACTTCTATCCGCCAGGACACCTTTCACGGCTCGGCTTACCTCTCGATGCGAGCTGTTGAGGCCCTTCGTGACCGAGCGGCGGAGCTCGCACTCGCAGCGACAGGCGGTGTCGCAGGCGACGCAATGAGCTCGGATGCCGGCAATCAACGGCCGCCCGGCGACTCGGCCCGAAGCGCATCCTGGCAGGAGCTATGCGCACTTGCCGAATCGCTGCTTGCGAGTCGCCCGTCGATGACGGCCGTACACCACCGCGTAAACCGCGTGATGTATGCTGCCGCCCAACACGCAACGCCGAGATCTGTCGAAGCAGCGGCGGCCGAGATATTGGCTCGTGCCATGCGGACCGACGAGCAAGCGGCCGCGACGGCGGCCCGATTAGTCGAGGGCAAGCGCGTGCTTACGCTCTCCCGGTCCGGGACCGTTGTGGCGGCTCTGGAGGCGGCGCACGCCGATGTTATCATCGCACACTCGTTGCCGGGCGGTGAAGGCCGTGCGATGGCAGAACGCCTCGCCGCTAACGGCGTACGCGTGGCCATGTGCTCCGACGCCGGCATAGCGGCCGCGTGCGATCATGCTGACGTAGTGCTGGTCGGAGCCGACACCGTCCTCGCCGACGGCTCGGTCGTGAACAAAGTCGGAACCCGCCCGGCCGCCCTCGCCGCTCGCGCCCGGCAGATTCCCTTCTACGTAGCCGCCGCAATCGATAAAATATCGCCGAAAAAGAACGTTGACCTGGAGCAGGCACGTCGAGACACGCTCTATGACGGGGATGCATCCATCGAAGTGATCCATCCCCTCTTCGAAACGACTCCGCCGGAGCTGATTACGGCGATTATCACCGAGGAGGGAACGATCGCCCCCTCCGACGTCGCGGATTTGGCCGATGAACTTCGACGGCTCGAGTCGTGGCATTGTGGATGATCCGGCGCGCCCGTCCACGCCGCGCTAGAGCCCCAGCTTGTTCAGTATGTATTCGATCCGGCTTCTAAATCCGAGACCGTATCCATAGCGCTCGGCGGTGCCGCGTCCGAAATGGGTGACGTAGTCGTCGATGGGGAAGTCTTCGAGCCTGTACCCCTCCTCGGCGGCCGCGCGGAAATTTTCGAGTGCGGGCAGGCCGTGATGAATAAAGGAGGGGAGTTTGAGGTAGATCTCCCGCTTGACCAGCATATAGGCGCTTACCAGGACAGGTATACCCGTCGGCGCAGCAAACCCGCGCCTATTGACGTAGGCAATCTTACCCACTCCATAGACGTTATCCTCGGCGCCGAGCATCGCCATTCGCTCGAGAAATCCCCCGCGTACGGTTTCGGTGTCGCTGTCAAAAACGTAGACGAAACGACGATCAAGCTCGCGGAGAGCCAGATCCATAGCCGGTCCGTGGTAGCGATTCTCCGACAGAAGTTTCGTTCGAATGGATGGCCCGAGCTCGCGCTGGAGCGTGCGGATGACGTCGGGGGAGCCGTCCGAAGACCCGTTGTCGACAATCAGAAGAGGGACGTTCGGATATTCGCGATTGAAGCTCCGGACGGCCGTTTCCAGCAAGTCCGGCGTCTGGAAGTTGACGACGGCAGCGGAAACGCGTTGCTCGATTGACATTCGAGAGTAAGGAGGAGGGCCTGAGGTGCGCGCGGCAGGATCGGTGCGGGCATAAACTAAAAAACGCCGACCGCGGCGAGGCAGTCAGCGCTTTTTAATTCCCTCAACGCGACGGCCTCCCTTGAGTCAGGTCCTGCCGAAGCAGCATCCTTTCCCAGGTGGGAGGCAAACTCTCATGCCGGTATGGAGGCCGGCTGGTAGCTACGCGCACGGTGCCCGGTTTCCCGGTCACGGTACGTCTAAACCGCATGGGCAGACGGTTCAGGAGCTACGGACTTTCGATGTCCCGTGCATGCGTTTTCACACACGCTCTCCACGGCAAGCCGATTCGTACAGCAACCTGCTTCACCGTGCGTCGGCTCTCCGCATCGGCGTTTCCGCCGAAGCCTCATCGAGCTCTTGCACTCCACAGGTGGCCGCCGTTCGCTTATCTGCTTCACCGAGCGGCGCTCTCCACAGCAGCGATTGCATGCTTGCTTCACCGAGCGGCGGTGCTCCGCGTTGCATCTTTCGATGCGCTGCTTCGACACATGCCGCTCTCCACAAGCTGCGCCGGATCGCTCGCCTCAACAAGCATCGCGCTCGGCAGTCTCTCTTTCGAGTCGCTGCGTCAACACGCTCTGCTCTCGGCGGTGCGATCCCATCGCACGCTGCATCAACAAACGTCGCTCTCCACAGACAGCTTATTCCGCTGCCGCTTCAACGAGACGTGCGGAGCCGATGCATGCGCAGTATCTTGACGAAGAAGCAGGCCCGAAGGCCGGGTACCTCGTCTTTTTCTGGCACACAGCCGAAGCTGGAGCCAGTGATAGCTGTGCGTGTCGATGGACTAGCTGCCGATGCTGCGGCCGAAGCCGCTCATCTGCACAGTTGTCACATCGCCGGCATCCGGCGCGGATATCGTAGCAGGCGAACCTGTACGACCTTCCGGTCGAATACCACATCGTCCCGCATGGTCTTTCGACCAGTGCACGGGCGTCCTCATGCAGCCCAGAGTTTTCAGTCGCGTCAAGGAACAGTGCCGTCAGGCACTGAGCCCATTATACCTTTAGACGGCACCCACGTCAAGCAGTGACCCCTTCAAATAGTCCACAATTCGCTAACAGGATATCCACATTGCGTTCGAAGAACCGTTCATAACCAGTGAGGGGACGTACACGGATCTGACGCTAACCCGGACAGGATTGACGACTTGCCCTGTGTGGAAATAGACGAGAACGGAGAAGAAGAGAGGGGGCTTAGGACCAAAAAGCCCGGCTTGCCCAAAAGCCGAGCTTCTTGTTGCCCACCGATGACGCGACTGATGCGATCCCCGCAGGGGTGCTCTAGGCGACATGAGGTAACAGAAAGATAGGAGGTGTATCCCCTTCACGCAAGGGCAATAACGGTATTTTATCCACAATGTGACTTTCCCCCACGTTTTATCCCTATCGCAATAACGGATCTAAAGGCAGGAACGGCCTCAAAATCCCATCTGGCCGAGGAAGATCGCCAGCGCTCGGGGCTCCAGCAGAACCGTCAACACGAGCCCGCCCAGCGCGCCGCCAATATGCGCCTCATGCGCAATGCCTCCGGTCATACCTCCCTCCTGCCCCTTTTTCATGGCGTAGATCGAAAGCACCACATAGGCAACCGCAAATACGATCGCCGGAATCGGGATAGGCAGGAAAAAGATGTAGAGCTTGTGAAAGGGGTAGAAAAGACAGTACCCAAATACCACCCCGCTAACCGCCCCCGAAGCTCCAACGGCCGCATAACTGGCGGTCTTGCGGTGGAGAAGCAGAGACAGGCCGTGCGCGGCTAGCTCCGCTCCGAAATAGAGCAATAAAAACTTAGCCGGGCCAAGCAGACGCTCTAACTCAGGACCGAAAAAGAAGAGCGTCAGCATGTTGAATGCAAGGTGCGCCACGCCCGCGTGTACGAAACCGGCCGTGATCAGCCGCTGATACTCTCCATGCTCGAGAATTCGACGGGGCTTAAACGCGAGCCTGTCAACCAGTGAATGATCGAAGTAAAGGGCATAGGCGCTCACCAGCACGTTGACGAGCAGCAGGAGAATCGTGACAGGTGTTTCGGCAAACATTCTGCTGACGGAGATAGGGATGGACGTTCTAGCAGTCACACGAGCGGATGCAAGCCACACCCGCCCCCGCGAATCCGCTTATGCGGCGACTTCCGCGAAATGATTCAGTATCGAACGCCACATGAGCGCCCCATCGCTTCTGCCAAGCACCGGCTCGGCGCAGCGATCCGGATGCGGCATCATCCCCAAGACGTTCCTTCCCTCATTTACGACGCCGGCGATATTTCGAGAGGAACCGTTTGGATTCGCATCCTTCGTGACCCGCCCCTCACGATCGCAATATCGAAAAACAACCTGGTCGTTCTGCTCGAGGCGATCGAGAACCTCGTCCGCAGCATAGTAATTTCCTTCGCCATGGGAAATCGGTATCTGAACCACCTGCCCATCCGTCATCGTTCGGGTGTACGGCGTATCGGCGTTCTCCACCTTTAAGTCCGTCTGCTTGCAGGCGAAGCGAAGCGACGCATTCCGCATCAGTGCACCGGGGAGCAACCCGGCCTCGCACAGAATCTGAAAACCATTGCAGATTCCGAACACCAACCCTCCTTTATTTGCGAACCGAACCACGTCCTGCATAATCGGCGAAAATCGGGCAATGGCACCCGAGCGCAGATAGTCGCCATAAGAAAAGCCGCCAGGTATAACTACGACGTCGACATTCCCTAAACTTTCTTCTTTGTGCCAGATGAACCGGGCCTCCTGGTCAATAATATGTTTCGCAACGTGGTAGGCGTCGTGGTCGCAATTCGATCCCGGAAAATT
Source organism: uncultured Rhodothermales bacterium (assembly GCA_964487555.1). GTDB lineage: Bacteria > Bacteroidota > Rhodothermia > Rhodothermales > VXPQ01 > CAZART01. Next base: position 40,111 of record CAZART010000010.1, read on the forward strand.
GATGATGCCGAACGTGATGGGCATGCCTCTAATTCGTCAGTAACTGGAACACGGATAACGGCAGTCTGATAACTTCCCCGGGATGTAGGGGATCCGACCGCCGTGCTTCTTGCCGCATCCTTATCATTTGCCTTCCTTGTCAAAAAGCGGCCGCCGGCCGCCGCGGACCATCGAACAACCTTTAACGAGATATATCGAGGCCATGAAATACCGTCGCTTCGGGAGAACGAATTGGAACGTCAGCGAGGTCGGCTATGGAATGTGGGGCATGGCGGGATGGAAAGGCTCGGACGACGAGCAGTCGCTCGAGTCGCTGCAGAAAGCCGTAGACCTCGGCTGCAATTTCTTCGACACCGCTCTCGCCTATGGTGAAGGGCACAGCGAGCAGCTATTAGGCGAACTGGTTCGCGCGAATCCCGACAAGACCCTCTATTCGGCCAGCAAAATTCCACCTAAGAACCGCAAGTGGCCGAGTCAACGGCAGTTTACGCTGGACGAGGTCTTCCCACCCGATTATGTAGAAAGGAGCGTCCAAGAAAGTCTGAAGAACACCGGCCTGGCACAGATCGATCTCATGCAGTTCCACGTGTGGGAAGATGCCTGGGCCGACGACGACCGGTGGTTTGCTAAAATGGACGATCTCCGCCGCCAGGGTTTCATCCGCGCCATCGGCATTTCGATCAACCGGTGGGAGCCGTGGAATGGAATCCAAACCGTAAAAAGCGGCCTGGTAGACGCCGTTCAGGTAATCTACAACATCTTCGATCAGAATCCGGAAGACGCGCTCTTCCCCGCCTGCGACGAAATGGACGTCGCGGTCATCGCCCGCGTTCCTTTCGATGAGGGCACCTTGACGGGCAACCTGACCAAAGACATGAAATGGCCCGAGGGAGACTGGCGCAACACCTATTTCGTTCAGGAAAACCTCATACCGAGTGTGGAACGGGCGGACGAACTGAAGAAAATCGTCCCAGACGGCATGCATCTGCCCGAAATGGCGCTCCGATTCATTTTGTCGAACGAGACGGTCTCGACGACGATCCCCGGCATGCGGAAACTCCATCATGTCCGTGCCAACATGGCCGCAAGCGACAAGGGCCCGCTTGATGGGGATCTCCTTGCAACGCTCCGCGAGCACCGATGGGAACGCAAGCCGACGGAGTGGTCTCAGTAAATCCGTTCTTCAAAGCTGCTCGACGCACGAAATGATTCCCAAGGAGCTCTTCCGAAAAATCCGGCGCATCGAAATCCGAACGAAGGGACTCGTTAATAATGTGTTCGGAGGTGAGTATCATTCCGCCTTCAAAGGGCGCGGCATTGAGTTTTCGGAGGTGCGACCCTATCAGGTCGGTGACGACATTCGCACGATCGACTGGAATGTATCGGCACGAACCGGTGATGCCTACGTAAAGATCTTCGAAGAGGAACGGGAGCAAACGCTCCTGTTAGTTGTGGATGTCTCAGGATCCGAAGAATTCGGCTCGACCACCAAGTTCAAACGCGAGATTGCGGCCGAAATCAGCGCGGTGATTGCGTTTAGCGCCATCCAGAACAACGACAAAGTCGGCCTCGTCCTCGTCTCCGATCGTATAGAGCTCTTTGTTCCACCGAAAAAGGGCCGCAAACACGTTCTCCGTCTGCTACGCGACCTGTTTGCGCATGAGCCGAAATCGAAGGGGACAGACCTTTCCGTCGCGCTGAGCCACGTACTTCACGTCCTTAACCGTCGGTCCATCGTTCTCGTTATCAGCGATTTTTTCGATAGCGGATACGTGAAGCCCCTGCGCGTCGTCGCGCGCCGGCACGATACCATTGCCGTTCATCTCGTCGATCCCCGTGAAGAGGAACTGCCCGCCATGGGACTGGTTGACCTGACCGACGCCGAGACCGGCAAAACCATTGTCGTCGACACGGACGACCGCCGCACGCGCCGCACCTTCGCGATGCACGCCGGGGCTCGTCAAGCAGAGATTGCAGGCCTTTTTCGGAGCATTCGGATGGACTACGTGCCTATCCGTACCGATGAGAGCTACGTTGAACCGCTCATCCGATTTTTCCGCCACCGAAACAAACTGTCTCGATGACGAACGGACTTCTTCGGACAGGGCGAACCCTTGCCGCCCTCGGGGCTGTCGTGTGTTTTCTCACGGCAGCTTCTCCGCTACACGCACAGGAACTTCAACTTCACGTCTCCGAAGACAGCGTCACCGTCGGACAGCGGTTCTACCTCTCGATCACGGCCGAGCACGATTTTGCGGCCGATCCGCAATTTCCGGAGCCGACCGATTCGCTCGTATTCGGGGACGTGGAGGTGCTCCGCCGTCACGCCCGAAATAGTTTCCCGCGGGGTGGTGTGCGAATCGACAGCGTCGTGTACGAAGTCACGACGTTCGCGCTGGACACGGCCGTCGTGACTCCCATTCCGGTCATGTTCACAGCCGGTGAGGACACATTTTCCGTCCGAACCTCCGAACGATGGGTGCGCGTCGTTTCGCTTGTCCCGTCAGACGCCCAGGACGTTCGAGATCTTGCTCCGCTCGTCGAATTTCCGCGGCCGATGTGGCTCTATCTTGCCGGAGCGGCGGCGCTCGTCTTGCTAGTCGCCCTGATAGCTTTTTACGTAATGCGGCGCCGACGCCGAATGCCCATCGAAGCGGATTTGCCGGCGCAGCCTGTGGAGGCCGCAGACGTTGAAGCCATGAAGCGTCTTCGAGCGCTCGAAGGAATCGATCTGGAGAATGCCGAAGCCGCTCAACCCTACTATACGGAGCTCTCCGATACGCTACGACACTATCTCGCCCGCCGTCTTCGCGTAAATTCGATGGAATCGACTACGCGTGAGCTCATTCGTGAATTGTCGCAGCGTGACGTACCCCGGACAAATACGAGAACGCAACTCCAGGACGTTTTATCTCTCGCTGATTATGTGAAGTTCGCCGACGCGGTGCCGACGCCGGAGCGCGGACATGAAGCCTTGCGAACGGCGCGAAATATCGTTGAATCGGTGGAAGAAGAACTCCGACCACCGGAACAGATTCCCTCGACCACGGCAGCTTGATTGGCAACCCCTATCCGTTCGCCGTCCTATGAAGACGTTTTTCAGTGACGAACTGGTCAAGCGACTTTCGCGGGCCCGCCATGTTGCCGTGCTGACCGGAGCGGGCATCAGTGCTGAGAGCGGCATACCTACGTTTCGTGACGAAAACGGTCTCTGGGAGCGGTTCAAGCCCGAGGAGCTTGCCAACGTACGAGCGTTTCTTCGAAATCCGGAGCTCGTCCAGAAGTGGTACGAGCATCGCCGCAGCGTGGCACATGAAAAGGAGCCGAATGCAGGGCATCTGGCCCTCGCCGCCATGGAGACCGTCATCGCCGATTTCACGCTGGTGACGCAGAACGTCGACGATCTTCACCGCCGCGCGGGGAGTCGTCACGTCGTTGAGCTACACGGCAACATCACGCGAAGCTATTGCATTGACTGCCTTCAGCCGGCGGACGGAGAAGTCATGCGCCCGACCGCGGAAGGCAAGCGAGCGCTCTGTCGAAGCTGTGGTGGCCTGATTCGCCCGGACGTGGTATGGTTTGGCGAAATGCTTCCCGAGGGGGCGCTGGAGACCGCCTACGCCGCGGCGGAGGATGCGGAAGTCTTTCTCAGCGTGGGCACGAGTGCGGTCGTGTATCCTGCTGCCGGAATCCCGCTTCAGGCAAGGGCTCGAGGCGCTTATGTTGCCGAGATCAACGTCGAGCCCAGTGCCATTGCGGGCGAGCTGGACGAAGTCGTGCTGGGCCGCGCCGGTGACGTATTACCCGCCCTCGTGGATGCCGTCAAACGCAACAAATATAGGCAGTAAGGGTAAATTGACACCCGCCTGAACATCCCAGAGATGCCGCCGCCCGCCGGCCGCATCTCCCCATTTTCCATGGAATTCGCACAACCATACTGGCTGTATCTCCTCGCGCTCGTGCCGTTGTTGGCCGCGCTCGAGTGGTCGCATGGCCGTCGGCGAAAGGCCGGGCTGCGCTACAGTTCGATTCGTGCGGCCGAGTCCGCGCCGAAAAGTCTATGGACGCGCATCCGAGCCCTACCGACCGTCTTACGCTACGGAGCGCTCGTGTTGGGTATCCTGGCCCTGGCACGGCCGCAGGAACGTAATGTGGTTGAAGAGCGGTTCGCAGAGGGCGTCGACATCATGCTGGTGCTCGACACGTCCACCTCCATGCGCGCGCAGGATTTCAGCCCCAACCGCTTTGAAGCCGCCCGCGACGTAGCGGCCGATTTCATTCGCGGACGGACGTCCGACCGGGTAGGCCTCGTCGTCTTCGCGGCAAAGGCCTACACGCAGGCGCCCCTGACGCTCGACTACAATTTCTTGCTTCGAATGCTCGAAGAAGTCGAAGTGGGCGTAATTGAAGACGGAACGGCCATTGGAACGGCGATTGCGATGGCCGTCAATCGGCTGAAGGAGAGCGCGGCAAAGAGCAAGGTGCTCATTCTGCTGACCGATGGTCAGAACAATCGCGGCGAAATCGATCCGGTAACCGCGTCCGACGTCGCCGAGACTATGGACGTGCGCATCTATTCGATCGGCGTTGGCGCTTATGGAGAAGCGCCGTTTCTTTTCGACGATCCGTTCGGTGGGCAGCGGCGAAGAATGGTCCCCGTCGAAATTGACGAAGAGATGCTGATGAGCGTGGCCGAGAATACAGGTGGCCGGTACTTCCGCGCTACCAACAAGCAGGCGCTTCGTGACGTGTACGAGGAGATCGGCGAACTCGAAAAGACGAAAATCGAAGAACGTGTCTATACGGACTACAACGAGCGGTATGCAATCTTTCTGCTTCCGGCATTCGGATTGCTCCTGCTTGAACTGCTCCTGTCAAACACGCGATTGAGACGTTTGCCCTAAATGGAATGGCTGCATCCCACATATCTCTGGGCGTTGGTCGGCGTGCCTTCCGCGGTCGCCCTTTTCCTTTGGGCGGCCTGGCGCCGGCGCGACGCGCTCCGGCGTTTCGGAGACGAATCCGTCGTATCGAAGCTGGTTGCTGCGGTCAGCGCGCGGCGGCGGCGCTGGAAGGCGGCAGCCATCGTCGGCAGCGTGTTGCTGCTCGCCGTGGCGCTCGCCGGGCCCCGCTATGGCACAAAATTACGCGAAGTAAAGCGCGAAGGCGTCGATCTAATGATCGCACTCGACGTCTCTTCGTCCATGCTTGCCGAGGATGTCGCACCGAATCGTCTCTCCCGGGCCAAGAACGAGATTAAGAAACTGCTCGGCGAGTTGAAGGGAGACCGTGTGGGATTGGTGATTTTTGCGGGGGACGCGTTCGTTCAGTGTCCCCTCACGACGGACTACTCGGCGCTGCGACTCTTCCTGGACGTGGCCGAGCCAGGCATGATACCCACGCCGGGCACCGACTTTAGCGCCGCGCTGCGACAGGCGACCGATGCCTTCAAGTCCCCTGCCGATCCGTCGGATAACCCGACCCGCGCCCTCCTCTTTGTCTCGGACGGCGAAAATCATGTGGCAAACGTGCGGGAGATGGCCGAAGACGCGCGCAGCGAGGGGATCGTGCTCTACGCAGCCGGTGTCGGTGAAACAACGGGGTCGCCCATTCCGATCTACAACAATGGGCGACGCATCGGCTACAAGAAGGACAGTCAAGGAAAAATCGTCCACACACGATTGGAAGAGCAGGCGCTCCGAACCTTCGCGACCGATGCCGGCTATTTCCGAATCGCTCGGACCTCGAGCTCACTGCCGAATATGATCGCGGCGCTAGATAGGCTCGAGAAGCGAGAACTCGCCCGTGAGGAGTTCGAAGAGTACGAGGAGCGATTCCAGTGGCCCCTCGCGCTCGCATTGTTTCTCCTCGGTCTTGAACGAATCGTCAGTGATCGCCGTAAGCCTTCCGTTCAGCCTGAAGCCGCCTCACCATCATGACCTTACGCATTCTTGCATTTCTACTGTTGTTGCCGTGGACGGCGGATGACGGCGACGAGGAAGGTCGCCGCGGTAACGAGTTCTACGCGCAGCAACAATTTGCCCTCGCGATCGAGTCGTATGATCGCGGCCTTGCCGCCCTCTCCGGCGAGGCGCCGCGACTGCTGCGGTATGGATTGCTGAACAATCTCGGAGCTGCGCTTCTCAAGTCCGGAGACGCCGAGGCCGCCGGCGAAGCTTTCGCGCGTGCACTGAACGAGGCTCCGTCATCCGGCGACGTGGCGCGAACGTCTTACAATGCGGGAAACGCGTCGTTCGCGGCACAAGATCTCGAGACGGCGCTCAAGCACTACCGCGAAAGTCTTCTGACCGATCCGACGAATGAAGACGCGAAGTTCAACTACGAGTTCGTGAAGCGCCGGCTTCAGCAGCAGCAGCAGCAGGAGCAACAGCAGCAGGGCGATCAGCAGAATGAGGATCAACAGGATCAGCAGAACGGTGATCAGGAGCAAGAAGGCGGAGAGCAGAATCAGGACCAGCAGCAGGATGAGCAGCAGGACGGCGGCTCTCAACAGGAGCAGCAAGAATCTCCGTCAGAACAGGAGGACGCGCAAGCGGAGCAGTCCCGACAACAGCCCTCACCCAATGATCTGAGTGAAGAACAGGCGCAGCAGATCCTTCAGGCTCTCCAGAATGAGGAGGAGCAGCTCCTGAGACAGGTCCAGCGCCCAAAATCGCGACCGCGTCAAGTCGAAAAAGATTGGTAGCGGATGAGAATGACTTCTCACATCGTCACGAGCGCCCTTGCGGCATGCCTCCTTTTGGCGGGGACGGCACAGGCGCAGCAGGTGGAAGTCGTTGCCACCGTAAGTACAACCACGATCGGGCTGGACGAACAGCTCCTATACAGTATCGAGGTCAAAGGGGCCTCGATGTCTTCCGTCTCGACACCGGAGCCACCGTCCACGCAGAATCTCTCTCTCGTTCAGCGAACGCCGAGCACGCAACGGAACATGACCATCATCAACGGAAATCTCCAACAAAGCATAGGCTTTCGGTGGGGATTCCGTCCCATTCAGGAGGGTGAGGCGGTGATCGATGCCGCTCAGGTCACCGTGGACGGCAAGAACTATTCGACAGAAACCATCCGCATTCGAGTCGTACCGCAGGCGCAGCGGCCATCTCGCCCGCAAGCGGGTGGGCGCCCGCAGGCACCGTTCCGTTTCCCGCCTTCTCAAGGACAGGGCGATGCGGATGACGATCGAGCGATCGAGAAGAAAGATCTTTTCATTCGCGCCATTCCCAGCGCCCGCGAGGCCCTTCAGAATGAGCAGGTGACCATCGAATACCAGCTTTTCTTCCGCGACGGCATTCAGCTTCGGCATAGCCGGCTTGCCGGTTCGTGGGATGCGGGAGGATTCTGGCGCGAGGAATTTGAGGTTGATACGCGGCCGATTCCGAAGAGCGTCGTCGAGAACGGACTTCTCTATCACATGATCGTACTGAAACGGGTTGCCGTCTTCCCGACTCGCCCCGGCCGCCTGTCGATCGATCCACTCAAGATCGAAACGGAAGCCTATTTTCCGTTCGGCTCCTCTGATCCGTTCGAGCGGTTTTTCTCGCTGCGAAATCAGTTCGAAACGGTTGAGCTTGTCTCGGACCCCGTCCACATCGACGTACGTCCGCTGCCTTCCGGCGCACCCCCCTCGTTCAGCGGCGCCGTCGGTAATTTCGATATGCGAGCGACCCTCGACCGTTCGGAGGTGGAAATCGGTGAGCCGATTGAAGTCGAAATTACGATTTCCGGCACCGGAAATCTCGCTACGCTCGACCTACCTCCGTTCCGGCCACCCGGCATCTTTGAGCGTTACGACCCGGACATCGTCACGAACATCAAGCGAGATGGTCGGCGGATTGCCGGCAGTAAGACGTTTACTTACGTTCTTGTGCCGCGCTCGAACGGCGATTTCACGATGCCATCGGTTGAATTTGCCTATTTCGACCCGGCCATGAACCGCTATCAGACCCGCCGTGCCGAACTCGGCGAGGTGCGGGCTGTGGGAACGGCCGCTCCATTGGCGGCGGGGAGCACCGTCGAGGGCCTTCCCGTCGACGACATCGCGGGCATCATCACAGTGGCATCGTGGGAATCGACCGGCGAGACCCCGTTGCACATGAGCGTGTGGCCGTATCTTGTCCTGTTCCTCCCGCCACTCGGTCTCGCGGGCCTCTATCTATACGAGCGTCGAGCGCACCGTCTGGCGCACGATACGGAATTCGCGCGCGGCCGGATCGCGCATCCGCTGGCAAGAAAGCACTTGAAGAAGGCCGACGCGCTGTTGAAGCAAAACGAGCCCCGGCTGTTTTATGAGGAAATTGAGCGGGCCGTCATGGGATTCGTCGGAAATCGTCTGAACGTGGCCGAACTCGGGCTAACGCGGGCGGAGCTTGACGCGCGGCTGACACACGTCGGCGTGGCGGAGCCCGTTCGCGATTCACTCAAGCAGCTCCTTTCCGAATGCGACCAGGCGCAGTACGCTCCCGTACCACCCAGTCGAAAGACGATGGAAAGCGCCGAAGAACGTGCCTCCCGATTAATCGTCGCGATCGACCATGCCGCCGGCCGGAAGGCCGCGGTTCAGGCGTAGCCCGAACGATGTACGCTCGTCCCTTCATCCTTGCGCTGCTGACCGGTCTGATCGCAGTCTCGTCTCCGACGGCCGCGTCGTGCCAGGCCCTGGAGCGGGCCATCCGCCATTTCGACGAAGGCAACCTGCGCTATCGGCAGGGCGAATTCCGCGGCGCCCTGACCAGCTACGAAAAGGCCATCGACGAAGGATTCGTGAGCGGCGCCCTTTATTTCAACATGGGGAACGCCTACTACCGGCTCGACGAGATGGGACAGGCCATCCGCTACTTTGAGAAAGCAGCCGAAATCATGCCGCGAAGCGCCGAACTGGAACACAATCTCCAACTTGTCCGATCGCAAGCGGTCGACCAATTTTCTCGTCTTCCGAATCCCTTCTGGAAATCCGGGTGGCGCTTTGTCGTGGGGGTGTTTGGACCGACCGGATTGTTTGCCGTCGGGCTGATCTTCTATTTCACCGCGATCGCCGTCCTTGCGCTTCGCATTCGCAGCGGCCAGACGCCGTGGCGCCGCCGGATTCTCTCCGTATCGGTGGCCCTGGCCATCGTTTTCGTAGGTGCCGGCTTCAGCGCATCGGTCGAACATCAGTCGGCGAGCCGGGCCGTCGTACTCATCGATGAAGTTACACTCCTCGAAGCGCCCGAAGGAGCGCGCTCCGATCTGGACATCCATGAAGGCCTCGTTGTCGATGTCGTACGGAGTCGAGACGAATGGATGGAAGTGCGCCTCCCGAATGGAGCGAAAGGGTGGGTTCGCAGCGAAGTTCTCGGACTCATATAGATGATGGAACCGGTTATTCTCCATAGAGCGGCGCAGAGGGGTTGGATCGAGTTGATTTGCGGTTCGATGTTTAGCGGCAAGACCGAGGAACTGATCCGCCGCCTGCGCCGTGCTCGAATTGCCCGTCAGCGCGTCGATATTTTCAAACCGGCGATAGAAACACGGTACAGCCGGCATGAGGTCGTTTCGCACGATGACACGGCAATCCATTCTACGGCGGTCGAAACGGCGCAGGAGATCCTCGTCCTGGTTGGTGACGCCAATGTCATCGGTATCGACGAGGCCCAGTTTTTCGATCAAGACCTGGTTCGTGTCGCCGACAAACTGGCACGGACAGGAAAACGCGTGATCATCGCGGGGTTGGACCAGGATTATCTCGGACGTCCTTTCGAGCCGGTGCCGTCTTTGATGGCCATCGCGGAGCACGTGACGAAGCTGCATGCGGTCTGCGTCGTCTGCGGCGCGCCCGCCAACCATTCGCAGCGGATCTCGACCAGCCAGGAACGTGTGATGCTGGGTGCGATCGAAGCGTACGAGCCGAGGTGTCGTCAGTGCTTTGAGCCGCACGCTATTTCAAAGTCGGCGCAAACGGAGATGGAATTGGAGGAAGGGGAAGGAAAGGGGGAGAAGGAAGGAGAACGGATCAAAGATAGATGACCGAGCACCGCTTTCGGATCCTTTACAACGTCATCTCACGGCTTGTCTGCGCGGGTTCGGGATCTTGCGAATGAGGCCGTAGTCTGCTATGTTGAGCCGTCGCGTCCACCGGCGGATGGCCCGCTTTTCAACCGCCCGAATCTCGTACGATCGAGGACATTCGGCGGCGCACGTTGGCCGCCCTACTCTGCTTGTCGTATTGCGTTTGCCGATGGCCACTCAAAGGTATCTCGTCACTGCTCGGAAATACCGCCCTCAATTATTTGAGGAGCTCGTCGCGCAGGAACACGTCACGGAGACGCTGAAGAACGCCATCCGTCTCGACCGTCTTGCCCACGCCTATCTGTTTAGCGGCCCGCGAGGCGTTGGGAAAACGACAGCCGCGCGAATACTGGCGAAGGCGATCAACTGCACGACGCCTCTGGAAGAACGCAAAGGAAGCGCCGAACCCTGCCGCCGGTGCGATTCGTGCCGCACGTTCGAAGAAGCACGCAGCCTCAACATTATCGAGATCGACGCGGCCTCGAACAATAAGGTCGACGACATCCGCGATCTCAGAGAGACCGTACGGATTCCCCCTTTAGGCGGGCGCAAGAAGGTGTACATCGTGGACGAAGTCCACATGCTTTCTACGGCGGCCTTCAACGCGCTGCTAAAGACGCTCGAAGAACCGCCGCCGCACGTCCTTTTCATCTTCGCGACGACGGAGCCTCACAAGGTGCTGGCAACCATCCTGTCGCGGTGTCAGCGGTTTGATTTCCGCCGGATCGCCGTTCCGGAAATCGTTTCACGCCTGCGCGAGATCTGCGGCGAGGAAGGCATAACGGCGGATGAAGCCTCCTTGATGCTCATAGCACGGAAGGGTGACGGTGCCTTGCGCGATGCGCTGTCCGTCTTCGACCAGGCCGTCTCGCTTTGCGGCAGCGATCTGCAGTACGCCGAGCTGGCGCAGGCACTCGGCGTCGTCGACATCGACCTCTATTTTGAAAGTACGAACCTAGTCACCGAGCGCAGTGCGGCCGGCATGCTTCGCCTGGTCGATCGAATCGTCCGATCCGGGTACGATATTCAGGAATTCCTCAGCGGCCTCGCCGAGCATCTCCGCAATCTGCTCGTGGCCCGCGCGATGTCCGACACGTCTCTGATCGAGGCGGCGGAGGCGACGCGCGAGCGCTACGCCCTGGCGGCAGCGACATTTTCGGAGACGGACTTGCTACGCCTCCTAACGCTGGTCTCCGGCGCCGAAGAATCGATAAAGAATAGTCCGCAGCCGCGACTGCGGCTCGAGACGGCCCTCTTGAAAATGGCCGCGATCACGCTCGCCGCCGATCTCCGCCAGGCCATCGACAAGATCGATCGTCTCGAAAAGATGGCGCGTGAGGGCACGCTACCGGCCGACCTCGGCAACGGATCCGCATCCGGCGATGGTGGCCCCGGGGAGGGCGGGAACGGACCTAAATCGAGCGATGCCGGTGCGGCTCCGTCCGGCACGCCGTCTCCGCCAAAGTCGGCTCGACACGAAAATCACGCGGAATCCCGCCTACAACCGCCGACACCCGGCGACGAGACCCCCTCCTCCCCGCCACAAACGCCACACGGCTCCGAGGCGCCGCCCTCCTCCTCTTCTGATCGTCGCTCTCCCGCCCGGGATATCTTCGGCAAGCCCGCCATAGAGCGAAAGAATCCGCCGCCGTCTACGAACTCGGCGTCGAGCTCGGCGACCGACGAGGTCGATGTCGCCGTTGCGGAGGCACCAAATGTCGCTCCCCTGACGCAGATTTGGGACGATCTCGTGGCCCAGGTCACCGAAGATCGCATCCACGTCGGCTCACTTCTCAAGCACAGCAGGCCGCAGGACCTGTGCGACGGCGTCGCCATGATCGGCGTGCCGGACGACTTTCACCATCGTTTGCTCAGCCATCAGCAAGAATATCTGATCGAGCAAATCAAGCCGCTGCTCTCGGTGTCGATTCGATCGATGCGCTTCAGCATCCGTGACGATCTCGATGCGCCCGGCGCGGACGAAACCGCCTCAGATTTCGATCCGTACGAGTACATGCAGCGAAAACGGCAGGAGAACCCTGTAATCCGTGCCCTTTTTGATCAGTTCGGCGGTGAGCTGGTGTGGTAGTACAGGCGGCGGGACGGTCGCAGGCGATTACGCATTCACGATGCCGGCGACCCGCACACTTGGCGTCCCGGCCGCATCCAACTGTCCATTCAGAATTCAACTCGGTAGACGCACATGGCGAACGGACCCAATATGGCCGACATGTTCGGCAAGATCATGGAGATGCAGCAGAAGATGAATGAGGTGCAGGAAAATCTGGCCTCCAAGTCCGTGACGGCCGAAGCAGGCGGTGGGATGGTCAAAGTGACGGCCAATGGTGCCCAGCGCATCACTGCCATCAAAATCGATCCTGACGCCGTCGATCCTGAGGACCTCGAGTTACTCGAGGATCTCGTCATCGCCGGCGTGAACAAAGCCCTCGAAGAGGCGCAGGAGATCGCACGAAAGGAGATGCAGGGTGCCGCGGGGGGCATGTTGCCGCCGGGAATGGATCTGTCTTCGCTCGGGCTTTAGAAAGCCCCGTGAGTACTCGCTGAATCACACCCATGCATTATTCCTCGGAAAGCGTCGACGCGTTAGTCGAGCAGTTCATGAAACTGCCGAGCATCGGCCGCAAGACCGCGCAGCGCCTCGCCTCGTACGTCTTGAAGATGTCGCGTTCAGAGGTCGTCGAAATCGCAAAGGCCCTGGTCGACGTGAAAGATCGGGTAAAGAATTGCTCGATCTGCTTTAACGTAACCGACAACGACCCCTGCCCCATCTGCGCCTCGCACCGCCGGGATCATTCCATCATCTGCGTGGTCGAGGATGCGAACGACGTCATGGCGCTCGAACGCACGAACGAATACCGCGGTGTCTACCATGTGCTCGGCGGAGTGATCTCACCGCTCGACGGGATCGGGCCGGAGGACCTCCACATCCGTTCCCTGGTAAGTCGGATCGATCCGGAATTCCGCAAGATGTCGTCGGACACGAACGGCACCGGCGCAGCGCCAAGCGAAGGCGGCGCCGACGAGGAGACGAACGGATCTGCCGTTTCAGAAGCGGCCGCCGAATACACGCATGGGATCGAGGTCAGCGAAGTGATTCTGGCGCTGAATCCGAATGTGGAAGGCGACACGACGGCCTACTACATCTCTCAACTTCTCAAGCCGCATGGCATCCGCATCACGCGCATTGCTCGCGGACTACCCATCGGGGGCGACCTCGAATATGCCGACGAGGCCACCCTGTCCCGCGCCATGGAAGGTAGAAGCGTCCTCTGATGCTCGGCCGTCGCGGCAGCGTTGTACTCGCCTTCGTCGTACTCTTCATCCTCGCGGCGTACGTCGTATATCCGAGCCTTCGCACGTTCCTGATCGGACTCACGGTCGAGAACTACGCCGTAATATTTTCCTCCTGGACGTCTTCGAACGTTCGCGCTCTGGTTAATTCCGTGATGATCTCCGTCTTCACGGTCCTCGGCGCCGGCGTCCTGGGCACCGCCTTCGCCTATTTCTTCCATCGCTTCCTCTTTCCGCTTCGGGGCGTACTTATGGCGGTGGCGGCACTTCCACTTGCGCTGCCTCCACTCGTGGGCGTACTCGCGTTCCTGTTTCTCTACGGCGAGAGTGGAATATTCCCTCGGGGCATCCAGCACATATTCAGCCTTGCCGACGTACCGTTTTCCTTCGAAGGCCTCTGGGCGGTGTGGCTCGTGCACGTCTACACGATGTACGTCTACTTTTACCTGTTCGTAATGTCCGCCCTAGGCGGCATCGACAAGAGTCTACTCGAAGCCTCCGCGGGACTGGGCGCGTCTCCCGTAACTACCTTTCGAAGAGTGATCCTTCCGCAGCTTCGCCCCGCCCTCATCGGTGCTTCGCTGCTCGTTTTCATGATCTCGATGGCGTCGTTCACGGCACCTCTTCTCTTTGCCGGAACGGAGAATTTCTTGACGCTTCAGATCTACAATTACAAAACCAACGGCAATGTGGAGCTCTCGGCCGCGGTCTCGACCGTTCTGACGCTGATCTGCCTCGCTTTTCTTTTCATGCTGGAGTTCGGCCATCGTGAACGCGGCGGCGGCGCCGCGAAAGGAGTCGCCGCTGCTGCCAGTCCTGTTTCGGGCGGAGGGGCACGCGTCCTCGCCGTTTCGACCGCTGTGCTTATCCTGCTCTTTCTGCTTCTCCCTATCGCTACCGTCATTCTGATCTCGTTTGCCCGAGAAGGCGGCTGGACGTATCAGATCCTCCCGACGGCGTATACGCTCGAAAACTACACCCTCCTCTTTCGCGACCCCGACGTCCTCGAACCTATCGTCAATAGTCTCCGAATGGCCGGGCTGGCCACGGCGGCGAATTTGATGTTCGGCGTTGCCGCCGCCCTTTACATTACGAAGGGGCGGGTACCGGGACGGGGTCTTGCGCGGGTGCTGTCGGTGCTTCCGTTTGCCATTCCGGGCACGGTGGTCGCCGTCAATCTCATCGTCACGTTCAATACGCCGACCGCGCTGGCGTTCGACGCCGTCCTCATCGGCAGCTTCTGGATCCTCCCGCTGGCGTACTTCATCCGCAATATTCCGCTGATCGTCCGCTCCACGACGGCGGCCCTCGAACGGTACGACGACCGGCTCACGGAAGCATCGTCGGATCTTGGCGCGCGCTACGCCACCACGTTCCGACGAGTGATTCTGCCCGCCATTGCCCCGGGAATTGCGGCGGGCACGCTGCTGACCTTTGTCGCGGCCCTCGGGGAATTCGTCTCATCCATCATGCTGTACGTGTACAGCAACCGCCCCATAAGCGTGGAAATACTCGCTCAGCTCCGCCTCTACGATTTTGGCGCTGCGGCGGCCTACAGCGTATTCCTGATGATTCTGATTGCCCTCTCCACCGTCCTCGTCCGCGCCGTTGGCCGCGGACGATTGGACGCTGCCGCATTCTGACGTCTGCCGGCCGCACGAGCATTTCATCTTATTTTGTCGCTCCGATCCCCTACTTTTGACGAGGTAAACCGTGCCGGAACCGATCGCACGTGAAAAGGCGCTCCTGCGAACGGCAATCCCCGTACAATGGCCGTGAAGCTCGATAGATTTACATGAGAATAACCGTCATCGGCGCCGGAGCCGTGGGATCGGCCGTTGCGCACGAACTGCACGAGCGGCCTGAGATCACGCAGATTCAGATCTGCGACGCTCGTGCGAGATCGCTGCAGCAGCTGCACCATGACGTCAAAAGTTCAAAGCTTCGATCCTTCCAGGTCGATGTACGCGACGTAAATGTGCTCGAACCCATCCTTCGCGGCAGCGACTGCGTCATCGGCTGCGCTGCGCCGGAGGTCAATCCGATCCTCGCAGAGACGTGCCTTGAGCTTGGGATGCATTTCTGCGATCTCGGAGGCAATGAAGAAATTGTTCGGAAAGAACTCGAGCTCGACGAGCGAGCGCGACAGAAGTCGGTATGGATCGTACCGAACTGCGGCCTTGCCCCGGGCCTGGTAAATATCCTCTGTCTACGAGGCGTAGATGAGTTCGACGAGGTGGAAGAAGCGCACCTTCGCGTGGGGGATGTGCCGCTTCAGCCCGATCCGCCATTCAATTTCCGGATTTCCTGGTCGGCGGAGAAAATCCTCGACGACTATACCCATCCGGTCCAGGTCATCGAAGACGGCAACGTAAAGGAGTTGGAGCCCTTATCACTCGAAGAGCCTATCTGCTTTCCGCCCCCGTTCGAACGGATGGAGTCATTCTGCACGGCCGGTGGACTATCCACGCTCACGGCGCAGCTGGAAGGCAAGGTCAAACAGCTGGATCACAAGACGATCCGCTGGCCGGGGCACGCCAATCAGATGCGCTTCCTATTGGGTCTGGGCTTTGGCGAGAAGCGCAGTATCGACGTGCGAACGCACCTCACGTATCGCGACGTTTTGATTCGCCGTATGCGGCAGCGGCTTGGCGGCTCCCACGAAGACGCCGTCCTCCTGCGCGTACTGCTGAAGGGCAAAATAGAGAACGAGAAAAAGACGCTCGTCTACGAGATGATCGAAAGCTATGATGCCATCCGAGATATGACGGCTATCCAGCGGTGCACGAGCGTACCGACGGCCACCGTAGCCCAGCTCATCGCTGCGCGCGAGGTACCTGGCGGCGGCGCTTCGCCCCCCGAGAACGTGGTCCCCAAGGAGCGATATTTCAATATCCTAGCATCGCGCGGCCTCCACGTGTCGACCATGTGGTTCGACGGTTACGTCGACGTAAGAAATCCGGAGGAAGTCCAGGCTCATCGCTCGTAGGCGTGTATCATCCCTCGTAGGCGTGCATCTTTCCCCGTAGGCGCGCATCATCCCCCGTAGGCGCGCATCATCCCCCGTAGGCGTGCATCATCCCCCGCAGGCGTGCATCATCCCCCGTAGGCGCGAATCGTTGCGCCGTTGAGGGCCGCACCCGTGCGTGTTACGAGGGATAGGCAGATCTCTACGATGTCGTCGGCGGAGACGCCTTCGCCGACGCCGTCATGAAGAATCGTCGACGGCGCGATCGCGTGGGCCGTGATGCCACTGCCCTCAAGCTCGGCGGAGACCGACTCGACGAGCCGAACGACGCCGGCCTTGGCGACTGAATAGCCCACCTGCTCGGCCGCTCCACGGTCGGCGCCTTGCGCCGAGGCAATCCCGATGAGCTGTCCACCTCGACCGGCCATCAGACGCGCCGCTTCGCGAAAGCACAGAAAGGCCGACGTGAGATTAAGTCGGAGCATCCGGTCGAGATCCTCGGCCGACGTCTCGAGAAACGGCTTCGCCTCCCAGCCTCCCACGGTGTGAATTAGCGCGTCAATGGATGTAAATTGCTGCCCCATCTGGTCGAAACACGCCGTGACGAGCTGCTCGTCCGTCACGTCCGCCGGAAATGCCCATCCCTCCGCGTGTTCCGGAAACGGAATGCTGCGAGCATCTTCATCGTTCAGAACGACGGCTGCAATGGTCGCACCCTCCTCGGCAAATCGTGTCACGATGCGGCGACCGAGGCGGCCGGCCGCTCCGGTGATCACGACGACTTTATTCGACAGGCTGGCCATGATTGAAATCGCTGGTTAGTGTATCTGATGCCTGGGCATTCGTGCTGCGTGCGGACGTGTGATCGTGTACGATCCGCCAACCTTCCGGCCGGTTCTGGAATACCAATGTAAATAATCCGCCTACATTGGCGTGGGGCGCGGACCGCTCAAGAGCCCATCGTCCGAAAACAAGTGCATGATCCGAGGAGAGGAGAGTAATGTCCAGCTCGTCAAACGACAATGTCCCCATCATACCTTTGTCCGCAAAGGAATCCTGATAGCGCTGCAGGGTTCGATTCCAGCCGTACCACACGTCTCCGCCGGTTGCAAACCGGAGCGAATCCGTCTGCGCATACCCTTCCATGAACGCTCGAATACGGCCTTGATTCCACGCTTCGACCTGCTTGTTCAGGACCATCCGAATCGCCTCCGCGGCCGAGACGGCGTCCGCATTTCCATCTGCGCGGGCGGCACGACCTTCCTCTTCGGCTCCTCCACACCCGGCGACAACGAAATGTGCAAGGATCAGACCAAAGAAGATGCTACGGCACGTTGATTGCTGTCTAGTCATTCGCGGTGTATCGTGTGTATGATGGACCGGAGCGCTGAAGAGGCGACCTCGACAGTATAAAATCCGCAGCCGCCAGAACAAAGCAAAAGGCCTCCGGTACTACGACGGCGCGCCCGCGGAGGAGCGATCCCACCGATCGCAAAGCTCTGATTTACAGGTTCTTACCGCCTGTTCACAGACCTTTCTCGCCTTTTACGGAGGACGATTTTCCGCCTTGAACACGTGTAGGAAACAAGTTACTTTTGACTCGGTTGCCAAAGGCTGCTGAGCTGATCCTGAATCATGTCCGCAGGAGACGCGAGGAGCACGGTGCGCTCCGGGCGCTTCCATCACAAATCCTGTTCTGAGACTAAAGGAGAGATCGCGTATAGGCACTTCTTGCTACTGCATTCTCATGCAACGGGGATAGCGTCTACGGCCGAGCCTTCGTTTTTCGGCTTCCGCCGCCGTCCCCAGCGATCGTAATCTATCTCGAAGTCAGAACAGGACCAGGTGCTTCCCGAACCGGCAGCCATAGAAAGTCGCGGCCGTACGCCACGGCGTGATCGCCATCCGATGCGGACGCTGGCAGCGCTTGCCGGTGGTGCGCTTGCCGCAGCCGTCGTGCTCGTTAGCGTAACAGCGAGCGGCCGCCCGACGGAACGCCATCCGGGCCTGTCGACGTGGTATTCTCTGTCGGATACCGACTCGGTGGCCGTCGACGCGATGCTCGCCGATCCCGCGGGCGTCGATCCCGCGTTCGTGGACTCCGAGGTCGTGGACTCCGCAGTCGCGGACTCCGTGGCCGGCGAATCCATAGTCCCGGACCCCGTGGCCGGCGAATCCGTAGTCGGGGACTCCGTGGCCGGCGATTCGATCCTGAGGAATGCGATCGGGGTCGACTCTGTCCTGACCGACTCGATGCTCGTGCTTGGCGACACGCTCGAATCGGACACGACCGACACACTGCAGACGCCACGCGCCGATTTTTACCTCCCTTCTCGCCGGCGAGATGCGTGGACCGCCTCTCCGGTGCAGCGAAAGCAGCGGCCGTTTTATCCGCGGCTGGGCAGCTATTGGAGGCATGAAGTAGAGCTCGATTCCACCGCGCGCGAATTTACCGTCCGCGAATATGTGGGGGAAACGCCGGTCCGGTATCCGCTTACCCTCGACTATGAGGGCTACCGGCGGGTACGGCTAGACGACGATCTGGAGCAGAGTTGGGTCGAGCTCATCGAAACGCGCCGGCGCCAGCGGCAGAGCCGTTCACGCGGCGGCCTCGGCTTCAATATCGTCGTGCCCGGCGGCCAGCAGAGCGCCTTCACGACCATCTTCGGAAAGCCGGAAGTCGATCTTCGTGTGAACGGACAAGCCGACATCAAGGCCGGCTTCGACTACCGTAAGAGCGATCAGCAGATCAGTTTCACGGGTAAGTCCGCCCAGCTGGATCCCGACTTCAAGCAGGATCTTCGTCTCGGCATCACGGGATCGATCGGCGATAAGCTGCAGGTGGACGTCAATTGGGACACGAACAACCAGTTCGATTACGAGAACCAGCTTCGATTGCAGTACCGCGGATATGACGACGAAATCATCCAGAGCATCGAGGCCGGAAACGTCAACCTCAGCACGCCCTCGCGGCTGATCCGCGGCGGTCAGAGCCTTTTCGGCATCAAGAGCGAGCTCCAGATGGGCGGGCTGCACCTGACGACCGTTGCGAGCCAGCAGGAAGGCCAGTCGAACACTCTCGATATCTCGGGTGGATCAGAGACAACCCCGATCGAACTAAAGCCGACGGACTACGACGACAGTCGACATTTTTTCCTCGCCTTCTATTTCCGCAACCGCTGGGAGGACGCGCTGTCTGAGCCGCCGAACCGCCGCATTACCAACGGTTTCGAACGCATCACGGACCTGGAGGTATGGAAGAGGCAGCCCACAAGCGCTGAAGATGAGAATGTGCGCCAGATCGTCGCCATGGTGGACCTCGGCGAGGCGCCCGAGATCATCGAATTGGCCGATCAGTACACCGACGACGACCTGCGCGCACTTCCAGACGAAGACAATGACCGCTACGATCCGACGATCGTCGAGCAACAGCTAAGGAGAGGCAGTGTTAACCCGGAGAGCTATCTCTCTTCGGCAGGCCTTGGAGGCGACGACTTCGAGCGCGGAAAGTTCAAGAAACTTTCCCGCGGTCGCGATTACGACCTCGACGACGTGCTGGGCTACATCTCGCTCAACGAACGCATCCAGGAGGGCGAAGCGCTCGCCGTCTCGTTCCGGTACGTCGCCAACGGTCAACTTCACGAGGTCGGCGACCTTTCCACCGAAACCGGCGGATCAACGGGTGGTCAGAACGAGGATCGCCTCGTCATGAAGCTAATCAAGCCCGTTCGGCTTCGCCAGCCTGCCGAAAACTTCAACCCGGCGGCCTGGTACCTCGAGCTGC
Organism: uncultured Rhodothermales bacterium; assembly: GCA_964487555.1. Lineage (GTDB taxonomy): Bacteria > Bacteroidota > Rhodothermia > Rhodothermales > VXPQ01 > CAZART01. The sequence goes on from CAZART010000010.1 coordinate 60,240, forward strand.
GTAATATCTATCGCCTCCCAAGCCGCGGGCTCAATCCGAACGATTTTGAGCTGCAGATCGAACACCAACCTCCCGGCAAGCCGGGTTCGAAGACCATTTCGGAAGTCGGCGGTCGGCAGACGCTGCTTCAGATCCTCGGCCTGGACCGCCTCAACGTAGACGGCGCACTACAGCCTGACGACAGATTCGATTATCTAACCAATTTTACGATCGACCCCGGGGACGGTACGCTTATTTTCCCCTACCTGCAGCCGTTCGGCGACCGCATTGCAGAGGTGATTGACGAACAGGAAATCGCAGAAGGGGAAAAGGAGCGCCGCAAGAATACCTACGTCTTCCGTAGCCTTTATACGGAGAAAAAAGACAATGCCAGGCTCGAGAAAAAGTACGAAGACATCTACCGAATCCGAGGCGAGTTCAAAGGGGCCGTCCAGGAATTCTATGACCTGAAAGCTTTCGCCGGACTTATTGAAGGGTCCGTCCGCGTGACCTCGGGTGGAAGCCGCCTCACGGAAGGGCAGGACTTTGTCGTAGACTATCAGGGCGGCACGGTGACGATTACGAATCCGGCCTACCTCTCGGCCGGCCGCGACATCGAGATTTCGTACGAGCAGAATTCTTTCTTTAACTTGCAGAAGAAGACGCTGTTGGGCGCCCGTGCAGATTATATCTTCGGGCCGAGCCTCGCAATCGGCGGCACCATCTTCAATCTCAATCAGAAGTCCCCAATCGACAAGTTCAGAATCGGCGAGGAGCCGATTTCGAATACCATCTGGGGCGTCGACGGCGCCCTGGACGTGGAGCCTCACTGGCTCACACGCGCTATCGACGCGCTCCCGTTCATTCAGACCAAGGCTCCAAGCTCTATACAGATCACGGGCGAATTCGCCCAGCTTCGCCCCGGCGTGAGCGAAACCGTCGCGTTTGAACGATCGCGGCGTGACCTCGACAGGCGGTACAACCGTGATTTCAAATCGGACGAGCTTCGCGGTATCTCCTATCTGGATGATTTCGAAGGCTTTGAGAATACGTTTTCACTGAAACAGCCCGGAGCGTGGCGACTCGCCGCCGCGCCCGATTCCATCGGACGTGTTCCACCTGCCCTCAACACGGAAGATGCGGACTCGCTCCGTACTACCTGGCGTGGAACACTCGGCTGGTATTCGCTGAACAGGAACGTCCTCAGCGAATTAGGTCAGGAATTTCCATTGTCCGTCGCACCCGTCGAGATCAATCACGTCTTCCCCGACCGCGACACGCGGGGAGAAGTAGATCGCACCATCCAGACCCTCGACCTCTTCTACGATCCGGCACAGCGCGGGCCCTATAACTACACGACGGATCTCCGGGACTTTTTGAACAATCCGCGAGACACCTGGGGCGGCATTACCCAGCGAATCCCGGAGGGCTACACCGACTTCGGGCTGAAAAATATTGAATTTATAGAGTTCGTCTTTCGGCCGTTTGTCGAGAACGAGCAACTGGACGCCGCGCGTTCGGCGAAACTTTACGTCGACATCGGATCCATCTCTGAAGACGTGATCCCCAACGGCCAGCTGAATACGGAGGATGGGCTCAGGATGACGAGCGTCAGCGCAAGTGATCTCGACCGATGGAGTCGCCTCCCAACGGGCATAGATAATAGCGCCGTCGATATCGACGACGACGCCAACCGCACGGAAGACGTCGGATTGGACGGCCTCGTCTCCTATGACGTGACGAGCTACGAGCCACTCATGGTGGAGCAAAACCATTTTCGCCACTTTCTCAATGCGCTCGATGCGAACGATCCGGATCCACGCTATGCGGCTGAGCGGGCAAAGGCGGAGTTGGATCCGTCCGGTGACGACTACTATTACTACGGCAGCGAATTTTTTGACGATGAGACGTACTACCCCGGTGGAGCGTCGATTCAGGACCGGTTCACACGCTTCTTCGCAGGCACCGAGATCAATTCGTTCGAAGGGCAGAACAAGCTGGCACCTAACATCCACGGAAAGCGGGGAAATTCGCGCCTTCCGGATTCGGAAGACCTGAACTTTAACTCGAACGTCGACACGGAAAACAGCTATTTCCAATACGAAGTCCCCCTTTCTAAAGCCGTCCTCGACTCTATGGCCGCGCCGGAACGGGTCGACGACTTCGTGATCACCGAGATCACGAGCGCAGACGGCGCGAAGACGGGCTGGTACCAGGTCCGCATTCCCGTCCGCGACTACACACGCAGTGTCGGGGACATTCAAGACTTCACCCTCATCGAATCTATCCGGATGTGGACCACCGGCAATGAGGTGCCCGTCACGCTTCGCTTCGCTTCCCTCGAGCTCGTTGGCGCGCAGTGGAAGAAATCTGAGGCCCTCACGTTAGAGCGCGAGCTACCCGCCGACACGCTGCTTAATGAGACGCGCCTTTCGGTCTCCAGCGTCAATAACGAGGAAAACAGTGACACGTACCGAACGCCCGTCGGTACGATCATCAGTCAGAATCGGCTCGCAACCGGAAGCACGCAGGCTGCGCGTGAGCAGGCGATGGAGCTGCGCGTGGAGAATCTCATGCCGGGCAAGCAGCGCGCCATATTCAAAACGTACAGCCAGGGAGTCGATCTCCTCAAATACTCGAACCTGCGCATGTTTTCTCATATGCACGGCCAGACGGCCGACGGGCAGGAGATCGAAACGAGCGACAAGGTCGCACTCTTCCTCCGCCTCGGTGCTAACGAGACGAACGACTACTATGAATACGAGATGCCGCTCACGCCGAGCTCCGTAACTTCCGGTGACCCGGATGCACTCTGGCAGACGGCGCAGACCGTAGGCGGTGAAGTGCTCGACTTGAACTCCGTCAACCTCGAGCTCGGCGCCCTGAATCAGCTGAAGGTGACGCGGGACGAACGCGCGTTTCCGGTCGATTCCGTGTTCTGGACGGATGCCAACGATGTACCTCTCAGTCCGACGCTCGACGAATTCGCGCCGCCGGGAACGCGGCTCGCTATCAAGGGCTCGCCCTCTCTGGGCCGCATCAACACGATCGTGATCGGCGTCCGGAATGTCGCCGACTCGACCCAAGGAAACATGAAGAACAACCGACCGGCGGACATTCTAGAGAATGTCATCGTGTGGGTGAATGAGATGCGCGTCTCCGGGTATGATGAGACCAACGGCTGGGCTTCCATGGCCAACGCGGACATCAAGCTTGCCGATCTCGGCTCTATCAAGGCGAGCTTTCAGGCACAAACCGACGGTTTTGGCGGTCTTGAAAGCACGCTCGGAGAACGTGAACAGAATAACCTCCGCAACTGGAGCGTCACCAGCGACGTCAATCTCGACAAATTCATTCCTGAACGGTTCGGATGGACGATTCCCGTCTCCATGCAGATCCAGTCGAATACGTCGACGCCGCGCTTTGCACCAAACCGCGGCGACATCCGCCTCGAGGAGCTGATCGCCCAGATCGACGAAGACGAAACGTTCACCGAAGCCGAAAGAGAGACCAGGAAGCAGGAAGCGGTGGAGGCCGCACAAACGGCTACGCGTACGCAGTCGTTTAACACGCGTATCCAAAAGTCAGGATCGGATTCCCGATTGCTTCGAAACACGGTGGATGGCCTCTCCTTCAACTACTCCCTTTCGAACAGCGACGCCAGTAATCCCTCGCAGCAGAAGAACGACAGCTGGCGCTGGACGACGACGCTGAATTACCGCCTCAACATCCGCAAACCGCGCACGGTGAAGCCGTTCTGGTTCCTCGATTTCATTCCCGTGATCGGTGCGCTCGGGGACTTGCAGTTCAACTATACGCCTCAATCAGTCACCGCCTCAGCGACCGCCGCCCGCAACTTCTCGGAATCGAAAGACCGCCCGCGGCTTGTTTCGGGGCAGGTTCAGGCGGAGTTGCCCAGCAACGTAGAGTTTCCAATTCGCCAACAGCATGCCCTGTCGCACCGTCGCAATTTCGCGATGCAGTACAATCCGTTCCAATTCCTGAACCTGTCGTACGACGCCAATACGAACCAGAGCTTGAACGCTCTCGGGGTCGATACCTTGTTCAGCGTGATCGTCCAGGACGGTGATCTGAACGAAACGATCTACCCAAATACGTCGCGAATCCAGGCAATCCAGCAGGGCCTCGTTGCCGACACGCTGTTTGGCGTCACGGCATTCGAGGTCGAGCAGCTGAACGTCGTGCCGACCGGTCAAGTCGTCAACCGCATCTTCGCGGGCGATGAAGGCCTTCGCACCGAGCGGAACGATACGCGATTCACGGGCAGTTTCCGGCCTAATTTCTCCGGAACGCAGGCCCTGAACTGGATCGATTTCCAGGATGTCGTCTACGGCGCGCAGTACGGTTGGCAGAATGGTTCGGTAGGACGGAATGCGGGCGCGAACGTCAGCAACTCCGTTGAGATCCGCGGTGGCGTGACCCTGAAGCCTCAGGATCTGTTCAGGAAGCTCCCTTTTTATCGTTCGTTGGAAGAGGCTCAGAGGACGGCTGAGCAGGAGGCTGAAGCCGAGCGACGCCGCAAAGAACAGGAGCGTCAGCAGCGGCAGCGAGAGAAAGAGCTCCTGAAAGAGCGAAAGGCGGCGGAAGAGGAGACACCGGCGGACACCACCGCTTCGGACGTCGATATTGAGGAAGAAGATGACGGGGGCGGGTTCAAACTGCCGCTGCCCAATCCGGTATCTCTTCTGCGAAAAACGGTCCTTGCCCTTACAGGCATCCGGGATCTTACGATCATGTACTCAGCGAATCTATC
>CAZART010000011.1:0-3379 GCA_964487555.1 uncultured Rhodothermales bacterium
ATGCACTCCGATACCGGCGACTTCGGCGTCTACATGGGGACGGATGCGAACAAGATCGAGCGCGCAAAAAAACTCATCTTCCGCGAACTGGAGAAGATCGTTGAGAAACCAGTAAGCCGCCGCACGTTGAGCCAGGCCAAAAGCCAGGTTAAGGGGTCCGTAATGCTCGGTTTGGAGAGTATGAGCAATCGCATGATGCGAATCGGACGCCAGGAGCTGTATTTCGAACGCTATATCACGCTGGATGAAATCAATCGAGACGTTGACCGTGTGTCGGAGGCGGACGTCCAGCGAGTGGCCATGCAACTCTTCGTGCGCGACACCTTCTCAACCATCGTGCTGCTCCCAAAAAACGGTACGGACGGACCATGAGCCGGCCGCCACGTCTCTGAAACCTGCTTTTCGCGTGCCGGAAAGGCACTACAGGATGCACCGACACGCGATCGTGCAGCATACCGCTGAATCCTCCTTCGGGATTTTTTGAGCGGCACATTTCCACCTTTGGCCGAGACCGGTTATCATCCTGTGCCCCGAAGCGATAAATCCCGGGCGACATCCCAGAAGAACGAGACCACAGACTTCTTTCAGATGAAAATCCTGGTCACCGGCGGCGCCGGCTTTATTGGATCGCACGTCGCGGATGCACTCATCGAGATGCAGCACGACATTCACATCGTAGACGATCTGTCGGGTGGTAAATTCGAGAACGTCCCTCAGACGGCGACCTTCCATCAGCTCGACATCCGCAGTCAGGAGGCGGCCGATCTGCTGAAGAAAGAGGCCTTTGACGTGCTCGTTCACCACGCCGCGCAGATGGACGTACGGCGTTCTGTCGCAGATCCGCGCTTCGACGCGGACGTCAACATTCTCGGCTTTCTAAATGTGATGGAAGCCGGCCGGCGAAGTGGGTTGCAAAAGGTCGTCTTTGCTTCTACGGGCGGTGCAATCTACGGCGAGCCGGATTACGCCCCGCAGGACGAGGCACATCCGCTACGGCCGTTGTCGCCGTACGGCATCACGAAGCTCTGCACCGAGCGGTATCTTTATTACTACGAACAGGAGTTCGGAATTCCTTCCGTGGTGCTTCGCTATGCGAACGTCTACGGTCCGCGCCAGAATCCGCACGGCGAGGCCGGCGTCGTCGCCATTTTTTGCGAACGGCTGTTGGATGGAAAACAGCCGGTGATCTACGGCGATGGTGCGCAGACGCGCGATTATGTGTACGTCGGAGACGTGGTGCGTGCGAATCTCCGCGCGCTTGAATATGCTGCATCCGGGACCTTTAACGTCGGCACCTCCATTGAGACGAACGTCAACGAGCTTTTCCGCGCCATCCGCGACCGCATCGATGATTCCGTCGAAGAGGTCCACGAAAAAGGTCGGCCGGGTGAGCAGCGCCGCAGTGTGCTTGACTATGCCTATTCGGAGCGCGAGCTCGGCTGGCGACCCGAAATCAATCTGCAGGACGGACTCAGCCGAACCGTTGATTGGTTTCGTAGCCGCCTCGCCTAGTTGAGTCGTCGTTCGGACCCCTCCAACCTTTCAATCCGAATCCTTTTGTACCGCATCCACATCGAGGACTTCGAAGGTCCGCTCGATCTGCTCCTGTATTTCATCAGGCGCGATGAGCTCGACGTGTTCGACATCCCGATCGCGCAGATCGCGGACGAGTACCTCGCCTATGTCCGCGTGTTGGAACGGATAGATCTCGACAGCGTCGGCGACTTTCTCTACATGGCCGCGCTCCTCATCAATATCAAGGCGAGGATGCTTCTTCCGCAGCAGGACGTAGACGAGGAGGGAGAGCCGATCGATCCGCGTCGAGAGCTCGTCGAACGGCTTCTCGAATATATGCGCTACAAGGAGGCGTCGGGCCATCTCGAGGATCTATCCGAAAGCCGCTCGGAGCGCTTCACGCGCGGGCAGGCGTCGTCGGATCGAAAGCAGTGGGAGGCCCAGGCGGACGTGACGTACGACGCCACCGTATTCGACCTGATTTCAGCGCTCCGCCGTATTCTAACGGAAGCGCCCGATGAGCCGACGCACGACGTCGTGCGCGAAGAATACACCATAGAGGAGCAGCAGGCATTCATCCTGGAAATCCTCGAGCGAGCCTCCAACGTGTCCTTCGCGAAGACAGTGAACGGTCGTTCCAAAGCATTCATCATCACGACGTTCCTCGGAATCCTCGAGTTAGCCCGCCAGCAGCGCGTACGCGTGTACGTGCCGGAAGACAATCCGGTCGACTTCTTCCTTGAAACCCGAGAGCCTGAATCCGCCGAAGTTTCTTAATAATAGCACCATCCCAAAGTGGTTTCTATACACGAGTTACTCGAACGAGGCATGCAGCGTGTGGCAGAAGCGCTGATATTTGCTGCCGATACGCCGGTACAGGCGAAGGAAATCGCGGACGTGTATGCTGAGGTTACCGGGGAGGATCGCCCGAGCGAGAGCCAGATTCGAGAAGCCGTAGATCGTCTGAACAAGATGTACGAAGAGTCGGATCGGACCTTCCGAATCGAGATGTGGGCGGAAGGATTCCGGATGGCGACCGTGGCATCCGTCGCACCGTTCCTCAAGTCGTACTTCACGCGCGAACAGGAACAGCGTCTCTCTCGATCCCTGATGGAGACCCTCTCCATCGTGGCCTACAAGCAGCCCGTCACGAAGCCAGAGGTCGATTTCGTTCGGGGCGTCGATTCCGGCTACGCCGTGAACCGGTTGCTTGAGAAAGGAATGATCGACGTCGTGGGTCGAAGCGATTCGCTGGGAAGGCCGCTTCTCTACGGAACGACGCACTTCTTTCTGGAACAATTCGGGCTCAAAGATCTGGATGACTTACCGGGTCTCCGAGAAATTGAAGAGATTCTCGACGATCCGGCGTTCAACAAGGAACGAGCACAGCTTCTGGAGCTCGAGCGCGAGGACGAGAATAAAACCGTTGCGAGCGAAGGCGTGCGTGGCGACGAGGGGGAGAAGAGCGACGAGGCGACCGCTGCGATGGGGTCCTCCGACTCCGCTACCGATAACGGAACCGATGAGGCATCCGGCCCGAAGGTGGAAAGGGAATGACGACCGGTTTAAGGATACTGTATGTGGGCGCCGCCGTACTCGCCGTGGTCGCCCTTCTACTCGGCAGCTACGACTATTTCGTCACCGCGGGTGAGAGCCGCAGCTTGCTCTCCGACGTGCTCGTGCCCCTCGGCGCCTTCATCGTCATCGTTTTTCTTTACCGCCGGCGAATGGCAGATCTAGAGGGTGGGTCGCCCTTGCGTTAAATTTGGTGCCTCGCAGAACACACGGCTCACCTCGCACGTTCATCCCCACAACTTTTCGGGCTTGGATTCCACCGCTTGGGGCTTGATCCCACCGCTTGGGG
>CAZART010000011.1:3479-64537 GCA_964487555.1 uncultured Rhodothermales bacterium
TTGATCCCACCGCTTGGGGTTTGATCCCACCGCTTGGGGTTTGATCCCACCGCAGCATGGATGCTGCCCGGTGAATCGCTCTCGCCATTTACGGATAGTATGCCGAAACAGAAGCCAAATTCGGGCTCACGTTCATCCGTTCGAAAGGGCGGGAGGGGAGACGTGCGTACGAAGGCAAGCGGAAGCCAGGACGCTTCGGGAGAGAAGGCTCCGAACGTCGCGTCCATTCGCCTCAACAAGTATATCGCGCGGGCCGGGGTATGTTCGCGGCGAAAGGCCGACGATCTGATCGGAAAAGGCCAGGTCAAGGTCAACGGTGCCGTCGTGACCGAACTGGGCACCCGCATTAGGGAATCCGATGACGTAGAAGTCAACGGCCGCTCGATATCGCCAAGGCGGCATATGTATATCCTCATCAACAAGCCGAAGAATACGATCACGACGACCGACGACCCTCACGATCGAGACACGGTGATGGAACTGATCGCCGTGCCTGAGGAGGAGAAGTGCGGGCTATTTCCCGTGGGACGACTGGATCGCGACACGACGGGTGTGCTGCTCGTTACGAACGACGGTGACCTCGCGCACCGGCTCATGCATCCGAGCTATGAGATTGCCAAGTACTACCGCGTGCGCACGAGAAATCCGGTGAAACCGCACGAGTTGGATCAGATTCGAAAAGGCGTGAAACTCGAGGATGGAGAGGTGAGCGCTGATCAGATAGCCTACGTGGCTCCTCCCGATCACCATCAAGTCGGCATAAGCATACACGAAGGTCGGAATCGCCAGATCCGCCGCATGTTCGAGGCGCTGGGGCATGAAGTTGCCTCCCTCGAGCGAGTAAACTATGCGGGTCTTACGACGGAGGGCGTGCGGCCCGGCAAATGGCGCCGCCTACGGGAGCACGAGATTCGTCACCTGCACCGTCAGGTAAAATTGAGTTAATCCCGCTATGATCACCGAAAGCAAGGTTCTGGAACGCCTTCGAACAGAGGGTTTGACGTACGACGATGTCCTGCTTGTGCCGCAGCGCTCAAGCGTTATGCCGCGTGATGTTTCCACGAGGGCGCGTCTTACGCAGCGCATCGAACTCAATATCCCCCTACTCTCCGCCGCGATGGATACCGTCACGGAGGCTGAGATGGCGATTGCTATGGCCCGCGAGGGCGGCGTAGGTGTGCTTCATAAAAACATGTCCATCGCACAGCAGGCCGCTGAGGCACGTCGCGTGAAACGCTCCGAAAGTGGGATGATCCTCGATCCTATTACGCTGCATCCGGAGGATACCGTTGCTGATGCGCGCTCGATGATGGGTCGGTTCCATATTGGCGGGATTCCCGTCGTGGACGCGAAGCACCGCCTGGCAGGTATCGTAACGAATCGAGACCTTCGATTTCAGCGAGACGGCGCCGTCGAACTTCGCTCCATGATGACGAAGGGGAATCTGATTACGGCTCCACTGGGCACTACGCTCGAACAGGCCGAGCAGATTCTTCAGGAGCACAAGATCGAGAAACTCCCTGTCGTGGATGAAGACGGGTATTTGAAGGGTCTGATTACATTTAAGGACCTGGAAAAAAAGCGCAAACACCCCCATGCATGCAAAGACGCGCACGGGCGGCTCCGCGTAGGGGCGGCTGTGGGCGTCACGGCGGATGTACTCGACCGCGTGGCGGCGCTGCTCGAGGCCGGTGTCGACTTCGTCGTCGTCGATACGGCTCATGGTCACTCGGAGGGCGTTCTCAAAACGGTCGAGCGAGTGAAGAACTTTACCGAAGAGATCGACGTCGTCGCCGGTAACGTCGCCACGGCGGAAGCGGTGGAGGACCTCATAGCCGCCGGGGCCGACGCCGTAAAGGTCGGCATCGGCCCGGGTTCTATCTGTACAACCCGCGTGGTAGCGGGCGTGGGCGTGCCCCAGCTGACTGCTATCATGGAATGCGCCGAGGCGGCAAGGGCGCGAGGCGTGCCGATGATCGCGGATGGAGGCATAAAGCAGACCGGCGACATTCCAAAGGCCATCGCGGCCGGAGCCGACAGCGTCATGATTGGCGGGCTCTTCGCTCGTGTCGAAGAGAGCCCGGGCGAAACCATCCTCTATGAAGGCCGGAAGTATAAGAGCTACCGCGGAATGGGATCCGTAGGTGCCATGGAGTCCGGATCAAAGGATCGCTATTTCCAGGACGCGGAGGACGACATCAAGAAGCTCGTGCCTGAAGGGATTGAAGGGCGAGTGCCCTACGGAGGTCATTTGAGCGAGGTGGTCTTTCAGATGATGGGTGGTCTCCGCGCAGCAATGGGTTACTGCGGTGCGGCTACGCTGGATGAGATGTACGAGAAGGCGCAGTTCATTCGTGTATCGGGCGCCGGCCAGCGGGAGAGCCATCCGCACGACATCTTCATCACGAAAGAGTCGCCGAACTACAGCTCGCGATCGTAGGAAGTCGATGTGCCGGTCCGCATCCTAATGGCCGGTTTTTCGTAGACGGGGATTTGCGCTCTCACTGACACGGCGTATCCGCCATGAATCTCACGAGACGAATCGATCTGATCGGCTACCTCCACATCGCGTACGGAAGCGTGCTGCTCGTAGTGGCTGTGTTCATGCTCCTCGCCGCTACGGTCGGCGTGTTTCTTTTCCCGGCCATTGCCTCGTGGGCTCTAGGCGCAGGAGCGAGTCTGACGGCCGCACTGCTGTTGGCGGCCCTCGGTCTTCCGTCCATTTTCGCCGGGATTGGTCTGATACGACGTTTTTCGTGGGCGCGGATGCTCATCATCGTCGTCAGCGTCGTCGATCTTTTCAGCGTTCCCATCGGAACCGCCCTGGGCGTCTTTTCACTGTGGATCCTGCTCAAGAATCAGGCGATGCGTGAATTCGCCTGATGCGGGCGTGATCCGAGGGGTCACAGCCGAGCGCGTGGATATCTGGCCGCCGCATTGGCTATTCCGGCAAGATGGCGCGACGAGTCGTTGATACCGTTCCTAATACCATCTGGCCGCACTTTTTCCACGTGAGCGATTATCTTCGATTCGATAAATCGATAGGAGCGAGTTGGCCGATCCAGTGATTTCAGGGGCGTTCAAGGTGATCGTTTATCCCGATGCCGCGCGATTTTTGGATAGGGCGGAGCGCTGGTTGGTGGAGAGGGAGGCTCAATACAACCTCCTGTTGGGCATTGCGCGGCGCCTCACCGAATCTACGGCGGGCTTCAATCCTCCTTTTTTCTTCGCGACAGTGGAAGAGCACGGGAATATTGAGGGGTGCGTGTTCAGGACTCCACCGCACAAACTGGGAATGACGGCGATGCCGTGGGACGCGGTACCGCTCGTCGTCCAGGCAGTCGCCGAATGTTATGAACATCTTCCGGCCGTGCTCGGACCCGAGCCGGTGGTGGGGGCGTTTGCCCGGCAATGGTCCAGGGTCCGTTCCGTACACTGGATACCGGGTATGAAGCAGCGTATCTACCGGCTCGATCACCTCGAGCCGCTACGCCGTCCCGCGACCGGGCACATGCGATCGGCCACGCCGGCCGACGTTCCGACGGTGACACACTGGATCGAGCGGTTTGCAGAGGAGACGGGCGTGGCAACACGTCGGGGAGAGGAAATGGCGGAGCTCCTCATCGGTGATGACGCGCTCGTGCTCTGGGACGACGGCGGATCCCGGTCGATGGCGGGCACTCAGGGCTTCACGGAGCGCGGCGTGCGTATCAGCTATGTCTATACGCCTGAGGCCCACCGAGGCCGTGGCTATGCGACCGCTATCGTGCATGCGTTAAGCGGGCAAATGCTGGAAGAAGGACGAGATTTCTGCGTGCTTTACACCGACCTATCGAACCCGGTGTCCAATGGCATCTACGTGCGAATCGGTTACGAAGCTATTGAGGATGTACGGGACTACAATTTTGTGGCCGGCGGTATACCCTGATTTTTGATCTTGAGCCGTCCTTGCCGCGGGCCCCACCTAACCATTGCGCTCGTTCCTTTATTCCGCAATGGATATCTCAAGCGCTATCGATCGAAGCCCCATGCCATCACGCATCGATCGGGCCCGCAAGCGCCTCTCGGAGCTTGAAGCGGATGCCCTTTTCTTGACGTTTTTACCGGACATACGGTGGGTTTGCGGCTTCACGGGGTCGAACGGCGTGCTGCTCATTCGTTCGGATGATGCAGTGTTTCTGACGGACGGACGCTATCGGACGCAGTCGGCACGCGAGGTAAGCGGTGCGCGGGTAGTGATCGGCGGATACGATCTTCCAGGCTACGCCGCTGAAAACGAATTGCTTGCCGGATGCACCTCGGCTGTATACCAGTCTGATCACCTGGCAGTCGCCGCGCTGGAAAAACTCCGCGAGCTGTTCGCCGGCGTGAACTGGAAGGGCGCCGAGGGGGTGTTCGTAAAAGAGGTTGCCTCCAAAGAAGATGCAGAGATCGATCGCATCGCGGCCGCGCAGCGGTTGACGGCGCATGTCTTCGATGAAATGCTCGACTGGGTCGAGGAAGGAATGACGGAAAGGCAAGTAGCCGCCGAGATTGTGTACCGTCATCTCAGAAGCGGGGCGGAGCGCATGTCGTTCGACCCCATTGTCGCCTCAGGTCCGAATTCCGCCCTTCCGCACGCACTTCCAACGAATCGTCGGCTTCGGACAGGCGAAGTTGTACTACTCGATTTCGGATGCTTCCTCAACGGCTACGCATCGGACATGACGCGCACGATTGCAATTGGGGAACCCGGCGCGGAGATTCGATCATTGTATGACCTCGTGCGGATGGCCCAGGAACAGGCCATCGTGGCCGCTCGGTCCGGTATCAAATCTGTGGATCTTGACGGCGTGGCACGCGGCATTATCAAGGAGGCGGGATACGGTGAATTTTTCTCACACAGTCTCGGTCACGGAGTCGGCCTTCAAATCCACGAGTGGCCGCGGGTCTCGTACGCGGTCGACTATGCACTGCCCTCGAATTGTGCCGTTACGATCGAGCCGGGCATATATCTGCCCGATCGATTCGGAATACGCATCGAAGACGTCGTGGTGCTCCGCGAGGGCAGATGCGAGAACCTGACGCGTGCTCGAAAAGATCTTATCGTTTTATAGGTCGTCTCGTCCATCTTCGGGTCGGCGTGGTGCACCCGGTGGGAGCGCCAGCAAGCGACCGGAATCCGTCTTGGATGAGATAAGGCCGAGATGAGAGGGTATTTGACGGCGACGTCCTTGCTTGAACGGCAGCGATCGAATGCATATACATGCATATGAACGAGCGGCTGCGGCATGCCCGCGATCAACTGCGGGGCCGGCTCATTATCAACCCGAAGACCTAAGGCGCTGAATCCGGTACGAAGCCGCATGGTAACGTGATGCAGACAACCGAGATCGATCCGGCTGAGGAGGGGATGCGTTCGCAGGAGGAATATGCTTCGGATGCGGTCATAATCGGCGCCGGGCCCGCCGGCCTCGCCGTCGCTGCGTGCCTCCGAGAGATGGACGTGCCGTTTCAATTGGTGGAGAAGGGGCACTGCGTCGGTTCTGCCTGGCACGGTCATTACGATCGGCTTCACCTCCATACCGACAAAGCGCGCTCCGAGCTTCCCTTCGTTTCCTACCCACACGAATACCCGCGCTATCCGTCGCGCCGCCAGTTCATCGCCTACCTCGAGGCCTACGCCGAGCGGTTCGAGCTTGAACCGCACTTCGGGCGGTGCGTCACCTCAGTGCGCCGCGTAAAGGGGAGTTGGGTAGCCCGCACTGAGAAGGCAAGCTACCGATCCCGTAGTCTGATTGTCGCCACCGGTTTCACGCGCACGCCCTACGAACCGTCGTGGCCGGGAAGGGACCGTTTCGCGGGGACGGTCCTCCACAGCTCTCGGTACCGAAACGGCGAGCCTTTCAGGGGGCGGAACGTGCTGGTCGTGGGCTTCGGCAATTCGGGCGGTGAGATCGCGCTCGACCTCTGGGAGCATGGCGCAACGCCGGATCTGGCGGTGCGTAGCGCGGTCAATATCATCCCCCGAGATCTGTTTGGATGGCCGATTCTTACAATCGCTGATCTCTTGCTCCTGTTTCCATTTTGGATGGCGGACCAGCTTGCCGCCCCGATCCTGTGGGTTTTGTACCGAGATCTAGAGCAGGTGGGCCTTCGGAAGCTCTCCTATGGGCCGCTGACGCAGATCGAACGTGATGCGCGAATTCCGCTCATCGATGTCGGAACGGTGGATCTGATCCGGAAGCGTGCCATCTCCGTGCGCGGTGGCATAGAACGCTTCGACGACGAGGAAATTGTCTTCGATGACGGGAGCCGCGAACGGTACGACGCCGTCATCCTCGCGACCGGCTATCGGCCCAAGGTAAACGCTTTCCTACGGGAATGCGCAGGTGCCGTCGACGAGGCGGGCACGCCGCTGCGCAGCGGATGTGAGGTGCTGCCAGGCCTCTTCTTCTGCGGCTTCCATGTCGCGCCGACAGGTGTTCTCCGTGAGATCGCCCGCGAGGCGCGGGCCATCGCGGGAACTATCGCGGGCCGACGGCACGTCGCCCCCGATTTGCGTAGTCCCGTGGAAGACGACCCGCTTTCGTGACCCGTCCTCTGAGGATGACCGGCTCGAGATCCCACACCTTACGGCAATTGGATGATGGGGCGTTCGGGATCCGGTCGGTACAGTACGGCCGTGCGTCCTATGATGTGCACGACGAGCGTACCGTCCATCTCTGCTGCCAATTGCTGCGCGGCACCGCGAGTATCAGCTGGCGCGCTCTCTAAAACGCGAATCTTCATAAGTTCACGTGTATTGAATGCCTCGTTTGCGGCCGCGACGGTTGCCGCATTGATACCGTCCTTTCCGATGTGGAGAACGGGCTTAAGTGGATGCGCGAGCGAGCGAAGGTGAGCTCTCTGTTTGGAGGAAA
Source organism: uncultured Rhodothermales bacterium (assembly GCA_964487555.1). GTDB lineage: Bacteria > Bacteroidota > Rhodothermia > Rhodothermales > VXPQ01 > CAZART01. The sequence continues at coordinate 10,382 of CAZART010000011.1, forward strand.
GAGTCTTGATGGCGTTTTTTCGAGAATGGCCGCTGCTGCGTTGTGACGAACAGTAGACGTGACAGCAGACTCGGCGCCTTGTTCCGTCATCATCGAGAGATCCGCTCCCGAGGTCGACAGGACGGCATCTACGCCACGGAAACTTCCGAAAAGTCAAATGAATGACAACCGTTGAGAAGATTGTCGGATAGAATCGGCATACCAAGGATCCCCGTTGCGGCGCCTGTCTCCGTATCGGCCGGCGACATGATGCGTCCCAAACGTCTCGACCTGCGCTTCGAAGGATTCGGTGCAGCAGCATTCCAGGTGCTTGAAGGCCTTCGCCGTCGCCCGCATATTGAGGAATATCGAAAAGAAAAGGAGCGGATCCGATCGCTTGTCCAGGAGCCGTTCAAACGCTACCGCGACGACCTCGTCGTGAACTGGCTTCTCCCGAATCGACTCGGACTCGAGACGGAAAAAAATGTCTTCAGCCGTCTCTTGAAGAATGATTTCGGGGCAGGGGGCTGCCACTATCATTATTGGATGTCGTTTTACCGTCCGGGCCTGAGCCGTCTACGGGACGTTCAGCTGGCGCACAGCCTCTGGCCCGAGGCGTTTTACGTCGTGGCATACGCGGGCAATCCCGTTCCGGAACTATTTAAGCGGTTGCGCGGCCGGATCGTAAGCAAGCCAGGGGACTTTCTATCGATCGTTAATCCGATATTGCAAAAGCGAGCCACAACACTCCGGATCACCTACGGCAGCCAACGTACGCGCCGCGTCATCGCGGAGCCTCTCACGGATCTTCCGGAGGATTTCCAACACGTGAACGAACTCGCGGTGCGCGTTGCCATACCTAGGGAGGAGGTCGTGGAACTTGGAGCGAAACTGGTCGGCGTCGGTCTGGAATCGGCATTGGCCCTGTGGCCCGTCTATCGATACTTTCTTGCATCGTCCTCGAGCAACCCGTGAGGTATCGGCGCCTCTGAAAATAACAACCGTGTTGCTGTCGGCCATTAGTCAACTCGGTATGATTTGTTTTCGTACATAGCAGCGACTTTCAGAATCCGGAGCTAGGCTCATATGGCTGAACGTACAAACGGAGGCAGCAGCAATACGGCGATCGTGGCGATCGTCGTCCTCATCCTTGTGGCGATCGTCGTATTTTTGTTTTTTTTCAGGCCGTCGGGGACGCCTCAGCAGGAGGAGGGTGGACCTGACATCGAACTCGAGGTTAACCCGCCGGACAACGGCGGGGGTGGCGCCGGCGCGGACACAGCCGGATGATGGGCATGCGGAGGCGGACCGGTAGAACGGCCCGCCTTCGCCGCGAACCAGGGAATGCCCGAGACATATCGATCCAAATGACCATTGAACCCTACGAATTTAAGGTTGTGGGGAGGAGCGCTGCCTGCACAGCTGCCATCTTGCTACTCTGCGGGACGGTCCGAGCGGACCCCCTCTCCCACGAGCCGACGGTCGCCGAAGCGGCGCCTTCGGGGGATGTTTTCGTCATTCTTCTCGATGGTGCGGATCGCTCGTTGAGGGATGACTCCAGCCGTCTGAGGATATTTCGATGGATGGGCGAGGATCTCGCAGCACTCGGTCGCAGCGTACTCACGCCGCGATTCGCCCTGTTCACGGCCGGAACCATGGGCGGAACGCTCGCGCTGGCGTGGAGCGACGACGAAGTGACTGTAGCGATGCGTGACGCTTACACCGGCGAAGTCAGGAATGTGCTGGAAGTTCTCGACTACTTAGGCGGACCAATGATTAACCTGCCCGTCATCGCTCTAGCCGGCGGCGCGTTGGTGACGAATAACATCAAGTTCCAGGACGCCGCGTTCACGAGTCTCCAAACACTCGTCTACGCCGGACTGATCGGCTATGGGCTGAAGGGCATCCTGGGCCGAGCGCGTCCGGAATGGACCACTCCCTATGATCCCTACGCTTTCTTCGATCGGACAGGCAAAAATCCATTTTCTCATGATGGCAACAGCTCGTATCCGTCGGGTCACGCCATAGCGGCGTTTGGTATTATCACTCCGTGGGTGCTTTATTATCCGAGCCCATTTACCTACGCCCTGTACGCGCTGCCGGTTGGGACGTCATTGTCGCGTCTGGCGGTCGAGAAGCACTGGGCCACCGACCTCGTCGTAGGGGCGGCGATCGGTGTTGCCATGGGCCGATGGCTGACGCACCGCCATCGGCGCGGGGAGTCCAGGGATGGAGATCGGGTGAGATTGAGCTTCGCCGAGGACGGTAAGCTCGTCTCGCTGCGCATCAGCCTCGAATAGAGCCATCGATGGACCGGTTTCCTGACTATGAATCGTATGATGCCCTCGGACTGGCCGAGCTCATACGAAGGGGTTATGTGTCGCCTGTCGAGCTCCTTGATGTGGCGGTAGAACGGATCGAACAGCGAAATCCCGCTCTCAATGCCGTCATTCACCGCATGTATGATCGAGCCCGGCGCGATCTTGAAGCCGGCGCTCCGAATGCCCCTCTAAGCGGCGTACCCTTTCTGGTTAAAGATCTCCAGGCCGCCATCGAAGGTGAACCGCTTCGCGCAGGATCGCGATTTCTAGAGGGATTCACGACAACCTTCACATCGGCTCTCGTCGATCGATACCGCCGAGCGGGTCTCGTGATACTCGGAAAGACGAACACCCCCGAGTTTGGCATTACACCGTTTACCGAACCCGAGTTGTTCGGACCGACGAATAATCCGTGGGATCTCGCTCGGACCTCGGGCGGATCGAGCGGTGGATCTGCGGCCGCCGTAGCTTCGGGGATGGTTCCGGCCGCGCATGGTGGCGACGGCGGAGGCTCCATCCGCATTCCCGCATCCTGCTGCGGACTTTTCGGGATGAAGCCGACGCGTGGACGGACGCCCTCCGGCCCTGATCATGGCTATCGCTGGCATGGATGTGTCGTCGAACACGCTCTGACGCGTTCCGTCCGAGACAGCGCATTTCTTCTGGATCTCACGTCCGGACCCGACCGCGGCGTACCCTATTATGTGCCGCCGCCGGACCGCAGTTTCAAAAGCGAAGTCGGACGCTCGCCGGGCACGCTGCGGATCGGATTCACGGACACGCCGTTCGTGGGCTCCACGGTGGATGCGGACTGCACGTCCGCTATGTTGGACGCGGCGCGGCTGCTAGATGATCTCGGCCACGACGTGGAAGAAGCCGTGCCGTCCATCGATGGGGTCGCGTTCGCTGAGGATTTTCTGACGATGGTTTGCGCTGAAGTATGGACGGACATGCAGGCGATGGGGCAGATGGTGGGGCGCTCTCCGGCGCCGAAGTACTTTGAGCCGGGCACCTGGCTGCTCGGGCTGATCGGCCGAACAATAACAGCGGAGGAGCTCACGCGCTCACTTCGCGCCATGCGCCTCCAAGGCCGCAGCATCGAAAAGTTCTTCGAAACATACGATCTTCTCTTAACGCCCACCCTGGCCCGCGCACCTTTCAAAACGGGTGAGCTGCAGGTGTCGGACGCCGAGGAGCTTGCAGTGCGGATCATCGGCCGGCTGCGCGCCGGCCGCATCTTACGCCTCTTGGACGTACTTCAGGCGGCCGCCGCTCGGGTCTTCGATTTCGTTCCGTATACTCCCATGTTCAATATTACCGGACAACCCGCTATGTCCATACCCCTCTTCTGGAATGAGGATGGCCTACCCATAGGCGTTCAACTTGTAGGACGATTCGCAGATGAAGCGATGCTTTTTCGGTTGGCCGGTCAGCTCGAGAGGGCTCGACCCTGGTTCGATCGACTTCCGGCAACCATCCTGGAGGGCGAGGACGTGGCGAGGCCGCCATCGGAATAGTCTTTCTGTGAGTGTATACTATTTCTATCTGCCCACTTGTTCACCGCCTCCATCGTTAGAATTGGTCGACTTATGCTAATTTTCCTCGTGTACGTTGCGGTCGGAGCCGCCGGTGGGCATTTCCTCTCCGTCTTTGCACAACGATCGACCGACCGCACCTATCGCATTCTTGCCGAAGCCCTCGCCATCGTTGCGTTTGTCTACGTCGCCTTTGCGATGGCCTCTATGGAGTCGGGCTGGCTCGCTGTGGAAATCGCCGGCCTCATGATCTTTCTCGGATTCGCATACCTAGGTCTCAGACGGTCCCTATCGTGGCTCTGGGTAGGATGGGCGCTTCACATACTGTGGGACACCGGCCTCCACCTGATCGTCGAGACACCTTTCGTTCCTGATTGGTATCCTGTCGTATGTATCGGCTTCGATGCGGTTGTGGCTTATCACGTGTATCGGATGCAGCACGTCTCCGAGCGTACGGCGAGCGCAGGCGCCTGAATGATCTCGGAAGCGGCCGGCGCATTTCGGCCGGCGCGAATATTCAGTTCATAGAATGCGTATCATCCGCTACAATGAGCGGCACAAAACTCCTCTGAGCAAACGTCCCACGATCCATGTCCGAACCACAACCGCTTCCAACGGGTCGCATCGCGTGGTGCGACCTCACCGTTCCCGATGCGAACGACCTCAAAAATTTCTATGCGGCCGTCGTCGGATGGGCGCCGTCATCAGTGGACATGGGCGAGTACGACGACTTCGCGATGGTTCCCTCCGATACCGATCAACCCGTCGCCGGCATCTGTCATCGGCGCGGTGTTAACGAAGATTTCCCGGCTCAGTGGCTGATCTACATCACCGTGCTGGATCTCGACGCCGGCATGGCGCGCTGCAAAGAGCGTGGAGGAGCGGTGATTTTAGGTCCAAAGTCTATGGGCGGCGGCTCCCGGTACTGTGTTATTCGCGACCCTGCCGGCGCCGTCGCTGCGCTATATCAAGTTGAAACGAGTTGACAGAGCAAGTGATATATGAGGCTTCTTGGAGATCTTTTCGACCGCAATCGTGAATGGGCGGAGCGAATTCTACATGAACAACCCGACTTCTTCCAACAGCTCGCCAAACAACAAGCCCCTGAACACCTTTGGATCGGATGCTCCGACAGCCGTGTGCCGGCCAATCAGATCGTCGGTCTGCTTCCCGGAGAGCTATTCGTTCATCGCAATGTTGCAAATCAGGTCATCTACACGGACTTGAATTGTCTTTCGGTTGCGCAGTATGCGGTCGACGTAATCGCGGTGCGCCACATCATTGTCTGTGGACATTATGGTTGTGGCGGTGTCCGAGCGGCGATGGAGACGCGCCGGCTAGGCCTCATTGATAACTGGCTTCTGCACCTGAAGGACATTTATCGAAAACATAGCGTGCAGCTCGATGGGCTCGTCGACTTCGAGGATCGATTTCGGCGTTTCTGTGAAATCAACGTCGTCGAACAAGTGATGAACGTCTGCAACACGACCGTCGTCCGCGGAGCCTGGGAGCGCGGGCAAGAGCTCGCCGTCCATGGCTGGATCTACGGAATTGGTGACGGGAGGCTTCGCGACCTTGGCCTGACCATCTCCGGCGTTGACGAGATCGATTCTGCCTATTGTACCGCCATCGGAGTCTGAGCCCTTCGTACGCCGAACCAAAGACGCCATGCCTGTATTGATGCGCTTTCAGCATGTCGACGGCTGAGCGTGCTTTGTGCGTTTCACGATGGTTTGTCGTACTATAAGCAGCTCTTTATGCGGCGGAGCATTCGACGCATTCTAGCTGACGTCTCGTCCGAGGTGGGCGAACCGTGCTACCGGAAACTCAGAGGTGCCATTATGGGAAAAGGAGATAAACGGACGCGCAGAGGCAAGATTATTGCTGGTACCAGCGGTAAGCATCGCCCGAAAAAGAGCAAGAAGAAGGGCCGCAAGAAGTAAGTGCCTCTTCTCGCCATCGCAGACCGGCAAGACGCAGCGCGACGTACGCTCACCCCGCCAGCCGACGCTCCAACTCCTTTCGAACAAGTTCAGGATGCGCTCGGCCACCCGTCTGGCGCATGACCTGGCCCATGAAAAACCCGATGAGCCCCGTCTTCCCATCGCGGTATTCCTCAACCTTATTGGAATTAGCCTTGATGACGGCGTCGATAATGGGCTCGAGCGTGCCTCGATCGGAGACCTGCTGAAGGCCTCGTTCTTCCACGATGTGATCCGGATCCTGACCGGTCGCAATCGTCTCATCGAACACCTCTTTGCCGATGCGATGCGAAATCGTACCCCGATCAACGAGCTTAGCCAGCTGGGCTACCTGCGTCGCATTGATGCCGGCATCCTCGACGGAGCTCTCTTTCACGACCCGAAGAACTTCATTGACGACCCATTTCGCGACCGAATCGGGTCTCGGATAGTGGCGAACCGCTTCTTCAAAGAAGGGGATGATGCTCGTGTACTCAGACAGCGCGACGGCGTTGTCGTCGGAGAGCTCGTAATCTTTCGTCAACCGCATATACCGATCCCGCGCCTTTCCTTGAAGCCCCGCCACCCGATCCTCCAGTGATGGAGGCGGCGGAGCCGACACCGTAACATTTTCTTCTCTCTCCTCACCCTTCCGTTCTTCCTGTTTTTTCGCCCACGTGTCGCGCAGCGACACGATTCGATTAAACACGAGGTGTTCCCCCGATGAGTCTTCTTGATCTTGCCGAAAATAGCCTTCGCGCTCGAATTGATAACGTGTCCGAACATCATCGTCGGCGACACTCGGTTCGATTCGTGCCTCATTCAGTACGACGAGTGACTGCGCATTCAAATGCCGGATGAATGACTCGTCACCAGCCTCCGGATCGGGAACGTCGAAAAGACGGTCGTAGAGGCGAACCTCGGCAGTTTTCGCGTGTTGCGCCGAGACCCAGTGGATCGTGCCTCGTACCTTGCGGCCGTCCGGCGCATTTCCCCCCCGCGTTTCCGGATCGTACGTGCAGCGCAACTCGACGACATTGCCGTCGTCCGAGCGGATCACATCGGTGCATCTCACAAAATATCCATACCGGAGGCGGACCTCGCGTCCCGGAGCCAGCCGGTAGTATCCTTTCGGCGGATTCTCCTGAAAATCGTCCCGATCTATCAAGATTTCGCGGCTGAACGGCACCTTTCGCGACCCTTCCTTTGGAACATCGTGCGGCCAGTAAGAAGCGTCCAGCCACTCCGTCTCGCCTTCGGGATAATTGCTAATGACGATCTTCAACGGGCGCAGCACCGCCATGACGCGTGGGGCCTCAGCATTCAGGTCATTTCGGATGACGTGTTCGAGCAGTGCGATGTCGACCCGATTTTCCGCCTTCGCGACGCCGATCGCATCACAAAATGCCCGGATGGCCGACGGTCTGACGCCGCGGCGCCGAAAGCCGGCTAACGTCGGCATGCGCGGATCGTCCCATCCGGACACGTGCCCGTCTCGGACCAGCGTCAGCAGCTTGCGTTTGCTCATCACGGTGTAATCGAGACTGAGCCGCGCAAATTCGTATTGATGCGGCCGGTGATCGCCTACCGTGTTGTCGAGGACCCAATCGTAGAGCTCTCGGTTGTTGTCGAACTCAAGTGTGCACAACGAGTGCGTGACCTCCTCGAGCGCGTCGGAGAGCGGGTGCGCGAAGTCGTACATCGGATAGATGCACCAGTCATCGCCGCTCCGGTAGTGACGCGCGTGCCGAATCCGATAGAGGAGAGGATCCCGCATTTTCATGTTGTTGGATGCGAGATCAATTTTTGCCCGCAGGACGTGCTCGCCGTCGCGGAATTTGCCCGCCCGCATGTCGCGGAAGAGATCCAGGTTTTCCGCGATGCTGCGATCCCGATAGGGACTCGGCTTGCCGGGCTCGGTGACCGTTCCCCTGTATGACCGAATTTCCTTCTCATTCAGGCTGTCGACGTACGCGTTTCCTGTTTCGATGAGATGGACCGCGAATTCGTAGAGCTGATGGAAGTAATCCGAGGCGTAGAACTCCCGGTCTTCCCAGTCGAAGCCGAGCCACCGCACGTCGTGCTTGATAGACTCGACGTATTCCACCTCCTCCGTCGCGGGATTCGTATCGTCGAACCGCAGATTGCAGAAACCGTTGTAATCGCGCGCGAGACCGAAGTTGAGGCATATGGACTTGGCGTGTCCGATATGAAGGTAGCCGTTCGGCTCAGGTGGGAAGCGGGTAACGATTCTTCCTCCGTGCTTTTCGTTGCGCAGATCGTTTTCGATGATCGCACGGATGAAGTTTGAACCCGAGGCTGCACCTTCGGATCGTTCTTCTATCGGGGCTACTTCGTGGACCACGGTCATGAGTTGTATATTGTACGGACGGACACCGCTCCTACAGGGGCGATTTTGAACGCGACCACCTTTAAAAGGTCCCTCGCAGCACGGCACCAACCGACCGAACCGATAACACAGCGCCTACGCCGATCACCTATGCTAGATCATATCCGCAGTCTCTTCAAGCGCATCGGAAGCGCAGCCGACGAACAAGGCCAGCGAGAAGCAATGGTCGATCTTTTGATCTGGACCATGTATGCCGACAACGTTCTCACGTTGCCCGAAAACGATCGCATCGATCAAGTCACCGAAGAAATGAAGTGGCAATCGGCGACGGCTCCGCGACAGTACGTAAATGTCTCAATCGCGAAGGTGCGTGATGCGATCGACAACACCTCCAAAGCCAATGCGTTCCTGAGCGATATCTCCGACCGTCTTGGATCAGACAAGATGCGCACACGTGCCTATGAAGCCTGCCGCGATCTGGCTCGGGCCGACGGTGAAGTAGCCAATGAAGAAATGCACTTTCTCAGCACGGTAAAGACTCATTTCGGAATCGGTGAGCGTGAGAATTCCTGAGTGCCTCACGGTACTACTGCTTCTCATCGCGGCCCAGGCGTGCGGTGATGTGCCCGACCGCCAGGCCTCAAGCGAGGCGCTGGGCAACGAAGAGCCATTTGCCGAATACGCACGCGACCTTTTCGCGGAATTGCGGCGCGAGTCGCTGGACTCAACCCTCGAAACGGAAGTCGGGCTATTTGGTGATCTGTCCGTCGCTTCCGGCGAACGTGCGGTCATGCGACAGTACCGATATCGTGTCGATAGTTCCGATTCCGGCTCTCTCGCGCACATGGCTTTTCACGTGCGAGATGCGTCAGAACAGTACGCTCCCGTGCCGGTCGTCCTAACGTTTGCAGCTCGGGACAACGCATGGCGACTCGAACAGGCCGTATTTGGTGATGCTGTTTCGGAGATGGAACGCGACCACGGGGGGCATCACGATTCCGAAGAGCGGTCCGCCATGCAGACGCAAACGCCTCTGTACCGGAGCCTGCGTGCGCATTTCGACGCCTGGCTAGGTGCGGCCATCTCGCGTGCCGATACGGCGTCAGGCGACTAGACTGCTCGCCCGCGGTCCAATCGGTTGGCGTGTACCAGTGTCGACGTACATGTACATTATATCCACACATGTTCCACCATCCACCACCCCAACGATGAACGCCATCCACTCACGTAAATTCAGCGGTAGTATCAGATCGATGCAGCCGGAGGCCGCGGAGCTGCCGATGGCGTTTCTGCTGCTGGCGCTGCTGTTCACGTCCGCGTGCGACGACCGTACCGATCCACCGCTAGAGCAAGACGCGCCGCCCGCCGGCGTACAGCTTGTCTCCGAAGTTACCGGCTTCAGCGGACCCGAGGCTATCCGTTACGATCCGAACCAGGACATCTATTTCGTGGCCAATTTCAACGGGCCTGGAAATGAGGCCGACAACAACGGGTTCATTAGCCGGGTTGGACCGGATGGGTACGTGGACTCGCTGCGCTTCATCGAGGGTGGACGGAACGGCGTCACCCTCCATGCGCCCCGCGGCATGGTCCTATCAGGCGACACGCTTTGGGTCGCCGATCACCGTGCGGTTCGCGGTTTTCATCGGGTCACCGGGGAGCTCTTACAGGACACCGACTTCACCGCTCAGGAAACCGGATTCTTGAATGACGTAACCGTCGGACCAGATGGTGCCGTCTATGTTACCGATACCGGGACCGATCGGATTTATCGCGTCGCAGGATCGAATATTGAAGTGGTCTTCGAGGATTCCCTGCTGAATAGTCCGAACGGCATTACGTGGGATGAAGACGAAAATCGCTTCATTGTTGTACCGTATGGAGGATCACATTCGTTTCTAACGTGGAATCCAGGAGCCGATTCACTGCAGACCTTCGCCACAAGCCCGGGTGCAAAGTTTGACGGCGTGGAAGTGCTCGCTGCGGGCGAGCTGCTCGTCGCGAGCCAGGAAGATTCCTCCCTTCATCTCGTGATCGATGGAGAAGGAGAACCGATGGTGAGTCTCGAAGGCCGGCCGGCGGACATCGGTTACGACACGTCACGAAACCGGGTTGCCGTGCCATACGTCGATCGAAATTTAATTGAGATCTGGCAGCTCAGCCGATAACGTCCGTCCGGCCACGAAGGAGGGAGGTGCATCCCATGCCTCGAAAAGCAAATAGGCCGGCTGACGACGTCGGTGTATCGCAGCCTGCCGTGTGTAGCGACGTTCCACCATTTGAAAGCCGTGAAGCGGGGCCGAGTCGCCGCGTGCTCGTGATCGCGTACTATTTTCCGCCGATGGGATTGAGCGGCGTTCAACGTACGGCAAAATTTGTGAAGTTCCTGCCGAAGTTCGGATGGCAGCCCACGGTGCTTACATGTGAGCCGAGAGGATACTACGCCTTCGATGACTCTCTTTGGGCCGAGATTCAGGACGCCGGAATCGACGTCATCCGTGCCCGCGGTTGGGACCCCACTCGTCTGTACCGAAAACGCGAGGTCATGGCCCTTCCCAGTGAACGTCGACGACGTTGGATCTCCGCCCTCAGCCAGTTCTTTTTCATCCCCGACAACAAGATCGGCTGGTACCGCGCGGCCAGAATGGCCGGGACGGATGCACACCGGCGCGAGCCGTTCGACGTCATTTTCTCAACGGCGCCACCGTATACGGCACACCTCGTGGGGTGCGCTCTAAGCCGACGCCTCGGCGTACCCCTTGTTCTGGATTTCCGGGATGACTGGATAGGCAATCCGCGGCACTCCTACCCGACGCCCATTCATCGTTCACTGAGCACACGACTCGAGCAGAAGGCGATACAGAGCTGCCGAAGAGTCATAGTCATCAACGATTATATTCGGCGAAACCTGCTCGCGCGGAATGCCGACATCGTTTCATCCGAGAACGTATCGGTCATTTCGCAGGGTTTCGACCCCGAAGACTTCGAGGGAATGGCGCCGGTGCGTGCGGAATCGGATCGATTTACCCTGCTTTATTCCGGTGTCTTCTATGATGCGCAAACCCCGGAATTCTTCCTGCGAGCGCTTGCCGATCTCCTGACGCGGCGCGCCGATCTTCGCGGCCGGATCGATGCGGTTTTCGCGGGGCTCCTGCCGGGAACGGCGATGGAGAGGGCCCGAGAGCTCGGCGTTCAATCGGTCGTGCGCCACACGGGGTATCTTCCCCACGAGGAGCTTGTGCAGCATCTGCTTGCGGCCGACGCGTTGTGGATGACAGTGGGCCGGCAGGAAGGCGCAGAGACAATATCGACAAGCAAGCTGTTCGAGTATTTTGGGGCGCGAAAACCCGTCCTGGGCCTCGTGCCGCGGGGCGCCGCCCGCGAAGCGCTCTCCCGTTACGGTGCGGCTGAAATCGTGGAGCCCGATTCCGTGGCCGAGATAAGTGCGGCGATTGGACGGCTGTACGACGCCTGGGAGCGAGGCGAACTGCCGGTCCCCGATGATGCTGTCGTCAAACTGTACGATCGCGTTCGTCTAACCCGCCGCCTCCACCAGCTGTTTGAGAGCGTCCTTCAGGAATCCGTTCGCGTGTGATCTTGGCGGTACGCCATCTTCTGCCGGTATGGCGTATGTTGGAATTGCGCATGTATTCGCCCGATCCGCGCGGGCATGATCAGCTCGGATTACTCGCTTACGTCATGATGTTCGCTCCTCTCACCGGTGCCCTATGAACCAGCGCGAATCCTCATCAGCAAGGATGGAGATGCTATTGAAAACGGATTTCAGTAGCGTCGAGCGGGTCGTGGATGAAACGGAAGCCTTCCTTGCGGAGCGACTTTCGGACGAAGATCTTTCCTACCGAATCGTCCTCCTGGCGACGGAAGCCGTGACGAATGCGATCGAGCACGGCAATCGGCTTGACTCCTCAAAGCAGGTTTTATTCAGGCTGGATGTGCATGAGGACCATGTGGAGGTCATGGTCGAGGATGAGGGATCCGGATTCGATCCGACAAAGACCGACGATCCGACAGAGTCGGAAAATCTTTTCCGGGAAGGGGGGAGAGGCTTGCTGTTCATGAAGGAGATGGCCGATGACGTTCAATTTGAGAAAGACGGAAGGTTGGTTCGCTTGATCTTTCATGTGCGCTGAATTCAACGCTCGCATCGCCCCTTCGCCGGCGCACGGCCTGTCGGCTGCATCCAAATTCATTCTCGCATTTCTCGTAGTCTGCTTCGCCGCCGCGGCCCTGCTCGCAATCCGGCCTGCGGCACGGGGCGGATTCGTCGCAGCGAATATTCTTGCCGGTGGTGCCGTCGCTCTGCTGTGGTGGCGTGGTGACGTCCACGTGCGCGTCGTCCTCGCGTTCGCGCTTCTTTTCCGGCTGTTCTATGTCGGGCTTCCGCCCGTCCTTTCGGATGACGTGTATCGCTACATCTGGGACGGACTTCTTCAGGTACGCGGAATAAATCCTTTTGCCTACACGCCCGACGATCCTCAGCTTTCCTTTCTTCATGGTGAGCCGGTCTACGCTGCGCTCAACTCGGCCTCCTTCTACACGGTCTACCCACCTCTTTCACAGCTCGTATTTCGAGTAGGGGCGTGGTTCTATGAGGCGAACTGGCAGGTGAGCTACTACGCCATCAAGGGGGTGTTGGCTACTTCCGAGGCCGCCGCTGTGCTCCTGCTGGCGCGACATCTGCCGGCACGAAGCTTGATGCTCTACGCCTGGAACCCGTTGGTCGTCTTGGCTGCAGCAGGTCAGGCACACACCGAATCGCTGGCGGTTTTCTGCCTCGTGACTGCCTGGCTCCTCGCGCGGCAGAAGCGGGGAGAATGGGCGTCCGTCGCACTCGCCGGCGCCGGGCTCGTAAAGCTGTACCCATTTGTGCTTTTCCCCCTTCTTTGGAGGCGCTTTGGATGGAGAAGCGTGACGCCTGGCGCGTTGGTAGTGGCGTTCGCCAGTGTTCCTTATGTTCATCCGGACGCGATTGCACACGTGCTTTCGTCGCTCGAATTGTATGTCCGCTCATTCGAATTTAACGCGGGCATCTATTACGGCATCAAGAAGATCTTTGAAATCCTGACGGGAGCGGACTGGAGCAAGCAGATCGGACCCGCATTCCGCTTGCTGTTTCTCCTGTCGCTTCCGATCGTTTACGTTGTCGATTGGCGGCGTGGCTGGTCCTTCCGTCGCGCGGCGGTCGCCACGCTTGGCCTCTTTTTTGTACTCTCCACGACAATCCATCCCTGGTACCTTCTACCGCTGCTCGCCCTCGTAGCACCGGCGACGCCGCCGTCATGGCACTGGCACTGGCTGGGGCTGGCCTCTGTTGGAACGTACCTGCTCTATGTTGGAGGCCCGTATTGGCTCTGGGTGACTATTGGATGGTGCGGCTGGGCCGTCCTCTTCTTCATCCGAAATGCCGAGACGGGTCTAGCTGGACTGATGCAGTTGCGGGCACGGCAGAAGGCCGACCTCATCTCCGAATACATGCCCTCCGTCGTCAAGCCGTCAATTCTGGATTTTGGTGCCGGGGAAGGATATGTCGGCCGTGAGCTGGCTTCTCGGTTAAGCGCCGACGTTACCCTCGCGGATATACGCGACATGAACAGGACAAATCTGCCGATGATCGTCTACGACGGGAGGCGGCTTCCATTCGGCGACAACACGTTCGACGTCGTTCTTCTCATGTATGTGCTGCATCATGCCGCCGACCCCGACGTCTTGATTGCAGAGGCGCAGCGCGTCTGTCGCGGGCGCATAGTAGTCGTGGAGTCGATCTACACAAATGGTCTCCAGCGTGCCGTGCTTTCAGTGCTCGACCGAACGGCCAACTATGTGAGGTCGAAAGGGATGATCTATGCATGGCGAGAGAGGCTACAGTTCGGCACGTTTGAATCCTGGAACGAAAGATTTGATGCGCGCGGACTTCGCGTCCTCATCGCACGAGATCTTGGGGGGATTATCCATCGGCGGGCAATCTTCGTACTCGCGCCGTAAGAGGCTCATTCCGCGGATGCGCGGAGGATCATCTCGAGAAGATCGTCGACGGGCCTCGCTGCGTCGAGCCAGACATTTTCCTCGTCGCGCCGGAACCACGTCAGCTGACGCTTGGCGTAACGTCGGGAGTTTCGTTTTACGAGACGAACCATTTCGCTGTAAGAGATTTCGCCACGCAGGTGGCAGATGGGTTCTTGATAGCCGATCGTCTTGAGTGGATTCAATTCGGGATCGTAGCCCCTGTCCAGGATGCTTTGCACTTCGTCGAGCAATCCGCGTGAAAGCATGTCATCCACCCGCTGATTGATTCGTCGGTACAGCACGTCGCGGTCTCTATTCAGCACGATCGTGCGGAAGCGATAGGGCGGAGGCCCCTGCTCGTCGTGGTACATCGATAGTTGTTTGCCGGTGAATCGATAAACCTCGAGCGCTCTAATTATGCGCTGCGTCTTAGTGGCATCCATCGTTCCGGCCGATCTGGGGTCGACTTTTCGAAGCTCGGCGTACAGAGAGTCGGAGCCTCTCTCGTGGAGCTCACTCTCGAGCGCAGCGCGGACCGAATCCGGCACGTCAGGTATGTTCGCAAGGCCGCGTTTCAGCGCGTGGATGTACAGTGTGGACGCGCCGACGATAAGGGGAATACGTTGCCTTCCTATCAGGTCGTTTAGCCGGACGTGAACATCCTGCAGGAAGCGTCCGGCCGCATAGGGTTCATTCAACGTGAGTTCGTTAACGAAGTGGTGCGGCACTCGCTCAAGCTCGGCGCGCGTTGGTTTCGCCGTCCCGATATCGAGCTCTTTGTAGATCTGCCGGCTGTCGGCCGAGATAATTTCAGCGCCAAGCCCGTCGGCGAGCTCCAGGCTCAGGGCGGTTTTGCCCACAGCCGTTGGACCGGTGAGAATGAGGAACGAATCCAAAACGGGCACGGGAGATGGGCTTAGTGTCAGAGGTTCTTCAGAGCGTGTTGGTCCTCGAATCTGCTGCCGTGAACCTGCTCGATTTGCGCCATCGCTTCGAGTAAACGCAGGGCCGCACCACTATAGCCGTGATACACGAATTCAATCCGTAATTCCTCGTCGTCAACTCGGCGAATGTCGACGTTATCGCGCGATACGTCATGTCCGTCGAGCACGTAGAGAATTCGTCGCAGCGCGAGAGAATCGTTCGGGGCCACGACCTCCATCGCATACGTATGACCCAGTCTCGTAAGTCGGGCTCGAATCGGATCCATCGCCACGAGGCCGACGACCACAAGCCCCGTACATCCGAGCGCCAGCACGCTATAGCCGATACCGGCGCACATGCCGATTCCGGCTGCAACCCAGATGACGGCAGCCGTCGTGAGTCCTTGAATGGATCCACGTGAATGGATGATCGTCCCCGCGCCCAGAAAGCCGATGCCCGTGACGACATTCGCGGCGACGCGGCTTGGATCAATACGCGTGAGATCCGTCCAGGCGTACGCGAAGGGAACGAGATTTCCGACGATCATGAACAGGGCAGATCCGAAACTGATGAGAATGATCGTGCGCAACCCTGCAGGTTTGTCTTTCCGCTCTCGCTCCATCCCGAGAAGAAATCCGCAGAGTATCGCCACGGCCAGCCGGAGCGCGTACGTCGGAAGCAGGGTGAGTATGTCGTTCCAGGATTCTACCGTCATTTGAGCAAAGGCATTAACTTCGAGCCACGTAGCGAGGCATCTCGCTCCTGACTACCGGAAACAGCTCGCAACGATTGCATTAGTGATGCGAATCTACGACATATCTAGAACGCTGTCTGAAACGATCGCCGTCTGGCCGAACGACGTACCCTTCAGGGCGCGTTGGTCCACCCGCATCGATCAGGACAGTTCCGTAAACGTCGGCGCGATAGCGATGAGCACTCACGCGGGCACACACGTGGACGCGCCATTGCATTATCAAGAAGATGGCGCCCCAATTGAAGACGTCGACCTTGAAACGTTGGTGGGACCTTGCTACGTTGTGCAGATCACGGATGTCCGCGCCGTAACGGTTCGTAACGTAGCAATGCTGGATTTCACGGGCGTTCCTCGGATTCTCTTTAAAACCCGCTCCAGCGACCTCGGTGATGATGTTTTCGACGAGGACTTCGTCCACATCGAGCCGGCTGCGATTCGGTATCTCTCCCAACGAGGCGTAGTGCTCATCGGGACCGATGCTCCGTCCGTGGATGCGTTCAATTCGGCGGCGTTGCCGACGCATCACGAGCTGGCTCGTGCCGGCATCGTAAATCTGGAGAATCTATACCTTCGCGATGTGACGCCTGGCCTTTTTCATTTAACTGCTCTACCACTTAAGCTCACCGGCCTCGATGCCGCCCCTGTGCGCGCCATTCTAACGCCGCCGCCCGACCCCCGGGGGGCATCACACTAACGTCACACAGGGAGTTCAAACCAACGTAAGCGAATTGCATACTATCTGAGAGAGCGTGTATCGATCGTTAACGGAAACGCACCATATGGACCTTTTCAGCAAAGACGAGCTTGCGGATCTCGCAAAGACGGAGGCCGCACCTTGCGTCTCGATCTTCATGCCGACGTTCCACGTCGAGTCGGAATTATCGCAAAACCCGATTCGCCTCAAGAATCTCCTTAGAACGGCCCGGGATCAGCTTCGTCAGGCGGGCCACAAGGATGGC
The DNA here is from genome assembly GCA_964487555.1 of uncultured Rhodothermales bacterium. Taxonomy (GTDB): domain Bacteria; phylum Bacteroidota; class Rhodothermia; order Rhodothermales; family VXPQ01; genus CAZART01. The sequence goes on from CAZART010000011.1 coordinate 27,189, forward strand.
GAAGCTGAAGCACTTCTTAAACCGCTGACCTCGCTTATCGAAAGCAATTCGTTCTGGCTAGACCAGAGCGACGGTTTTGCCGCGTTTCTGGCTCCTGAGGAGTCGAGAGTATTTCGGCTGCCGGTAAACTTCGAGGAGCTCGTGGTGTCCGGGGGACGATTTCACCTCAAGCCGCTTTTCCCACTGATTGCCGCCAACAATCGGTTTTACGTCCTCGCATTGAGCAAGAATCGCGTGCGCCTGTACCAGGGTACGCATTACAGCATCAGCGAGGTGGAATCCACGGAGATTCCGGAAAGCATCATGGACGTGCTCTACAACGAGGAAGAAGTTCGCTCGCTTCAGCATCACATCGCCAATGTTGCAGGCGGCAGGCACGATGCGATGTTTCATGGACGCGGCGTCACCTCCGACGACGACGACCACCGCGCTCACGACAAGATCGTCCGATTCTTTCGTGAAGTGGACGAGGGCGTACGTGAAACGCTTGCCGCGGAGTCGGCGCCTCTCGTCCTGGCGGGCGTAGAGTATTACCTTCCTCTCTACAAGGAGGTCAACAGCTACAAGCACCTCGTGGATGACACGATCGTGCAGGGGAATCCGGATTACGCAAAGCCGAAAGAGCTGCACCAGAAGGCGTGGAGCCTCGTCGAGCCTCGCTTCTTGCAATCGCAGCAGGATTCCTTGGCGCGCTTCGAGCAGCTTGCTAATAATGGACAGGGACTCGGTTCAAACGATATCCACGAGATCGTTCCCGGGGCCGTTTTCGGACGGATCGATACGCTTTTTGTTGAGATCGGCGCTCACATCTGGGGCCGGTACGATCAGGAGGCAAATCGATTGGAGCTCCACGACGATTATCAGCCCGCAGATGAAGATTTGCTGGACCTGGCCGCCGTCCACACGTTCATGCAGGGAGGCACCGTGCATGCGTTACAGACCGATCGGATGCCTGCCGACAACGGCCTCGCGGCTACGTTTCGATATCCGGCCGATGTCGCCGCTGAAGACCACTAGCAGGGCGCTGGGTGATTTCAGTAAACGTGAGGCCTTGATGGTCCCGCGTGAGCAGCTCTAGCCTTTCTTTATGTGAATAAAGTCCGCCGCCGAGTCTTTCAATCGGTCGCGCTGGTGCACGTAGAGCATCGTCGTTTCAATATTCTTGTGGCGTGCATGCGACTGCACCTGCTGGATCGACGCACCGGCCTCGATGGCAAGCGTACAGCCTGTGTGGCGAAGTGAATGAGCACCGATTTCGCCCGGGAGTCCGGCTCGTTTCGCCAGCTTTTCCACGATACCGTATATAGATCGCTCGGAGAGGCGATTTCCGCGGCTGTTGTTGCTCAACGAGCGCCAGAGCGGACCTTCCTTGATTCCGTATGCGTCCCTCATGGCGTCGATTTCATCCACTACGTGCGCCGGGATCTTAACGTACTGGTCGGAGCCGCCTTTCGTGTGCGGAAGGTCCAACACCCAATAATGCCCGAGGGGTCTGACGTGCTCAACGTCCATGGCGGCGGCCTCCGAGCGTCGGAGCACGCAGTGAAGAAGCGTGAGAATCAATGCACGGTCGCGTGGTGCAGCTTCGCCGGATTCGTCGGCCGCATCCAGGAGCCGCTGCGCCTGCTGGGCCGTGAGGAATATCAGTGTCTTATCGTGCGTAGTCGTCGAGCGCACGCGGCGAAGTAGCTTCCGATGCGCGGGATTCTTGTCAAGCAAATCGAGCGCCACTAGCCACTCAAAAAAACCTCGGAGTGCTGCAATGCGGCGTTTGATGGTTGTCGGTTTTCTGCCGTTCGCATCCAGCTGCGCGATGTACTTGTTGACGTGGAGAAAAGTAACGGCGCGTGCGTCTTCCAGACGCACGTTTTCGCGTCCGAAGAAATCAAAAAGGTCGTTACCGTAGCCGCGCCGCGTCGCCGCGCGGTCGAAGCGCTGAAGATAGGCGCCGACGAGATCGACCTGGTCGTCGATGCGGACGTCGATTTCGGTGTCGTAGCGTCGGATGTCGCTCTGGACAGCCATAGCAGGGCTTCGGGATTATAGGTCATATTCTACTTCCGGTAAGAATAGTTATCGGAAGTAGGAACAGTATAAGCCGGCTGAAGACGATAAACAAGTCCGGCTCAGCCACTCTATTTGGTCCTTTTCGAACCGGTGCCACGAATCGCGCCCGGCAGCTTCTTCTCACCGTTACCCGGATCCGAATAAAATCGTTGCGGCAGCACCTCGTTGAGCTTCTCGCCGCCGACGACGCCAAAATCGAGGGTGCGGATCGGAAACGGAATGGTGATGTCGTTTTCGTCAAAGGCCATCTTCAATTGTTTGATGGCTTCGCTGCGAGCTTTGAGGAAATCCGCTTGACGGCGATAAACAATCCAGAATACAACCACGAAGTCGATGGAACTGTCGCCGAACGATTCCCAGAATAACTCCACGTCTCGTGTCTTGTCGCGCATCTCGAGTCCCGACAGAGTATCCTTCGCAATCCGTTCCGCCGTCTCAAGATCGTCGCCGTAGGACACGCCGCACCGAAGATCCACCCGGAGATGCGGACTCCGGCTATAATTAACAAGCGCGTTGGCGAAGACATCCTTATTTGGAATCAAGACGTGCTTGCCCTGAAAGGTTCGAAGGATTGTCGTCCGGAGGTTCACGTCCTGCACGATTCCGAAGAAATCATTCGTCTCGACGATATCACCGGCCTGCAGCGGTCGACGGAACGCCATCATCACGCCGGCGATAAAGTTTTCGGCGATATCCTGAAAGGCGAAGCCGAGCGCAAGGCCGACGATACCTATGCCGGCAAGCAACGTCGCCACGGTGCGATCGAGATTTATGACGCCAAGCGCGACAAACACACCGGTAATCAGCACGGCCACGTACGTCAGCGTAGCCACGAGGCTGTTTACCTGGTTGTAATCCGACACGCGGTCCAGCGTACGGCAAACCAGCCGGCGCACCAACCGTGCAAGCAAAGCCGCCACGACGACGATGGCCACAGCCGCAAAGAAGTTCGGCAGCATAATAATGAGCGATTCTATCCAGCTGGAAATCTTTTCGCCGAGACGATCTATCGTAGCGTCAATGTCCATGGAGTGCCCTGTTCATTTCCTGCGCGTGTTTATTTCCTGCGCGTCGTTATTATGTTTTTCCTCGCGGCAACGATGCACTCAGAAGTATATGCATCGAGGCTTCCACTCGTGTAAAAACATGGTAAGATCGACTGACTCGATGCGAAAATGGCCCTCCGGATCGCTCGTGTCGTTTGTCGAGCGTGGCGAGTGACTTGCTCGTTCCGAGGCGTTTAACGCAGCGTCTGACTGGCCGTGAAACTTCACCGGTGCCGGCAGCTGTATCCTACCTAGGTGTAAAAAGACGATGACGTTGCCTTTGCGTACGTTCTGAATGGAACACACCGACATCCGCCCCATGTAATTTCTCCGGATATCGGTCATTTCCAATCAACACAGACGGATGTGAGCGCAATGGCTAAGCAACTCGAGGGACTGAAGATCGCCATCGTCGCGACGAATGGTTTTGAGCAGGTGGAACTTACAGAGCCGCGCGAGGCTCTCGACAATGCGGGCGCAATCACCCACGTGGTGGCCCCCGAAACGGGCAGCATCAAAGGCTGGAATCGAACCGACTGGGGCGACAGCGTGGATGTGGATAAAACGCTCGACGAGGCGACGGAGGACGAATACGACGCTCTGTTGCTGCCTGGCGGCGTTTTGAATCCCGATAAACTGCGTATGAATGAAAGGGCGATATCATTCGTACGCCATTTTTTCGATAGCGGAAAGCCTGTCGCTGCCATCTGTCACGGCCCGCAAACCATGATCAATGCCGACGTTGTGGATGGCCGACGTATGACGTCCTATGAAGCGATCCGCAAGGACCTCGAGAACGCGGGAGCAAACTGGGTGGATCAGGAAGTCGTGGTGGACAACGGGCTGATCACGAGCCGGAAGCCGGATGACCTTCCTGCGTTTAACGAAGCCATCGTTCACGAATTCTCACTCGTACAGCACGCGGCGTCGTCGGCCTGACGTGACGCTCGCCGGCGGTAACGATCTGCGAAAGAATAGTGGACACGGCGCATCTTATGCGGCAGGCGCAGCGGTTAGCCGGGGCCGCATTCGCCGCAGCCGGAGCGCATTTCCGAGCACGAAGGCGTCGGATGCCGCCATAGCTCCCGCCGCGAAGACCGGCGATAATAAGAGTCCAAACACCGGATAGAGAACGCCGGCTGCAACCGGTATCAAGGCGACGTTGTAGCCGAACGCCCAGAAGAGATTCTGTTTGATATTTCGAAAGGTGCGGTTCGAGATGTCTATGGCGTTCACAATCCCTCGCGGATCTCCGGAGACGAGGATAATGTCTCCGGATTCGATGGCGATGTCGGTTCCCGTGCCTATAGCCACGCCGACGTCGGCTGCCGCGAGAGCAGGCGCGTCGTTGATGCCGTCACCGATAAAGGCGACGCGGCGTCCCTCTGCCTGAAGACGGCGCACCACCGCGGCTTTTTCCTCCGGCCGAACTCCGGCCTCCACGCGCTCAAGACCGAGATCGCGGGCCATGCGCCGGGCCGCCTCTTCTTCGTCGCCCGTTACCATTATTACGTCCTTTCCGTCGGACCGCAACACGCGGACGACTTCGGCGGCGCCGGCCTTCGGCCGATCAGCCAGCACGATGGCGCCCGACGGATGGCCGTCAACCGCCACGTATACTCGCGTCGAGCCGTGCGTGCCGGACGGCTGCATGAGCCCATTTCCGGAGACCTCGATCCCGAGATCACGCATGAAGCGCATCGATCCAACCTCGATTCGCCTTCCTTTGACGCGGCCTGATGCGCCGGCGCCGGTATGGGTCTGGAAGGCCTCGACGTCCTCAAGAAGGAGACCATCAGACTGAGCTGCTCGCACGATGCTTTCGCCGATCGGATGCTCGGATCGCCGCTCGACGGATGCCGCCCAGCGCAGCAGGTCATCGCGCGAGACGTGTCCGTTGGAGACGACGTCCGTCACCGCCGGCTTCCCTTCCGTCAGTGTGCCGGTCTTGTCGATGAGAATGACGTCAACTTCGTTGAGCGCCTGCAGCGCCTCACCGCGGCGAAACAGCACGCCCATTTCCGCAGCCTTACCCGTCGCCACCATGATGGAGGTCGGCGTGGCGAGGCCCATGGCGCAGGGGCAGGCAATGATGAGCACCGAGACGGCGGCCACGAGGCCATACGCAAGCGCCGTCTCCCCTCCAATGAACATCCAGGTACCGAAGGTCACGAGAGCGATGACGAGCACGACTGGAACGAAGACACGTACGACCTGATCGGCCAACGCCTGTACGGGAGGTTTCGAAGCCTGCGCTTCTTCAACGAGCCGCACGATCTGCGCGAGCACCGTCTCACTGCCGACGTGCGCCGCGCGGAAATAGAAGGCCCCTGCACCGTTGACGGTGCCGCCGACGACGTCCTCACCTTCGGTCTTTTCGACTGGAATAGGCTCGCCGGTGATCATAGATTCGTCGACGTAACTTGCGCCGTCGGTTACGACGCCGTCGGCAGGGATCCGTTCACCAGGCCGGACGATGAGGATGTCGCCGGGCAAGACTTCATCAGCCGGCATCTCGATCTCGTTGCCGTCTCGCACGACCTGCGCCGTTCTCGGTTGAAGCTTCAGAAGATGGCGAAGCGCCGCACTCGTTCTTCCCCTTGCAACAGCCTCGAGATACTTTCCTACGAGTACTAGCGTAATGATCCCGGTTGATGCCTCGTAGTACACGTGCGCCGTGCCGACCGGCAGCAGTCCGGGAAAAAACGATGCTACGACCGAATACCCGTAGGCGGCCGTAGTCCCGAGCATAACGAGCGTATTCATGTCCGGGTCGCGCCGAACAGCGCCTTTCCATCCTTTTACGTAGAAATCCAGGCCGGGCCCGAACTGCACGATGGTCGCTAACCCGAACAGGACGAAGTAGAGCGTGTCTCCGGGGAAAATCGACTGCACCCATGCGGCAACGGCACCCGAGAGCATGTGGCCCATTTCAAGGATAAAGATCGGCAGCGTAAATGCGGCAGCGATCCATAAGCGTCGCTTCAACCGACCGAGGTCACGATCGCGTACGTCCTTCTCGGCGGCATCGCTTTGCCTACGTGATCCTTCTATGCGGATGGGTGTGTAGCCTGCGTCGCGAACGGCATTTTCCAGCAGCGTTCGCTTCTCGCGGCCGTTCTGAAGCCTCACGGCGGCGCGTTCGGTCGCCATGTTCACGTTCACCGAGGAGACGCCTTCTACACGCGCAAGCGCCTTTTCGACGCGGCCCACGCACGCGGCGCACGTCATTCCTCCCACACCCAGCTCAACGAGATCGTCCGATCCGTTTTCGACAGCATCGACCGGCGGGGATGCGGGCTTCTTCTCCACGGGCGTGATTACAGGATCTTTCATATTACCGAAGCTGCTTATAAAGCAGGTTCATGATCTCGTCATACGTATGTTCGGCGTCCTCGTGGTTCCCCGATCGAAGCGCTTCCGTTACACACGTCTCCAGATGATTACGTGTGATGATCTCGCCAACGGACCGCAGCGCTCGCTGCACCGAGGTTATTTGATGCAGAATGTCGCCGCAGTACCGGCCGCTTTCGACCATGCGCTGGAGACCACGCACCTGTCCTTCGATGCGGCGAAGCCGCTGCAGGACGTCAGCCTCCTTACCTTCTTCAAGGGTCATGTGGTCATCCCATGGTAATGGATAGATAGCGCGGTTTCCTTCGCGCGAGAACTTTCCTCGGCGCGAGAACCTCTCTTCGCGTGAGAACCTCTTCGCGTGAGAACTACGCGACCTGCTCGTGGTCGACAAGTTGATATCCCGCCTCCGAGATCGCTGCATCGATGCGTTTGCGATCGAGCGATGGGCCGTAGCTGATCTCGGCATGCCCGATATCTACGCCGTGAACGTCGACGCCCAATCGCTGAAGGGCATTTCGGACAGATTCCACGCAGTGTTGGCAGCCCATTCCTTCGATTCTTACTCGTTCTCTGGTCATGTTTTTTTGCCCTTGGTGATACCCCCTTCGTATCCTTACGTACCATACCCCCCTACCCTATGTGGGTTCCGGCCGGACGCAATACGCCCTCGTGTAAACAGATTGGTCGGTCAGGGAGCATTTGGCGGAAAGGGGGCGCCGCGAAGGGTCAAGCGGCCGCAGCAGGCGGCTTCTCCTCCCCTATGGCCATCTCACTATCATTGTCGAAAAAGTGCAGCTTCTTTAGATCGAGTGCGAGCCGGACGGATTGGCCGGGTTCGGGAAGCGTCTGCGGCGCGACGCGGGCCACGAGATCCTGCTCGAGCGAACGGGCGTAGACGAAAATCTCGTTGCCCATGGGTTCGGTCACGTCGAGGAGGAAATCCGCTTCGGCGACCGGATTTGAAATGTAGCCGCTTCCCGCTACGTAGATATCCTCAGGGCGAATCCCCATAGTAACCTCGCGTCCCTCGTACCGATCTACGTCCTCAACCCGTGCATCGTCGATCGCCAACGTGAATGCATTGCCCATAGCGCGGAATTTCAGGCCGTCATCTCGAATAATCTTCCCCTCGACAAAGTTCATGGATGGGCTCCCGATGAAGCCGGCCACGAATTTGTTGCGCGGATGGTCGTAGAGATGCAGCGGTCGATCGATTTGCTGGATGAACCCGTCACGGAGAATCACGATCCGATCTCCCATCGTCATTGCTTCAACCTGATCATGCGTCACGTAGATCATTGTGGCGCCGAGCTGCCGGTGCAGCTTGGAGATTTCAGTCCGCATCTGCACGCGAAGCTTAGCGTCTAGATTCGAAAGCGGCTCGTCAAACAGAAAAACCTGCGGTTTGCGAACAATGGCGCGTCCGACGGCGACCCGCTGCCGCTGTCCACCCGAAAGCTGCTTCGGCTTCCGGTCGATGATGGGGTTGATGCCCAGAATATCGGCCGCCTGCTCGACGCGTTTTCTGATCTCGTCCTTCGGATACTTCCGGAGCTTGAGACCAAACGCCATGTTGTCAAACACGGTCATGTGCGGATAGAGGGCGTAGTTCTGAAACACCATCGCGATGTCGCGATCTTTCGGGGGCACGTCATTCACGACGCGGTCGCCTATAGAGAGGGTGCCTTGCGTAATGGATTCGAGACCGGCAATCATCCGCAGCATCGTGCTCTTTCCACAGCCTGAAGGGCCCACGAGCACGACGAACTCACCGTCTTCGACCTCAAACGTCGCACCGTGAACGGCTACGACCTCATTGTCATACACTTTCTTCAATCCTTCCAGCTTTACACGTGCCATGGGTCTGTTACGTCTGAATGCCCTTAGGAAGCCCGGGGAACGAGGTGTCGGAAAGCCGCGATAACCCTCCAACTATTTAAGATACAGCCTGGGGGGCCAGAATGAAACGCCTGGGCCGTGGTCGGAATTTTCCCCAATTACGCGCGAACGGCCGCCCGGAATGGTTTTCAAGTTCCCGCATGAATAACTTAATCGTTTAAACTCGGCGACTCTGCGGCCTCTCCCCAGCCGGTCTCCGCCGTTATCTTGCCTGTCTACTTTACCTGTGGCAGCTATGCAGCACGAGAAGTCCAAGATCACGATCTATGACGTCGCGGATCGGGCCGGCGTAGCAATTTCGACCGTATCGCGCGTGCTGAACAACAGCACCGATGTCTCGGAGCCGACACGCGTTCGCGTTATGAAGGCCATCGAGGACCTTCAGTTCCGGCCGGACCGTACCGCGAAATCGCTGGCACAAAAGCAGTCTAAATCGTTCGCCGTAGCGATTCCGACCTTTACGATGCCGTTCCATACGGAGCTGCTTAAGGGCATTCGGTTTCGACTTCGCAATCACGACATCGACTTGCTTTTGTGCGATCTGGGCTCCACGTCGCCCAATCAGACGCTGATGAATTTTCTAAAGCGAGGTGCCGTCGACGGCCTTCTCTTGGTCGGCGTGCCGATTGAAGATCGCATCGCCCAGGAGCTGCGCGCGCTCCACGCACCCGTCGTTCTGATCGGTACGAAGCATAGTGACTTCGATTCGTTCTACTGGGATGAGGTGGCGGGCGGCGCGGCGGCCATCGATCATCTCATCGCACGCGGCCACAAGCGGATTGCGATCATCACGTCGCATACACCGAGTAACGTTCAAGACGAGCGTGTCCGCGGCGCGCGCGACGCCCTCGAGAACGCCGGTCTGGAATCCGACCTGGTCTTCACGGGCCAGACGGAAAAGCACGCCGGATTCAGCGAGGAAGCGGGCTACGAGGCGATGGAGCGCATTCTAGAAGTGCGGCCCCCGGTCACGGCCGCCTTCGCGATGAGCGACGTTCAGGCGATCGGTGCTTGTAAAGCCGCACGCGATGCCGGCAAGCAAATTCCCGAAGATATCGCCATCGTAGGCTACGACGATATCAAGACGAGCTACTACATTGGTCTGTCTACCGTCGACCAGCGGATGCACTGGGTAGGTGAGGAGGCCACCGAACTCCTTCTGCAGCGAATGCAGGGTGACCAGAACGAGCCGCCCCTTTCGCGTCGGATCGTTCCGGAGCTTGTGGGCCGGGGTTCATCGGTGTCATCATAGGGTCTCGCTTACCATAGCGCCGATGGGAGTACCGTTTCGACGATCCGCAATGATCGATTCCACCCTGCTCGAGCAACAGCTCGATCGAACCCTCAACGAAACCCATTTCGACCATCTCGGGACCCACTATCACGGCAAAGTCCGAGATACGTACCGTACGAATGGGCAGCTGATTCTGGTCACAACGGATCGCATATCCGCTTTCGACCACGTTCTGCGCCAACCGATTCCATTTAAGGGCCAGGTATTAAATCAGGTCGCCGCCTATTTCTTCGAACACACGAAGGACCTCGCTCCGAATCACCTGATCGCCGTACCGGATCCAAACGTCACCATCGCGATACGGTGCGAACCTGTACCGGTCGAATTCGTGGTCCGTGGATACCTCGCCGGTCACGCATGGCGGGAATACCGAGCCGGCAAGCGGCACATCTGCGGCATCCAGCTTCCGGACGGGCTCAAGGAGAGCAGCAGGATCCCCGTGCCCATTCTGACGCCGGCTACAAAAGCTGTTGAGGGACACGACGAGGACATTGCACGCGAGGAGATTATCGCGCGGGGAATACTCGACGCGGATGCATTCGACCACCTCGAAGCATTGGCTCTGCGCCTCTTCGACCGCGGCACCGAAATGGCAGCCGAACGAGGCCTAATTCTCGTGGATACGAAGTACGAATTCGGCCGAACGCCTGACGGCACGTACGTGCTCATCGATGAAGTTCACACCCCGGATTCATCGCGGTACTACTACTCAGAAGGTTACGAGCGGCGGCTCAAATCCGATGAGCCGCAAAAGCAGCTATCGAAGGAGTTCGTGCGAGAGTGGCTGATGGAACGCGGCTTCCAGGGAAAAGAGGGCCAGATCCTTCCGGACTTGCCGGATGACTTCAGAATGGAGGTGGCGCGGCGCTACATCGAACTATTCGAGCGGGTAACCGCCCGTCGGTTCGAGCCGGACACGCATCCACATCCGGAGGAGCGTATAGGACATGCGCTTGATCAATTCCTACGGTGAGACGCCGCATGCGGCTTCCTACAGTGAGAGCCGGATGCGGCTTCCTACGGTGAGACGTCGGATGCGGCAAAAGATCTTGAGGACGCCGTCGTAATTTCAGATGCAGCGTCGGGCCCCACACGTCTTGCCTAGGTTTCAACTGAAAGCCCCATACTTACTTTTGCATACCTCGATCACGCGTGCCTCCCTGAACCCACTCCGTTTCGCCGCCGGCAAAGCGCTCACGCTTCCAGATCGGTACGTCCTCTTTCAGCGTATCGATGAGAAAGTGCGTCGCCTCGAAGGCGTCCTTGCGATGTGGTGAGCTCGACCCGACGATGACGCTTGACTCGGTGATGCCGACGATGCCGATTCGATGATGCATGACGACCTTCGTCACCGGCCAACGTGCCGAGGCCTCCCCGGCCAGACGCTTCATCTCTTCAACGGCCATACTTTCATACGCTTCATACTCAAGCTCTTCGGTTTCCCGGTCTCCCGTCCAGCGTCGCGTGGTTCCGAGGAAAAGATCGAGGCCCCCGGCGCCTTCATCGCGCAGAAAGTCCGCCGCCGCCGCCGTATCGAGGGGATTATCCGTCAGGAGGATCCACAGTTGTTCTTCACGTACCTCAAGCATCACTTCACCCTCCGCTGACCGGCGTTATGAGCGCCACTTCATCACCATCCGCCAGCTCGACCGTCCGATCCACATACTCCTCGTTCACGGCCAGCCTGGTTACCTGCGCATAAGAGCGGATGCCCGGATGCCTCTCGATTAACTCTCGAAGGAGATCAGCCGTATCCGAGCCGGACTCGAGAGAGATGTCTATTTCCGATGCGTTTATGCGCTCGCGGAGGATGCTAAAGAGCAAGACACGTACGTGGATATCGGGTTCGCGGATGATTTCGGGCTCGGGCGACGGCATCATCTTGCTGAGAAAACGGCTTAACGAAAGTGAATCGCTCGAATGGGCTCGACGCGCGCCGCGACGCGGGCGGGAATGTATGCGGCCAGCGTACAAAGGACGAGCGCAATGACGCCTACGATTACGAAGTCCAGCGCGTTGAGTTCGATCGGCGCCGTCTTCATGTAATAGGCCTCCTCCGGCAACGGGATGATGGCGTAGTGCTTTTGCAGCACGGCAAATAAGAGGGCGACGGCCTGTCCGATTGCCGTACCCACGCCTCCAACGAGCATGCCGAGCCACAGGAAAAGGTTTCGCAGCGCCCGACGTGAGGCACCCATGCTTTCGAGGATGCCGATTTCTCTGGTTTTCTCGAGGATCATCATCAATAGCGTTCCGATGATGTTGAACGCCGCTACGAGAACGATCACGCTGATCACGATCGGTATGATGCCCTCCTGAAGATTTACCCACGCGAATAAACCGCTGTAGACCTCGAAGATGCTCCGCGCCATGACGGGAAATCCGAGCGAATCTTCGATAGCCCGCGCGGATTCCGAGGCGGCTTCCACGTCGAGCAGAATCAGGTCGACGCGCGTAACGGCATTCGGTCCGTAACCGAGCAAGTCACGCGCCGCGCCGAGCGACGTGAACGCGTAGAGTTCGTCAAAATTCGAGAGCGAGGTCTCATAAATGCCGGATATGCGAAACTGCTTTACCTTTGGCGCCTCGAGACCTCTCGTAAAAGCGCCGCCCCCATCTCCGGAGCGCATGGAGAAGGCCGTTACGGTCTCGCCGACGTCTGCACCCAGCGTTCGGGCTAACCGGCTTCCAATGACGACGCCGGGCCGACCCAGCGTGTCGTCCGACATTTCGAAGGTGCCGGTGATTACGTGTTCACGGAGATACGAAGGTGGACTATCCGTCCCCCAGATGGCGACGCCGTCAATGGCGTTCTTAGAGCGACGCAGGAGCGCGAATTCCTGAACAACCTGAGAGGCCGAAACGACTCCTGGAAATGACGACAACCGTGTCAACAGCGTGTCGGCGCCTCCAAGCGGCCGATCCTGGTACGACTCCACCTGAACGTGCGCTCCAAAGCCGACGATTTTTGCCTCAATCTCGTTACTGAATCCGCGAACGATGGACAAGGCCAGCAGTAGAGCGGCGACGCCGATCGCAACACCTCCGACGGCGACGTACGTAATAAACCGGATGAAGCGTCTCCCCTCCCCCCGCCCCTGAGCCGAACGGAGATAACGAAGGGCCATGAAACGTTCAAAACGGGATGTCAACGGGATGTATCTGAGCGGTGAGTAGTAGTGGAATCATGCTAACTGCCGGTCCGGCGGCCGGTTCTCGACGACACGTCCTGAGATCTGTCCATTTCCTCTATCACAGGTCGAAGGATGTGAGCCTCTGGTAAATGCGGCCTGAGGGGCTGCTTCCTTAGGCATGCCCTCGAAAACCTCCCACGACGAGGTGAGTATGTCTAATCCTCGGTAGCGTTTCCAGACTTCAGACAAACCTTCGCTCATCGTATCAGACTGGCTTATGAACAACGCAATCGCCCAGATTCCGGAACCGGCCAACGAGACGATCCTCTCTTATGCTCCACGTTCTACCGAGCGGGCGAGGCTTCGCAAGAAGCTTGAAGAGCTCAAGAGCGATGTCGTGGAGATTCCAGCGTTTATCGGCGGCGAAGAAGTACGCACCGGAAATACAATCGAAATCACGGCGCCGCACGATCATCGCCGAACACTTGCCGTGGCTCACCTCTGTGGTGAGAAGGAAGTGGTTCGCGCCGTCGATGGTGCTCTGGAAGCACGGCGAGAGTGGGCGCGTCTTCACTGGCAGGATCGTGCCGCAATCTTTCTGAAGGCGGCCGCCCTTCTCGCCGGTCCCTGGCGCGATACCATCAACGGTTCGACCATGCTCGGCCAGAGCAAGAATCCGTACCAGGCTGAGATCGACGCGGCATGCGAGTTGATCGATTTCTGGCGATTCAATGCGCACTACATGGAGCAGATCTATGAGGAACAGCCATCGTCGCCGCGCGGATCATGGAATCGTCTGCAGTACCGGGCCCTCGAAGGCTTCGTTTTTGCCGTTACCCCCTTCAACTTTTCGTCCATCCAGGGCAATTTGCCGACGGCCCCCGCGCTAATGGGGAATGCGGTTCTCTGGAAGCCCGCCACGACGTCGCTGTACTCGGCCTACTACACCTACAAGCTGCTCCAGGAAGCCGGGCTACCGCCGGGGGTCATCAATATGCTTCCGGGACATGGGCCCGAAGTCGGCGACCCCGTTTTTGCATCGCAGCACCTCGCCGGCCTTCATTTCACGGGCTCGACAAACACCTTCCGCTACATGTGGCGAACCATCGGCAATAATGTCGCGGATTATCGAAGCTATCCACGCATCGTCGGCGAAACGGGCGGAAAAGATTTCATCATTGCACATTCATCGGCCGATCCTATGGCGCTGGCGACGGCCATCGTTCGGGGAAGCTTTGAATATCAGGGTCAGAAGTGCTCCGCAGCATCCCGTGTCTATGCACCGGCGTCTTTATGGAGCGAGGTGAAATCGGAATTGCTGGATCAGCTCTCAGACGTGAAGATGGGCCCTGTTGAAGACTTCTCGAACTTCGTCAACGCCGTAATCGATCAATCATCCTACGACAAGATAACTGGTTATATTCGAGATGCCGTTGCCAATGACGACGTCGAGCTCGTCTATGGAGGCACCTATTCGGACAAAGAGGGTTTCTTCATCGAGCCAACCGTTCTTCGGGTCTCGGATCCGACGCACGTCACGATGTGTGAGGAAATTTTCGGACCGGTTGTCTCAATCTACGTCTACGATGATAAACGATACGCAGAGACGCTCGATCTACTCGACGCCACGTCACCCTACGCTCTGACGGGCGCCGTCTTTGCCCAGGATCGCCGCATCATCGCCCAAACCACAGAACGCCTTACGGACAACGCCGGAAACTTTTACATCAACGACAAGCCTACCGGAGCCGTGGTCGGCCAGCAGCCATTCGGCGGCGCTCGTGGATCGGGCACGAATGACAAGGCGGGGTCTTTTTTAAACCTCGTACGGTGGGTATCTGCCCGCTCCATCAAAGAAAATTTCAATCCCCCCCATCACTTTTCCTACCCGTTTCTTGAAGCGGAAAAACAACGTGTCGCCCAGGTCGAGGAAGTACGATAGATCATGCGTGAAATCAACCCCGCCGCCGCCGTTCCACATCGTGCCATTCGGGTCGTCCAGTACGGTGTCGGTCCGATCGGTCTGGAATGCATCCGTACGGTGCTGGAGAAGGAGAAAACAGGACTCGTCGAGCTCGTCGGAGCCGTGGACGTAGACCCCGAAAAAATTGGCCGAGACATCGCCGATCTTCTTGGCCGAGATGAGCCCCTTGGTGTGGTCGTTCGTCCGGATGCGGCCGCCGTGATTCGAGAAACCGAAGCCGACGTTGTGCTCCATACCACCTCGTCGTTTCTCGACCGCGTGCAGGCACAGCTGATCGACTGTGTTCGTCTCGGAGTACACGTCATTTCGTCGACGGAAGAGTTGTCGTTTCCCTACGACCGCCATCCGGAATTGAGCGAAGAGCTGGCCGGGCTGGCCGAGCAGCACGGCGTGGCGGTGGTCGGCACCGGCGTTAATCCGGGTTACGCGATGGACACGCTGGCTCTCACGGCCACGGGAGTATGCAGCGACGTCCGGCAGCTCCACGTCGAGCGCGTCGTCGATGCGGGCAAGCGCCGACTGCCGCTGCAGCGCAAGGTCGGCGCCGGGCTAACGGCGGAGGAATTCGCTGAGCGCAAAAAAACGGGCACATTCGGCCACATAGGCCTTCGCGAATCGCTTCTCTTCGTCGCGAGAGGGCTTATGTGGACACTCGACCGCGTCGAAGAGAGCCTTGATCCCGTCCTATCCGATCGCGACGTCGAAACGCCCTATCTTACGGTCGACAGAGGACGCGTGGCCGGTATCCATCACGCTATCAAAGGGTATGTGGATGGAGATGCGATTCTGACGCTCGACCTGAAGATGTACGTGGGCGCCCTGGAGCCGCGCGACGCCGTGCGGGTGGTCGGCACGCCACCAATCGACTTAGTGGTGCGTGAAGGCATCTTCGGTGATACGGCCACCGTCGCGGCGCTCGTTAATGCGATTCCGCTCGTTCTGCAGGCCCGTCCGGGGCTCTGCACGATGATGGATCTCCCCGTGCCCCGCGCTTTTGCCACCTCGCCGCTGCTTCGGAAAAAAGCGCATGCAGCCTGAGAACCATTCCTACTGAGTCATCACCCAACGCATCCGTGCACGATCGGTCCAGCGCGTCGGAGGTGCTGACGTTTACGAGCGAGGCACATCCGCGTTCGCTGCCCTGGGCCGTCGTTTACGGACAGGCTCTCGTGCGGCCGATCGCGGCATGCATGCTCCCGGTCATGATTCTGACGCTCGTAGCCGTGCTCGAAGACGTGCAAATCTTGCCCGGGCTGTTGTGGGCCTCGGGGGCTGCGTTGCTCACCGCGTCGGCCTGGACGTCGTTTCGGCTCCAGCGCGAAGCCGCCGAGCTCCTGGTCTCTTCGGAAACCGCGTGCGTTCGGACGGTCTGGGAAGTTCTCAACGGCGTTCGCGCCGAGTGGCAGCAGGTGCTCGACGTCCGGGACTACGGCACGTGGGCACACGTGACGATCGGATTCGCTTCCTACGAAATCGATCGCGAGCGCTGGGTTCGATATGACGAGCTGATCGCCGCACTCAAGACGTGTTCGCGGGCCGCCCGCCTACTAGAATAAGCTGAACATCCATTACGTTCGTGTGCGTATGGCCGGTCTTGAGAATACTGCCGGCGTGCAGGAAAAAGGTATAGCTGTCGTTGTTCTGGAGGTAGGCATGCGCATCAAGCCCTTTCTTTTTCGCAGCCGGAATGGTGAAAGGCGTTGCCCATGCTCCGGCAGCGTCGGTAGGGCCGTCGATGCCGTCCGTTCCGCCGCTTAGAAAAACGATATCGCGATCTTCACTCTGTATTTCGAGCGCGGCAGCGAGCACCATCTCCTGATTGCGCCCGCCTTTTCCGTCGCCCTGAATCGTGACCGTCGCCTCACCTCCTGCGATCAGACAGATGGGCCGCTCGCCGGATTGCTTGAGTGCCGACCGCCCCAGCTCGCGGCCCAAGTCACGGGCCTCACCAGTCTGGTCGGTCGCCATAATGTGGGACGCATATCCCCGCCTCTCTGCTTCCTCGGCTGCCGCGTGCAGCGCCATCTTATTCGTACCTAACAGATAATTCGTAACGCGTCGGAATACCAGGTCTCCCGGTTTCGGCGTCTCCAAAGTGCGATCGCTGATCCCCCGCTCAATGACATTGCGGACCGAGTCCGGCACGGTCATCCAGATGTTCTTCTCTTCGAGTATGCGCTTCGCCTCTTCAAAGGTAGACGGATCCCCGGTGGTCGGGCCGCTCGATACCACGCTCAAGTCGTCTCCGACGACGTCGGATACGACGAGCGACAGCACATCCGCCGGAGATGCCGCCACGGCCAGGCGGCCTCCACTGACCCGACTCAGATGCTTCCGGACGGCATTGACGGCGTAGATATCGGCCCCGGACTCCAGCAGACGCCGGTAGACGTCTTGGGCGTCTTCCAGCGAAATATCCCCCTCGAATTCCGCGCAAAGAGATGAACCGCCGCCGCTGATCAGCTGGATGAGGAGGTCGCCCTCGCCGCTAAGGCGCGCCAATTCGAGGATGCGCGCTGCGGCACGCTGACTGCCGTGGTTCGGGTACGGATGGCCACCCTCGAGCACCTGGATCTGCGACGGCGAGCTTAGCCGACCGGGAAGTGATGCAGGATATCCCTGTGGCACCACGACCACGCCGTCCACGATCTGACGACTAAGCCTGGGCTCGAGAACGGCGGCGAGTGCGAGCGATGCCTTCCCCATTCCTACGACGAAGATGCGGCCGTAGGAGGCGAGCTTACTTCCGCCTATACGATCCCAGTTTTCATCATCGAGCAGCTTGTCCGCTTGTACGGCTCGGACGGCCGCGTCGAAGATGGCTCTCGCGTCATCAACACGTCGATTCATGAGAGATGACTGGTGGGATATGACATGATAGATCCATGACGTACTGTGCTCGTGAGTAGCTGGAGTCGACACCCTCACGAGAGGGCGATACCCGGACGTGCATCGAGAACCGATCCGACATCCTGCCGTTTGCACCGCATGGATCTCGACCCTATCTCGCACAATCTAGGAGCGCACGCCGGCACCATGCAAGCAAGGCCCCGCGAATGAGTCGTATGATCGTCGGAAGATTACACGTACTCACGGACTATCACTTTCAACAGCGATACTCACATGCGGAGCTCGCGGCAATGGCCCTGGACGGCGGGGCCGATACGATCCAGTTCCGGGACAAAGGAAGCAATATTCGCCACTTGTTGCGGCAAGCTCGCGAGACGGCACGTGTCTGCCGAGAGCGTCATGTACCACTGATCGTTGATGATCGAATTGACCTGATGCTCGCGGTCGATGCGAACGGCGTTCATCTCGGACAGACGGACCTACCCGTGAGCGTGGCGAGGGAAATCGTGAGTGACGGTCGGATCGTCGGGGCCACGGCTACGACTGTCGACCAGGCGCTGAGAGCGGAGGCCGAGGGCGCCGATTACATCGGATTCGGTCCCGTTTTTCCCACCGGTTCGAAGGCGAATCCCGCTTCCGTGAAGGGTGTCGACGGATTACGTGATGTCTGCACGGCGGTCGGCATACCGGTGATAGCGATAGCGGGAGTCACCGCGGATCACATTGCCGCCGTTCTGGATGCCGGCGCCCACGGCGTCGCCGTGATGACGGCCGTCTCCAAAGCAGATGATCCGACCGCCGCCGCACGGCAACTTCGGCAGCGCATCGACGAGTATTTCAGCATTTAAGACCCGTGTCGGCGGCTGCGATGGCCTGAGCCAGCGCTTCCGGCGTCGGCGCCCTGGCGACGGCCTGTAGTGGAAAATCCGCCAGCGCGTTGGCCGTTGTCTCGCCGATGGCCGCAATTCGCATCGAATGAAGGTCGAGACGACCGTCTTCGATCACGGCCTGAACACCGGAAGGGCTGAAAAAGGCGACCCAGTCCGGATCCGGATGGGAAGGCAGGTCGAGACGGGCGCGCGGACGGCTCTCGTAGACGCAGAGTTCCTCGAAGTCGATGCCGGTCCGCCGCAGCTTGTCTGGGAGTTCATCTCGGCGTCGGCTTCCGCATAAAAAGAGAAGGGGCCTCCGGAATTCCCGGGCAGCAATTTGCGTAGCCAGCATGTCCGCCGAACCGCTTTCCGCGGCGATGGGCTCGAACCCGATCTGCCGGAGCTCGGACGCGGTTTTCGGACCGACGGCGAAGACTAATTTCGAATGCCAGAGAATATTCTCCGTCGGCAGCCAGGATATAGCCGAGGCGACGGCCTCGACGGCTCGCGGGCTCGTAAAGATCAGGCCGTCATAGCGCCGCGGATGTTCGAGCGCTTCTCTAAGGTCTTCAGCATGAACGAATTCGAAGGCCAGGACCGGAATCGAAATGCTTGAATATTCTATTTCGGCGAGCGCCTCTTCGTAGGGATCGGATTCATCACCGGACCGGAACAGGTACACGATGCGACGAGGAGTCATCGTTGCATCGATCGGATTTCCGAAAGAATGTCGCCGGCTCCTGCCTGAAGAATCCGTTCGGCGAGCGCAAGGCCGAGTTGTTCGGCTTGATCCATCTCACCCTGAATGCCATCGCGAATGAGGGTCGCTCCGTCCAGAGTGGCCACGCAGCCTTCGAGAATCAAATCACCTTCATCCCCTACATAGCCGTACGCACCCACCGGAACCGAGCATCCGCCTTCCAGCTTCCGCAGAAATGCGCGCTCGGCCGCCGTACCAAAGCCTGTGGCCGGGGAGTGCAGCACGTCGCGAAGAAGTGCAAAGACATCGTCATCTTCTTCCGAACAAACAATGCCGAGGGCGCCTTGTCCGACCGCCGGAAGCATGATGTCCATATCGATGAGTTCACGGATGCGGACTCGAAGTCCCAGGCGCTCCAACCCCGCAGATGCTAGAAGCAGTCCGTGCCAATCTCCGGAATCCAGCTTGTTCAGTCTCGTATCGACATTGCCTCGCACGGAGACGACGGTGAGATCATCGCGCCACGCCTTCAACTGAGCGGTGCGACGCAGCGACGACGTCGCCAGGGTCGCGCCGAGCGGTAAATCGGCGAGCGTCCCTTCATACCGAGGATGCGCAACGAATGCGTCGCGAGGATCTTCGCGCGCCGTTACGGCAGCAAGGCGGATGCCCGCCGGAAGCTGAGTGGGAAGATCCTTCAGCGAATGGACGGCAAGGTGAATACGGCCGTCGAGCAAAGCCAGGTCGATTTCCTTTGTAAAGAGGGCCTTGTCGCCGACTTTCGAGAGCGGGACGTCTAGAATGCGATCTCCGGTCGTCGTGATTTCATCGACATCGACGAGGTATCCGACCCCCTCCAGCAAGCCCTTGACGTGCCGTGCCTGCCGCAGCGCCAGGGCGCTGGCCCGCGTACCAAGGACGAGCGCGCCCATCGGCATTATTCCGTGTGCTTTTCGTCCTTCGGCGCGGCCGGTCCCGCGTGGCTCTCCCCAGACGAGTACAAGCGCAGAACGTCGTCGAGCTCCAATCCGGAGATGTGCTCCAGGGCGGACCGGCGTGGAAGCTGTGGCTCGATCGGACAATCTTCTCGCACCGGCTCGTTTGCCGTTGAACGCGACCGGTGTGCCGTTGACGGTGAAGGGTGTCCCGAACCGGAGACGACGTCGGCCTCTTCGCATGCTTCTCGCCGAAAGAGGGCGTGCAGCAGCCGGATGCCCCGTACGAAATCGATGCTCTCCGGCTCGACGCTTTTCAAGCGGACCACCGGCACGGCCAGGATTTTCTGTACGATCGACCGCGTGATTTCGTCCAGTTCTCGCTGATCAATTTCTGAAAACCGCTGATGATGGCGCTCAACCTCACCGACTCGGATGGCTTCAAATGTGTCGGCGATGGTTTGAATGACCGGCTGAAGAGCTTGATGATGAAATACCCATGTCACGAACTCGCCGATCATCTCGCTGACGATCGCTCGTACGGCTGGAACCGCTGTCCGGCGCATGGCCTCGGTCTCGGCAAGCCACACATTCAGGGCGTCGACATCTATTACTCGGCACCCGAGTGCGGTGACACCCGGTTCGACGTTGCGGGGCACGGAGATGTCGACGAACATTGTGTCCTCGACGCCGACCGCCTCCAACGAGGCGGCGAGAACGACGGGAGACTCGGCGGACGTAGCTACAATCACAACGTCGTTCGCGCCGCACGCATCATGTAAATGTGACCACGCGCAGAATTCGACGCCCAGTTTTTCGGCTACGGCACGCCCGCGATCCTCGGACCGATTGGACAACGTAATCGTCGAGACTCCGCGTAGCTTCAAAGCATCGATAGCGAGACGGCCCATGCTCCCGCTCCCCAAGACGAGAACACGCATCGCATCGACGCTCCGCTCGTCTGTGGATTCAAACAGCCGACAGGCTGCGTCTACCGCTACATATGGTATCGACGCCGCGCCCGTATGTAGATCGGTTTCGTTAATGACCCGTTTCGCCGTACGGAAAGCCGTATGCATGAAGCGATGCATCGTCGTGCCGACGCCCTGTTCCTCTACGGCGATTCGATAGGCCTCTTTCAGCTGCGAGAATATCTGAGCATCACCGAGCACCATTGATCGCAGACCGGCGGCCACTTCGAGTACGTGCCGAACGGCTTCCTCGTCCTGCAGCAGGAAGGCGGAATTTTCCGGCCATGGTCGACCCGCCGCGCCACACAGCGCATCCTGCACGTGCTTCACGTCGCGCGGGGATCCGAAGAGATAAGCTTCCGTGCGATTGCACGTTGAGAGAACGATCAGTTCACCTCCAGGCGAGAGGCGAATTGCACGAAATAGAGCGCGCTTCGCCTCCTCGCTTAGGGCAAATGCCTCGCGAGTCTCCACCGGTGCCCGGAGGTGGTTGACACCGAAAGCGTAGAATGTCATGGAAGGCGGGAAAAAGGGCGGATAAACGTGACGTTGCTAACCGGAGCCGTCGTCCGTAGGTTTTCGGCCCGCAGTGAAGAATGTATGAACGGAATCGACCGACCATCGATTACTTCTAAACTATATACGACTAACAACTTTCGCAAAGGCGTGCGCGTTTTATCGGCGCGCGTCAGTAACCCATCATGGAGGCACATGCCTGAAAGTCCCCTTTTAGCTCGTCAGAAAAAATTGGCGGCGGCCCTTGAAACACAAGGTTTTCAGGTCCTCGCACTGAATGCAGGCTCTTCTCTGCGGTATCTCACCGGGCTCGATTTCCATTTGAGTGAACGCCCTGTCGTCTTTTTCTTTGCTCCGGATTCAGCACCGGTGGCCGTTCTTCCCGAGCTCGAGAAGGGAAAGCTCACCAACCTCAACTTTGAATTGCGTGCTCATACCTACCGAGAAGACCCTACCACGTGGGCGCGCACATTTAAGAACGCCGCGATGGATGCCCAGCTCGATTTCAGGCGCGTGGCTATTGAGACGACGCAAATGCGCGTCCTCGAGCTCCGACTGCTTGAAAACGCGGCGCCGCGCTCCGCATACATCGGCAGTGCCGATGTCATGGCCGCGCTGCGCATGTTCAAAGACGATGTGGAGATAGACGCGATGCGTCGGGCTGTGGATGTGGCGCAACGAGCACTCGAACAAACGCTTCCGAGGCTAAAGGAGGGCATGACCGAGCGCGAGGCGGCCTCAGAGCTCGTACTTCAGCTCTTTCATTCGGGGAGCGACAGCGCATTACCCTTCTCGCCGATTGTCGCCTTCGGGGCTCATTCAGCGAATCCCCATGCGGTGGCCGGGGATCGACGGCTCGCACCAGGCGATATGCTGCTCTTCGATTGGGGGGCCACCGTCGACGGTTATGCGTCCGACCTGACTCGTATGTTTTCACTCGGAGAGGCCGACAAGGAGCTTGTTAGAATCACGGCCATCGTCGGCGAGGCAAACAGGGCGGCGTTCCAGGCTGCGAAGCCAGGAGTCCGTGCCGGTGAAATCGACCGTGCGGCACGCGATGTAATCGTGCAAGAAGGCTACGGCCACGCCTTTGTTCATCGGACCGGTCACGGTCTCGGTATGGACGGTCACGAGAATCCCTACATACACGCCGACAACGCAGAGCAGCTGGGGTCTGGAATGGTGTTCACTATCGAACCGGGAATTTATATTCCGGGATATGGTGGGGCGCGGGTCGAAGATGACGTCCTGATTACGGCAGACGGTGCTGAGAGCCTCAGCACCCTGCCGCGCGCGTTGAAACAGCTCGAGATATAGAGCGATGTATCGGGTGATGGGTACGTTTTCGCAAAAAAAATAGACCTGCGCCGCTCGGAGAGAGCCGAGAGCAGCGCAGGTCCGGGTCGCCGGCGGCTCCTATCATCTTCGCCGGCGAGTTCCGTGCGGGCACCTTTTACGGCACCGTTTCGTTGCCTGTGCGAGTCATCCCCTTACCCACTTCAGGCGTGCTGATGTGCGAGCGCACGGAAGTTCATACTGTCACGTTCATAGGGGCATCAAGGGGGATCGTCATATCCAGAGGTGTCGACAGTGCCCATGTAGAAATCGCTGTAGGTTGACTCGATCGGCTGATCGTCTTCGAATTGTGTGGCTCCCGGGTTGCCGTCTACTAAACCGCAGCCGACGATCAAGGTGGTTGCCATTATCAGGGTGATAACGGCAGCAAGAATGTTTTTCATGGCTCAGTTCGATTCATTGAAGGGATGGCGGGGAGTGATTGCCATACTGGCGAATGATTCTAAATCCAATTAACGATCTCCTGGCAGACTCTGTCATGAGTTTAGATTGCCCTTTTCTTGGCAGTTTCACCCTAGCGGTATGGCAGTTTCAGCCTATCGGTCAGGCGATGAGATCCTGTTTCGTCCTGCCATTTGAATCGTTCACAAGTGTTTGATATCTCATAACTTATCTGTTTCAGGGCACGCTATTGACGCTCTGGCTCATTTGGCCTACCAGCCTTCCGCGTTCCGGCTATGGAATCAGCATTCAAGACTGCGAGCTCTGTCATGCGGCCGGCGATTCTCTCGATGGAGCGTCTTGCCGTGCTGCTCCTTGTTACCACCGCGATGGGATCGCCTGTGCACGCCGATGGCTGGCCTGGCGATGATCACCGGTATCGATTCGGACGACTATCCGTCACCGATGGGCTTTCGCATAATGTGATCCTGGCTGTTCTGCAGGACCGACACGGATTTCTATGGTTCGGCACGGAGGATGGGCTCAATAAGTACGACGGTCACAGCTTCACGATCTACAAACACCACCCTGAAGACTCGCTTTCGCTTAGCGACAGCTGGATCACGGCTCTGCTCGAAGATGACGAGGGAAATTTGTGGGTCGGCACACGTCAGGGAGGTCTTAATCGATTCGATCGCGAATCGGAGACATTCATCCGTTATCCGTTTTCGAACTGTGATGATGCCGGCTGCTCTTCCCCCGAACGACTAAACAACCAGCTCGTGAGCGCCCTCTTTCAAGACAGCGGGGGCCAAATCTGGATCGGGACGTTTGGTGGCCTGAGCAGGTTCGATCGGGAAAATGAGCGGTTCGTCCATTATCAGAATGAATCCGGAAATCCGAAATCACTAAGCAGCAACAGAATCTGGTGCCTCGCGGAGGACGCATCCGGCTCCCTCTGGGTAGGCACCTGGAGCTCAGGAATCAACCGGCTCTCTCTAGACGGCGATTCGTTTACGCAGTATCGTCAGGAGCACGTCGACGGCCCGCACATCAGCTCAGATCGCATCCGAGCACTCCTCGCCGGAAGAAATGGAGACGTCTGGATCGGTACCTCGGGCGGAGGGCTCAATCGTTTCGACCCGGAAACCGGACGCATCGATCTACCCATGCGGCAGCTTGGAGCCGACGAAGCGCTCCCTGATAGCCGGGTCTGGTCGCTCTACGAGGACTCGCGAGGTACGCTGTGGGTGGGTACGTATGGTGGAGGTCTCGCCCGCTTTGACCCGTCGACCAAAAAGTTTCGTACGTTCGTACATGCTTCGGATAATCCGCACAGCATAGCCAGCAACACGATTCCCACTATTTTCGAGGATCGATCCGGGATTCTCTGGCTTGGTGGAGATTACGGTGCCTCCAGATTTAATCTTGCGCAGGAACGGCACGTCAGGTACGTGCACGATCCCGACGATTCCGCCTCTCTCGGAAATACGGAAATACTGTCGCTCCATCAGAGCGGCACCGACCCACATGTGATCTGGGTCGGCACGAGTGGGAGTGGCCTTGACCGATTCGACACGCGGAAGAACACATTCCGGCATTACACGTCACGGGGAGTGCCTGGAAACGTGCTCTCGAACGACGTCGTGAGCGACATCGCTGAGGATGGGAACGGCATCCTCTGGGCAGGGACGCGGCAGGGGCTTAATCGGCTTGACCCGCATACGTCCGAAATTGAGATCTTTCAGCACGATCCGGAAAATTCGTCCTCCCTGTCCAAGAATGCCATACGGGCCGTTATGGTCGACCACACTAACGGCGTGTGGGTCGGAACCGACGGCGGCGGCCTTAATTACCTCGCTGCTGAGTCGGATCACTTTGTTCACTATACACATGACCCGTTCGATCCGACGAGTCTCGGTGACTACGGTGTACAGACGATTTTCGAAGACAGCCGGGACCGTATCTGGGTTGGAACCTTCGACGGTGGACTGAGCCGCTTTGACCGTGAAACCAGCACGTTCACTACGTACAGGCACGTGCCCAATGATCCGGCGTCGCTCCTTCATTCTCGCGTGGTAGCGATTCATGAAGACGCAGCCGGTCACATCTGGCTAGGCACGTTCGGAGGTGTGAACCGCCTCGATCCCGAGTCGGGTGAAATTAGGAGTTTCACCAGAGAAGACGGCCTTCCGACCGAACCTTACTTTGCGATCGAAGGTGATGGCGAAGGCGCGTTATGGCTCACGGCGACGAATCGACTTACTTACTTCAATCCGGCAAACGGCACCGTTCGTCACTA
This sequence comes from uncultured Rhodothermales bacterium, assembly GCA_964487555.1. Classification (GTDB taxonomy): domain Bacteria; phylum Bacteroidota; class Rhodothermia; order Rhodothermales; family VXPQ01; genus CAZART01. Next base: position 52,853 of record CAZART010000011.1, read on the forward strand.
CGGGGATCGAAACGGGCTGAGTCCGAATCATTACAGTCCAGGCGCGCTGATTGTGCGTCCCGGCGGGGAAGTCATCCTCGCCGGTGTCAACGGTCTCAGCCGATTCAAGCCACCTCCTCTCGAAGAGGCCCACGTGCGTCGGCCTCCCCTCGTCATCACGGCCTTCAAGAAAATGGATGACGTCGTTTCCGGGGAAATTTTCTCGGAACAGAGCGTCTCTCTCTCTTATGCCGATCGCTTCTTCACGTTTGAATTCGCCGTACTCGACTACACCGATCCGGAGGAGCATCAGTATCAATACCTGCTTGAGGGTTATGATACAGATTGGCAGCAAATGAGCGGGCCGATCGGACGCGCTTCGTACTCGAATTTCAAACCTTCCCAACACGATTATGTCTTTCGGATTCGTGCCGCGAACAGCCAGGGGGCGTGGAACAGTTTCTGGATTCGATTACACGTCGTGCCGCCGTGGTGGAGCACGCTCTGGTTTCGCCTATCGGCTATTTTGGCGCTCGGCGTGTTCGTCGGCTCCGCTGCATTGTACACGTTCAATCGCCGCACCCGAGAGCGTTCGGAAACGCTGAGACTGCTCACAGAGGGGCGGGAGCGTGAGCGGCAGTACCTGGCGCGCGAGCTCCACGACGTGCCGCTTCAGAACCTGTACAGCATGCGCCACAAACTTGAGGTGGTTTCGAGAAATCCGTGTGCCGAAGAGAACGAGAAGGTCCTTGAGGAGCTACATGCCGTGCTCGATAAGACGGCCGAAGATTTACGCGTACTTTGCGGCGAGCTTCGGCCGCCTTCGCTGGGGCCGTTCGGCCTCGAAAAAACCATCCGTGCGCATGTTCGCACGCTTCGCCGGTCACATCCGGAGCTGGACGTGAATCTATCGCTTTCGCCGGATCGGCAAGATCTCTCCGAGCACCTTCGCCACTCGCTGTTCCGAATTTATCAGAGTGCGCTGACGAACGTGCTGCGCCATGCAGATGCCACGGCGCTCTGGGTGGTGTTCGAATTGGAAGGCGATCGCGTCTTGCTCGAAATTCGAGATAATGGAAGGGGCTTCAAAGTTCCGAAGAGCTTGCTTACGCTGGCGCGAAGCCAGCATTTCGGTCTGCTCGGGATTTCGGAGTGGGCCGAAGCGATTGGAGCGGAATTAACCGTTCATTCAGCGCCCGGCGAAGGGACCATGATTAGAGTTGTTGCCCGCCAAACCGCCGAAAAGTTATAGAGTATCTCAAGCGGCGACTCACGTATCGCCCCCTTCCCGCCCCGAATAGTCGCTTCCTATGAAGAACGCCCTGATTCGCATCCTGCTCGCCGATGATCATCCGGGTTTTCGCGCAGGAATTCGCACCGAGCTGGAAAAAGAGACAGATATGACCGTCGTCGGCGAGGCGGCGAGCGGAAATGTTGCTCTGGAACTCGCACGCGACCTCAAGCCGGACATCCTCCTTCTCGACATGGAATTGCCCGACCTCACGGGCGTTGAAGTAGCGCAGCGACTTGAAAAGGAGAAAATTGACGTCCTTATCCTCCCCCTCAGCGGATTTCGCGAGCCCGAATACGTGTTCGCGCTTCTCGAAAGCGGTGCCGCCGGGTACATGACGAAAGATGAGTCTCTAGAGAACATCATCAAAGCCATCCGAACGGTCGCGCATGGAGGAGTGTATGTGAGCGGTCGAGTGGCGGTCGAGATCGTGGATGAAAAACGACAGCAGCGGCGCGAGACGACCCGAGAGGAACGACTTCGACAAGAACTGATTGATATCGGCGTTACGAGGACGCTCCTCGAGGTCCTTCACCTGGTGGCAAAAGGCCTCAGCAACAAGGAGATTGCAAAAAAACTCGACCGTTCGGAGCACACGATCCGAAATCATGTCGACAGATTGAGGACCGTGACGGGTGAGAAATGGCGCCCGGCTCTCGTCGCTTGGGCTTGGCGACGCGGCGCGATGGACATCGACCCGGACGATCTCGGGACGGATTAGATGAATAGAGTGGCTCGTGGCTTCCCGAGCGCCTCCGGAAAGTCTGGCGATTCCCCCTTCCGGACTAGCGCTGCGTCTCGTCGGTGGTGTCCGGCGGCGCAGCATCCTCCTCTTCTAAATCGCCGGCTTCCTCTGCTTCGCCAGAGGGGTCCGCTACAACAGCCTGGTCATTTTGCGTCGCAGGATCTTCAGCTCGGGAGGTCTCGACGTCCGTGGAAATCGTGTCCGGAACATCTTGAGGCACATCCCCCATGAGGGTGTCGAGCCGATTTCGTTGGCGCTCGAGACGTGTCAGCGAATCCGCGACGGCGTCGGAGTCGTCGTCGAGGTCGATCTGTAGTGTACCGCTGCTCCGATCGGCGATATATCGGTCGTTCTGCCGGGGCGATTCGTCCTCCTCGTCCCCGCCGAAAATGGCCTGCCATGCGGCAACCGCCACGTCCCGAATCCACCCTCCGATTCTCTCGAGCAGCGACTTTTCCGCGTCGTAATCCGGCGGCGGTGGAAATTCGGCACCGGCGTCGGCGAGCGCATTACTGCGAACCGCCTGGCGAAAAAAATCGCCTACGACAAGAAGCGCGTTGTTTCCCCCCTGGCCCCAGAAATCCGTCCGAAACGTCACGCGCGGATCGTTGAATCCGATCCAGCAGCCCGCTACGAGATTCGGATGCATCAAGATGAACCAGCCGTCGGCCCCGTTCTGTGTGGTTCCCGTCTTCCCCGCCACATCCTGTCGGATTCCGAAGGTGGAGCGAATGCGATTACCTGTACCCCGGTCCACGACGCCGCGCAGCATGTGCACGATCGCCCGTGCCGTGCGGCTACGAAGCACGCGCTTCGAGCTGGGCTCGAATTCCTCGAGGACGCGTCCGCGACGATCTTCGATGCGGGTTACGAAAATCGGCTCGTGGTAAACGCCCTCATCCGCGAAGGTGCCGTAGGCAGAGACCACCTCAAGCAGCGAAACCTCGCTCGTTCCGAGCGCAAGAGAGGGTACCGGGCGAAGCGTGCTTCGGTTCACGCCCATTCGCCGTGCCAGCCGGGCGACGTCGCCGGCACCGATGTCGCTGACCAACTGCGCCGTGATCGTGTTCTTTGAGTACACAAGCCCGTCGGTCAGCGTCATCTCGCGGCCCGATACCGTTTCGCCGGCATTCTGCGGCTTCCAGACGTGGCCGTTCTCGAGGAGGATTTCTACGTCAACGTCTTCGAGTTTGTCATCCGGCAGGTACCCCTCTTCGAGGGCACGGGCATACACAAACGGCTTGAACGTGGATCCGGGCTGCCGCCGAGCACGAGCGACGTGATCGTATTGATCGTCCTCGAACTCCCTGCTTCCAACCCAGGCGCGAACAGCCCCCGTATTCGGGTCGAGGGCAGTGAATCCGACCTGTAGCCGGGTTTTTACGTGTTTCAGCGAATCCATGAACGCAGGTTTTGCGATCAGGCTGTCGATTATCACGTCGGGATCCAGCCCGTCTTCTACGCCGCGGCGATAGGCGTCCGTGGTTCGAACAAACGAGCGGGCCAGCGCCGGACGGCCGCTCCACAGCTGCGAAAAATTTCGGCGGCCGAAGCCGTGGTAGGCTGAGGCGTTACGGCTTAATACGCGCGGCGCTTCGAGGCTCCACTCGACGTCTGCGACCGCATGCAACGCATCTACTTGCCGTTCCACCGCGCTCTCGGCCATTCGCTGAAGGTCCATATCGAGCGTCGTGTGGATGACGAGACTATCACGATATATATTGTAGTCGTGACGATCGGCCCATTCGATCAGCCACAGCCGCACGTGCTCGGTAAAGTGGGGCGCTTCACTTCCGGGCTCCAACTGCCGCTTAAAATTCAAGCGGATCGGCTCGTCCGCCATGGCCGTGTAGCGTTCTTCCTCGAGGAACCCCCGCTTGACCATCTGGTGAAGGGCCACGTTTCGTCTGCTCTGAGCGCGCTCGGGATTTCTTACCGGATTATAGATGTACGTGCCTTTGAGCATGCCCACGAGCGTTGCGCTTTCGAGAATGTCAAGATCCTCCGCCGATTTGCCGAAATAGGTGCGTGCGGCCATCTCGATGCCGTATGCTCCGAAGTAGAACGGCACCGTGTTCAAATACGCTTCAAGGATTTTCTCCTTATCGAAGGCGTACTCGATCTTGAAGGCCGTAATCATCTCCTTGAGCTTGCGCGTCATGGTCCGGGACCTCCCGATCTGGTCGGGAAACATGTTACGCGCCAGCTGCTGGGTGATCGTCGAGCCGCCCTGACGATCGCCGGTTAGCGTCTTCCCCATGGCACCGGCAATACGCACAGGATCGATGCCCGGATGTTTGTAGAAGCGGTGGTCTTCGGTGGCGATCAGCGCTTGGGTAACCGGTTCCGAGATCTCCTCGAGCGGGACCCATTCACGATTCACTCGTCGAAAGTGGGCTAGTACCTGGCCGTCGGCCGACATGACGACGCTCGGCTGTTCGATGCGCGACTTCTTCAGCGTACCGATGCCGGGCGTAAACGGGATGAGGAGGATCGTGTAGACGTAGACCCAGAGGAGCACGACGGCTGTCGCTACCATGAAGCCCGCCGCGGCGTATTTTAGTCGCTTCCGCTTCGTCGTGGTGCTCGCCAAAAGTACGTCGAAGTAACGCCGAAGCTCCTTCCGCAGGCGGCGGAGCTGAGTGCGTGACCACAGAAAGAAGGCACGCAATTCGCTCTCTCCGTGCTGATCCATGTGTTGAGACAAGTTTTCATTCACAGAGCCCATTCGCCTTGTACCGCATATGCCCGGTAGCGTTCACGGTCGGGCGAATAGTGGTGTCAGCGGTTCGAAGACAGCACAGGTTTGCCGGGACCAACCTCATACAGCTTAAATGGAGGCTGATCGGGCGTCAGCGTCTTGAGTACTGGTATGGAAACGTTGTAAATAGGAATGTCCCGACTCGTTGTCCCTTCGTGAGTGCCGCAATGAGCGTGGCCGTGAAATGCGGCGGTAACATTGTAATGATTCAGCGGGTCCTCCAGTCGGCTCGAACCCAGGAATGGAAAGATCTCGGGCGACTCACCGAGAACCGTTTCTCGAACCGGCGAATAATGGAGCAGCACGATACGCCGATCCGTTTCCAGCCGCGCCAGCGCCGTTTCGAGTTTCAGAACTTCATTAACCGTGGTCTGGACGAATTCCTTCATGACGGCCTCTCCCCACGGATTCAGCGAAAACTGGTCGAATCCGCCTGCAAATCCACACGTACCCGCGAAGCCTACGCCGTCGATCTCTCTCGCTTCGCCGTCGAGAACGGCGACGCCTACCTCTTCCATGACGTCGCGGACTTTTTCCGGCGTTCCCGATTCAAAATCATGGTTGCCGAGAACGGCGAGAGCAGGGATTCGGAGGTGAGCGTGCAGGTCCTCAGCGAGGAGGCGGGCCTCCTCCTCGAGGCCGTAATCCGTGAGATCGCCACATATCAGCAATATGTCGGCAGAATCAGACACGGCCTTGAAGAGCTCGTCCCATCTTCCGCGGGTTTTGCGGTCGTAATGGAGGTCGCTTAAGGCTGCTATTTGCATATGAGCCGCTTTTTACTTCCCCTTTGTAACAACTGCACTCTGCGCTTACGAATATTTTTAGTCGCTGACTCAGGCCAATTTAGCGGAGAGCCCACGCCGAAGATCACCTGAGTGATATTTGCTGTCAACGCCGCCGTTGCAACGACCTTGGAATGCCCTGATTATTTTCGTTGCAGGAGTACGCTTCGGTCGCGACATATTTCACGAAAGCGGACGATCCCTCCAATCCGCATACCCGTCTCCAGATGCCACAGTTTTCATCACTCGATCGCGAGACCTCGCGTTTCTATGCAGATACGATGTCGGTTCTCAAGGCCGCGGACGTTCCGTTCCTCGTCACCGGGGCCTACGCCTTTGCTTGCTACACCGGCATCGAGCGGCACACGAAGGACTTTGACCTTTTTATTACGGCAAAAAACCTCGACGCCGCGCTCGAAGCTCTTCACGAGGCGGGCTACGAGACGGACCTCACGTTTCCGCACTGGCTGGCGAAGGTCTTTGAAGGAGATGCTTCCGTCGACTTAATCTTCGCCTCCGGCAACGGGCTCTGGCACGTCAACCAAACCTGGTTCGATCGTGCTGTCGAGATCAACGTCCTCAATGTTCAGGCCCTCCTCTGCCCTCTCGAGGAGACGATTCTGATGAAGTCATTCATCATGGAGAGAGAGCGCTTCGACGGGGCCGACGTGGCGCACCTGCTCCGCGATTGTGCGGGACTCATTGATTGGCAATATCTGGTGCAGCTATATGGACCTCACTGGAGGGTCTTATTCGGCCACCTGATCCTATTCGGATATATCTATCCCTCCGAGCGCCGGCAGATTCCCTTACAGATCCTCCGCGATTTCAGCCGCATTATGGAGAAGGAGCAAGGGGAGGATGTTCCCCAGAAGATCTGCCGCGGCACGCTTCTCTCGCGATCACAATACCTGACAGATGTAGAGCGCGCAGGTTATTTTGACGCGCGTGAATGGCCGATTGGGGGAATGACGGAGAGCGAGATCAACGACTGGACTGCTGCGATCGAACCGGAAGGTTAGCTCGCGGAAGAATGGGCCTCCGTGTTCCTACTTTCCCTCGGCCTCAATGATTACGTCGTGCAGCGTGGCTATCATCGCACGCTGTTCCTCAAAATGGCCGTGTTCTGCTTCAATGTTTACGTAGGCAACTCCTTCGCGGCCTGCCAACACGGATAGTGAGCCGTCGTCACTTGCAAGGCGGTTATCCTGCAGGACGACGTTTGATCCCCTTCTACGAAGCTCGTCGAACAGTACCTCGGACGTCACGAAGTAGAAGTCGTCGGGATCCTCGTCGACCTCGATGTGGACGAGGCGGGCATCGCCCGCCAACACGCCCCCCTCAGCGGCATAGCTCAGTACGGAATATGCATTGTCTGAATTGTTATGAACCGCTACGATGACGGCCAGCTCATCATAATCGATGCGATGCAGAAGAGCGTCGGCGAACGAGCGCACGGCGCTACGAGCCCGCGGCGACGCGTGGCCGTGTCTCATGAGTGTGGAATCTATGCCCCGATCTGTGAAGATCCGATTAGGGTCGACCGTAAATGTGGAGTCGTCGAGCTTGAAGGTAACGTACCGTTCCCCTGTGTGGTTGAGTTCGAAAAGCATGCCGCCACGCTCGCGCAGAAATGAGCGCGTCGCCTCGACGGCCGTGTTTTCGTTGTCGTGCAGATTCAGATACGTAAGGCCGCTGTCGGGCGAGCGGTGAACCAGCAGATCGACTGCACTTTCGCCAAGGGGGAGTGGAAAACGCTCGGTGGAAAGCTCCTGCGAATGGGCGCAGAAAGCGAAAACCGGAGCCGAGGCCGCGATAAGGAGAAGGCACGCGTTACGCAGGTGCATTTTCAACCTCTTCAGCGAGCGACTCTGCTTCGGCAATCAGATCTTCGATAGCGTTTAACCCTTGCTTCCAGAAAGCCGGGTCCGTTAAATCAATACCTAGCCGGCTCAGAAGGATGTGCGGCCAATTCGAACCACCAGCTTCCAGCAAACCGACGTACCTCGCCGGAAATCCGCCCTCATCTTCCAAATACCTCGCGTAAAGTGCGAGTACGAGCAGCTCCCCGAAGGCATAGGCATACACGTAGCCCGGCGTGTGCAGGAAATGCGGTATGTAGCTCCACCAGTGCTTGTAGTGCTCACCCAGTGTGACGCTGCCCCGAAACATCTCGCGCTGCGTGCCCAGCCACAGATCGCCGAACTGATCGGCCGTCAGCTCGCCGTCGGCGCGGCGTGACGTATGGATGCGGTCCTCGAACCGATTCATCGCTACCTGGCGAAAAACGGTCGCGATCGTATCGTCGATCTTTCCCACGATCATGGCGAGCCTGTTCCTGGGATCATCCTCGACCTTAATCAGCCGCTGAAACACGAGCATCTCGCCGAAGACGGAGGCCATTTCGGCGGTCGTCAGCGGCGTATCGGATTGAAGCACACCCTGCTTACGCGAGAGGTACTGATGAACGCCGTGCCCGAGCTCGTGGGCCAGCGTCTGCACGTCACGCACGCGCCCGGTGTAGTTCATCATGATGTACGGATGTGCACTCGGAACGGCGCCGTGGCTAAATGCGCCTCCCCGCTTACCCGGTCGTACGGGGGCGTCGATCCAGTTTCGCTCGAAAAAGTACCTGGCAATGGCACCTGTTTGCTGATGGAACGAGGTGTAGGAGTCGAGCACGATGTCCTTAGCTTCATCCCAGCCGTACTTCGTATCCGCATCACCGATCGGCGCATACCGATCGTAGTCCATCATCTCGTCGACCCCGAGTAAGCGTTGTTTCAGACGATAGTAGCGACCACACAGGTCGTAGCGCGAAGTCACGGCTTCGATGAGTGCGTCGACGGTTTCGTCCGAGACTTCGTTCGAGAGATTCCGGCTCGACAGCCAATGCTTGTAGCCACGCAGACGGTCGTCCGAGCTCTTATCCGCAAGAACCGTATTGAAGACGAAGGTCAGCTCCCGCTGGTGGTTCGAGAGCCCCTCGGTGAGCGCCATCGCCGCCTTCCGTCGGACGTCCCGGTCGGATTCGTGCAGGCGAGAGAGAGTCTCCTGCTCGGTAAGCTCTTCGCCGTCGACGTAGAACCGGGCCGCGCCCAGCGTCTCATCGAAAAAGCGATTCCAGGCCGTACGGCCCGTGATGGACTTTTCGGAAAGGATCTTTTCTTCCGGCTCCGAGAGCAGGTAATCCTTCTGGAGACGCTGAAGCTCGAGATAGTGGCGATAGTGTGAAAGCGCATCCTCGTTCAGGAGAGCACGCGCACGCTCGTCATCGAGCTCGGCCCATTCCAGTTCAAAGAAGATGAGCTTCTGACTGGTCTTGGTGTACGCCTCGCGGACGCTCTGGAGAAGAGCGCCGCGCGCCGCATCGTTCGTGTCGGTCGACCAGTTTAGATACGCGTATGTGTAGGCACGACCCAGGCTATCCTGCAGGTCTTCGAATGCTTTCAACGCCTCAGCGAATTCGGAGGCCGAAAGCTCGGCGAGCGTGCCTCGATACCGCAGAGCAAACGATTCAGCCTTCTCGTCCGCCAGTGAATGATCTTGAGTGAGAGATTCCTTCGATGGGTATAAATCGGCGAGATCCCAGTAGACCTCCTCCGCTCCCGTCTTTTCTTGAGCCATGAACGTCCGGCTTCTTCCTTCCTATGTGCGCTGGAGATGAAATACGGACGAAGGCGCCTTGTAGAGGAATCTAATCCTCCTCTCCTTCGCCGTTCTCCTGAGAAATGAGGTAATCTTCGATACTGCCGACGACGATCTTAACTTCGTCATCGACCTCTACGGCGAGAATGTCGCCCGCTCGAATCATCTTCTTGATTTTCTTGCGGTCAATCTTCTTGAGAATACGGCGGGCTTCCGTCCGCGTTACGGTATCCTCTCGATAACCCTCTGAAAACGAGTTCAGGAACTTGAGCGTGTCCTCAGAAAGCTCGATCACTCGGATCTCTTTGTTCTCAGGTGAGAGCGCCCAACCCAGATCAGCGTCAATCAGGTGGCGGTCGATCCACCGAACTAACGTTTGTTTTGAGATTTGAATGCGTTCGGAGAGCTGATCGAGCGTCATTTCCTCGATCTCGGGAACTGGAAGTGAATTGCTTGTAGCCACGTGCGTCAAACGTATTTGTGCGGGTAACCATGCCCGTTTATACGTCGATTCCACACGTTTTCGTTCCTGCACCGGTCCAATGACACGTCAGCGAATGCCCACGAGCATCCATAGAGACGTTTACTGATCCCACTTGGCCAGCGACAGATCATCACGAGAATGGCCGTAGAAGAACCCGAGAAGGAGGCCTTGCAGAAGCACTTCCGCTTCTTCGACAGAGACGTCGAACGTCTGGTTCACACACCGCATTCGGACACCTCGCACACTCGCGTCGAACTCGGTGATCAGCCCGAAATCCTTGCAGATTCGAAGCATCTCTTTAAATGTTGGCTCCGGATAGTCGGCAACGGCTCTCTTGATTCGACTGTACGCAATCACGGAAGGGAGTGTTTGGAGGTGAAACTCATCGCTTCGATATCGGATGCGGACAACCATCTCCTCAGGGGCGGCACCGCTCTTTTAACAATTCTGTAGAAACTGCCCTCGCAGCGCGACATTTCGCTCCGCAAGTGCTAACATGCTTGAGCGACCGGTGAGGTCTTGCAAGTTGTATTCCAATCGCCTGTGACACGGCGCTCGTTCGTGGCCGTGGACCTCGTGGACCGCCGATCGTTCACTTTTTTGCATTCATCCAACATCTCGTCCAAAGACCATTATGCCTGTACGCAAAGCAGAAGCCGTGTGGGAAGGAGACCTGCCGAACGGAAATGGAACGATGAAGATGGGTACCGCCTATGAAGGCCCCTACTCGTTCGCCTCTCGGTTCCAGGAGGGAAACGGCACGAATCCTGAGGAACTTCTTGCCGCCGCTCACGCCGGATGTTTCTCCATGGCGTTTTCCAAGGGGCTCTCCGACGCCGGCCATACACCGAATCGGATACAAACGACGGCAAAGGTGCATCTGGACAAGCAGGACGCCGGATTCGCAATCACTCGGGTCGAGCTGGTCACTGAAGCCGACGTCCCCGGAATCGGCGATGAGGCGTTTCAGAAGGCGGCCGAGGGGGCTAAGAACAACTGCCCCGTTTCGCAGCTATTCAAGGGGGCCGAGATTTCAGTTAATGCGACGTTAAGGCAGAGCTGAAAGTGCGAGCCTCAAGGGAGAGCTGAATCGCGCCGTGAAGGCAGAGCTGAGAATGCGCCGGAGAGATCAGGCCGCCGCGGTTGCGCTTTTCCCCAACACTTTGTTGATCTTGGCGCGAAGGACTTCCCTGTCAAGCGGCTTCAGGACGTACTCGTTTACGCCCGATTCAACGGCGATCAGTACATCTTCGGGCTGGTCTTTCGTCGTGACCATAATGACGGGTGTTCGGCGATACGGCTCTTTCTGACGCATCCACTGCGTTATCGAAACGCCGCTCACGGATGGCAGCGCCCAGTCCATGATAACGAGATCGAATCGGTTCTTGGCCAGCAGCCTCAGCGCATCGCCTCCGTCGTTCGTCTCCATGATCTGCTGAAAGCCCATATGCTGAAGAATGTACTTCAGCGCAGAGGCCATCGTGATGTTGTCTTCGGCGATGAGAATTTTCATGGAGTACGGTCCGGCGGAAGCTGCTTCGCAGAAGGTGTACCTAGTGTCTTCGTTATCGACCGTAGGTAGTAGAACTTAAACCACGCGTTACGTCGCTCCTCTATAACGAGCCTGTACCATGCGCAACGTTAGCGTTACACAGTGGCCGGGTTCTTGTCATTGGGATCCGAAATCCGTGTATTGACCCACGCAAGTCTCACATGCAAATCGGTCAAAGGTGGGAAAAACCCGGTGCGGTTGGTGGGCCGCACCGGGTTTTTACGTCTGTGTGCCCTGCCGAGCGCTTTTGCAAGGCTATTCCTCTTCCCGGCTCCTCTCATCAAGAAAGCGAAGAAAGCGGTCGATGTGCGGCCCTCCGTAGCGCGCGATAATCTCCGACGAATCCTCGGCCTGCATTTCTACCACGATAAGGTGGTCGCAGGTAGGACACTGAATCATGAATTGATGCTGCCCGCCTTCGAGCCGCGCCAGCGAGCGGA
>CAZART010000012.1:0-8086 GCA_964487555.1 uncultured Rhodothermales bacterium
TGCCTGCCACCGCGACGGGTCCGAAGAAGATGAAGACGAAGACATCCGCGAGCCCGAGATAAGCCAGCGAATAGCGACCGGCCGTGTAGAGAATGCCGAAGAAAATCGACAAGACACCGATCAGGAAGATGACCCATCCTCCTCGCCAGATCAGGTATATGCCTGCCAGAAACGCCAATCCGAACGCGATGAGTGCGGCCCGTCGGACGGCATCCGGCTCCACGAGCCCCGCCTGCGTGACCCGCGTCGGCCCCTTCCGCTCGGCCGTATCGGCCCCTTTGACGAAATCGTGATAGTCGTTGCTGTAATTCGTCCCGATTTGGATGAGAACGGCGGCAACCAGCGTCACCAGCGCCGCGAGCCCGTTCGCGGCACCGACATCGACGGCCATGGCGGTCCCAAGCACGACAGGCGCCACCGCGGCCCAGAGCGTTTTGGGCCTGGCAGCGAGAAGCCAGACGGCGAGCCGAGAGCGAGGGGGAGGGGGTTGCATTGGGGGGGAGGGTCGAGGGTCGAGGATAGAGGGTTGAGGATAGCGGGTCGAGGGTCGAGGATAGAGGGTTGAGGATAGCGGGTCGAGGGTCGGGATAGAGGGTTGAGGATAGCGGGTTAAGAATGGCGCGTCAAGGATAGCGGATCGAGAGGGTAATTGAAGAGCCGTGCGACATATCGAGATTCCGCAAGCGCGGACGCAGATTCCGCAAGCACGGACACGGATTCCGCAAGCGCGGACGCATCCTCGATCTTCGATCTCCCCATCCTCGATCCTCATTCCGCGATCTCCCGATCCTCGATCCTCGTTCCGCGATCTCCCGATCCTCGATCCTCGATCCTCGATCTTCCGATCCTCGATTCCCGATCTCCCGATCTCCCGATCCCCCGATCCTCGATCAGTTCACGGTCGGTACGGAAACTTCGAAAAATCAGGTTCACGGTTTTCGTTGAAGGCATTCCTCCCCTCCTGTCCCTCCTCCGTCTGGTAGAACAGCAGGGTTGCGTTGCCTGCTAGCTCTTGCAGGCCGGCCTGTCCGTCGCAATCCGCGTTGAACGCTGACTTCAGGCAGCGAATCGCCATCTGCGAATTCTTGAGGATCTCCCGGCACCAGCGGACCGTCTCTTCCTCGAGCTGATCAATCGGCACGACGGTATTTACGAGGCCCATCTCCAGGGCCTGCTGTGCGTTGTAGGGGCGGCAAAGATACCAGATCTCGCGCGCTTTCTTCTGGCCGACGATGCGGGCCAGGTAGGACGCGCCGTAGCCGCCGTCGAAGGAGCCCACCTTCGGACCGGTCTGCATAAACCGGGCATTGTCGGCGGCGATCGTCAGGTCGCAGAGGACGTGCAACACGTGGCCGCCGCCGACGGCCCAACCCGCCACCATCGCGATGATGGGCTTCGGGCACTGGCGCATCTCACGCTGAAAATCGAGGACGTTGAGGCGCATGATGCCCGTGCCTTCTTCTTTATAGCCGGCATCGCCGCGGATTTTCTGATCGCCCCCCGAGCAAAATGCATCCGGGCCCTCTCCGGTCAGAATGATGACGCCGATCTCATGATCGTCGCGTGCATCGTTCAACGCGTGGCGCATTTCCTTCACGGTGAGCGGACGAAACGCGTTGCGCACCTGCGGCCGGTTGATGGTGATCTTCGCCATCCCCTCCGCCTTGTGAAAGGTGATATCGTTATAGGATCCCGCCTTTTTCCAATCGACGACACTCATAAACCATTATCCTGGTTGGTTCTTCAAGAAGTTCGTAATCAGATCCCGATATACGGTCGGGTATTCGGCGTGCACGTTGTGCCCCGCGTTCGTGATAATAGCCGTGCGCGCCTTCGGCATCAACACGGACATCCGCTCGGCGATTTCGACGTATTTGCCGTCGAGCGCGCCGGCCACGGCCATGACCGGTGCACTCACCTCGTCCAGCACGTCCCACAGCGACGGCTGCCGACCCGTTCCCATCCCGCGCAGTGAGAGGGCCAGTTCGTTGGGGGAGTTCGTGATGCGTGACGCGATCATGCGCTCGAGGAGCCCCTCATGACGTTCGAGCGTCTCGAACAGCGGCCCGCGGTACCATTCCTCGAGGAAGCGGGCATACTCTTGCGTCTCGAGACGAACGGCGCGTGCTTCGTCGGTGCCCCGCCGCGCGAGCCGCTCGGACTCGGCCTTGAGCCCGGGCGATGCGGACTCGAGTACGACCTTTCGGCAGCGATCGGCAAAGTACACTGCAAAATAAAGCGCGAGGCGCCCGCCCATCGAGTAGCCCACGACGTGTGCACGATCGAGGCCCAACTCGCCCAGCACGCCCTCCAGCAACACGGCCGACCCTTCGATGGAATAGGAGGACCGGTTCGCCAGATCTACCGACCGTCCGTGTCCGGGAAGATCGACGGTGACGCAGAAGAAACGCTCGCGCAGACCGTCGATGATTTCGCGCCAATCTGCGGAGGACCCCATGAAGCCATGCAAGAACAGGACGGGAGGATGCTCCTCTTCGCCCCTTGTCTCAAAATTGAGCTTCGTACTCACGCGAACACCTGCTCCAACGTCTCCTCTATCTCTCGTTCCAACCGGCGATGCAGGCTCACGTTCGCCTCCCGATCCGTCACGATTTCGATAAGCACCGTTCCGTCCCGACGCTCCGAGAGCACGCTCTGCAGCTCGTCGGCACTCGACGGCGCTTCGTAGGCGATGCCGAACATGGCGGCCGCGTGTTTGAAGCTGTAACGGTGCGGCGTGCCGAAGTAGGTCTCAAATACGTCCGTGTGCTTTGCGATCGGCAAGAACGAGAAGATACCTCCGCCGTGGTTATTTACGACGACGATGGTAAGGGGATGATCGCTGGTCGCGGCGAGCGAAAGGCTGTTCAGATCGTGAAGCAGGGCGAGATCGCCTATGAGAAGCGTGACGCGCGCCAGGAGACCGGAAGCAAATCCGGTTGCAGAAGCCACGGTGCCGTCAATGCCGGATGCCCCACGGTTCGACGCTACGAACGGGCCGGCGCCCCGATCGGATGCGTACATATCCACATCCCGCACCGGCATGCTGCTCGCCAGAAACAGCCCTTCATCTTCCGATGCACTCCCGGCGACGAGGCGCGCAATGAGCGGCTCACTCATGTCGGCGGCGCCGTTTTGATAGCGTTCAATCACGCCGCCGACGTGCGTCGAGGCCGATCGCCACGCCGAAAGCCACTTCGAAGGCGGCGGGCTTTCTTGTTCTATTCGATCTACCATCCTGCGGCAGAACGTCACCACGTCCGATTCTACGTGCGTCGTCACGTGATGATGAGGATCGAGACGCGTCGGCGCCTCGTGTACGACCACGTAGGTAGAGGGGCGGGCTTCCGCAAGGAATTGCGGCAGACGCTTCGAGACCGGTCGGCTACCGAATTGAAGGATCGCCTCGGGGCGGTGCTCCGCTCGAAAACGTTGGGAGACGAGCGTAAGGTCGAAGTACGGCGCGGCGGTCGCGGGCGGCTCAAGCCGTTCCAGACGAAGCTGCGAGCCGGCATCGGGAAGGAGCGGCCAGCCCAGGCGCTCGGAGAGCCATCGGACGGCGTCGGCCTGCGCGCTCGTGGCGAGACGACCCGCCACGACGAGCCCTCGCTCGACGCCGCGCATCGTCGCGTACAGCACGTCGAGCAGATCGTCGCTGGGGGATGGATTCGCGGCCAGGTAGTGCGTGAAGGGCCGGTTATTCTCACGCCATGTACGGAGCGGCTCGAGATACGAGCCGTAATCTCGGCCGTCTTCGTCCGGGGCCAGCGGCTCGCGAAACATGGCATTGAGATGTACGGGGCCGCTCGCCATACGGCGCGCCCGGTAGACGGCCTGGTCGACCGTCGTAAGGACCGCTTCCGGAGGCACGGCGGCATCGGGTGCGGGCAGATCGAAATGCCAGTCGACGTAATCGCCGAATAACTTGACCTGATCGATCGTCTGATTGGCACCGGTGTCCCGCAGCTCCGGCGGGCGGTCGGCCGTCAGGAGGATGAGCGGCACGCCGTCCACGCCTGCTTCGACGACCGCGGGCATCCCGTTAGCTACGGCCGTGCCGGAGGTTGTAATCCACGCGGCCGGCCTGCCGGTAGCTCGCGCATATCCAAGCGCGTAGTAGGCGGTACCGCGCTCGTCGAAGTGCATGATGTGGCGCGCCCCGGGGTGCGCCGCGACGGCCGTAGTCAGCGGCGCCGAGCGAGATCCAGGCGCCATACAGAACAGCGTGACGCCCGATCGCACGAGTTCATCGACGATCAGGTCGGCCCAGATTCGATTGATGTTGGTTCCAGCGATGACGCGTGCGATCACTTCGTTCGTAAGCGTGAGGGGGCGGGGGGGCGAGGATCGAGAATCGAGGATCGCGGATCGCTTTGGCTCCTCCCACCAGCCATTCTCAACCCTCCATCTTCAAACGCGATCCTCTACCCTCGACCGGTCGATCCTCGACCCTCTATCCATCGATCCTCGACCCTCTATCCTCGACCCTCGACCCTCCCCCCTCCTCCAGTCCGAATATCTTCAGGAAATCCCCGATCTTTTGCTCGATCTCGTTCCACTCGGCGGCGGGCTGCGATCCCTCGACAATGCCCGCGCCGGAATATAGGGAGAGCGTGTCGCCTTGCACGAGCCCGCATCGGAGGGCGACGGCAAATTCGGCGCCGCGCGAACCGATCCATCCTACCGGACCGGCATACCAGCCCCGATCGAATGGCTCGAGCGTGCGGATCGCCTCGAGCGCCCCAGCCGTCGGATAGCCACCGACTGCCGGCGTGGGGTGAAGCGCCGCCATTACTTCACTGCCGTGCACGTCGGCGTGGAGCACGCCGCGGCTGCGCGAGACCAGGTGCCAGCCGTGCGCAAGCTTCATCTCGGAGGCGACGGGATCGATGTAGAACGCTTCCGTAAGAGGCCTCAACGCATCGCGGATGCTGTCCCGAACGTAGGCATGCTCACGCTGATCCTTTTCGCTATCCAGCAGCTCCCTGAGCAGCCGTTCGTCTTCCTCCTCCGTGTCGCCGCGAGGCCGCGTGCCTGCTACCGCCTCGGTCCAGATGCGACGGCCGGATCGTCTGAATAACCGTTCAGGCGTCGCGCCGACGAACGCTTCACCCGGCCGATACTGAAATCCGAAATGGAAACAGTTCGCCGTTCCGGCGCGGAGATGCTCGAGCAGTGCGAATGGATCGAGCACGTCCGAAAACCCGAATTTGGCTCGCCGCGCGAGTACGACCTTCTTCAACGGGCCGCGCCGGAATGCACGCAGGGCCCAGTCCACGTCGCGGTGCCATTCGTCGCGGTCGGGCGCGTCGGATCGCGAAATGGGAATAGGCAGCGCCGCCGAAACCTCCGCCGGCGGAAAAGCGAGGGCGTCGACTTCATTCAGGATGTCCTCCAGACGGCCGGCGTCACGGGGAAGAATGAGATTGCAGGCAAGCACCGAACGATGGTCCTGTACCACATATTCGAACCGCGGCAGTGTAAAGGTGAACGTGCCGAAGGCCGACCACTCTTCCGACTCGGCTGCATCCATATCAAACCGAAATCCACCGAAATAGCGGACTTGCGTATCGCTGTGCGGCATCACCTGGTCGAGCTGCGCCCGGAGCGTGTGAAAACCGGCGTCGGCTCCCCCGAAGCAGCGGTCCGCCTCTCCAATCGCCGCCGTGACGAAGGCGTCATCCCGGCCGCTCCAGAACAGACGCGGCATTAATTCCTGCGCCGTCATCCAGGCAAACGGATCGATGGGCGGCAGAGGCACGACCAGCCGCGCGACGTGCAACTTGCGGGATTCGGTCTTCAGCACCTCCTCGACTCGCTGCGAGAGAATCGCCCGCGCGCGCGAAGGATCGGAAACGACGTCGTCCGACAATAGAATGTCTCTTTGATCAACCATGAGGCGGAGTTACAAACGTGATCGGCTAAACTACTCGACGAATACGGCGTCTACAACGTCGAGATGCGCCGTGCAATTAAGAAGCGAAGAAGAGTACGCGCCTCCGCCGTAGGTGATGACGTTTACGCTCGTGTTCGCATGATCGATCTCATTCATTCGCTCCAGCCCGATTTCGAGAATCGTGGCAAGGAGTACCCGTAGAAAACGGCCATGCGTGATCACCAGCACGCTCTCACCGGCATGATCCTCGACGATTTTCTCGACCGCAGACACCCCTCTTTTTTGAACATCCAGAATGGACTCGCCATCTTCTACCCGGAAATCGAATTCGCCGCGATCCCAGCGGGCGTACATGTCGTCAAGCAACCTTTTTAACCGCTCCGACCACGGAATTCCTTCGTGCACTCCCCAGCTCATTTCGTCCAGATCGGCGAGAGCCCGCACGATAACGTCGTCGTGGTGCGCTAATACGGGCGCCGCCGTCTCGATCGTGCGCGTCAAAGAGCTCGTGTAGATCGCATCGAGAGGCACGTCACTGAATCGGCTCGCCAGCGCCTTTGCCTGCTTCAGGCCGGTCTCGTTGAGCGAGCTGTCGATCCTCCGGCCCTGCATGATGCGGAGCCGGTTGTATTCCGTTTCGCCGTGTCGAACGAAGTAGAGTGTCGTTTTATGCATGTATGTTTGAAATGGCCGCGCTCAGAGGAGCTAGCGCCCGTTTTTTCTAGTGAGGGTATCGGCGATCTGTTTTTCAATGCGGTCGAGATGGGGCAGCGAGAGTCGGTGCGCCATAGCTGTTCGGATGATAAAGCCGCGAAGGATCTGATCGGGCACCGGAAGCTCGTACAGCGCACGCTGCATCGGTTTGACGAGGGGACGCGTTATCCGCGAAAGCAGCCCCCAACGGATGACGATGAAACCAGCCAGACCGGTCCAGACGGCCGCGTAAACCTCGATGGCCGCAAAGTAGCTTAGCATTCCGACGTAGAAGGCGCCCTGGAGCCATACGAGGTCCAGCACGGCCAAGACCCTTTCGAGCCACCGGCTTACGGCGGAAGGCGCCAGCGTTTTCCAGGCGACGTATACCATGGCTGCCGCGAAGGCGGCCGGCACCGGATCCATCCGCAGCATGAACAGCGGAAGCAGCCACGCGGCCAGCGTTTCTGGGGATCGGAGCCAGACGCCCGCACGTTCGATCAGCCGCTCGAGCGGCTCGTGCTTCAGCACCTCGCCGGCAAAGCGCTCTACCGCCTGTCGCGTCGTGGCAAACCATACCCCGGCCGCCGTGAAGATGCCCTGGGGCGTCTCCACGAAGTTCGAAGACGGCGTAGTAAGATGGCGTCTTGCCATGCGGACGGTCGGAATCCAGATCCTGTTTGCAGCTACCCGTGCGGCCCCCGTGCCATTCCCGGAGACCACGCGACGCGCCCCTGTCATTGCCCCACCCCATACACGTGCCCACACCCCAAGTTTCACCCGACGGTGCGGAACAGGAGGCCGCATTCTCGCATACATTTACTTTGTGAGAATACGGTGAATGTCCCATCCGACATCGTCGATCCGCCCATAAGCAGGAGGCCCATCATGCGTCGTCGTGTTTTCGATTTGCTCCGGAAAGGTGGTGTCGTCATTTACACCTCGCCGGATGCGACGGTTGCTGAAGCCGTCCGCAAGATGGGCCGCCACAATATCGGGTCGATTCTCGTCCTCTCCCCGCAGCGCGATCTCGTCGGTATTTTCACCGAGCGCGACCTCCTTCAGCGGGTCGTGGTCCCGGGTCTAGACCCGTCGATCACCATGCTCGGAGACGTGATGACGAAGGACGTCATCGTCGTGAATGCGGAGATGTCTCGTGACGAGGTGCTGCAACTCATGGATACAAAGCACATCCGACATGTCCCCGTCAGTGATCAGGGCGAGCTGCTCGGCGTGATTTCACTGCGCGACGTTCTCCGCTTCGAGAATGCCGAGAAGGATTTCGAGATCGAGCAGCTGAGACAATACTTCCTTCAGGATCCCGGATCGGGCGATCGAACGATCTCCGCGTAACCCGTTAGGACCCCGTAAAGCGCGGCGGGTTAGAAGTTCAGAGGGAGATGCGTGAGCGTGGCTTCGCGTGTCGTAGCGTCGGTCGATCCGGTTAGAAGTTCAGAGGGAGATGCGCGAGGGTGGCTTCATGTGTCGTGGCGTCGG
>CAZART010000012.1:8186-32459 GCA_964487555.1 uncultured Rhodothermales bacterium
GGTTAGAAGTTCAGAGGGAGATGCGCGAGGGTGGCTTCATGTGTCGTGGCGTCGGTCGATCCGTTTAGAAGTTCAAGGGGAGATGCGCGAGGGTGGCTTCATGTATCGTGGCGTCGGTCGATCCGTTTGGAAGTTCAGGATTAGAAGCGCGAGGATTGGCTTCGCGTGTCGTGGCGTCGGTCGATCCGGTCAGAAGTTCAGGAGGAGAAGCGCGAGGGCCGCCAGTGCGAGACCGGCCCAGTTCGGACCACTCAGTCTTTCTTTCCAAAGGACAACGCCGAGAAGCGCACTTCCGATGACCAGCAGAATATTGTTGGCGGGGAAGACGAAAGGGCCGGAAAGCTGCCGGATCGCGCGAAGGATGAACTCGACCGATCCGACGTTCACGGCACCTAGTACGAAGCCCCATGCGATCGTCCTCAGATCTGAGCGTCGTCGCCTCCCGACGACGATGGCAAGACCCAGAAGAAATGCAACGCCGAACGCCATGCTCATGAATGCGGCGGTGCTGTGGTCCGCAGCGAAGACTTCGTCAAAGGCCTTCATGGTCGTGTCGATGGTCCCACCAATCAGAAAGAGGAGCGTTAACGTGGTGAAGTGTTGAAGGGGTGACGTTTTGACGTCTTGCGCTGCCGACGGCCGAAACGGAACCGCCTCCAGGGCCGAAGCCGGTGCGGGTGCGTCAACGATGCGCGGACGCCGGGATATCAGGAGAAATGCCCCCACAGCTACCACCAGGCCGGCGAGCTGAAATTCGGAAGGCGTTTCATCCCAGACGATCCATGAGGCGACGAAGGGAATTACCACGGATATGCGCATGACGGCGATCGCGAGCGACATCCCTGCTACCGCCGTTGCCAATGCCAGCACGAAGAAGCCCGCGATAAACAGACCGCCCGTGAAAACGCCGAACAAGGTTAATTCTAGTCCTGGATCGTAGCCGCCCACGTCCAGTACGGCGAGCGATATCAAGAACGCCGCCAGATAATTTGCCGTTAACAGTGATAGACGATCTAATCCGCGGAGGGCGGCGTGCTTGAAGATCATGCCGATCGCGAGACTGCAGGCGACCGCCAGCGCAAGATCAATCAATGCGCTCGTAATAGCCCAGCGTTTGCGGAATCATCTCAATGTCCCGCAGCACGAGGTTTTTCGGGGGGTGGAGGTGCGGCCGGATGCGGCCGGTGGTATCCTGGCGAATTTCGTCGTACGACACCGTCGCGTAGAAATCCATCGCATGCTCAGCGTCCTGATACTGGGAGAATAGAACGCGGTAGCGCACATTGATCGTCGACGGCTCCAGCGAAACGAGCGTCTGGGTCGAGGGCTGTCCCTGCACCGTGACGTCGATCTCCCGCGAGCCTTCGGTGAACTGCTTCGAAACCGCGCGCAAACTGATCGCCTCAACATTCTTCAGTACGAGCCCCGAAAGGGTGTCCGATAGGGCAATGCGCGTCTGGAGCGTATCCCGAACATTCTCGAACGTGCGGCGGACCGTCGGCCATTGTTCAAGATCGCCGATCACGGAAGCAGCGCCCGTCACGTCTACCGAATCCGGCATCAGGGTCGGCGGATTGACGAGATCGTACGTCCGGGGCGTTTCGATGCGGGCGCGAAGATCTACCGGTACCCTTCGCGTGATGCGACGCTCGGTCAACAAGTTCAGCGTGGCCGGGATTACACTCTGGACGTCAAGATTCTTAGGCAGCTCGGGAATGGCATCACGCACCGTCACTTCCTGCTGCGACGCATTGACGGGGATGATCGGCGGCGAAAAGCGAAGCCGCAGTAAGGACCAACCGTCGCCCACGACCTGCACGCGGACGTTATCGGGCGGCAGCTGAGAAAGCGCCTGGTTTTCGGGCAGATTCACGACCTCCGTCGGCATCTGGAATATCTTGGTATGCGTCTCGCGCATGGTGAAGGTAAACCAGAGCAGGCTGGAGACGAGAATCGCCATCGTGACGGCCATTCCGCGGCGCTGGGGCTCATTTTCGGAGCGCTGTGGGGACGGACGAGAGAAGAGGCTCTGGATCCTGTCCCAGAATGCCGTGCCCGGCGGGATGCGGTCTTGTGGAGTCCTTTCGTTTGCCATAGCGGCCTTTCACGCGCCCCCATCACGCTTTGTTCAAGAGCCGCGGTGCTGTCGAAGATGATTTAAGAGCTCATCCTTGCGTGCACGTGCGACGTCGCGCCCTTGAATCGGGAAATCGGGGATCTCGCGGACTGCGGCGCGGAGGTCTCGCACGGTCATCGATTCGTAGTCGGGTTCATTCGCCGAGGAGGAACCGGGGTGTCGAGCCGCTCCGGCCCGTTCGGCGTCGAGCTTCATCATGGCACGAACATCCTCGGCCGGACGCGGAATGACGTGCGCCGATACCACGCGTCCCACCCGTTCCGCCGCGGCGCGGCCGGCATCCACCGATGCCTGGACGGAGGCCACCTCACCGACGATCTTTATCGTGATGAGTGCGGGAACCGTTTGCTCGATCGAGACGAGGCGCACCTCAGCCGTCTTCAGCATCGCATCGGCCGCCTCGATGCCGGCGACCAGGCCGTGCGTCTCGAGCAGCCCCAGTGCCGTTTCATCGGCGAGAGGCATCGGGGTTCGGGAAAAGCTTGGGAAGAAACGGCGTCAGTCTTCGATGCCCGTCGGGAGAATGGCTTCGACGTCGCTGTGCGGGCGCGGGATCACGTGCACAGAGACAAGCTCGCCTACGCGCTCGGCCGCCGAGGCTCCGGCATCCGTCGCCGCTTTCACGGCCCCGACGTCCCCTCGCACCATGACGGTCACGTAGCCGCCTCCGATCTTTTCCTTGCCGATGAGGCGAACGCGTGCGGCTTTCACCATTGCGTCGGCCGCCTCAATCGCACCGACGAGGCCGCGTGTTTCGATCATGCCGAGTGCCGGCCCAAAATCTTCTGCCATAGAGCGTTTCGTGTTCTGCGGTCTCGTAGGATGACGGATGAAGGACGTGCTCCTAAGTCGTGCTCTGAGATCGTCGGGAGCACCGACGGGAGCACGACCTCGTACCTCTTCCGCCGAATATAGAGGCGCCTCCTCCGATTGTCAACCAAAGGGTCCTCCGACGAGCTCTGTTCGATGACCTAGAATCTCTGCGCGCGAAACAGCGCCCGGCCCTTCTCCAGATCCTCTCGGGTATACAGTCCCGTGATCCACACGAGTGGAACGTAGGCGAGAATCAGGAGCAAGCGTAGACCGAGGCGCGGTACGGTCGCCCAACCGGTCGTCAGGTAGGCCGGTACATAGAGCGCCATGATCATCACCACCACGATCACGAGAATCCGCCAGGGATATCCGACGTGGATGCGACGTTCCGCGACGCGCGCCGAGAGGCCGGCAAGCGCCGCATAGGAGAGCGTCGTCGCGACGGCCGCTCCGTACGCGCCCATCAGCGGAATGAGGGCGAAATTTAGCGCCAGGTTCAGCGTCGCCGCCGCAAGCACGTTCAGGCTGATTATGTGCGTGAGATCCGTCGCATAAAGGATGTTGTTTACGACGAAATAGACGCCGTATCCCATGAATCCGAGCGCGATGGGAAGCACCATGACGTCCGCCTCGAGATAAAATGGATCGACGCCGAATAGATTCACGAGTAAGAGCGTCGCATCGTAGGACAGCAGCGAGAGGCCTAATACGGCCCAGCCGGTCCATACCGCGTAATGCCGAAACGACCGGCGATGCAGGCTTTGATCGCCCACACCGACGGTCTTGAGGCCGATGACGGTAAAGGCGAGCTGGAAGCTTTGAACGAAAAGCATGTTGATGGTGCCTCCGAGGCGTGAGGCCCATCCATACAGGCCGACGGTCTCCGCATCCGTCAGGTATTTCAAGATATATCGATCTCCGACGTTTAAGAAAAGGCCGGCAAACGAGGATAGAATGAGAGGCACGCCGAATAAGAGCAGCCGCCCGACCAGGCGCCGGTTGAACCGCCATTCCACGTGGGTCAGCATGAAGCCGGTCATCACTGCTGCACTGGCGGAGGCTGATGCAACGTACGCGATCAACACGCCGTCGAGGCCGAGGTCCAGGACGGCAAGAAGGTAGTACACGCCTGCGACCAGTACCGCCCATTCGGCCACCATGCTCGTGGCATACCATCCGGCTCGCTCGCGAACGCGCAGCAGCATGTACGGTACCGTTCCGACCACCTTCAATGCTGCATACCCGGCCATGAGTCGTGGCAACAGGGTCTCGGATCCGTCATCCAGAAGAAATCCACCGAAGAACGGAGCGGCAAGCCAGAGCAGACCGAAGGCCGTCGCCGCCGACAGCAGCGTCAGAAGAAGAGTCGTGAACGGGATGGCGGGAGTTTGCGTCTCCTCCGGCTCGGACATGAAGCGCAGCATCCCCGTCGCCAGACCGAGGCCGGAAACCGGGATGATAATATGCGCGGTGGCCTCGAGAAGCACGAGGTGCCCGTAGGCGGAGGCGGGCAGCAGTTCGGTGTTCAGGTAGAGCGGCGCCAGCACCAGTCCGCTCGCCTTCACCGCGATGTTTCCGATCGCGTAAATCCCCGTCTGTCGAATGACCCGCTGAAGGCCTCCTTCTTCCTTCATGCCGATCGGATGGCCTCGCCCTTTGGCCGATCCGCCTCGTCGCCTGCGTCATTGAACTCGTTGTTCTCCATACGCGTGTGACCCACAACTTCGAGACACTCTGCCGCCGAATCGGCGCGGAGGCGTTCCTCCTCCACCGTCATGAACAGCTCCGCTCGAAATCCGGAGAGCTCCTCGATGAAGCGTCGCAGCGCCGTCCTGAGCCGGCCGCCGGACACCGCATCGATGTCGCACACGTAGCGGCCCATCCCCAGCCGTTCGAACAGCGCTCGCGTCTTGAACTCGTAGGAGATCGGCAGCACCGGGACGCCCGCCGCAAGCCCCATGATCGCCATGTGCATGCGCGTCGCCACGATCATGTCGAATTCGGACAGCTTTTCGATGAGCTCCTCGGGACGATGGAAGTCGGAATCGATCGCTACCCGCCCCGCCACGTCGGGCGGTAAGCGGTCCACGACGTCGCGCGCAACGAGAGCGTCGTTGTACGCGTATCCGGGCACGCCCTGGCAGGTCGAGATAAAGGTCACCGACGCGGCGTACCGCCGGGTGAGGTCTTCGACGACTTCGGCGACGGCCGACTTGTACGCTTCCATGCCTTCATCCTCCGACATCCCCTCGAAAAACGGCCACCGCCGTACCGACACCGCCGCCCTGAATCCATTCTCCGGCAGCTGCACCGCGCCGGACGTGGCCAAAACGCCCGGATCGGCGAGCGAGAAGACGGCATCGGCGGCGAGACGGGCATTTACCTCGGAAGGATTGCAGACGTCGTGTACGTGCTCGATCGACTCGTTGTCGCGAAGCAGGACGAGGGCAGCGTTGCGGAAGATGCTCTTGAGAGCGCGTCGAGTGTGCCTCGATTTAAACGGGCCCATCGATTGCGTATAGAGGATGAGCGGCCTGTCCAGCAGCAGCGCGATTCGAAAATCGAAGACGCGAGGCGCCAGCCAATAATTCTCGACGAGATACGTCCCACCCGTACTGACGATCGCATCCGCGCCGGCGTAGTGACGGAGGGTTTCCCATTCGTCTCTTGTCGACAAAAAGCGCGCCGTCCGCACGCGGCCGCGCCCGAGAGCGAAAGCGGCCGCATACAGGCGGGGAAGGCTTGAATACCATCGCGCATAGCGAATCGCACCATGGAGCTTCTGAAAGCGCACTTCTCGGCGCGGCGGAAACGCATGGACGTACAACGGAGCGATGATGTTGAACTCCGGATAGAATTGCCCGGCCAGCTCCGGCTGGGTGTCGGCCACGACGATCTCGGCATCCTCGCCGAAGACGCTTCTAACGTGGCGTACAATGGCCATAAGAATGGCCGCATCGCCTCCGTTGAGCAGGACGGTATTCGTGATAACGACTTTCATGGCCGTCCATCGGTGTTCGGTGAAAGCGTCGCGAGATCATCGAGCAACGTGTATAATGCGTCCCGGCGACGATCTCGGCTGAATCGCTCTGCGATGTGGCGACGCGCGACCTCTCGCCTGGAAGGCGCCTCGTCCAGCGCTTGCCGGATAGCCCTGACGATCTCGTCCGGCTCGGGCGTATCGACGACATATCCGGCCGGGCCAATTCCGTCGGGAATGCCGAAAACTCGGCTTCCTACGGGAACGCATCCACACATCATGGCCTCGCACAGGACGTTGGGCAGCCCTTCGGCGCGAGATAATTGCACATAGACGGAGGTCTGGTGGTAATGGCTGACGAGATCGTCCCGATCGACGGGCCGGATGAGCCGAACGTTCGCACTTACCCTGTAGCGGCTGCGTACGTCGTCCGGATCCGGCACGCCCACGACCCGGAAGTCTTCGTCCGGCAGGCGCCGGGCCGCCTCAAAAAACAGGTCGATGCCTTTGCGGAGGAGTGTGCGGTCAGAGTCAATCAGGCCCACCGTGCTGACGACGCGTGCGCGCTGCACCGGGCCGATCGGCCAGCGGCCGGGATCATATCCCGTCGGGGTGATGCGGATCTCCGCCCGGCTATCAGGCGCGAATACCTTGATGCCCTGATCGACCGTACTCGGCCACTCTGAGAATGTGTTGGTAGAGTGCACCAGCGAAGGCGAAACCGGAAGCAGAATATCGGCGTGCGTAAGTACGAGCCGCGCGAGCGGCGCTCTCCAGGCGCTGAGAAAGACGCCGTATCCGAGCGACGGCAAGGCAATGGCGTCGAAACCTCCGACGGCGACCACGACGGGCTTTCGAAACAGGCGGGCAAGCAGAAGCGGCAGCACCATGTGGTAATCCGCGAACCAGCCGTACACCGCGTCGCATCTGCGAATTTCTCGGACGAGCCACGCGAACTGACGGACGAACATCGCGGCCAATGCCGTCGGCCCGAGCTTGCCGTCCCGGCCGAAGCGAAATATCCGCAGCTCCGCCCTTCGGCCGAGAATGTCGAGATCCTCGCGCACAAACGAGCTGGGCATCAGGTAGATGAATAGGAGTCGACTCACGTCGGCCGGCTGCGGTGTCGTTCGAATGGGAACGGCGTTGGAGGACGGACGATTCCGCCTACTCGGCGAGAATAGCGGCGATGCGCGTCGCCGCGCCCGGCTCGGAGAACGTCGGCGCCGGCGGGCGGGGTGGATCGGCAACCGCGGCCTCGATGCGGTCGGGATCGGTGCCGGTGACCGTGTTCCAGCCGCCGGCCGTAGTTTCCACCCACTCCGTCTCCTCGCGCAGCGTAATGCAGGGTACACCCAACCATATCGCTTCCTTCTGGAGACCGCCGGAATCGGTAAGCACGCCGCGAGCGTGGCTCACCAGCGACAGCATCGAAAGATAGCCCACGGGCGGCGTGATGTGCACGTTCGACGGAATCTGAAGGCCGTTGATCCGTTCCCGAGTTCGGGGATGGAGGGGCACCGTCACGGGCGCATCGATGCGCCGGAGCCCCTCGAAGATGCCTTCCAGCCGCGCCCGATCGTCGGTATTCTCGGCCCGGTGGATGGTCGCCACGTAGTATGACCCGGCATCAAAGTCCGTAACGCCGGCGAGCGGACGATGCTGTTGCGCGAGCTCGGCGAAGAGGAGCGTGGCATCCAGCATCACGTCACCGGTGAGATGAACGCCCTCCGTGATACCCTCATCGCCGAGGTGATCGACGGCGGTCTGCGTCGGGCAGAAAAGAAGCGACGACAGTCGATCGGTGACGATCCGGTTGATCTCCTCCGGCATACTCCGGTTGAAGGAGCGTAGTCCGGCCTCAACGTGGGCCAGTGGCATGTGCAGTTTTGACGCGACGAGCGCGCCCGCAATCGTGCTGTTCGTGTCGCCGTAGACCAGCACAAAATCCGGATCAGGCCTCGCCATCAAGAACTCCTCGAGACGGATCATGATTTCGCCCGTCTGCACGGCATGAGAAGCCGATCCGACGTCCAGATTAACGGCAGGCTCGGGAATTCCGAGTTCGTCGAAAAAGATGGCGCTCATTTCCTCGTCGTAATGTTGACCGGTATGTACCATCAGCTCGTCAATGCCGACCTCTTTGAGTGCACGGCTCACGACGGCCGCTTTGACGAACTGGGGGCGAGCACCGGTTATAGATACAATACGCATATGGTAATCCTTGTCGTCTTCAATTTGTCAGGCGGCAGAACGAGATGGGTCTGATATCTCCCGGAGCAGACCAGCCAGCGCCCCGGTCTGCTCCCGCCGGCTGTACCTCAGCGCCGTGGCCTCCTCTGCCCCGTGTAGCGGACGGCCGTTGGCCCAGGCGTTGTAGCTCTTTTGGAGGTGGGTTGCGATTCCTGCCACGTCGTCGAATTCGAACAGGAGCCCGGCACCGGATTCGCGGAGAATGCGAGCGGCGTCCCCCGCTGCCGGTCCGATGCCGAGGACGGGTCGGCCCGAGGCGACGTACTCGTAGACCTTCCCCGTTACGATGCCCTCGGCACCTTTCACCCTGTTGATCGAGAGCAGCAGCATCGTAGCACTCTTCATCCGCTTCACCGCGTCGGAATGCGGCACGTAGGGCATCGTGCGAACACGCTTCTCGAGGCCGTACTGCGCCGCCGATGCCAGTACGGCAGGTTCGACGTTTCCGACGAACGACAGGAATAGCTTCGGTATGCTCGCATCCGCATCCAGGCGGGCGAGGGCCTTCCACAGAGCGGTCGGATTTCGCGCCGCGTTCAGATTTCCAATGTGCGATACGACGAATTCATCCGCTGGAATGTCCCCCGTAACACCTTCGAAATCAGCCGGATCGAAGCCGTTTTCGATCACCTTCAACGGCAAATCGCCCGAGCGTGAAAGCTGGCGCAGCATAACCTCGCTCACGACGGTCCCGGCCGTCGCACGACGCAGTACGAGACGCTCCATCATCGCGTCGAGCGTGCGTGCCGCGGTGGTCATCGGCAGATCGGCGTAGTAATCGATTTCCGTCCATGGATCGCGAAAATCGGTGAGCCACGGCAGCCGGTGCCGGTAGGCGAGCAGCATGCCGACGAGGTGAACCGAATGAGGCGGACCTGTCGTGAGGATGGCATCATAGCGCTCGCGCCAGAGGAGATCGTCGCCGCGGCGAAGCGCGAACGGTACCCACCCTACCCGCGCATCCGGCAAGAACACGTTGGCGCGGATCCACCGGGCTACGCGCTGGCGGAGATTCATCTGCGCCTCACCAAGGAATCCGACGGAGACGACATCCTCCTTTCGCTTCTTCAGCACGCGTGCATAAAGGGCGTACGGATCCCAGGCGTACGTGCGTTCCACGTCGACGTCTGGAGGTATTTCTTCGGCGAGGTCCGGATCGAGGTCAGGGTACGAGGCGTGCTCCGGACGAACCGTCAAGACGGTCGGAATCCAGCCGAATGCCGGCAGGTATTTAGTGAACTTGAGGCTGCGCTGAACACCCGGACCCCCTGACGGCGGATAGTAATAGGTAACGAACAGGACGCGTCGCTGCAGCGTGGATGAATCGTCACGCTCCGGCGCACGATCGGACCGTGCGCCGGAGACGATTTTCCGGAGCGGGTTTGCAGCATCCATAGTCCGCACAGGGTGGCGCGCTTCTAGGCCGAGATCTGTTCTTTCGCCGGCCGCTCCTTTCGGCGGCGGTACCACGGGAGTCCGACCAGCACGATCGTGAGACCGTAGACGAGCAGAGAAGTAATGCCGCTGATCCAGACACCGGCTAGGTGACTGCCGGGCGCGAACCGCATGACGACCCGGTGCCGGCCCTCCGGTACGGGAACGGCGCGCAGAAAATGGTCCGCACGGTAGATCGGTGTTTCCTCGTCATCCACGAATGCCTTCCATCCGGCCGGATAGTAAATCTCGCTTGCCACGAGCAGCCTGGGAGCATCGGTCTCCACATTCCAAACGATTTCGTGCGGGGAGTAGGCTTCCATTTCCACGCGAACCGTGCTGGCGGAATCGATCGGCGTAACGTCGAAATCCGGCGGCTCCGTCAGAATGGCCGTGTCGCGCAGGTCGAACTCGGAACTTCTGAGCCGCTGCCAGACGGCCTGCTCGTCTTCGATCACCTCGACATCGCCGACGAAGAAGGCCCTCGGCAGTGCATCCGGATTTTCCAGGACGATGAGGCCGGTTTGTTCGCCGCGGTGCACGGGGTTCATGCCTGGAAGCGTGCCTCGCGCGACGACGTAGCGCGTATTCAGAAGATCGAGCGCGTTTTTGTTGGGCGCGCCGGAGCCCGGATCGATGAAGAGCTCGTCTATATAATCCTGAATAAGCCGAAGCTTCGCGCCGTGATAGCCGCCTAGCGACTCATGGTGGAACGAGGGGCGAGCGTTCGAGAAGGGATTGCCGGATTCGAGCGAGAGCACGCGGAAGCGTCCATATCCGCCCGCTTCTTCGCGCTTTTGAATCAAGAATGCGTCGAAGTCATATTCCGCGATTTGGTCTGAGACCTCATCGGCCCGCACGAGCTGGTCTTCGTTAAAGTAGCGGCGTCCTACGCCCCAGAGGTCGATGACGACGAGCAGTACGAGAGCAGCCTGCATCGTCCACGTGGGGATCTTCCGCCGGCGAAAGAGAATGAGTACTACACCGGCCAGGATCAGAAAGATCAGCGAGCGAAAAAGTTCGTCGCTGTACGTGTCGGCGCGTTCCTCGCGCAGATCAACGAGGACCCGGCTAACGGACTGATCGATGCGGGGATCGTCCGGCGATACATCC
This sequence comes from uncultured Rhodothermales bacterium, assembly GCA_964487555.1. GTDB lineage: Bacteria > Bacteroidota > Rhodothermia > Rhodothermales > VXPQ01 > CAZART01. The sequence goes on from CAZART010000012.1 coordinate 18,917, forward strand.
GGATACTGCTGAATGATCTGCTGGCGGATCTGCTGTCCTTCACCCGGTTTTTCATAGTCGAAGAGCACGTCGCCGAAGAGCCACAACAGCACAAGCAGTCCGGCGGCACCGGCCAGGACACCATAGACGGACCGGTCTGTCGTTTTGCGGTCGACCTGGCTCTCTTCCCTCCGGCCGGCGGCATGTAGGCCGATGCCGGCCAGAACGGCGATGGAGAAGGCAACGATGCTCAGCCACGTCTCGGGCACACGAAATGCGGAAAAGAGAGGAAAATGATCGTACAGAAGCCGGTTGAGCAGCTCGAAATTCTCACCGAGCGAAAACAACATCATCAGAAATCCGCCGATCGCCAATCCTATTACGAGATTGGTGCGATGCCTCAGCAAAGCGAGTACCGCCAGCATGGCCGCGATGATGCCGACGTAGTGCGGCCCGCCGGTGAACGTCTTCGGTCCCCAGTATGTGGGACTCGCACCGCCGAAGGCATCCGCCGCGATGAGCGTGATGAGTTCGCCGAAGCCCTGGCTCCATCCCATCGCATAAGACCAGTCAAGACCCGCCGATGCCTGCTCGACGGCACCGCGGATGGTGTACTGCTTGTATTCCATATGTGCGAGGTACGGCTGGGCGACCATCAAGACCGCCAACGCGGAGCCCAGCGCCAACCACCCCGTCGAAACGGCGAGCGGCTTCCAATCCTTCCGCCGAGCGGCGCCCACCACTTCCACGATCCACCAGATACTCAGAAGCACCGTAATGTAGTAGGTGATCTGAACGTGCCCCGCCCGCAGGTTCGCGCCCACGGCGATCGCGAAGAGGAGGGCCGAGAGCAACTTGGGCTTCCGGAGAACATAGGCGAAGGCCAGCACCATCCACGGCGCGAAGGCAAGCGAGATAAATTTGGAGTTATGACCCGCAGGCAGGAGGATGATCACGTAGGTCGTAAGCCCGTAAGCCGCGGCCGCGAACACGCCGGCAAGCTTATCACGTGTCAAAAAGACGATCAGCAGATAGGTGCCCAGCAGCAGGAAAATGTAGTGGGATACGGGCCAGATCACCTCCCTCAGTATCGCCGGAATGTCGTCAACGCCCGGAATCTGTGTCTCGTATGCGATCATGTAGCCCGGCATCCCGGCGAACGCATTCGGAGCCCAGAGGGCTTGCCGGCCGGTCTCTTCCTGGTATTCCAACATGGAGTTGGCCATGGCCCGCCACTGCACCGTATCGCCTCCGATGAGTGCCTTGCCGGAAAAGAGGACGGGCGCGAAGAAGCCGATCGCAATAAAGAGAAGCGCCAGAAGGCAGATCCCGTGCTGGGTCCTGTCGGACATCCCCTCCCACCAGGTCTCGCCTGGAAGTGCAGGCGACCCGCCACGCTGTTTGGACTTTCGAGCCATACTCGTTCGTTATTCGATGACTTTTGGCGCCCGAATATAGGCGCTGTCTGCATCGGGCGCGTTCTTGAGCGCTTCCTCGCGTGAAATCCGCGTTTCGACCACATCCTTACGCGTGACGTTATGCAGATCGAGGACGTGTGACATGGGCGGCACGCCGGACGTGTCGAGCTCGTTCAGCTTCTCGACGTAACCGAGTATTTCATTCATTTCTTCGGCGAGCCGCTTTTCCTCTTCTTCGGTGAACCGGAGGCGGGCGAGAGAGGCGATGTAGCGAACCTGGTCTAGGGAGACGGACATTGGGAGTGTGGGGGTGAGGGGCGAGGGTGGAGGGCGAGGGTCGAGGATTGAGGATCGAGGATCGATTGAGGGTCGAGGGTTGAGGACTGGGTCTAGCGTTGGGGGTTGGGGCGTGCGAAGGATTGGGGGGTGGTTAAGGGTCGGATGCGTTGGTGGGGGGTCGGGTTTCGAGTTCGGCGGTGAGGCGGTCGCGGACCGTGTCTATCAGTTCGGGAATATTGCGGCGCGTCGATCCTTCGACGTTGATGGGCTTACCTATTACAATGTGTATCGTCCCCGGACGTACGAGCCGTTTTTTTTCGTTCATCAGGCGGTACGCGTCGACGACGGTGACCGGAACCATGGGCACGCCTGCTTCGACCGCCAACGCGAACGCGCCTTTCTTCAGCGGCTGAAGTTCCGGACTGTGCGAGCGGGTGCCCTCGACAAACACGAGCACGGACATCCCGTTCCGGATGCGCTCGCCGGCGGCCTTCAGGCTGACCAGCGCCCGGCGCGGATCCGTCTTGTCAATGAAAAGGGAGGCGGAGTTGCGAATGGCGAAGCCGAGAAACGGAACGCGAGCAAGCTCCTCTTTGGCAAGAAAGCCGAAAGGATACGGAAGCGCGGCGCTCAGCGCCAGAATGTCCAGCAGGTTCTGATGATTGGCCACAAACACGTACGGCCGGCTTCGGTCCAGCATCGCTCGATCCTTTATGCGTGTGCGGATGCCCGAGAGGAATAGGATACCGCCCCCCCAAACGCGTGCGTTCCGCTTGAAATTTTTCGCCGTGGGACTGAATTGATGCGATATGAACTGAATGATGGAGACGGGGATGGTCCAGAGCGTGGCAACGACGCCGAACCAGAGAAATAGAAGTCGTGCGCCCACGGTGGACGGCGGAACGTGCTCGTCTTCGTAGTCGGGGTCGGTTCCTCGAGGCTTACCAATTACGCCTGTTTGCCGTTCCTCCATGCGTTTGATGTTTTCTGTCGCGTTCGACTCCGCGAGTGCTCCGCCGGACGGTCACTTCCGGACGAGCCGGATCAACCGAATGAGCGTAGTGGCGTCGTGGAGGCCGGCTTTTGACTTGGGTTCTACCGCGACGTCGAGGCTCACAGGGCCCTCAAATCCCGCCTCCTGCAACTGCTCGAGCTGATCGCCCCAGTTCACTGCTCCCTTGTCTATTGCTCGCGGTTCCCATCCGTTCCCGGTAGATTCCAGGTTGCGACATCGCACGAGACCTACTCGTGAGGCGAGGCTGTGCAGCGGCTCGGCTGGATTGTCACCGGAAGCGAGAGCTGCGGAGGGGTCCCAGGCCGCGCGGACCGATTCACGGTCGACGGCATCGAGTAAGCGCGCGAGGTCTGCCCCTGTGGAGGCCATCCCTCCGCGTGCGTTCAGCACACACAGCGCAATATTCTGCCTGGCCGCGCGATCGTCGGCACGCCTCAGAGCGTCCGCTGCGCGTGTCATGGCGGCGTCGGTTGCATCCCCCCGGAAACTGGACACTACGATGCGCGGACAACCTACACGCGTGCAGAACTGAAGCGTTTCATCCATGATGGCCAGCTCGTTGAGCCATTCCGCCCTGTCCGCAACCTCGCCCTCGAACAGCCCGGGCTCTACAGCGACGACCGGCAGCTCGCTCTCAAGAAGCCTTCGGCGAACCTTCTGCTCATTGACGTGAGGAACGCGGTCCATCGGTCCGCCGACGCTGCGAAGTTCGACGGCTTCGAGGCCCCACAACAGGGCGTAATGTACCGCGCGCTCGAGATCAGAGGTGATGGAATCGGTCAGGAGCGTGGGTATCATAGAGACTCGTCGCCGGCATCTTGAGGTGTTTTGAGCGTGTCTCGAAACGCGGGGTAAAACGGTCTGGGGTGCGTCGTGGATAGCAGCAGCCGTCCGTACGCAGCGTCGGCCAGACGTCGGGCCTGAACGACAGCCGAATCTACCACGGCACTCAGATCTGGGAGGGCCGGATCGTCCACGAATTCCGCCGCAGCATTCAGCTCGCGGCGTTGGCTCTCGCGAGCCATGCGACGCACGGCGGGATCCGGCATCAGAATGAGGGGCCACTCATAGAGCGGATCGGGCGGCGCCGGAATAACGTCGAGGGATAAGCCCTTGTCGGCGAGCAGCTTCCGCACGACCGGCTCCTCGTTCGGATCCAGCCCGACGTAGATGACGGAGGTGATCCGTCCTAGCGACCACGTGGGTTCTTCCAGGAAATAGCGAAGTCCGGTATGTCCCAGCTGCGAGCCGGACCAAATCGCAACCATGACGGATCGCTCCGGCAGCGACCACCGACGTGAGACGTACGTCAGATTTCGGGCGACCTCGAGGAGCGCGGCCGTTCCGACGCCAAATTTTTCGAAATTGATGGTTTGAACCCCTGCAAAATCGCTCACGGCATCGAGGTCGGCGCAGACGAGCACGAGGTCACGTGCGTGCTGCGGATGTTTACCGGCCACGTATCCCATGACATTTATCGCACCGGCAGTCGATTCGTAAGCCGCCCGCACGCGGCCTACGATCCGTCGATCGAGTCGGATCGACTCGCCGTAGGACCGGGCGGCGGCGTCGGGTGAGAGCAGCTTAAGCAGCGCTCGCGGTGAAAGCTGGAAAATCACGAGCCCCGTCATCGGGACGCGGTAAAATCGGGGGGTCAGCGACTCGACGGTGATGGCCAGAACCGCCCCGGCGCTTCGCCAGCGCGCGAGCGTCTCGTCCGAGACTCCGCCTTCTCGAAACAGGACGGCAAAAGGCGTTCGCGGCGCAGCACCTACCCCAGTGGTGTCGTCCGTTATCACGATGGTCTGTACTGAAACCGATCCGGAATCACTACGTCCATCGGCGAGCATGTCGATACCGGGATAGAACATCACGGAGTCTGTTCCGGCAACGGTTCGAAAGACGGCAGAAAGTGGATAATTGATGGATGTGCTGTAGACGTTGCGAAATTCACCTTCCAATGCGGGCTGTAGATTGAATTCCCTCATCCGGGCCGCGACGTACGCGGCGGCTCGCGCGTACCCTTGCGTACCCGTCGTACGTTTGGCCGCTTCGCCACTGTTCAGGTATTTGAGATGATCTTCGAGCTCATCCTCGCTCCACACCGGCTGAATCGGCGTGGGATTGCGGGGTTCGTCGGGTACGCCGAAGGCGGCACATCCCACCCATACCGTAGCTACGACGGCCGCCGTCAAAATGGGCGCCTGGAGAATGATTCGACGGAAGACTGTTCCGGCTCGAAGGTGCATAAAATGGTGAAGTTTAGGAAGCGTCCGTTTGCGGATCGGCGCCTGCTTTCGTAGGATGCAATTCCGCCGTCACCGGCATCCGTTTCGCAGTCTCACGAGGGGGGCATGATTTCCAACGTCCTCGCTGCCACCACTATCCTGCGCCTTCATTACCGGCGCCTCCGATCCGTGGGACTTCTCGGTACCATCACGGCATTCGGTTTGGTGCCGCTCGCGCTCTACATGCCTCGCCCCGAATGGGCAAGATACACACTTCTGTCGCTCGTGTGCCTTTACGCCGGTCGAAAAGCCGTTCAATTCGCCCGCGCCCGCATGGCGCTCAAGCAGTTGGCGATGGAGGAGCAGTTCCTCCGGTATGGATGTAGGAACCTGGAGAAATGCATAGAAAGCGACGAGCACCTGTGGATGCGAAGCTGCACTCTGAAGGTGCTAAAGGGCGTGATGCCCCGTCCGCTCTCGTCGGACATGGTCGGTGAGGAAAAGCGAAATCGCGTGTATCGGCAGTTCAAGCAATCCTTCAGATCGCTCGACCCGTCACCCGCATTCCTCGACGCCGGACTCGTTCTGGTGCTGCTGGTCTTCTTTAGCGTTGTTCCCTCGATCGACGTCGACCTTCGTTCTATCCTGTTTCAGGCCGGATTTCTCGCGCTCGCGGTCGCGGGCGTTACCGAAGCCTCGCACCTGATGATCCGCCGTCGCCTTCTCGAAACGCTTCGTCGTTTTCTGACCGCCTTGACGGATTGGGCGATCCGACAAGCTTTCCACGCAGCCATCGAGTCTTCGTACTCACACCGCCTCCTCTACTTCGCGCAGCCCTGGTTCGCAAAAGAAGTGTAAGGTTCTGACGAATGAGCGATGGCCCGCAGTCGCGCGTAGCAGCTTCCTGTCGGCGCTGCGCGCAGCACCTGCCGTTCGGCGCCGCGCGTAGCAGCTTCCTGTCGGTGCCGCGCGTGGCACCTGCCGTTCGGCGCCGCGCGTAGCCGCTGCCGTTCGGCGCCGCGCGTGGCACCTGCCGTTCGGCGCCGCGGCAGAACGCCCGCCCGTCAATTCACGTCATCGGCTTGCGCCTCGAATCCGGATCGCCGAAGCACGTCTCTGATTTTGTCGCGGCGCTTCTCGAGCATATCCTGGCGCTCGATGGGTCGGAGGGCGCGATTCGGCAGCGATTCGAGCAGCTCGGCCTGTAGAACGATCAAGAGCTCCTTCTGTGACACGCTCTTCTGCTCAAATCCGAAGATGTAGCGCAGGCCGAAGAACCACCAGGGAAGATCCTTCAAGACGGGGATCCCACGGCGCGACACCGATTCTTCCATCGAATACAGGCCACCGATGATCGTCTGCTCGCGATCGAGCAGCAGGACCTGGGTCGTAGCATCGTTGCGATCGATCACGAGTCCTTGAACCGTCGGACGGCCCGCCGATTTCTCGACCTTGACGTTCAGATGGATGAAGTCGAGCTCCGGCGAACCGGTTGTGTCGGAGACGGCATCGGTGATGAGCGTCGGAACAACCTCGACAATGATGCCGGTGGAGAAAAATTGCGTTACGGTGTTGCCTGAAAAGTCACGTACCTGCACGGGAACGTCGGATCCGATCTGGATCCGGCCTTTCTCGCCGCTCAGAACCGTGACTTCCGGATTGGCGATGGTCTCCCCGATTCCCTCGTTTTCGAGCAGACGGAACAGCCGAGTCAGCGTCGAGAGCTCGATCTCATCCGGCGCGTCGAGCACGTCGCTGAACTGATCAAAGAAATCTTTGGTATTCAGACGGAATCGAGGCGTTTCCTGCCCGTTGAGCCCTCCACCGCTGCCGCCACCACCGCCGCCACCGCCGCCGCCGGATTCCTGCGACTGCTGTCCGAACAGCACGTTCCAATCCATACCGAGCTCACGCGCTTTCGTGACGTTCAGCTCGAAAAGAACGGCATTTATTTGAATCTCACGATTCGAAACATGGGCTGGTGATTCGGAGGTTCGCGCTCCTTCAGCGGGTCCACGGGTACCGGCTCGCGCTTCGTCGGCATCCGCCACGAGTTCGGGGTCCTCGGCCTCCTCAACGACGAAGTACCTATCGGTCTCGCGGTAGGCCAGTCCGTGGTAGTCGAGCACGAGCTCGAACGCGTCGAGAAAGTGCATTCCTCCAATCGAGACGCCGATCGGGAAATCCGAGCTGGTCGGATCCACGATCGCGCGGCCGGTGACGCGTTCGAAAATCGGGTTGAGGAAGTCGACGAACACACTGAAGGGCGTCGACGGCAGAAACGACACGAGTTGGTCGGGCGGCACGTACGTGCGCAGCTGACGCTGCGATGGACGATCCTGCGCCTGCACGTCTACCGGTGACAGCAGCGTGAATAGCAGTTGCAGCAGAGCCGCCGAGAGGGCGAGTAATGTTATGCGCTTGATGGTCATGGGGTACGAATCCGTTTGATGGACCGGGAGAGCTTACGGTTGACCTGGAATCAGTTTAGTGGAGACAGTCGCGCCGGGCCCTGGGCTTGCCGGTACGGATCTCCAGTATCGAGTTCACGGACGACTTCATCGTAGATGCCGCCCTTGTTCAGCTTTGCCACGACGCGCCCTGCGGCGGGATTGACCTCGGTAAGTGTGCCGAGATAGATCTTTTCGCCGAGCCCGACAGTTCGCAGCCCGTTTTCATCCTTGAAAACGGCCTTCTCACCGACGATCGAAATCAACTCCGCCGACTCGATATCCACGAGACCGTAGGTGTTGGGCGGTATTTGATCCATGATGACCGGAAAGAACGGATTCCGTACGGGCCTGACGTCGGGGAGAAGCTCGAGGGGAACAGGAGGCAGGTCGTCTTGCTGAGCCACGGGTATATTCTTGTTCTCGAACAGGGTCGCATCGAGAACTTCGGGAGCACTGGCACCGTCGATACCGTCGAAATACGCCTCGAGACGTCCCGCGAAGGAAACCATCACCTGAAGCCGTTCGGTACCCAGCTCTTTATCCGGCGTCACGAGATCGATGTGATCCAGTGACAGATTGTGCACACGGTAGAAACTGCGACTGTTTTCGAGCTCCCAGATGAGCTGATAGAGGCTGTTGTAGTAGGCTCTACCGGATATGTTGAAGACGTAGTAGCTAAAGTCGGCCGTTTGCTGCCGACCGCCGAGCGAGATGTCGAAGTTCTTGAATCCGCTCTTGGTGAGATCATTCAAGTAACCGACGACGTCGGAGGTGGAGAGCTCTTCCGGGATGACTTTATAGCGGGCGCGCCACTTTCGGGCCACGTCGTCGGACATCTGGGAGAGCGACGCCTCTTCCGTCTCGAGGGAGGCGAGCTCCGCTTCTTTAAGCTGCGCAACCTGTTCGGCTTTCTCGAGGTGTTCGAGCTCTTGAGGCTGCTTGACGAAGGTAAAGTAGACGCCAAGGCCGCTCACAAGCAGCCAGCAGATCGCCATCACCCACGTGTTGATTCCAATCTTCATCATTTCACAGACTCATTTGTGCGGGCTGAACGGTTCGACGCAACGGTGCCTGGACGCAACCGGTCGAGATTCACATGGTCCCGCAGATACCGGGCGGCTTCCGGAAGCGAATCGACGACCGGAATTTTCATACTGAACGTGTAAACGGGCCAGTCGCGGACTTCGGAGAATGTCAGCGTTTCGATGGTGCCGTCGAGACGCGATGCAAAATCGACGACGTCGTCGCGCGACGTCGCGCTGCCCGCGATGGCTATGCTTGATCCCGAGGGACTGAACGTCTCGATCCACAAGCCATGGACACCGGAGGCCTCCTTGGACGTCTTCTCCAGGAGACGGCTCCACCGGTCGCTGCCGATCAGCAGCGTATCGAGCACCTCGAGGGCCCGCGTGTACGTCGTGTACATCTGCTGCATGCTGTCTATCCGAGCCTGCAGCGTGTGGATGTCGGATCCAACTTCGCCGGGCGCCACCTCCTGGAGCCGATCGCGATAAGCGTCGATCTTCGTCTCCGCGGTGGTGAAGCGCGCCATGAAGAAAACCGTCGTAATGACGATCATCACGCTCAAGCCGACGACGTTCCACGTGATCGGCAGACGGACCTTCTTCTTGAGGAGCTTCTTCGGGAGAAAGTTGATCTTCTCGAACGCCGCCGCATAGTAGGGATCCTCAAGAACGCGCAAGGCGGCCGCCGTCGCCGAAACCACGGCCGTTGCCGCATCTTCGGTTTCGGGACCTGAGCTTGGAACGTAGAGCCGAAGCTGTTCGACAACGGCGTCCGGGAAAAACATCGCGAACGTATCGGTCAGCTCACTTTCGCGTTCTTCGCTCAACACGAGAACGTGGTGTACGTCACCCATTCCGTGCTCGTCCTGCTGGAGCAGCACGCGGCTGCATATGGTCTCGGGCGCGTCGAAGGCGGTGAGGGAGCGGAGACTCTCGCAGTGATGGACCGTGTCGCCGTGCATGAACAGCACGAGCGTGTCCTCGGCACCGGCCCGAACAATCAGCGTGTGCACGCTGTCGTCGTTCGGCTTCGCGGTCTCCTCTTGAATGGGAGCAAATTCGGCGTCGTCCTCCAAGGACTCCACGTCGGCGTCGGCATCTTCGGGCTTGTTGGCCGAGAAGGCATCCGTCGCTACACGGGCTAGTCCGACGAGCGCGGATACTTCCGCGTCGATGAGCGCGACCGGTGGGATGCGCTCATTGCCGTCGCGAAGGGCGACGAGGGTTGCAGATGCCGGATCGACGACCTTCGGAAAGACGGCCAGATACCGATTCTCGGTATCGTCGTTTTGCGTCATCGACAGAAAGGCTACGCGCTCGTCGTCGAACAAGCCTTTGTACTGGGCCGTCAACGCCTCGGTCAGGGTTGCCTTGTCGTGCTTCTGCTGCTTCTTCCTGGATGGAACGCGGATCTCCTGAAATGTGATGTCGGCCGCGCTCAGGGTGAGGGCCAGCGTCGCATCCCCGAAGCCGGCATCATGGGCCTCCGAAAGGATATCGCTGAGCTCCAGCTCGAACGTGGCCACCTGACCTCCGAATTCGTCTGCATCGGCTTCTTCGACGCCGGCAAACTCGGATGACAGGAAGAGATTGGGTCCGCCGGAGGTACCGCTGCCATCCCCGAATTCTATCGTGAAATCCTCGACCTCATCGACCGCACCGAAATGCTCGCCGGCTGCGCCGGACGTTGCCGCCGGCTCCTCAAATCCGGTAGGGACCGCGCTGCGCTGCCGCGAGAACCGCCGAACGACCTCAGGGCCGTCCGCGCCGGTCTGAAGCAGCACTGCATGCACCGCGCGCCCTGTGGCGGAAATGCCTAGAACGCGCTCGGCCGATCTACTCTTTTTCTTCATGGGTGACCTTTCTCTTCTGCACAAAAAAGCAGCCATGATGCGACGAACGCACCAAATCAGGAGAGCAGCTGCTGTAAACGACGTTTGTTGTTTGCGTAATTCATGGCGTTGTCGGGTGTGATCAGACGCTGCCGGACGAGGCGGAAGAGGTCTTGCTCCATCGTGATCTGTCCGTGCGATCCGCCTTCCCACATCATCTGGTAGATCTCCGCCGTGTTGTCATTTTTGATGGCCGCCCTGGCGGACGGCAGCATCCACATGACTTCTTTCGCCAGCACGCGGCCGCCACCGATCTTCGGGCACAGTTTCTGCGAAATGACGCAGCGCAGCACGTCGGCCAGTCGGTTGCGAACACGTTCCTGCTCGTGGGCAGGATATTCGGCGATGATTCGGTCGATGCTTTCCACGGCGGAGCTGGTATGGAGCGTCGAAAACACTTTGTGGCCCGAGTCCGTGATCTCCAGGCCGGCGGAAATGGTTGTGGGGTCACGCATTTCGCCGATGACCACGATGTCGGGGTCCTGCCGGAGAGCCTGAACAATTCCATCCTTGAAGGATCCGACATCTTTTCCAACCTCTCTGTGGCGGACAATGCAGCGTTTCGAGTCGTGCATGTATTCGATCGGTTGGCCGATCACCACCACGTGCGCCGCCGCATCCTTGTTATTTGCGTCGACAATGGCGTCCATCGTCGAGCTCTTTCCGGAGCCGGTGACGCCTGTGATGAGCGTGAGACCGTCACGCTCGTAGCGAAACATCAGCCCTCGTTCAATTATCGGATGGAAGCCGATAGTCTTTAGGGGGCGCACATCATTCGTGATGGCACGCACCGAGAGGGCGAGCTGGTCGTAATCGAAATAGAGGGCACAGCGAAATCGTCTTCGGCCGTCCGGTCCACCCGGATCGATCGTCCGCGAAAAGTCGACGCCGTACTTTTCGAAGAGGACCTCGACCTGCATCTCGTTCAGAAAACTGAGAAAGATGAGGCTCGTCTCATCCTCGGAATAGGTGCCGACTTTGTCGTGCGGACGTTTCTCGCCGTCGATTCGGTACCAGACGTAGTGGTTGGCTGCAGGGCCGCCGATATCCATGTCGCTCGCCCCAATCTCGACCATGTACTGGAGGAGCAAATCCATGTGGAGCGAGAGGGCCATTCGCTGGTCCTCGTCCATGCGCTTGACGTTCTCGAGAAGGAAGCGGAGACGGGATTCTCCGTGGGCCGATCTCGGGATGCGCTGCACGATTTCCTTGCAGAACGACGGTAGGGGCGGAACTACCCGTGCCGCGCCGTTGCCGTTGCCGTTGGCAGCAGGCCCCTTCGTGGCGTGAACGGCCGTACCGTGGCCATTGACGGCTGCACGATGGCTTCCCGGCACATCACTCTTCTCCGGTCGTTCCTGGTAGGCGGGATTCACTGCTAGAGATGCTCCAACTGACTGTGGATGACGAGAATCATCCTCAGTATCGGCAGGTCCGGCAAAATCCTAAGTAGAATCACCTAAAAAGGAGGTGTTGACGCCCGCTTCGCAGCGCAACGGGCGTGAACCCGAGCCCTGGATGCCGCCTGAACGAATAGCGTGTGCGCGCTGGATGCCGCCTGAACGAATAGCCCGCTTCCTGGACGCCGTCCGGACTAATAGCCCGCGCCCTGCCACTGATCGACGATGACGATCTCACGGCCGGCGTCGAGCGTGCTGAGCTGTGCGTATAGCCGCCCAAGCGCTTCGCTGCTGTAGTAAAGCTGGCCGTTGCCACGGATGGTATAATCACCTTCTACACTGAGCCCTCCACGACCGAGAAGAACGACCGCTCCGTACACCTCGGCGCTGCCGCCGAAGTCCATCGCCACGCCTGCATCGTCTCTCGCGACGATCAGTCCCTCCCAGGTCATATTTCCTCTAGCGTCGATGTCGCCATCCACGACGAGGACGCCGTATCCCCTCGCGTTGCCATTGATGCGAAGATCGTCATCCACATACACGATGACGGGCTGCCACGGTGTGCCGAAGGTGGTATTTCCGTTGATTTGCCCGTTGTTTACAGTCACCGTCGCCGAAGCTTTCGCCTGGTCGTACAGCGCCTCGAAATCGATATCGAAGGATCCTGAAACGACGTCCGCATCTCCATCGACGCCTCTGACGTTGTCGCGCTGCCCGGATGATAGCGCATCGATCGCAATCTGCCTCCCTTCTTCCGTCCGCACGTGGATCCCGTGCTTGTTATTATCCTCGGATGCGTCTCCGTCGGGAGCCGAGGGCGGGTTCGTATCGCGCCCGTCGATGGTAAATGAGTTGCCGTTGTACGTCGCCGCAACGTCGTCGGTATCGACGTTCAATACGGCGTCGAGCACGGAAACCTGCGCGAGGGTGGTGCGGATGCTGTATTCGTGGTTTCCGAGACGTCCGACAGCCTCGAGAACGACGCTGGATGCGGAGAGCCGCTCTGCGCTTACGTCGTACGATCCGTCCTGGTAAGGCGTGTCGGCGTAGGCGATGTTTTCCGCCTGGGCGAACGTGCGCCGCGCCTCACCGATCGCCCGGTTCATCGCCGACCGGGCAATCTCGCGTACGATCACTTCGCCCTCATATTTGGAGGTCTCGTGCGAAGACTCGAACGCGGTGCGCTGACTTCCGTGGACGATGACGGCGGTGCCGGTGAGCACGGCCATTACAATAATGAGTAGACCTTTTCCCATGATATTTTACCGTTTACTCTGCGCCGATCCAACGATCGGCAACAATGATAGACATGACGGACGGCACCTTCGATGCAAGCCTGCTGATCGCATGCGTGCTGAAATAGACGCCGGACTGGCCGGACATTCCGTAGCACAGAGCGCGGCCGCCCGAGCACCCGCCTCCACTATCTTCGCCGATCAGGATCAAAGCGCCATAAATCGAGGCGTTTCCCGCCAGGTTTGCTCTAAGACCGTCCGCTTTGGCAATGACGAGGCCTTCCCAAGTAAACTGACCCGAACCCAGAGTGAGATCACCGTCGATGACGAGAACGCCGTATCCCGACATCTGTCCGGACACCGCCACGTCTCCATTTACCACGACCACGGCGGGCGAACCGGGCGAGCCGTAGGTGTTGTTTCCATTGATCGTCCCGCCGGGAATCGTTTGATCGGTGACGGATTTAGCCTCGTTGTAAATCGCGTTCGGGTCGAGGGCGAAGCTGCCGTCGATCACGTCCGCATTGCCGTCGACGCCGTGTATGCGCTCCGGCTTGCCTCCCAGGGACTGGATGAACTCATCTTTCACATCCGCCGACGACGTTTTGACCCCGTTCGT
>CAZART010000012.1:32559-39319 GCA_964487555.1 uncultured Rhodothermales bacterium
GTGACGTCGTAGGTCCCCTCCTGATAGGAAACGTCTTGATAGGCGATCGTCTCGGCGGTGTCGAACGCCCGACCGGCTTCGGCGACGGCTTTGTTCATTGCGGAGAGTGCAATCTCACGGGCGAGCAGCTGGTCCTCCTCCTGCGAGATCATGACCTCGGTGGCAACCGCCGCCTCCTGTGTATTTCTCAATACGATAGCTCCGCCGAGCAGCGCCGCCGCGAGGACGATTAAAATTCCATTTCCCATAATAGGCGTGTTCTTTGGGGATGAACGGTCGGTGGTCGCTGCGTATTAGGAGTTTCGGATGGGCACCGTAGTGCCCCAGTGAGCCTCTCGGAGGTACGACTGCCGGTCCTCGCTATACGGCATCGCCGTTGAAAAGCGAACCCGGACCTGTCGAGCTTCAGACGGCGCCAAAGTCAGCGTGCCGTTCTCGTTCAACATCTCGATTCTAAATTGAGTGACGGTAGGTGGGCTCGCCCCCTCCAACGTGCCGTCGACGCGCCGCTGAAGTTTGAAGAGATGAACGTCGCTCCCGTCTACCGTAATGGTGTCCGTCTCCACGAGCTCGTACGAAACATCGACAGGGTTTGGATCGGCTGCGTCCATCTTCCTGCGAAACCTAAACAGGCTGGTATTCCCGCTGGCGTTCGTCGTTAATTCCTGCACGCTTACCGTGCCGAAGCTGACGCCCGCCCCGACGTTGGCGATATCGTCCTGTATCCATTTGCCGAAATCGATGGTCTGCTTCTTGGCCCGGTAGGCAATCGAACGTTCGACGGATGCCTCCTGAGCGCGGTACTGCATCGCGACGAGCATCGCGAGGACGGCCATGGCGACAATGGTCGCGGTCAGGTTGTCGAGGAGGGCATTCATAAATGGGGTTCGCCTAGTATGAGTACGTACGCGCAATCGCTACAGGTTGCCGAAGTAGGGATCGTTCTCCGTCCTGGACCCGTTGGCGAACGGTCACCACAATCTCCTTATTGAATGTTCGCGACGGCGTTCGGCTGTGTGATTGATCGACGTAGCCAACGTCTGCCGTGACCTCGAAAAGGATCGTGTCGCTCTGCACGGCAAACGGTACGGCCTCCCATTGGATCTGATGGTAGTCGCTCAGATCGTCGCAGTCGTCGTAGGCCGGAGCGCCCTCGTTGAGGGCCTCTAGCGGGCATCGCTGATCACTCGGAAAACCCAACGTCAAGTCGTCCACATCTACCACGACGCCGCTCACCGTCGCTTCGTCGAAGCTCTTCGTGCCGATGTATTCGAGCGTCTGAAGTGCGACGCCGCTCGCCATGACTTCCAATTCATCGTCGAGCATGGCCCGGCGCGTTTCGAGAAGGGTGCGCTGCTGGTTTATGGAGGCCAGTGTCACCGTCATCATCGCCAATATGGCCATTAAAGTCTGCGGCATAATTTCATCGTAGATAAGAGCGGGAGTTCATGTCCTTTGCGGCGCATATCAAGCTCTTCAATATTCATACCACAGTCAGATTATGTCGAAATTGCGATGTAATTAAGCAATCAGTTATCGAGTACAATATGCATACATATTCCGCAGCCTGTTCATCCGTCCGAGTTGTTCGCAGTGTCAGATATCGGCCAAATCCTGACATTCTTAAGCGTACTCGCCGGAGTAGATGGATAGAGCCGATGTCTTGAGAAGCTCTGCGTGGCCGAGTGCGCTGCGAGGGGCCCCTTGCCCGCCGTGTCTCATCTTTTCCTTCAGAATGAGACGAAGTTCGGAATGACGTGGATGCGTCGTGCTACACGAAGGGCCGGCAGCTGATCAGCCCCCGGCCCCGTGTCCGATATCGCGCCGTCGGCGATCTTACCATTCGCTGTAGGCGATCTCCTTGATGTGATCCCTACCATTCGCTGTAGGCGACCAGATTGAGGTGAATTTCAGGATCCTCAAAGATGGTCGTAAGCGCCGGTGAGGGTTCTCGGTAGTAGATCTTGGGCGATCCACCGATCGTGGCGCCCCCTTTGGTCGCAAGGCTACCGTATACACGGGCGGACCCCTGGCTGAAGGAGACGGAAGAACCGGCGAAGATCTGTCCGTACACCCGGGCGTTGCCGGAGAGGTCGACGGCGCCGGCGGCGTAGTAAGCGACGCTGCTCTCGTCTCCACCGTCATATCCGCTGTTACCCGCCTCGAGGTTGCCCGACATCGAAACGTCGCCCGAAACGATGAACATCACGTATCCGTTCAGCGTCGTACCACCAGAGGCGCTCAAGTCGCCATCGACGTACCACACGTAGGGATCCTCTCGCGTACCGCCGAAATCATAGGTCCCGCTTAGCGCCACCGCGCCGCTGCTCGTCTGATCAACTTCGACTTTGCTTACAAATTCCGCCACGTCGAACTCCGGCACGTCGATGGTCGGGACCTGCTGCGTCACCGGCGCATTGGTGGGATTGTAGTACGGCCGAAACGAGCTCGTCAGAGCGGACGAAGGATTCCCCGACGCGGAATTCACGTAGGTCCCGAAACCTTTGACGACGGCTGCATTGCCGTCGACGGCCAGCGACGCATTCGTGTGCATGTTCGCATTGAGGGTGTTCTCTTCGTTTCCATCGACGTAAAGATCCGTGAGGATATTGCCGTTCAGATGAAGGTCGTTCTCCGTGAGAATGGCGTATCGCATGAACGGAGGAGCTTCTTCCGCAATCGTCGCAACGACTTCTTTTTCGATGCTGGCCTCAATCGTAAACGTGACGGCGTCGGCCCCGGGCCGCTCGCTTGTTCCGGTGGAGACAATGGTTGCTATCGATCCGTTTCGCGTCACCGATACGCTAAAATCACTTTTCTCGTAGGTCCCCGACATCTGCGAAGGCGACGCATCAAAGTTTTCGGCAAGTTCCTGCTTCGCAAGGTTGTAGCCCGCAAGCGCGGCGTTGCGCGATAGTACCTCGAACTGATGCTCCGATAGACGTCCATCAGCCCGCTGGACTTCTTCCTGCGCGCCGTGAGCGTACATCGAGCCGAAAATCACCGCGGCTGATATTATGAGGATGGCTGCTTTTCCCATGGTCTGGCCCCTTATGGTTTGTTGCCGATACAGTTGTCCGGCGCCGGTTCTTCTCGCAGCGTGCGAGATTCGCGGTACGCCGATTAAATACTGTTCGCTTGTTGAAGTAGTGGAGGCCGGAACGAGGCTTCCCACTTCGACCGACTGATCGTCTGACCGTCCGAAACCGGCGCCGTCGCCTCGAAGCGAATGAACACCTGCCGGGCGTTGGCTACGTCGTTCACGGTGACGCCTTCCTCGTTCTGGGCGACGATCTCCCAGGACAGGATGGTGGACGGAGAGCCCCCGTCCATCGTACCATCGACGAAGCGACGAATCTGGTAGAGTGAAACGCCGTCGTACTCGCCCATCATCGCCCGCCGGTAGATGACGGTGCGAATGGTCGGATCGGACGGATCGGTTCGCGCGCGAAACCGAAATTCAAGGGACAACGGGTCCTCCGTGGCGGTCTCGATCTCAGAGACGTTTTGCATGTCGCGCTTGAGAATTTCGACGAAGCTTAGCTGCTGCTGCTTCATCGAATAGTAGCTGGACGCCTCAACGGCCGAGATCCGCGTCCGGTGATTGACGGCGACGAGAATCAGAAAGAGGACGCCTGCGATCAGAATGGCGCTCAGGTTATCGAAAATGAATTGCATGACCGTACTCCTCTATGATAGGGTCGGGAATCAGGGACCTTGTCACCACGCACACTTACTTCCGCACGAGTACGACTGCGATAGCCTGATCGTGTCTACGTAGGCGACATTCAAGCTGTACACCTTCACCGTCGCCTTCTTGAATTTTGTCCGCACCGTAGGATCGAGAATGGGTGAGTCGGGCACGTTCTCGTCCGCATATTCGACGGTGGTTTCCACACCGTACCGGAGCGTGTCGCCGGAGCTCACGCGGTGGCGTGTCACGCTCGACCCGTCGAAGTCATCTATGTCGTCGACCGGCGGCGCATCCTCCGTGAACGTAGCGCTCGAGGTGAGGGCCGCGGAGGAGAAGATTCGGACGTCTCCTTTGGTAGCATCGTCGTAGGCCATGGCGCCGATCTCCGCCAGTCGATCGACCGCCACAGCCGTAGCCGCCGTCTCGACCTCGTTGCGAATCATCTGCATGCGCGTTTCCAGCACGCTTCGCTGCTGCTGGAATGAAAAGAAGGTGGCCACCATAACGGCGCCGAGTGCGAGCAAGGTCTGTGGCATGGATACGGTGTCTTTTTCGATGGAAAAAATCGAACAACATCAAGCGAAACCGGCGTGGTGAACCGGCCTCAGTGCCGTATCTGTGGTGGACCTGACGGACGCCGGTGGTGCGGGCGCCCTGTGGTGATCGGTGCCCCGCCGACGGGACGTTGCACTACTCCTCTGCCGCCGTCACGCGCATCATCTCGTCGACGGACGTTGCGCCCATCTTCACGACCTCTCGAGCCGAATCTTGCAGCGTGAGCATCCCCTCCTCTCTCGCCGCCTCACGCAATGCATCCTCATCGATCTTGGTGTCGGCCTCGACGACCAGGTGGCGAATTGCTCTCGAGAAATAGAGCGCCTCGCTGATGGCGCGTCGTCCTTTGTATCCGGTGCCTTTGCACGTCGTGCACGTCGGGTCGCCCGACGGCTTGTAGAGCGTCGTCGTGGCGAGATCCTCTTTCGTGAAGCCGAGACGGTCGAGCAGAACGGGATCGGGATCCCGGTCCAGGACCTTGCAGCTCGGGCAGAGACTTCGGATGAGTCGCTGCGCCACAACCAGGTTGATGGCGTACGCGATGAGGAACGGCTCGACACCCATCTTATAGAGGCGGCTAACCGCGCTCGGAGCATCGTTCGTATGAAGCGTGGAGAACGTAAGGTGACCCGTGTTGGCCAGTTTGATCGCCAGCTCCGCCGTCGGACGGTCGCGCATTTCGCCGACCATGACGACGTCGGGGTCATGACGCAAAATTGACCGGAGTGCCTGCTCGAGATTCAGCTTGTGGTTCAGCTTGATCTGGCGAACGCCGGGAATGATGTATTCGACCGGATCTTCGACCGTGAGGACGTTGATCTCCGGATCGACGACCTGGTGCAGCGCGGCCACGAGTGTCGTGCTCTTTCCGGAACCCGTGGGGCCGGTCAGGATGACCATACCGTGCGGCTGTCGAATCGCCATGGCGAAGCGTTCCAGCGCGCCTTTCAGTAGGCCCAGCTGCGAAAGGTCGGTGAGGACTTTGCGATCGTCGAGGACACGGATCACGATGCTCTCGGCGTGAAGACTCTGCTGTGCCGTTGCGATCGGCAGAATCGAGACGCGGTATCGAATCAGTGTGTCGTCGACTTTTCTCTGGATGAAGCCGTCTTGGGCCATATCCCGTTCGAAACGATCGACGTTCATCGTATTGTCCTTGATGACGGCGAGCAGGCTTTCGGGATGAACTTTGTCTTCGAGATGCCAGAGGAAGAGCCGCCCGTCGACGCGGAAGTGAATTTCCACCTGCCGCTTCGCATTCGGATAGATGTGGATGTCCGATGCTCCCTTGTGCACGGATTCTACGAGGGCGGCCTCAAACAGGTTAATGAGGGACGATCGATTGATCTCGGCTTCGAGGGCCTCCTCGTCGATCAGCTCGCCTTTCTCATCCTCGTAGCTCAGACCGAGGTCGTAGGCGAGCGGATCCTCGGACATCCGCTCCAGATATTCGTTTTTCCGTGGGAAGGCTTTGGCGAGGAGATCCTTCACCACCAATTCGGGCGCGTACTGCAGCTCGTATCGTTCGAGGTTAAGCTCCTGCATCAGCTCGCGGACGGCCGGCAGGGACGGATCGTGCGTCAGGAATACGACGCGGAGCATCTGCGTCTGCTGCTCGAACTCATAGCCGACCGGTACCACGCGCAGCTCAATGAGCCGATTGCGCCGTTTCTCGGGAAATACATCCGCAACCTGCCGCACGAATTCGAGATCGACGTCCTTCTCTTCGAGCTTCCGCTCGACGAATGCGTACGTCAGTGCGGCTTCGCGGTAGATCGCTTCGCGGTCAACGCCATGCTGAAAGGCAACGATGCGCCAGAGCGTGGCCTTGAGATTATCCTTATTCCGCTCACGTATAGCCGCCTTGACGTGCGCCTCAGAAACCAGCTTTTTTTCGAGTAGCCGGAGCACGACGCGGTCTTTGATCCCCCTGAGCTCAGCATCACCCTGGGCCGAAGCCTGTGTCTTCGAGCGCCCCCTGGGCGGCTCCGATTCCTTGCGGTCTCGTCCACGCGGTGGCGCGGGGGCTTCGCTGCGCTGGCGATTCTGCGCCTGCTCGCCACGCTGCGCCGGCGCCGACCTTGCGGTGGCGGATTCGCGCGCTGATACCCGTGCCGGACCTCCTCTCTCAGATTCGCGTGCTGATGCCGGTGCCGGAGGCGCCGCCGCGTCGCCCTCGCGGGCCCTCGCCGCCGCCCGTACGTCGTCTGGCGCTGCGTCGTTGTGGCGGCCGTTCGCACGTGCATGCTCCGCGTTGTCCTCCGCGTCGGCGTCTCGCCATGCGTCGGCATCTCGCCGTGCGTCGGCATCTCGCGCTGCATCGGCGTCTCGCGCTGGGTCGGTGTACCCTCCCCTAGATCGTCGCGCGGCGGAGCCCGGCACTTCCGCGTCGCTCTTCGCTCCGTTGGATGCTGATGGCGCTGCCGACCAATCCGCAGCCGCCTGCCTGCCGTTCGACGGCGACGGCGCCGCCGGCAATTCTTCCTCGGTGCGCGTGCCGTTCGACGGCAG
>CAZART010000012.1:39419-42980 GCA_964487555.1 uncultured Rhodothermales bacterium
GGCGACGCCTGCAATTCTTCCTCGGTGTGCCTGCCGTTCGACGGTCGCGGCGCTGCGGGTAACTCCTCTTCGGTGTGCCCGTCGTTCGACGGCTGCGACGCGCCCATCGACGTCGCCTCGGCATATGAACTCCGCGGAGACGAAGAAGCGGCGCCTGAAGATGCATCCGAATCGTGGATTTCCACAGAGATCTCAGAGGATTCCGGCGAGGACAGGCAAGGAACCGGCGGCTCTTCGGGATCCGGAGAAGCAGGAATTTCCGAAGGCGTGTCGTTGTCCAACGGATGAGAAGGGGAAGGCCGAACTTCCGGCAGCGGGGAGCTCTGCCCGTCGCCGCCAGGAGCAGCGCCGGCATCATCCTCGTCGTGGTATGTCGGGGCAACGTCGAGTTCCGTCGCCGGAGGCCCACTCCCTGGATCGTCTCGATCCCAAGGTTCTGGCACGTTCTGGCGGTTGCTCAACAGCTTGCCGAAAAACTCCTTTCCCGTCATCTGAATGCACTTCTTCGAAAACTACACTTCTTCGTGAGCGCGGCAAAACGGCGGTGCGTTCCGCCGCGCGTCGGAAGAGACTCCTGTCAGACTCACATGCCCATCATACCCGTGGAAGACGGCTGGATGAGCGCGATTTCCGACGAGATGATCGTGAGGAAACAGATGGCCACCGTGATGATGATGGCAACGACCGTTTGTATGGTTTCGACGGCCATCCTCAACTTCATGGTGGTTTCTTTTTCATAGTAGTCGGCCATCTGCTGCGCACTCTTGCGCACGTTGCCGGTCTCCGCACCGCTTCTAAACCTCGCCAGCGCCATCCCCGTAAAAACGCCACTGGCTTCCATCGATCGCATAAGCTCGGCACCCTTGGCCACCATCATGGGAATCGTGACCGTCTTGATCCGATGCTCCATGTACTTGTTGCCGCAGGCTTCCGCCGCAATCTTGATGACACCGATGTTCTCGCCGGCTCCAGAGTAGAGCACGGCAAAAACGCGGCAGAAAATCTCGATGTTGAGCTTGTGAAGCAGGCCCCCGACGACCGGGACACGTATCAGGTTTCTGTGGATGATGAAGCTGCCTTTCTCGGATCGAGCCCAGTAGACAAAGCCACCGATCGTTCCGAACGTGCCCAGGAAAACCCAGAACCAGTTGGCGTCCATCCAGTGTGAAAAGGCGAGTGTCGCCGTCGTCATCGGCGGCAGCTCGACGTTCATCCCCTCGAAAAGTCCGGCTGTCTGTGGGAAGATGTACCAGACGTACCAGATAAAGGCTGCGATCAGCACGAGAAGCGTGATGACAGGCGTCACCATCGCGCTCCGAACACTTTTCTTGAACTCGTCCTTGCGTTCGAGGAATCGTGCCGTGGCCTCGTAGATCTCGGCCATGTTACCGCTCTGCGAGGCGATGCCGAGCATGTACGCCGTGAACTTGCCCATCATGTGCTGGTGCTTCATGAAGGCCTGGCGTGCTTCCGTGCCGCTCTTCAGGTCTGCATTCAAGTCTCGAATGACCTGCTTCAGACTGTTCGAAGAGATGTCGTTTACGAGCAGATTCAGCACCTCATCGAACGGAAGCTTGTCCTTGATGAGATTCGCAGCCAGGCGTACGAACATAATCACGTCCGTGCTCGGCGGCTTACGCTGATAATCGAATACCCTCTTTTTGACCGAGGCGACCTCGAGCCCCATCTTCCGGAGCGCAATCTCGATTTCCTCGGCCGAATACGCCTTCTGCTCGCCGTTGACGATCTTACCGTTCGCGTGGCGCACCTTGTAGCGATAGGTTGCGCGCTGCCGCACATTTTTGAGCTGAAAGCCGTGCTCATTCGAGAGCGTCCCGACTTTCTTCTGCGCTACTCTGCGGCTTGGCGCAAAGACGGTGCCCTGCACGGGCTGCCCGGCCACGCCTACTCCGTTGAACCTGAATTCTTTAACCGCCATAGGTAGTGTCTGTCGGACTCAGTCCTGATACTTCACACTGGTTGCCGTCTCGCGCCGCCTGCCGACTACTCGAATGAAATCGTGCCGTCGTAAGCCACATCCGTCGAGACGATCTCATAGTCCTGAATCAACGTTCGGACGCCGATATCGGGGTAACGGGTACTGACCGACGTGATCTCGAGCTCGGTGGCCGTAGCATTTGTGATCTTGAACACGCCGTTGTGAGTCTCTTCGCCCAGGAAGAGCGTCTGCATCCCATCGGTGGCCAGTCCGGTGTACTCCGCATTCCCACCGTTAAACGGATCGCGTTTCGTCTTCCAATAGACCGCGTCCGTCGCGATGCTCAGGTTGCGGTCGACGAGGTTGTCGGCCGCGCTCTGCTTAAGCTTTTTGTCCATCGCCTCGAATCCGGTTAGGACGGCCATGCCGACGATAATCACGCCGAAGACGAGAAGGAGAAGTTGTAAATTTCCCATTTTTGTTGAGCGCGTCTGGAACGTTGAGCCGAGGGCAGATCTGGAGGGAGAGCCTCATGATGCCGTCGGAATATTCGTGCTGCCTGAAAACCATTCAGCGGCACCCCAGCCGGGGCGTACCCATGGCAAGGATGCCGCTGATCTGGCATGTTGACCGGGATGGCCGTTCAGACCAATCGGCGACTACGCTTCTGCAGTTGTCGGCGTGCAATCCGCCTCCTCGTTCGAAACGACCGTCGTAATATCCTCCGGGTCCGTTCCTGCGAGAGTAACCGTGACCTGATTCCACGTATCGCTATACGACTGTACACTGCATCCGGTTATAGTTACCGATCCAGCCGCAATCGCCGTGAATGCGAACGTACCATTCAGGTTCGTATAAACGCCGGTATCTACCTTGTAGCCCAGTGCTCCGAGCTTGATGCCGTCAAAATCGCCGCCACCGCCTCCGAAGGCTTCGGGTTTGAGGTTGAAAGCCTGGGCGTCCGACGCGATGCGGATCGCGTCGTTCACGAGCGCGTCGGCATTTGCTTTCTTCTGATTCTCACCGAACGCCTGGATACCAACGACGACCGCAAGGCCGACAATGACGATACCGAGGACAAGGAGAAGAAGTTGTTGTTGACCCATGAGAGAGCCTCCGTAGGTTGATTGTGGATGAAACTAGCTTGTAGCGTGCTTCCCGAATGATGGCATTTTCTGTAGCCGGGTTGGGTATCCGAATCATCGGCCATTCGCCCTGAGACTTAAGCCGAAATACACGAAAGACCTCTCGCCATTCGAGTCGACGACCTAAGGCCGTCCGAGTAGTATTGCGCATCCGGGTTCGTGGCATCTCTCGTGCCAGTCTGCGCACTTCTACCGATTTTCTGTAGTTAAAACGGACGAGCTCGCCTCATCACTCGGGGCGCAGAGCGTCTGCAGGTCGGCCAGATCGATTTAGCTCGCGCCGCCGACAGCCTGGTTACGCATCTCCGACAGATTACAATGCGTAATCCGGCAAGCAGAAATTACCCGCACCGAAACAAATTCGCCGACCCTCCAGACCGAGACGAAAAGGAAGCGGAAATGAACAGGCACCTCCTCAATCACCCGAACCATGCCACGATCCCCATTCCTCGATCCTCGACCCTCGATCCTCGACCC
>CAZART010000012.1:43080-59559 GCA_964487555.1 uncultured Rhodothermales bacterium
CCTCGATCCTCGACCCTCGATCCTCGACCCACACCCCCCACCCCTCCGTCATCGAATCGTGACAACTAATCCTCCCCCTCCCCCCTTCCCGCAGGAACCGCAGTGACCGGATCAGATATCCTATCTTGTATCAGTGGCCGAAACGAAATCATGGAATAGACGAGATGGCAGAGATGAACATGAATCCAGACAGCAACACCGGAGAGACTTCGCGCCATAAAGGAAAAGAAAAGGCGGAACAGGCGTTGCACGAGATAAAGATCAAAGGCAACCAGCTCGTCGACCGCGTCCGCGAAGTGATCGAGGAGGGCAACGCGCGCCGGATCATCGTCAAGAAAGATGGCCGCCCCGTGATGGAATTCCCGCTATCGGTCGGTGTAGGCGGCGCAGCCGCTGCAATACTCCTGTCACCGACGTTGGCGGCTATCGGGGCCTTTGCATCGCTCGCCAGCGACATCCACGTCGTCGTAGAGCGTTTCGGTCCGCCGAAGGAGGAACTGCCGACCAAAACGGATTCGTCGGTAGCGCCTCCACCCATGCCGTAAGCTCTGTCGTCAGGCTTTTTCAACGGGGCCGTTTCTTACTGAGAGGCGGCCCCTTTTGAGATCCAGCCGGTCCTGACTGTCCCGTCTTCTCCACGACGATCCCTTCCTTCACAACGTGCCCCATCCCCCCACCGTGACCTTCGACGACGTCGAAGCCGCCGCCGAGCGCATCCGAGGCGTCGCGCACCACACGCCCGTTCACACGTCGCGCACGTTCGACGAGCGTTTCGGGGCGCGCTTTTTCTTCAAATGCGAAAATTTCCAGCGCGCGGGCGCCTTCAAGTTTCGCGGCGCATACAATGCCTTAGCACGCCTCACGAATAAAGGGCGCCGCGACGGCGTGCTCACGTTCTCATCAGGGAACCACGCGCAGGCGCTGGCCCTGGCCGGCCGTTTGTTGAACGTACCCACGACGATCATCATGCCGTCGGATGCTCCGCGTGTAAAGCTCGATGCCACGCGCGATTACGGCGCCGAGATCATCACGTACGACCGTGCTTCGATTACGCGTGAAGAGCTCGGCCGCCGCATCGCAGAGGAGCGGCGTCTTCCCATCGTACCTCCCTACGATCATCCCGATATCGTGGCCGGGCAGGGTACGACGGCACACGAGCTGCTCGAGCAGGCCGGATCTCTCGACCTCCTCCTCGTCTGCTGTGGAGGTGGCGGTCTGCTCTCGGGATGTGCCCTGGCCGCAAAAGCCCTGCAGCCGAACTGCCGGGTCGTCGGGGTAGAGCCTGCCCGCGCCGATGATGCAACGAGATCTTTCAAGACCGGAACACTTCAGACGGTGCACAACCCCGATACGGTCGCCGACGGCGCCCGAACGCCTTCGCTCGGCGCGATCACGTTTCCTCTCATTCTTAAGCACGTCGACGATATGGTCACCGTAGGAGAAGAAGCGATCATTCGGAGCATGCATTTTTTATGGGAGCGGATGAAGATGGTCGTCGAACCCACCGGCGCTCTCGCCGCGGCCGCCCTTTTCGAGGGGCTGGAGCTCGGTGCAGAGCGCGTCGGCATCGTTATCAGTGGGGGAAACGTGGAGCTGCCCACCGCGACGACGTTGTTTCGCTCCGTGGGGCTCTGACCCGTTTCAGCGGACGCGGCATTCCCTCCCCTGTAATCTTCTCTTCGAAGCGAAATGCCAACGAGCAAAGGCACCGCATGAGACACTACGTCGGACGTAATTCGGAGCCTGCCGAAAAAACCTATCTTGACCGACTCGTCGCGCATTTCGAAACGCCGGCGTTCATCGCATCGGATCCCGTTTCTCTTCCCCATGCCTTTGACGACCCACGTGATCAGGAAGTGATCGGACTTTACGCCGCACTGCTCGCCTGGGGACAGCGCAAAACCGTGCTCAACAAGATGGCGGAGCTCTGCGAAAGGATGCGCTTTCAGCCCTTCCGGTTCGTGAAGGAATTCGATGCCGAACGGGATGCCGGCCGCCTGGAGGGATTCAAGCACCGGACGTTCCAACCGCGCGACGCGTTCTGGCTTACGCAGAATCTCAGTACACTTCTACGCGAGCACGAGACCGTCGAACTTCTCTTCAGCCGTCACCTATCACAGAACGACGTCGACGTCGGCCCGGCCATTCAGGGTTTCAGCGAGTCATTAATGCAGGCCGGCGCTGAGACCCCGGCCCGCCTCCAGAAGCACCTCGCCAGACCCGACGCGGGCAGCGCGTGCAAGCGCCTGAATATGTATCTCCGGTGGATGGTGCGGTCGGGTCCGGTCGATTTGGGCATCTGGAAGCGGATACATCGCCGGCAGTTGATGCTTCCCCTCGACGTACACTCCGGCCGGCAGGCGCGAATGCTCGGCATGCTGGAGAGGGCCTACGACGATTGGCGCGCCTGCTCCGAGCTTACGCAAAATTGTCGCGCTCTCTGCCCCGAGGATCCGGCGAAATATGATTTCGCGTTTTTCGGCCTCGGGATGTACGGTGACCCACGGAACAAAGCCGGCAGCGCCCCGCGACCCTAGTCCGGAGAACCCGCAGGCTCGAACGTCGTGGGCTGCACCTCCTTTCCCACACAGCGATAGGTGCGGTCGTAATAGAGCATCGGAGAGCCGTCGCCTCCGTCGTCGATCGTCGTTACGCGCCCCATGACGATCGAGTGGTCGCCGGCTTCGTAGACGGCGTAGCGCTCACAGTGAAGAACCGCAAGCGTGTCGAGGAGGATGGGCGTTCCCAGCGCGTCGACTCGGAATGGGACGGCCTCGAACTGCGCTTCACTCGTGAGATCAGGCGTGGCGAAGTGGTCGGCCAGAAAAGCCTGCTCGTCCGTGAGGATGTGCACGGCAAATCGTTCGGCCTCGACTAGCGCGTCGTAACTCTGCGCATCGCGACTGAGATTAAACGAAATGAGAGGTGGACGGAGCGAAGCGCTGGTGAACGAGCCGATCGTGATCCCGCGGATTTCACCGTCGCCCTTGACCGTAACGACGGTAACCGGGGACGGGACCTGTCGCATCACGTGGCGAAGCACCTCCCCGTCGATCCTGCTCTGCATCATGTAAAGACGTCTTTGACCTTGCTGAAGAAGGACTTCTTGTGATCCTCCTTCTCCGGCTTCGGCTCAAACGAGGGCGAGCTGCGAAATTTGTCGAGTATCGAGCGCTCCTCGTCGCTGAGTGAGAGCGGCGTCCAAACGTGGATCCGCACCATCTCATCGCCGCGGCGGATGCCGTTGAGCTCAGGAATGCCGCGATCTCGCATCCGAAGGATTTTGCCCGATTGGATGCCCGGATCGATCTGAAGCCTTGCACGACCCTTCAGGGTCGGCACGTCCACTTCCGTTCCAAGCGCAGCCTCCGGAAATGAGATGTAGAGTTCGTGGAATATGTCAAGTCCTTCCCGGGTGAAGTGCTCGTGAGGTAGCTCTTCGATCTCGACCCGCAGATCCCCCGGAGGACCCGTCCGAATGCCGGCATTTCCGGCACCACGAAGCGTCAGGTAGTTTCCTTCGAGCACTCCCGGCGGCACGTTGATCGCGATCGTCTCTTCTCCCTTCACTCGGCCTTCTCCACCGCAGTTGGTGCAGCGGTTGCGGATCGTCCGGCCTTCGCCCTGGCAAGCCGGGCACGGCTGCACGTTCACGAACTGCCCGAAGACGGATCGCGTCACCTGCCGGATCTCACCCAAACCCTGACAGGTCTGGCACGTGGCATAGCCTTCTTCACCATTCTCGGCTCCGATGCCTTCGCACGTCTCGCAAATAATGAATTTCCGCACCTTGATTTTCTTCTCGGTGCCTTCGGCAATCTCCTCGAGCGTCAGCGGCAGCTTGATACGCAGATCGCTGCCCGTTCGGCCCCTTCCCCGTCCGCGACGGCCACGTCCCCGCTGTCCGGTGAAGACATCCTCGAAAATGGAGCCCTGACCACCAAAGATATCGCTGAACGCACTGAAAATATCGTTGATGTCCTGAAAGCCCGGCTGCGGCCCGCCCGATCCGTTCCCTCGGACGCCGGCATGACCGAATTGGTCGTACCGCTGCCGCTTCCGCGGATCCGAAAGAACCTCGTACGCTTCGGCAGCCTCTTTGAACTGATGCTCGGCCTCCTTGTCCTCCGGGTTGCGATCGGGATGGAATTTTAAGGCCAGCTTCCGGTAGGCCTTCTTCATCTCCTCCGGACCGGCACTCCGCTCCACCCCTAATATCTCGTAGTAATCTCTCATCAAGCTGCTACTATGACTTTTGCGTGGCGCAAAATCCGCTCACCCATCCGATATCCCTTTTGTAGCTCCTGGATGACCGTGCCCGGCGTGTACTCTTCACTGGGCTGCTGCAACATCGCGTCGTGCATATGCTCGTCAAAAAGTTCTCCGACCGAGTCGATCGGCTCGACGCCATGCTTCGCGAGTTCATCCATAAACTTCTTGTAGACGAGATCGACACCTTCTTTCAGCGCGTCGTAGGCCGGGCTGCTCTCATGCTCCTGCTGCTCGACCTGCTCAGCGGCCTCCATCGACCGCTGAAAATCATCGAGCACGTCGAGAAATTGTTGGATGACGATGGTCTTCCCGAGCTCGACCAACTGCGCCTTTTCCTGCTCGGTTCTGCGACGATAGTTCTGAAACTCCGCGGCCTTCCGCAGAAGCTGTTCCCTCGTCTCCTGGAGCTCTTTTTGGATCGAGTCGAGTTCGGCGGCCTGATCGGCCAGCTCGTCCACGGCCGCTAGCGCGATGTCTGCTGCGTCTTCTTTATCCTTCATCTGCTCTGTGACATCTTCTCGCACTTCATCGGCGTCCGGGGCTTTGTCACCGGACGTTTTCTTCTCGGCTACATCTGAAGATGTATGCGTTGTGTGCTTGCTCATTCTCCACCACTAACTGAATACTTCGCCATTAATTCTCCCGATCAACGCCCCGCTCCGGCCGGTTTAGCAACGTGGCGACACTTTCGACGAGAGCGATGACCCGTTCGTAATCCATGCGCGTCGGCCCAATGACACCGATCGTTCCAACGGTTCCGCCAATGCGGTAATCCGCCGTCACAATCGAATACCGTTCAGCCTTCTCCTCTACGTTCTCCTTCCCGATGCTGATCGTAACCCGGCCCGTTTCTTCAGGATCGGCCGCCCTCCGGTCCTCGAGCAGGTGAACGACGTAGTCTTCATCCTCCAGCATCTCGATGAGCGACCGAAGATCGGCCGGCTCCTGAAACTCAGGCTGCTTGAGGATGTTTTGCGCCCCGGCGTACTGAATGCGTCCCGCATCCGACGGACTGCTGAACAGCAACGCACCTTCCTTCAGAATGAGGCGAACCACATCGTTCTGTTCGGCGCGCAAGTCGCCGACTCGTTCTTGATACGTGTGCCGAATCTCTTTAAGGGTTAGTCCGGCCAATCGCTCGTTCAAAATGCCGACTACGCGATCGAGATCTCGCCGATTGAGATCCGTTTCGAGCTCGAGCACGATGGTCTTGACGAGCCCACCCGCCACGCTAACGACGAACATGATCCGGGAGGATGAGAGCTGAACGACCTCCATCCGCTCGAGGACGCCTGTTGAAAGCCTCGGCGAGAGCACCACGCCGAGCAGATTCGAAAACCGGCCCAACAGCCGCGAGGATTCCTTCAGAAGCTGCTCGGTGTCTCCCATCAGGCGATCGAGCTCAGCCTTCAAGACCTGTTTCTCGACCGGCGAGAGGCGCGGCGATCCCATGAGCTCGTCGACGAAGGTGCGGTATCCCAGCTCGGTCGGAACCCGTCCGGCGGACGTATACGGATGATCGAGATAGCCGTACCCCTCGAGATCGCTCATCGTATTGCGGATGGACGCCGGGCTGAGCGCGATTCCTGACGTCTTGGCCAAAAATCGCGATCCGACCGGTCCGGCCGTTTCGATGAACGATTTTACGACCAGCCGAAGGATTTCCTGCTCTCGATCGGTCAATTGACGATCGGACACTGAAATACCATATGTATCACCGGTCAGAGCCATAGGCGTATCCCTTGAAGCAAATCTCTTGCCGAGTTGACCGAATCGTATAAAATAGGACGATTCGACAGACAATGCTATCCGACCACGGGGCGCTTCGTGCCGCAACGATGCCCTAAAAATGCGCCGACGGCCGGTGCCTCCCCCGCTTCCCAGGTAATCTGTGTCAGCCTGTCATGCACGACGGCGGGACGTTCGCAGATGCGGACGCCCCGCTTAAAAGTCCGTACTTCGTACAGGAGACCTGCTATCCTGGTTTCGACGACCCTTAGGAAGGAGCTGCCTAATCGACGCGTTCGATCGATGACTCTCTCTTCAGCCGAATCTCGGCACCCGCGTCCGTTTCAAAGGTCCGATCTGCCAAGCGTTCCAGCGCCTGGCGTTCGGGCGTCACTCGGCTCGAAACACGCTCGCGTCCCGTCATCGAGCCTCGGGGGTCGGATTTGCTATAGGTCGCTCGATCTTCGTCAATGCGCGAATAATCATCGAGGTCCGACAACCCATAATAATAACGATCGTCGTCGCTCCAGTAATGACCGCTGTACGAATCGAAGCCGTAATCAACGAGCCATCCGGCATCCTCAGGCAGCAGATTGAGCGGAACGAATCCCGAAAAGTCGCGCGGATCAAAGAACCGGCTTCGACGGACGGGGACCACGCGCTCCCGGCTCAAATCGAGCACGCCAACCCTGAAGCCGTGCGAACCGCGGTACTTGTTGAGCACGAAGCCGTCATAATGCCGCGTCGAGATGATTTCGAAGCCTACGTATGGATCCCCCAGCAAGAAGACATCTCGATCGAAGCGTACGCCATGGCGCCGATCGACGACGGCGCGCATACGTGCAAGCTCGCGCGGAATCCTTCGCACTTCACCGATGAAGACGCCGTCTTCGTAGATCTCAATGCGATCGATCTCGATGTCGACTAAGGCTCGGCGAGACGTAGCGTCGCGAACGCGGTGGCGATAGAAGGTGCGGAGATCGAAACGGGACTCACGGCGGCTCCTGCCCCAGCCGGCATCCACATAGACGACCTGTCGATAGCGATACCGCGGGGACCAATGCCGTTGGTGCCGGTGAACCCACGGCCAACCAATATCGATGTGTATGCGCGATCGCGCCCAATTTTTGCCGCCGTGATGCCTGTCGCCGATCCCTTGCCCGCGTCGCCGATGGCGATCATCACGACGCTCGTAGTCCCGATCTGCCCGGCCGTCGTAATCCCGATCTCCCCGCCCGTTGTAGTCCCGATCTCCGCGGCGGTCGTCGTCCCGGTCTCCGCGGCGGTCGTCGCCCCGGTCTCCGCGCACGCCCTCCTGCCCTCGATCGCTGCTTTCATTGCGATCTCGTGTGGCAGCGCCTCCGTTTTGATCGCGATGGTCTCGACGCGTGCCCGCGCTCTCCGACGGGTTGCGGGGGTTATCGGCATCCGTTTCGGCTCCGATGGGAATTCTCGAGCGTGAGGACGAGCGCGTACGCCCCAGGTCACCCGATCGTCCGGATCTCGTGGCGTCACCCGGCTTTGTCACATCACTCGGCCGTGCAGAGGGCGCTGCCCGCGCTGCGCCGCGCGGTCGGCGGGACTGCACGTCGCGTGAGGTACTTCGCCCCCGCTCGATACGGTCTTTGGACGAGGCTTTCACCGAATCGGCGTCGCGTGAATGCTGCGCGCGCAGCGCATTCGGAGCAAGAATGAAGAGAACGGCACAAACAATGAACGCGATCGAAAGAGTACCCGGTAGCCGCTTGTTCATGAGAGGTCACCATTGCGACGGAAGAAGAGAGAATCGGCTTCGCAATGCCCTTGTAAAAACCGTGCCAGCCTGGAGCCGCCTCTGCCTCCGGAGAGCACAAGCGTTAGACACGATCCAGAGATGCGACCCGTGTCCAGACGTGTGTACACGCACGGTCAATATTCAAAACGCGCCCGTACCCCACGTCATCGTCGCGCCGATGTGGGCCGTCCATGCTACGAGCGCCGCGGCAATCATGATGAGGAGGCCGACCGCCACACGCGCGCCGATCGGATCCTGGTTGGACGGTGCCCGGCGATAGGAATACACAAGGAAGATGAGCATCACGACGGAGACGATGCAGCTAGCGACAAGCGTGTACAATCCCATCTTCTCATGCAGACCTACGAGCTCGTCTACGATAGGAACGCCTTCCGAGCGCTCGGCCATCAAATCGCCCGTCAGATAGGCAAATAAAGCAGCCGGCACGTTGAGGAAGACGAGAAATGCGGTGCAGTTCCGCCAGAAGGGCGTGCCTTTGAACATCCAGATGAGCGTCGCGATCGCTGCCGCCAGAAGCAGCGTTAGTGGAAAGTGCACGGCGAGCGGATGCAGGACCGGAATGCGATAATCGAAAAGGGTCTCCATGGCGGCCAACATATTAAGAGCATACCTGTTTCTCCAGAGCGGAAGGATTTTTTGGAGCCCGCTCGTATCTTTTCCCTTCCCGTCACCGCATCATCGCTCATCCGAACATTTTTGCCCGTATGAAATTCCTCTCCAACCTGGTTGCAAGTGCGCTCGGCACGCTGATCGCGCTCGGCATCGTTCTGTTCATGGGCTTTCTCATCCTCTTCATATTTATTGCCGCTGCCGATCAGAAGCCGTCGGTAGCGGATGGATCGGTCCTGATCGTCAAATTCAGTGGCGCCGTTCCAGAGACCGTCTCCGGCGATCCGCTGACGCAAATACTCGCCGATGAGCCGCCGTACGGCCTGCGCGACATCGTAGCGGCCCTCAGAATGGCGGCAACAGACGACCGAGTGGATGCCGTCTGGCTCCAGATGCGAAACGTCAACGCCTCCTGGGCCGCACTGCAGGAAGTACGCAGTGCCCTCCTCGCCTTCAAAGAGTCGGGCAAACCCGTCTACGCATCCAGCGATGACTTCGCGATGACGGAAGCCTCTTACTACGTGGCGAGCACGGCGGACAGCGTCTTTGCGTCCAAACAGGCCGTCTTCGAATTCAACGGCTTCGCCTCTACCGTGATGTTCTTCCAGAATATGCTCGAGAAACTCGATATCGAACCGCAAATCGTGCGAGCAGGTCGCTTCAAGAGCGCCGTCGAGCCCTTCATCCGTGAAAATTTTTCGCCCGAGAGCGAAGAACAGCTCATGGATCTGGTCGAAACACTCAATGACGAATTCATGGGTGCGGTCGGAGAGAGTCGCGGCATCTCTCCCGATTCGCTGAAGCGGCTGGCTTCCGAGCGGGCCCTGATTTCCGCAAATGATGCGTTTGAGGCGGGGCTGCTGGACGGGCTCCTCTTTCAAGATGAGGTTCTCGACGTCATCAAGACCCGGCTCAACGTATCCGACGACGACGATCTCGAGACCGTTTCGATGCGCTCCTACACGCGGGTTCCGGCGTCTGACGCCGGCCTTGAAGTCAATCGTGACGGAGAGATCGCTATCGTTTATGCGGTCGGACAGATAGTCAGCGGCGAGGGTGATTCGGCTGATCCATTCGGAAGCAGTTTTATCGGGTCGGAGACCTTTAAAAAGGCCATCGAGGAGGCCCGAGAGAATGACCGCGTAGACGCCGTCGTCGTGCGCATCGATTCGCCCGGCGGCTCCGCGTCCGCCTCGGACGCCATGTGGCGCGAGATCCGATTAACGGCCGAGGAAAAACCGGTAATCATCTCGATGGGAGGACTTGCAGCCTCCGGCGGCTACTGGATCGCCACCGGGGCCGAAACGGTCGTCGCCGATCCGCTGACCATTACCGGATCGATCGGAGTGTTCGCGATGTTTTTTGATGCCAGCGGATTCTTTGAGAACAAACTGGGCATCACGTTCGACCAGGTGCAGTCGAGCCCATATGCGGACGTGTTTTCGGGTATTACGGAACTCAGCCCCGAAGAGCGGCAGATGCTCGAAGGATACGTCGACCTGACGTATGACGACTTTCTTATGCGAGTGGCCGACGCACGCGACATGACGACGGAGCAAGTCGACAGCATCGCGCAAGGCCGTGTCTGGATGGGCCGCCATGCGGTTGATCTCGGGCTGGTCGACACGCTCGGAACGCTGTCGACGGCCGTTAATATGGCAGCGGAAGCGGCCGGATTGGACGAAGGTCCGTACCGCATTCGCGTGCTGCCGCGACCGAAATCGTTCTTCGAGCAGATCGCAGAAGGGCTGAACGCTCGTGCCGTTAACGCATGGCTTCAGATGACGACGTCGCCTGCGGAGCGTGCCCTGCTCGATCAGGCCCGCACCGTGCGAGATGCGGTGAACCAGCATGGAAGGGTGATGGCTCGGCTGCCGATGGACATCGAGATCCGTTAGACGGTTCAGACTTCCGCTTTTTGGAGCACGACGAGGACGTCTCCGGTCATCTCGTCGGCCACGTCCTCGCCCATGAGGGAAAGGATCGTGGGCGCGACGTCACCCAGCTTGCCGTCTTTGATCGGACCGTCAAATCCCTGCTTGATGATGAGGTGCGGAACCAGGGCCGTCGTATGTGCGGTGTTCGGACTGCCGTCCGGGTTCTTCATCTTATCGGCATTGCCATGGTCTGCGATGATGCTCACGCCGTAACCGTGCTCGACGGCCGCCGTGACGACGGTCCTGGTGCCGGCATCCACGGCCTCCACGGCCTTCACGGCCGCATCGAAGTCGCCTGTGTGTCCTACCATGTCGGGATTGGCGAAGTTGAGGCACACGAAGTTGTAGGTTTCCTTCGCGAGCGCTTCCGCCGCCCGACCGGCCACCTCAGGCGCGCTCATTTCCGGCTGCAAATCGTACGTGGCCACTTTCGGCGAGGGCACGAGGATTCTCTCTTCTCCATCGAATGCTTCCTCGCGACCGCCGCTAAAGAAATAGGTGACGTGCGCGTACTTCTCCGTCTCCGCCATCCGCAGCTGCGTACCACCGCGCTCGGCGATGATTTCGCCTAGTGTCCCGGTGAGATTAACCTTCTCGAAAGCGACGGGCAGCTCGAACGACTCGTCATACGGTGAAAAGACGGCAAAGTGGAGGTCGAGCTTGTGTTCGCGGTCGAAGCCGTCGAAGCTCTCGTCGGTGAACGCACGCGTGAGCTGCCGTGCCCGATCACCGCGAAAGTTGTAGAAAATCACGGCGTCACCGTCCTCGATGCGTGTGCCGCTTTTCGCGTGCAGATCACCGTCGCGGCGCCGAATGAGCACCGGCTTGACGAATTCGTCCGTTATGCCGGCATCGTAGCTCGACTGCAACGCGGATTCGGGATCCGGGAAAGCGTCGCCGTCACCTCGCGTCAGCAGATCGTAGGCGAGCTTCGTTCGCTCCCAGCGCTTATCGCGATCCATCGCATAGTAGCGCCCAACGATCGACGCGATCCGACCCACGCCTACCATTTTCGCTTTCCGCTCGAACGCATTGACATACTTTACGCCGCCGTTCGGATCCGTGTCGCGCCCGTCGGTAAAGGCGTGAACCAATACCTGGTCGTTCTGAAGGCCTTCACGCGAGGCTAATTCGAGGAGTGCAAAGAGATGGTCCAGCGAAGCGTGCACGCCTCCGTCGGAAAACAAGCCCATCAGATGCAAGCGGGAGTCGTTCTCCCGCGCATGCCGCGCCGCAGCGACGAGGACGTCGTTGTTGAAGAACTCTCCATCCTCGATGGCCTTGTCGATCCTTGTGATCTCCTGATAGACGACACGGCCCGCTCCCAGATTCATGTGGCCGACTTCGGAGTTGCCCATCTGCCCGTCGGGCAATCCGACGGCTCTTCCGGAGGCCTGCAATCGCGCATGCGGATAAGTAGCAAAGAGCTCGTCGAGGAACGGCTTCCTGGCGCTGTCGATAGCGCTGACCTCGGGATCGTCGGCAATCCCATAGCCGTCCAGGATGATGAGGATGTGTCGCTTGTTACGGTCCATTCGTTATCTCGTCTTGAGCGCATTTGCGGCCTGGATAGATGATCGAGACGTGCTGGTGGCATGGATGGATCCTCGACCTTCCGCCCTATACCCTATAGTCTTTCACTTTCTTCACGCTCTTACCCGACCTGGCATTGAACACGTTCATGGAGCCGCATGAGGGACAGCAGACTTGCTCCGTCCCGTAGCGGTCCGTATGAAGGTCCGGCTCGTTGAAATAATGATCCCGCGTCTTGCAGTAAAATCTCCCCATTTTCGGATTCAACGTGCGCAGGGGCTCCGGCAGACGCTGAAGCCGTGTATGGTAGCGGCAGACCGGCTTCACGACACATGATTCGCATTGTGGGCGCTTCGCCGTGCACGTGTACCGGCCGTGCAGGATCAGCAGGTGATGAGCATCGCTCCAGGCTTTTCGGGGCAGGATGGTTTTAAGCTGCCGTTCGACCTTCAGCGGTGTATCGGCGTTTCGCACGAGGCCGATTCGGTTCGCCACGCGAAACACATGCGTGTCGACGGGCAACGCATCCCGGTTGAATGCCACTGCCGCAACGACCTGCGCCGTTTTTCGACCCACCCCCTGAAGCGTCGTCAGCTCGGCGACCGTGTCGGGAATCCGTCCGTCGAATTCATCGACGACCTTCCGGGCCATCCGCACGAGATGTTTAGATTTGTTGTTCGGAAAGGAAATCGACGCGATAAACGGAAATACGTCTTCGGGCGCAGCCTTCGCCATCTCATGGATCGTC
This sequence comes from uncultured Rhodothermales bacterium, assembly GCA_964487555.1. Lineage (GTDB taxonomy): Bacteria > Bacteroidota > Rhodothermia > Rhodothermales > VXPQ01 > CAZART01. Next base: position 55,703 of record CAZART010000012.1, read on the forward strand.
GGAAAGGCATCAAAGAGCGCCGGCGACACGAGATTCACCCGCTCATCCGTACATTGGGCCGAAAGAATGACGGCAACAATGAGCTGATACGGATCCTCGTGCGAGAGTTCGGTGTCGGGCGTGGGAATGGTTTCGCGCAGGTACTCGATCGCCTGCCGCGCGCGTTCTGATCTATTCAAGTCGTAAATGTCGTTATGATGCGGACGCCGAATCCCTCACGAAACTTCGTCCCTTAAAACGTCATTTGTCCGGCAACTGATTCACACGGCGGCAATCCTCCGTCATCCAACGGCTTTCGATGATTCTCATCCGCTTTCTGCTCCTCGTCCTTTTCTGCCGGACCGCCCTCGGCGCGGGACTGCCGGAGCCCGAACACGTGGACGCCCTTTGGCAGACGCGCGAGGATGGAACGGCGGCGTCGGAACGTGATGCGGCACCATCGGCCGGATCCGGGATCGACCCTGTTTCCGACGACGCCCAATTTTCGCTGCTCACCATTCTCCCTGGCGACCAGATCTACACGCTCTGGGGCCATAGCGCCATCCGCGTTCACGATGCCGAGCGCGACATCGACGTATCGTTCAATTACGGCACCTTTCGCTTCGATCGCTACTTTCTGCCGAACTTTCTGTACGGCCGACTCGATTACCTGCTTTCGGTACACGACTACGCATCGGCGCTTGACACCTACCGGCGCGAAGAGCGCCCCGTCATCGAGCAGGTGCTCCGACTCTCGCCGTCTCAGAAAGACAGCCTTTTCCATTTTCTTGTGGTAAATGCGCGACCGGAGAACAGGGTATATCGATACAATTTCCTCTACGACAACTGCTCGACGCGCATTCGCGATGCGCTTGAACGCTCTCTGGGTACGGCCGTTGAGTTTGCTGATGAGCCCGATCCGGGGCTCACGTTCCGACGGCTGCTCGACAGCGGCATTGCCCATAAAACGTTTCTCGACGCAGGAATCGACTGGCTGCTCGGCGCCCCCGTCGACCGCGTGGCCCAGCCCTACGAAACCATGTTCCTGCCGGAGTATCTGATGCGGGCGTTCGATCACGCTGCGATCAGGAGCGGCGGCACGTCATCGCCGCTGGTCTTACGGACGGACACCGTACTATGGATTCCGGGCTACGTGGAGAACGAGTCGACCGTTCCTCTGGCCACGGCGCTGATGTGGTTGCTCTTCCTCGTGGGCACGGCAATCACCGTCCGCGATCTACGAACGAAGCGCGGCGTAGTCCGCTCGCTCGACGTTCCACTTTTTACCCTCGTAGGCACGGCCGGCCTGCTCATGGTTTTTCTCTGGTTCATCTCGCTGCACGACGTAACGGAGAATAACTGGCACCTTCTCTGGGCATGGCCGACTCATCTCGTTGCCGCGGCTGCGCTGCTGCGGCGGCGTTCAAGCCTCTGGCTGCAGCGCTATTTGCTCATTTCGTCCGTCCTGGCGCTTGTTGCAGCCGTCGGCAGCCCCCTCTGGAACCAGTGGTTTCATCCAGCCCTCTATCCTCTGATGCTCCTCCTCGCTCTTCGAGGGACGTGGATTTTCTTATGCGCCCGTCTTCGTGAACGCAGCGCCTCCACCGCCCCGGCGTGACTCGCAACGCTTCTGTGCATGCGGTTCACGCACTGTGCACGGTGTGCACGATATGAACCGTCCCTGATCGATGTTGTCTCGAGCGATCGAAGTTGGCAGGGGATTTGCGCAAGTGGATAGGTCGAATGGATCTGCGCCGAAGATTATCCCATTCGTCGATCCACCAAGCAAATAGGAAGTTTGCCATGATATACTTGAGTAGAAGATTCCGACAGCAGGTATTGATTCCGCTGTTGGCGATTCTGGTTGCGGCCCTGATTATCAGCCTGAGCGCCTGCGACATGATAGGCATGTCCGATTTTACGGGTTCGTCCGACGATGCCGGTACCGCCCGCATGCAGGTGCTGCTTGTCGATAGTCCGTTTCCGTTCGATCTCGTCGATGAAGTGAATGTCACGATCAGCCGTGTCGAGCTCCGAGGTGGCGAGAAGGTCGTCATCGTGATGGACGAGCCGCGCACGTTTAATCTCCTCGAGCTTCAGAACGGTGTCTCTGCCGAACTTGGCGCCCTCGAAATTCCCGCGGGACGGTACACCCAGGCGCGCCTCATCGTCGACGACGCCGTCGTTCTCATGAATGACGGCGGCGCATTCGACCTCAAGGTTCCGAGTGGATCAGTGAGGGTAATGCTCGACGGCGTAGAAGTAGAGGAGGGTCAGGACGTCTCGCTTACCCTTGATTTCGACGTCGACAAATCGTTTGTGGTGCAAGGCAATCCGAACACGCCGGCCGGCATCAAAGGCTTCCTGCTGAAGCCGACTGTGATTTCCAAAGGCATGAAGGAGAACGGCCGCCGCGGTGGAGATGGCGACGACGACGATGAGGAGGAGGAGGATGATAACGGCGATGACGATCTGGAGGTCTCCGGCGTCGTAACGGCTATCGAGACAATCGATGGATCGACATTCCTGACGGTGGCCGGACTGCAGATCATGATCGTGCCGGGCGAGACGGAATTTGACGGCATTTCGGGTGTCGATGCACTGGTTGAGAATGAATCCATCGTAAGCATCGAATACTTCGAAGATGGCGAGACGGGCGTGCTGATTGCCTCGAAAGTTGAGATACAGGAAGAGGAAGAGGAAGAGGAGGAGGAGGAGGAAGACTAGAACTTGCCGTCGTCTTTCGGGACCCTGCGCGGAGCGGCTAGGAGGCCGCTCCGACGGCGTGTGGTTCCGAATCGCCCGGCCGGCCGTTCGTCGAGGCATCAGGAATTCGCCGAGCGCGGATGCGGTGTTTTTGCTGATCGACCAGCACGGCGCCTACGATGATGGCACCGATGATGATCTCTTGAACGTAATTCGGCACACCCAGCATATTGCAGCCGTTGCGCAGCACGGCCATGATCAGCGCGCCCACGATCGATCCGACCGCGCTGCCCTCGCCACCGCTTAGCGATCCGCCGCCGATCACGACGGCCGCAATGATGTCGAGCTCGAGCCCCACGGCGGAGGTCGGGTCGCCGACCGTCAGGTAGCTATACTGCATCACGGCGGCGATGCCCGTGAACAGCCCGCCCAGCGTGTAGATCACGATCTTGATTCGATCTACCTTGATCCCGCAAAGGCGCGCCGTCTGTTCGTTCGATCCGATCGCGAAGATGTACCGGCCAAGCACCGTGTATTTGAGGAGGACGATGGAGAGAACGAGCAGTGCGAGGCAGATCCATACGCCGAGACCGACGAGCATCCACGACGGACTCGGGTCGACCAGCATCAGGCTCGGGAGCCAGTTCGGGGGGGTGGGGACGGTCTGCTCCTGGCCGATCCATTTGGCCACGCCGCGCACGATCTGCATCGAACCGAGCGTAACGATAAAAGGCACGATGTTGAATTTCGTGATGACGGCGCCGTTAAAGACGCCTACCGCTCCGCAGGCCAGTATGCCGGCGACCAGCGCCGCCAGCGGATAGAGCAAGCCGGGATCGCCACCCGACATATTCAGGACGACCGCGACGACCACCGTACCGAGGGCGATCTGCGAGCCGGCGCTGAGATCGATGCCTTCCGAGATGATGATGAACGTCATCCCCAGAGCCGCCACCCCGATAATGACGCTCTGGGTCAGGATCGTCTTTATGTTGTAGAACGACGTGAACGAAGACGGCGCGAGCAGCGCAAAAAGCACAAAGACGAAGACGAGGCCGACAAACGGCCCGAACTCGGATAAGAGCTTCTTAAGGTCCCAGTTCATGTATGCGTTCGTCGTTCTTGGTTCTTCGTTCGCAGGTCGATTCGATTCACTTCCGAGCGGTTCTTTC
>CAZART010000012.1:59659-64348 GCA_964487555.1 uncultured Rhodothermales bacterium
GCGAACGGCGAACGGCGAACTAATTTAGTCCGACTCCATCGCCTCGACCTCATACACGCCCGACGTCGCGTATCGCATGATGGAATTCTTGCCCCAGGCGTCGATGGGCCGGACCGGCGACATCCGGCCGCGATACATGACCGCCAGCGAATCGCAGACGCCGAGCAGCTCCGGAAGGTAGGAACTGATCATCACGATCGCCTTCCCGCGTCTCGCCAACTCATGTATCAAACGGTAGATCTCGGCCTTGCTGCCGACGTCGATACCGCGCGTGGGCTCGTCGAGGAATAGGATGTCGCTGTCCTGATGAAGCAGGCGTACGATACAGGCCTTTTGCTGGTTGCCGCCCGAAAGCTCTCGAGCGGGTTGCGAGGCATCCTGGCAGCGAACGCCAAGGGCCTTGATCAACCGCTCACCTTCCGAACGCTCCTTTCGAAGGTTTAGAATTCCGGCGCGCGCGTATCGGCCGAGATCGGACAGCGTCACATTCGCGAGCACGCCGAGATTCAGCGCCAGCCCCTCCTCCTTCCGATCCTCGCTCAAAAGGTCGATCCCCTGCCGCAGGGCCGAACTCGGATTGATGTAGATCACCTGCAGATCGGGGCGCCCTTCGATGTGGGCCGTGCCGTCCGCCGCCGGATGAAGACCGAAGACGGAGCGCACCGTCTCGGACCGACCGGCACCGACCAAACCGGCGATTCCCAGTATCTCTCCGCGATGGAGGGCAAACGAGACGCCGTCGGGCCGGCCGTCCCGCCCATGAAGGCGGTCGACGCGCAGCACGGTCTCACCAATCTCGTGGTCGAAATCCGGGTATAGCTCATCGACGGATCGACCGACCATGTCCTCGATGATCTGAATCATCGAGGTATCTTCGACGAGACCCGTCGAGATGGTCCGGCCGTCTCTGATGACCGTATAGGTGTCGCATATTTCCTGAACCTCTTCAAGAAAGTGGCTGATGTAGATGACCGCCACGCCGCGCTCGCGAAGCCGCGCGATGACGCTGAAAAGCTTGCGCGTATCGGAGGCGGAGAGCGAACTGGTCGGTTCATCCATGACGACCACGCGCGACTGAAGCAGAAGGGCGCGCGCGATTTCGACGAGTTGCTGCTTGCCGATGCTGAGCTCTCGCACGAGCGCTCTCGGATTGATATCCGGATCGAGCCCCGCCAGAACGTCACTCACTTCGCTCGTTCGAGGCTTCACCCATCCAAACGAGGAATGCTCCGCACCCAGCGTGACGTTCTCCTCGACGGTAAGGTGGGGCGCCAGGACGAGTTCTTGATAGATCATAGAAATGCCCGATGTCCGGCCATCGAGCGGCGAACGCGGCACGTACGGTGCTCCCTTGAGAAACATGCGCCCGGAATCCGGACGGTGAACGCCGCTCAGCACCTTCATGAGCGTGCTCTTGCCGGCGCCGTTCTCACCGATCAGCCCGTGAACGGTGCCGGTTTCCACCACCAGATTGACGCCGTCGAGGGCACGAATCGGGCCGAAGGACTTGTGGATGTTTTCGAGGCGGAGGAGCGGCTCGGACATCGTAGAGGTCGGCTTGGCTGGGAAATGCTGCGCGACTCGGAACCGCCTACGAATCGTCTCCGAGCCACTTCTCGAGATCGGGATGGAGCAATTCCTGGATGTCCGGACTATCGACATTGTCGGGAGTGACCAGCACGGATCGAGTATCGATCTGCGGCTCCACGTGCTCGCCGCGAACGACCGCGGCGGCCGTTCTTACCCCCTCATAGCCCATGCTGAACGGATCCTGAACGACCAGGGCGTCGATCGTGCCGGCGCGCATGGCATCCAAAAGCGTGTCGTTCACGTCGAAGCCGACGAACTTGATGTCCCCGGTCCGCCCGGAGGTCTCGAGGGCCCGAAGCATTCCGCGGGTCGACGATTCATTGGGGGTGAAAATCGCGTCGACCTCCGAGAACCGGTTCAGGATGTTCTGCGAGACCTGGAGGGCCCTCTCCATCGTGGCGCCGGCATACATGTTGTCCACCAGCAGCTCCGCATTCGGGGCATGCTCGTTCAACGCATCGATGAATCCCTGCTCACGTGCCGTCGTGCTGGCGGAGCCCTCCTGATAACGGAGCATCACGACATTGCCTTCGCCGCCGATCAGCTCTGCGAGACGCTCGCCGGCCATTCGGCCTCCTTCGTAATTGTCTGTGGCGATGAAACTGGTGTGCGCATCCGAATCCAGTCCCGAGTCGATGATGATGACCGGGATGCCTCGGCCCGCCGCCGTTCCGACGGGTCCCACAAGACTGCGGGAGTCCAGTGGCGCAAGCACGATGGCGTCTATGCCGCGGCTGATGAAGTTCTGGACGACCTGAATCTGCATCTGGCGGTCGTCTTCCTTCTGCGGCCCCTGCCAGATCACGTCAACACCCAGTTCCTGCGATGCCTTCTCGGCGCCCGCATGGATGGATTTCCAGAATTCATGCGTGGTGCCCTTCGGTATGACGGCAATCTGGAGCTTATCGCCCGCAGGATCTTCGGAGGAAGAGCCGCAGGCCGAGATAAGAAGAAGGAGTACGACGAGCGTCGTGAGCCGTACCCAACGGCGAGTCGTAGACATTATGCAGCCTTGAAGATTGGTATGAAGAGAGTCCGGGGAATCCGTTTTGCGCGCATAAGCTGCGCTTCGCGGACCCGCGGAAGATACGAGAGAGAGACCGTCAATTGACAGAGGTCTACTCGCCCGACTCCGAGGCGGCCATGGCAAACGAGTAGATCTTTCCGTCGAAGGCGAGTACGTACAACTCACCCTCCCGATCCACGCCGAACGACGAGATGTTCAGACTCGTGTCGAAGAGCTCCGTGCCGTCGGCTGCCGATCCGTCGACGTCCAGCGTCCAGATCCGGCCGCTCACGTAATCCGCGTAAACGTATTTTCCCGCCAGCGCTGGCACGTCCGATCCCCGATACACGAAACCCCCGGTAACCGAGTTGCCCTGCCCGTGTCCGTACTCGGCGACAGGTTCCTCGAGGCCTTCCCGGTCGCATCCGCTGGACGGCTCGAAGCAGTGAAACCCTTCCATGACGTTCCATCCGTAGTTGGCGCCCTTGTCGATGACGTCAATTTCCTCGTACGCGTTTTGCCCGACGTCCGCGGCCCACAGTCGTCCGGTCGCCGCATCGAAACTAATGCGCCAGGGATTCCGAAGGCCGTACGCGAAAATCTCCTCCCGGTACCCATTCGCGTTGCCGACAAACGGATTGTCCGGGGGGATGGCGTAGCCGAAACCATTCGAACCGGCATCCACGTCGATGCGCAGAATCGAGCCGAGCAACGTCGACGGATCCTGTCCATTATTCCGCGGATCTCCACCGCTTCCGCCGTCTCCCAGCGTGACGTAAAGGTATCCGTCCGGCCCGAAGACGATCTGACCCGCATTGTGATTGCCGAAGGGCTGCGCCACCTCAAGCACGACCTCCTCGCTGTCTTTTTGGGCACGGAGCGGATCCGACGGATCGACCTGATAGCGCGCGACGACGGTCCGACGCGGATCCGAGGCCGTGTAATCGACGAAGAAGGTGCCGTTTTCGGCATAGGCGGGGTGGAAGGCGAGCCCGAGAAGTCCCTCCTCATTGCCGGCGTCCCGCACCCGGTCCCGAATGTCCAGAAAGACCGTAGCCTCGGCTGCGTCGCGGCGATTCTCAAACACGCGAATCGTGCCGGGCTGTTCGACGACGAAGAGCCTGTCGATGTCATCCTCCGGCGCCTGGAAGTCTACCGGACGGTTGAAACTCAGGTTGGGAAAAGCTACCGCGAGTTCCACGACGCCATCCCCGATCTCTTCCTGGAGGGGCGACTGTGCACACGTCGCCGCACTCAGAAATGTGAGGACGAGAAAAAACACGAGAATAAGTTTTTGCGCCACAGCGGCCTCCTGCTGGTCAATTTGCAAGCCTTGTGGACGTACGTGCGTCGACGGATGCGTGATCCCAACTCCTAGTCCGCCCCCATGAGGTCGTGCGCGAGGTCACCGCTCGTAAGTGCGGTAATTATTTCTGCTCGGTGATATGAATTGAGCATTTCTAAGGCCCGTCTTTCCGCTTTGTCGGGAAGCCGACACGACCTGTCCATATCACCGACCACCAGGACGGTTCGCTCCCAGTAAACAGACGCAGGGTCATGATCAGGAGATTCGGGATCCTACCGCCGGCCGGTCGCGCCGGCTATAATCACCGATCGATATCTCCGATCGATTCTTTTCCCGTCGGAGGGCGGCCTGATGCCAGGAAGCACCTCGAAACAGCGTATGAAGTTTTTCGACGCCAGAAGTGGCTCATCCTTCTTGTCTTTGCCGGGACAATCGGTGGTGCATTCATCTATGTCGTCCAGAAGACGCCGAAATACCGTGCGAGCAGCTTCCTGCTTGTAGACGAGCAGCCTTACGATCCTGAAAACGCACTCACCTACGGCCGCATCGCCGGTCTTGACAATTCAAATACGACGATGCACCTGCTCGTGCTCGGCCAATCTACCACCCTGAGTGAGCGCGTTGCGCAACGAATGCAAGAGATGAAGGTGGAGACACGTACCGAAAAGCCTTTCAGCCTGCTCGTAGGAGAGGATCAGCCGGCAGACCTGGCCCGCTACCTGCAACAGAACGTGTTTGAGGTTGCCCTTGCCGGCACCAATTTGATCAGCATAACGGCGACGAGCCC
>CAZART010000013.1:0-19633 GCA_964487555.1 uncultured Rhodothermales bacterium
AGTGCGGTGGGAGGAGGTTTCGAGCGTGGCGGAGATGACCGAGCGTATTTGCAGGGAAATTGGGGAAGGGGAAGGGGGGGAAGCGATGGAAGTGGGCGCGGATCTCGGCACGTCCTCTTCCATCGCTTCCCACACCGTTTCGCCGCCGTCCTCAGATTTCCCTTCCCTTTCCCCTTCCTCTTCCCCTTGACGATGCGCTTCTTGTCCGTCGCCTCCATCCTGTTCCTTACCGCCATTTTCGCCGGGTCGCTCGCGGCGCAGCATCCCCGTCAGAGCGCCGCACCGCGGCCCGTTCAGTACGCGAAGGCAATCGACACGTCGCGTGCACTGATCTTGGATCTGATGAATCGGACCGGAATTCCCGGCATCACCATCGCCGTATCCAAGCAAGGGCAGTTGATCTGGAGCGAAGGCTTCGGGTACGCCGACGTGGAAAACCGCGTACCCGTGTGGCCGCATACCAAAATGCGTATCGGTAGCGTATCGAAGTCGATGACGGCCGCAGCGATGGGGATCCTCATCGAGCGGGGCGTGCTCGATCTCGATTCGACGGTGCAAACCTACGTCCCGTATTTCCCTGAAAAACGTTACCCGATCACACCAAGATCGGTCGCGGGCCATCTCGCCGGGATTCGCCACTACCGGGGTGATGAGTTCCTCATTCGCGACCATTACGGGTCGGTACGGGAAGGGCTCGCGATCTTCGCCGCGGACACGCTGCTGCACGCCCCGGGATCGGCCTACGTCTATTCCAGTTACGGATTCAATCTATTGAGCGCGGTCGTGGAGGGGGCATCCGGCGAATCCTTCCTTCCGTTCATGCGCGAGAATGTGTTCTGGCCGCTCGAGATGCACGAGACGGTCGCCGATCACCCGGACAGCCTCATCGCACACCGACCGCGCTACTATGCGTTCACGGATAGCGGCGAGCTCGTGAATGCCCCATTCGTGAATCTCAGTTACAAATGGGCCGGCGGCGGATACCTGTCGACGGCGCCGGACCTTGTCCGTTTCGGCGAGGCCCTTCTCGAGAACCGGCTCTTCACTGAACAAACACGGGATGTCCTCTTCACGTCGCAGAATACGAACGACGGGGAGGAAACGGGCTACGGAGTGGGCTTCGCTACGCGGGTGGACGACGTGGGTCGCCGAACTGTGGCGCACGGCGGCGGATCGGTGGGCGGATCGACAGGATTCCTGATGATGCCGGACGAAGGTTTGGTTTTCGCGATCATCGCAAACGTTTCGAACGCCCCCTACGGCGATGTTCCACAACAAATCATAGATGCTTTTCTCGAATAGCGGCAGCCGGCGCGGCGAGTTCGTGAAGCGTCACGGCGTCGATGGTTCGGGTAACAACACCATAAAGGCGCCGCAGAGGAACGGTCACCCTCACAGGAGGTTCACAAAGGCATTCATCCGAAGGAGCATTGTTCGTCGCATGGAGCAGGTCGATTATCACGCCGCTTGTCTCGTTACCGAGCGGGACTACCCCGAAGATCGGGACGAGCGGCATCCTACGCGGGTCTGTGTAATCGACCTCGGCACAAATTCCTTCCACACGCTCATCGTGAACGCCTTTGCGAGCGGAAGCTTCGAGGTGTTGGACCGATTTAAAGAGACGGTGCGACTCGGTGAGCGTGGACTCACGGAACACAGTCTGACCGAAGGTGCGATAAAGCGGTCCGTGCGGGCCCTCAAGCGCGTGAAGCTACTCGCAGAAGGTTGGGGTGCCTCGGAGTACCTGGCATTCGCCACGAGCGCAATCCGGGAGGCCAGAAACGGGGGCGAGCTCATCGAGAGAATCCGGCAGGAGACCGGCATTCACGTTCGGGCGATCGACGGCGCCTTCGAAGCCAATCTGATCTATCAGGGCGTCCGCCGAGCGCTCGACCTGTCCAAGCCAACCCTGCTGGTTGATATCGGCGGCGGGTCAACCGAATTTATCATCGGCACGAGCAATGAGATATTCTTCGCCACCAGCCTCAAGCTCGGGGCCGCGCGCATGACGGGAAAGTTCATCTCCACGGATCCTGTGAAGCGTCATGAGTTCAGCGCGCTGCGCGCACACTACAGGGAGCAGCTCGCCGTCGTGTACGACAAGTGTCGCGAGCACGGCGTGACGGAAATGGTCGGATCGTCAGGCACCTTCGAAAACATCGCCCAGGTCTGTGCCAATCAGCGCGGCGACTCGAGCCGTTCCATCTATCTCCAGGAGTTTGATGTAGACGATCTCCGCGCCGTCACGAAGCGGATCATGACCGCCTCTCGCGTTGAACGGGAGGCGACGGCCGGCATCGAGGGGAAGCGGGTAGGCCAGGTCGTCGCCGGCGCGGCGCTCATCGACGTACTTCTAAAGGATCTCGACCTCGCTCGCGTTCGCGTCTCGTCGCACGCCCTGAGGGAGGGGATGGTCGTCTATTTCATTCAGCAGAATCTAGAGCGCCTGGAAATCATTTCGCTGCACGCCGACGTGCGCCGTCGAAGCGTCTATGAGATCGGGCATCTGTTTCGATGGGATCAGAAGCACGTTCAGCATGTGACGGCGATGGCGCTGCAGCTGTTTGATGCGTGTCGGCCCCTACACCATCTCGAAAACGAAGAGCGTGAGCTGCTGGAGTACGCATCCCTGCTTCACGACGTGGGATATTACATCAGCCGGTCAAGCCATCATAAACACTCGCTGTATCTCATCAAGCATGCCGATTGGTACGGATTCCAGCCTGAAGAGATCGACGTGATGGCCAATCTGGCCCGGTATCATCGGCGCAGTCTCCCCAAAGAAAAACACACGGCCTACCGGCGCTTGCCGAAAGAGGCCCAGCTGCTCGTGCGGCAGCTCGGCTCGTTTCTCCGTCTGGCGAACGGGCTCGATCGCAGCCACTATCAGAACGTCCTTCGGCTTCGGATCGATCTCGAGGAGGATGCCCTCAACATCAGGATCGAGACCAGAGGCGACCCGCAGCTCGAGATCTGGGGCGGCCGGCGAGCCTCCGATCTTTTCGAGGCGACCTACGATCGCAAGGTCCGCATCACGGCCGGCGCTTCCGAGCCGCCCGTCATCGACTCCTCCTTCGGCGTAAAAGCCCCTCACCTTCTCGATTGAGTTCGTCGTTTCCCGCTCAACGTCCCCGGATCTCCGTTCCCCGCCCCAATCCCCACTCCACCATCCCCGATCCTCGACCCCCGACCCCCCGATCCTCAATCCTCGATCCTCGATCCCCAACCCCCCGATCCTCAATCCTCAATCCTCGACCCTCAATCCACGACCCTCGATCCTCACCCTCGACCCTCACCCTCAATCCTCGACCCTCGTATTCACGAGGCCTTTACCGGCCGTTACCTTGCCCTAGCGGGGCTATTTGTCTACCTTTTCCTGCTGTGTGAAGGCGGGGGGCACAAGGAGGTGTCGGCCCTACCGGAAGTCAGCAATTTCGACGCTTCATGTTCGCTCAGATTCTCTTCTTTTTTGTGGCGGCCGTTGCGATCGCGGCAGGTATCGGGCTCGTCGTCTCTCGAAGTCCGGTGACGAGCGCCCTCTGGCTGGTGCTGAATCTGTTTTGCATCGCGATCCTCTACATCACCCTGAATGCGCAATTCATCGGGGTCATCCAGATCCTGGTATACGCGGGCGCGATCATGGTGCTGTTCCTGTTCGTGATCATGCTGTTGAACCTCGCCGAACTGCCTGACCTTGAGGCCGTGAACTGGAAGCTGGGCGTGGCATTCCTTCTGGCCATGGCCGTGCTCGCCCAGCTCGTCTACGTCGTCGCCGGCGGGCTCGGCGTGTTACCGGATCCGACGACGGCCGAAGCCGCCGCCGAGGCCGGATCGGCCTATGCCGTCGGCATGGAGCTGTTCACCCGTTACGCACTGCCGTTGGAAGTCATCGGCATCCTGCTGCTCGTAGCCACCATCGGCGCGGTCATGCTGGCAAAGAGGCGGTTTGTTTAGGTGCGTTAGCCCATGGAGATAACCCTCGTTTGGTACTTATCGTTGAGTGCGGTGCTATTCGTCATCGGCGTTTTGGGCGTGTTGCTCCGCCGCAATGCGATCGTCGTGTTCATGTCCGTCGAGCTCATGCTTAACGCCGTAAATCTGACGCTCGTGGCGTTCAGCCAATCGATGGGAGATCCGGCCGGTCAGATCCTCGTCTTCTTCGTAATATCGGTCGCCGCGGCTGAAGCGGCGGTGGGATTGGCCATCATCATCGCCCTGTTCCGCAAGAAAGTGACCGTGGATCTCACGGAGTTCACGCTGTTCAAGTATTAGCCGAGAGACTCAACTGGCGGCCTGTGAGCCGCCGGTTCTGTTACTATGAGCATAGAAACGCTGGTCGTACTTATCATCTGCCTGCCTTTGGCCGGGGCGGTATTCTTCGGGCTCGGAGGACTCTTCGTGCCCGGACTTCGCACGAAGGAAACGCTGATCGGGTCTCTCGCAACCCTTCTGGTAGCCGTCCCCTTCGCCATCGCGGCGTACCTTTTCGCCACCTACGGCGGCGAGCCGCTCATCGCGCGCATCTACACGTGGATGTCCGCGGGGGACCTTACGCTCGAATTCGCCTATCGGGTCGATGAGCTGTCCCTGCTGATGACCCTCATCGTAACGGGTGTCGGCGGCGTGATCCACCTCTACTCCATCGGTTACATGCATGGCGATGCGGGGTACTGGCGATACTTCGCCTACCTCAATCTGTTCATTTTCGCGATGCTCAACCTCGTGCTGGGGAATAATCTCCCGGTGCTTTTTCTGGGATGGGAGGGGGTGGGCCTGTGCTCGTACCTGCTCATCGGATTCTGGTACACGGACCTCAAGAACAGCGCGGCGGCCAATAAGGCCTTCATCATGAACCGCGTCGGCGACTTCGCCTTTCTGATGGCGATGTTCATCTTGTATCGTGAGATCGGATCGCTCGACGTCGGTCCCGTGCTCGATGCCGCCGGCACGATGAGCCAATCCAATCTGAACTGGGTGGTCCTGCTGCTGTTTATCGGCGCTACTGGAAAGAGCGCGCAGATCCCTCTCTTCACGTGGCTTCCGGACGCTATGGCCGGTCCGACGCCGGTCTCCGCACTCATTCATGCGGCGACGATGGTGACGAGCGGACTCTATCTTCTCGCCCGCCTGTCACCCGTCGTGCTCAGCGCCCCCACCATCATGATGGTGATTGCCGTCGTCGGAGGCATTACGGCCATCATGGCGGCCACGATCGCCATCGCGCAGAACGACATCAAAAAGGTGCTGGCCTATTCTACGGTCTCGCAGCTTGGATACATGTTCGCGGCGGCGGGCGTCGGTGCCTTCTTCGTTGCAATCTTTCACGTGATGACGCACGCGTTTTTCAAGGGCTGCCTCTTTCTGGGGTCCGGTAGCGTCATTCATGCCATGCATCATGTGGAGCATGAGCTGGCCCACGAAGGGATGATTGACGCGCCTCACGGCGGCGACGTCCCGGCCACGCCGCTCGAGGTGGAGGCCATGCAGGATCCGGACCGCGATGAAGCGAAGCCGCATGGCGCGCGCTTCGATCCGCAGGACATGCGGACGATGGGCGGGCTCAAGAAGTACATGCGCAGCACGAGCATCACGTACTTCCTTTCGACACTCGCCATCGCCGGCATTCCCCCGCTTGCCGGATTCTTTTCGAAAGATGAGATTCTCTTTCGGGCGTTTGAATTCGGCTATGACGGCCATACCTACGCATATTTCGTCTGGATTCTCGGCCTTATTACGGCCTTTCTGACGGCCTTCTACATGATGCGGTCATACATGCTCACGTTCGAGGGGGAGGAGCGCTGGCCCGCCGCCGAGCGCGTGCATCCGCACGAGTCCCCGAGGACTATGACGATCCCCCTATGGATTCTCGCAGGGCTGGCGTCTGTCGGCGGATTCCTCGGATTGCCTGCCGTCATCGGTCACGGCGACTACAACTGGATCCATCACTGGTTGGGTGCGGAGTATGGGGGTCCGGTTGCCGAACCTGCTGCCGTCGAGCACGCGGCCTCGTTCGTCATGATCGAATGGCTCCTGATCGTTCTCGGCGCTGCGATCGCGGTCGCAGGCGTGCTCTTCGCCCGCAATGCCTACAGAAAACACGGACTCGCCTACGATGCGAAGCTGCAGCACCGCTTCGGAGTGCTGTACCGCTGGTGGAGCGGGAAGTACTACTGGGACGAGTTCTACGACCGCACCATCGTGCGTCCGCTGCTGCGTCTCGCCGATCAGGGGTTTGCCGGCTTCGACCGGTATGTTGTCGACGGTGCCGTAAACGGTGTGGCCCGCCTGGCGAGTGGGATGAGCCGCGTGCTGCGGCACATACAAACCGGAGTCGTTCAGAGCTATGCTGCGGCCATTGTTCTTGGCGTGGTCCTCGTGGTGGCGCTCATGCTGTTTGCATAGGGAGACGCGCGGGTTCACAACGCCGAACCATAACTTTTCTAAATAGATGTCGATTCCATACATCACGTCTGTCGTGATCTTTCTGCCGCTCGCCGGCGCCCTGCTCACCATGCTGGTGCGCGGGGTGGATGCGGTTCGATGGGCCGCGCTCGGGACGACGGTACTGACGTTCCTGGTTTCGCTGGGACTCTTTTTCGGCTATGATCCGGCCGTCAGCACGGCAGAGATGCCGCAGCTGGCGGACCTGTGGGCCACGTGGTTTCCGGTGCAACTCGACATCAAATACTTCGTCGGCATCGATGGACTGAGCATTCTCCTCGTGATGCTGACGACGCTCCTCGGTCCCATCGTCGTACTCTCGTCCTGGCACTACATCGGCAAGCAGCGAAAGGCCTACTATACGCTGCTTCTCGTCCTGCAAACCGGCGTCACCGGCGTCTTCTGCGCCTTCGACCTCTTCCTTTTCTACATCTTCTTTGAGCTCACTCTCATTCCGATGTATTTCATTATCGGCATCTGGGGAGGGGAGGAGCGCATCTACGCGGCCGTGAAGTTCGTGCTTTACACACTCGTCGGCTCTCTGCTGATGCTCGTCGCGATCCTTTACTTGGGTTATGCGGCGGGCGATGCCGTCAACGAGGGCGTCTTTACGACGGACTGGTACAAGCTTCTCAGCTTCAATCTTCCGATAGCGGGGCAGACCTGGCTTTTCTTCCTGTTTGCGCTGTCGTTCGCGATCAAGGTCCCGCTGTTTCCCCTTCACACGTGGCTACCCGATGCGCACGTGCAGGCACCGACGGGCGGCTCGGTCATTCTGGCCGGCGTCCTCCTGAAGATGGGGACGTATGGCCTCGTCCGGTTCTGCCTTCCTTTCTTCCCGAATGCCGCCCAGGAGTACGCGCTTCTCTTCGGGGTCCTGGCCGTAATCGGCATCATCTACGGTGCGCTCGTCTCGCGCGTGCAGTCCGACGCCAAGAAGCTGGTAGCGTACTCATCCGTGAGCCATCTCGGCTTCGTCGTGCTCGGCATCTTCGCCTTTACCACCGAGGCGATGCAGGGCGCGGTGATTCAGATGGTGAACCACGGCATCTCGACCGGCGCCCTATTCCTCCTCGTGGGCATGCTCTACGAGCGGCGGCACACGAGGGAGATGGCCGATTTTGGCGGTATTGCGAAGGTGGTTCCGATCCTGGCTTTCTTTATGGTATTCTCCGTGCTGGCTTCCGCCGGATTGCCGGGGCTCAACGGGTTCGTCGGTGAATTCCTCATCCTTCTCGGATCCTTCAACAGCGACATCGTGGGGCGTCCGCTTCTCATTGCACTGGCGACCAGCGGTGTTATTCTTGCGGCGGTTTATCTGCTCTGGATGGTCTATTGTACGTTCTTCGGTGCCCTCGACAAGGAGGAGAACCGAGCCATGCAGGATATGAATCTGAGGGAGATCGCACTTATGGCGCCGCTCATCATTCTGATGTTCGTACTGGGATTCGCGCCGAACTCGTTCCTCCAGAAAACGGAGCCGGCCACGGCTTTTCTTCTGGAAACCATCGAGCAGAAACGCCTTGCCGTGCTGGCGAATGAAGAGAAGGCCAGGGACGTGGCGTCGGTGTACGAGCCGGAAGAAGAGCGCGGCCGCTCGACGCGAAACGTTCAGGCCCCGCAAGTGATCGTCGAAGCAGATCGCCGCTGATGATGACCCTACCTGGTGCCTTCCGCCTCCGCCGATCCCTCCCGCTCTCCGCAGCAACGGGCTTCTTAGCGCTTGTCTTCGCGCTTACGGTCTTCGTCGTGCCGGCGGTGGACGCGTCTCCGCAGGACGCGCGCATTGTGGAAACGACCGCGCCGGCCCTTCAGCAGGTTCCGGAGGCGGGCCCCGACGATGCAGCCCAGGAGGCGGGTCCTGACGACGCGGCATTGGAAGCCGGTACGGTGCAGGAAGGCGACCATGGTGACGGTGCGCACGGTCCCATGCCCCCCGTGTGGCTCGTGCTGCCGTTCGCCGCCATCCTGTTAATGATCGCCACCGGTCCGCTCTTTTATCCGCACCACTGGCATCATCACTATCCCAAGTATGCCGTTGCGCTGGGCGCGATTGTGGCGGTGTACTATCTGTTCGTCATGCACGCCTCGACGCCGATGATGCACGCGCTGCAGGAGTATCTCTCCTTCATCGCACTGGTGGCGTCACTCTTTATCGCGGCGAGCGGGATCTTCCTGAGCGTAAATGCGCGCGGCACGCCGATGACGAACTCCGCGCTGCTCTTCGTCGGCTCGCTGGTGGCCAACGTGATTGCCACGACAGGGGCGGCGATGCTTTTCATCCGCCCCTATATGCGACTGAATAAGGGGAGGCTGAAGCCGTACCACATCGTCTTCTTCATCTTTCTCGTGGCAAACGTGGGAGGGGCATTGACGCCGATCGGCGATCCGCCGCTCTTTCTCGGATTTCTTCGCGGCGTCCCCTTCTTCTGGACCCTGACGCACGTCTGGTACGTCTGGCTGCCGACGATCCTTCTGCTCCTGCTCATCTTTTACGTCATCGACTCGCGCAACAAGGCACTCAGCGATGCGCCCGAGCCGTCCGACAGCAAGATCGGCTTCGTAGGAAAGAAGAGCTTTATCTGGATTCTGATCATCATCATCTCGGTGTTCATCGATCCGAACGTATTCGATTGGGTACCGGAGCTGTACATCGGAGAAGCCCACCTGCCGATCGGCATTCGCGAGATCGTCATGTTTTCCGTCTGCGTCCTGGCCTACAAGACGGCCGACAGCGTGGCCATGGAGAAGAACGAGTTCAGCTTCGAGCCCATTCGAGAAGTGGGATGGCTCTTCCTCGGCATTTTCGCGACGATGCAGCCCGCTCTGCAGCTCATCAGCCAGTTCGCTTCGGAGAACGCCGATTCGCTGACCGTGGGGATGTTCTACTGGGGGACGGGTGCGCTGTCGGGCATTCTCGACAATGCGCCCACGTACCTGAATTTCGTGGCGGCCGCGATGGGCAAGTTCGGACTTGACGTCAATCAGGCGGCGCAGGTCGTTGAATTCGCCCTCCCCGAAATGGCGCACCCGGATTCCTGGCACTTCCTTCAGGCGATCTCGGTGGCCGCCGTATTTTTCGGCGCGATGACCTATATCGGAAATGCACCCAACTTCATGGTAAAAGCCATCGCAGAAAGCAGCGGCGCCGATGCGCCGAGCTTCGTGGCCTACCTGGTAAAATACGCCCTGCCGATACTGATTCCCGTGTACTTCATCGTCTACGTAATATTCTATAGTGGATGGGTGCTGTCCATCACGCATTAGACGGCGTGATCCCGCAACAGGCATCCATCGCCGCACGATCATCATACAACAGATTCGACCACGATATGCCGTCACGAGAACCGCTTTCCAAGGAAGAAATCGACGCCGCGCTGAAGGAGCTTGACGGCTGGGAATTCGACGACGACCAGCTGGCCACGAGCTATGAATTTGAGGACTTTCCGTCCGCCGTTTCGTTCATCGTGCGGATCGCCTTCCTGGCCGAGGAGATGAACCATCATCCGGAAATCTTCAACGTCTACAATCAGGTGGACCTCGCCTTGAGTACGCACGACGCCGGCGGGAAGGTGACGGCGATGGACGTGGCGCTCGCCAAGAAGATAGAAGCACTCTAAGCGTTCGTCGTTCAGCGTTCCTCGTTCTTTCACCGGAACGTCTACGCTTGCGAAGGAAGAGCAAAGAACGTTTTTCTTGCGGAACGTCTAGGCTCGCGAACGGAGAACGCAGGACGACGAACGGATACTGATGGAAGCAGATATTACGCAGGTATATCAGGTACTCGCTGCCGATCTCGGACAGGCTGCGTCGCTCGTGATCGTGACGCTGGTCGGCCTGGGGATTGTCGTGTGGGATGCTTTTCGAAATAACGCGAGGGAGATTCCGTGGATCGCGGGCGGTGCGCTCCTCATGGCGCTCCTGATCGACGTATTCCGCCTCGACGTGGAGGCGGGGACGATTTTTTTCGGGATGCTCCGCACCGGGGGCTTCGCCTCGTTCGTGAACCTGATGGTTCTGGCCAGCGGATTGCTCACGATCGTGCTGTCGGTTCCCTATCTGAAGCAGGTCCGCCACGCCCACGGCGAAGTGTACGCGCTGATTCTCTTCGCGACGGTCGGCATGATCACGCTCGGCACCGCGAACAACCTCGTGACGGTATTCGTGGGTCTCGAGACGATGTCGATCTGCCTGTACATCATGACCGGGTTGATTCGGGAGGATGAAGGCGCGACGGAAAGTGCGTTGAAGTACTTCCTGCTGGGTGCGTTCTCGACCGGCTTCTTCCTCTACGGGATCGCGCTGCTCTATGGTGCGACCGGCACGATGTATTTGCCGGAGATGGCCGCGGGCCTCGAACAGACGGGCAGCATCGTGCTGTTCTGGGCGGGGGTGGCCCTGCTGCTTATCGGCTTTCTGTTCAAGGTGAGTGCCGCGCCGTTCCACATGTGGACGCCGGACGTATATCAGGGTGCGCCCACGACGCTAACGGGCTACATGTCCACCGCCACAAAGGCCGCTGCGTTTGCCTCTCTGATCTTGATACTCCACTTCGCGTTGCCCGGCGAACGATGGCAGCTCGTCCTCGCGGTGATCGCGGTCATCACCATGGTGCTGGGCAATGTGCTCGCCATCGCGCAGGCGAACGTGAAGCGCATGCTGGCCTATTCCTCCATTGCGCACGGCGGATACGTGCTCGTGGGGCTTGCGGCGGGATCGGTGGCGGGCTACTCGGGGGCGCTGTATTACCTGCTCGTCTATACCCTGATGAACATCGGCGCTTTCGGGGTCATGTCGCTCCTCGAATGGGACGGCAAAGCCGGCCGGGTTCAGACGCTCGACTCGCTGGCCGGAGTGGGCCTTCGCAAGCCGTTGCTGGGCGTTACCATGGGCTTCTTCATGTTCAGCCTGACGGGCTTCCCACCCCTCGGCGGCTTCCTCGGAAAGTACGCGGTCTTTGCACCGGCCATCGACGCGGGCCTCACGTGGCTCGTGATCATCGCCGTTCTCGCCAGCGCGGTATCCGCTTACTATTATCTGCGCGTGCTCTTCGTCTTCTTCATGCGCTCGTCCGCAGAGGAGCCGGCCGCGGAAACCGCGGCGCGTACGCGCTTCCCAATTCCGCGCGCATCCGCAGCCGTTCTGGTCTTTTGTGCGATCGCACTGGTGGTGCTCGGTGTTCTGCCCGGTCTCCTCGACGTCACCGCCTCCTTCTTCGCCACGGATGTCGACGTTCTGACGTTCGGTTTGTGATAAACATGTCGATTACCGATCTGATTCCCCATGCTCCGCAAGTAGGGCTGTTCGTGGCGCCGAGCATCCCGGAGGATAAGCTTGCCAATGCGCTGGCGGACTATGCGAAAACGACCCGCAAAGAGGAGGTGCTGGCGCTCTTCGATGCCACGCTGATGGGAAGCGCTAAGGACGGCGCCGTTTTTACGCGGGATCGTCTCATCTTTCAGAACAACGATCTGCAGCCTGTCCACGAGATCCGATACGAGGACATCGTGCAGGTGGATGCTCGCCGGAAACTCCTTGGCGGCCGCCGGCTCATGCTCACCGTCAATCGCGGAAAGGCCACCTTCGAGATTGAGATGGATTTTTCGGGAAAGCCCAAGGCTTCCGACTACGTCCTTCGGTTCCTGCGTGAGGCCATGCTTCGCACGGACGCGTCCGTGGGGCCGTTGTCGGAAAAGCCGGCTTCCGAAAACCGCTCCGACGTGCCCGACGAAATCGGTCGTGACGACCAGGCAGACGAAGACCTCCGGCGCTCGGACGATGCGACGGACGTCGCCGTGGTTTCGGATGTCCTTGAGAATCTTCGGAACGACGGCCTGCTCTCGGCCGCTGATTTTGAGGCGATGATGCGAGTTATTAATCGCTGAACGCGCCGGGCGAGTACAAAAAAGTAACACTTCTCACCGGTTCGCGGAACGCACCGAGCACCGCCAAATTGAAAGGATTCAGGCCTTTACGGCGTTCATGAAGCCTGAATTAAGCCGATCAAAATCAAAACTTCCGAACGATGTCATCCGTTAATATGATAGTGAGTTTCGCAGCATATTTGTCATCACCCGACATCATCTTACGCAACCATCCAACAAGGAGGATATATGGCGCACCAACTTCCCGATCTACCGTATGCGCACAACGCTCTGGAACCGACGATTGACGAGAAGACGATGCGGATCCACCACGGAAAGCATCATCAGGGCTACGTGAACAAGCTCAATGCGGCGCTGGAGGGTCACGCGGATTTAGAAAAGAAATCGCTCGAAGATCTTCTCCGCGAAATCAATAGCGTGCCGGAAGATATCCGAACGGCTGTCCGAAATAACGGCGGAGGCCACGCCAATCATAGTCTGTTCTGGCCCCTTATGTCCGCCAACGGTGGAGGAGAGCCATCAGGTAATGTGGCCGACGCCATCAAGGGCGCGTTCGGGACCATCGGAAGCTTCAAAGAGAAGTTCGCGAATGCGGCCACGGGACAATTCGGCAGCGGATGGGCCTGGCTCGTTGTTTCGAACGGCGACCTGAAGATCTACTCCACCCCGAACCAGGATAGTCCCTACATGAACGGCGATACGCCGGTTCTCGGACTCGACGTCTGGGAGCATGCGTACTACTTGAAATATCAGAACGACCGTGCCGGCTACGTGGAGAAATGGTGGAACGTTGTGAACTGGGATCAAGTAGCGCAGAACCTCAAACAGGCAAAAGGTTAGGCGGCCTGGCGATTCTTACATACGAGCGAAAGAGGGCGGACGGATGAGGCGGGCCGACCGCCGCCACCTTCTATCGTTTGCGGACGGTGCCCGCGGCATCTGCGAGGCACCGTTTTTTGCACGACACGGCATCGTGCCGGGTCGTTGCTGTTGGCAGCGTTTCGCATGGCGCGAGGCGGCAAGGTGCTGGCTCGTTGCGGTGTTTCGCATGGCGCGTCGCGGCAAGGTGCCGGGTCGTTGCGGTTGGCAGCCTTGCGCACTTTCTCATGCGCGAGGCGCATTCGTGCCGGTGATTGCAATTGGGGCGGCTTTTCGCATAAGTTCGTTGCAACTTTCCCGGTTCGTAACAAAAATGTATCTGATTCGGCACGCATGGTGATGCGACGCGCGCCTTTGCTAAATTGGCGCCTGAAATGCGGAGGAGAGTGCTACAAGGTTCTAAGTGGTAGTATGATGCAAGACTCGGCACATGAGCGGTAAACCAGCCTCCAGAGTTATCCTGCTCGCCGAGGACGATGCAGACGACCGCATGCTTGTCACGCGCGTACTGAAGAAGGAGCTCCTCGTCAGCGACGTGCGGACCGTTTGGAACGGGGAAGAGCTTATGGACTATCTCCTCTACGAGGGGAAGTACGAAAAGCCGGAAGATGCTCCGCGACCCGCCCTCATACTTCTCGATCTGAACATGCCGCGCAAAGATGGGCGCGAGGCGCTTCAGGAGATCAAAACCCATCCCGAGCTTAAGACGATACCGGTCGTGGTCCTCACGACGTCCAATTCGGAAATGGACGTTGAACAGAGCTACCGGGCAGGCGTAAACGCATATATCACCAAGCCCGCGCGGTTTGCGGATCTCACCGCCGCCTTCAACGTGCTTTATCAGTTCTGGTTTGAGATCGTTCGCCTTCCGTCGCGGGGTTGAATTTACCCGCCGAGTCTTACGAACCGAACCGACTATCGATTATGCGCGCGCTCATCGTCGTCGACATTCAGTACGACTTCTGCCCGGGCGGGAACCTAGCCGTGCCGGAAGGAGACACCATCCTTCCGCGGATCAACGAGCTCGCCGAGCATTTTCGCCACGTGATCCTGACCCAGGACTGGCATCCGCCGGGACACTCTTCGTTCGCCTCTTCCCACCGCGGAACGCGGCCTTACGAGACGGTAGAGATGCCGTACGGCGAGCAGATTCTTTGGCCGGACCACTGCGTGCAGGGCTCCCGGGGCGCCGAATTCCGCGAGGAACTCGACATCGACAAGGCGGAATTGATCATCCGGAAAGGATTTAGAAAGGAGATCGATTCCTATTCCGCGTTTTTTGAGAACGATCACGAAACGCCCACCGGCCTTACCGGCTATCTGCGTGAACGCGGGATCGACACGATCTACATTGCCGGTCTGGCCACGGACTTCTGCGTTCACTGGTCGGCCGTGGATGGACGCAAACAGGGATTCGACGTCTCGGTGGTGGAGGATGCGTCCCGAGGCATCGACACGAACGGTTCGATGGACCGTGCCATGAAGCGCATCCGAGAATCAGGTGCGCACATCGTAACGGCGGAGGACGCCATGGCCGTTACGGCCGAAGGCTAGGCGCCGGCGTAAACTGCGGCCCATGCAACGTACGCAGCTCATCGAGGCGCTCGCGCAGCCTTTTCTCGCCGAAAGCTTCGGCATATCGGAAGGGCCCGCCCAGGAACGGCGGAAATCCGAGTCCGAATACCGCGCCGACGTCACCGTCGCGAGAAGACTGGAGAATGCCCTCGTCAAGGCAATAGGCGGCCTCATTGACCATCACCAGTGAAAGGCGATCCTGGACGGCCTTGCGATCGAGCTCACCACGCTCCGGACCGCCGAAGTAGTCATATGCTCCGTCGTTCACTTCATTCTTGTCTGCGCCGTCGTAGGTATAGAATCCACGTCCGGATTTCTGTCCTTTTAAGCCGCCCTCGACCATCGCCGACGCCCGGTGGTTCGGTCGGATTTCCCGGCTCTCGAAGTGATCCGTTAGCACGTCCGTGATCTTCGAAGCCACGTCGAGCCCGACCAGATCGAAAAGTTCGAACGGTCCCATCGGGAAGCCGAATTCTTTCATCACCTGGTCCACCACGTCGATGCGGCCGCCATCCGAGAGAATGTCCAGCGCCTCGTTCATGTAAAGGGCAAGGATGCGCGTTGTGTAGAATCCGGGGCCGTCGTTGACGACGATGATCGTCCTGCCCTGCTTGAGGCCGATCTCTATGGCCGTCGCGAGTACCCACACGGGCGTGTGCTCCGTGCGGACGATTTCGAGCAGAGGGATTTTCGGTACCGGCGAGAAGTAATGCATGCCGATCACCTGCTCCGGCCGGTTGGATGCTGCGGCGAGGCTTTGAATGGGGATCGAGGACGTATTCGAGGCGAAGATGCACGATTCCGGCACAACCGCCTCGACGTCTCGAATTAACTGCTGTTTGATGTCGATGCTCTCAGGGGCCGCTTCGATGATCAGCTCGACGTCCGTCAGTGCGGCGTAGCTGTCGACGGGCATCACGCGCTCGACCACGACGTCACGCTCAAAGGCGCTAATCGCACGTTTCTTCAGCTTCCGCCCCGACGCCTCGTAGATCTGCTTCTTTGCGTTGGCTGCCAGTGCCAGATTTTGATCTTTCACGATGACGTCGAGTCCGCGCTCGGCGCTGACCTGTGCGATGCCGCTTCCCATCAATCCGGCGCCCAGCACGGCGATTGTTTTGACGGTGTGAGCCTGGTCGCTGAAGGGATTCTTTTCGGCGTCATTTTTGGCGAAAAACAGCCGAATGAGCTCGCGCGACGGCGGTGATACGGCCAGTTCGCCGAAACTCCGCTCCTCGAGACGGAGTCCTTCCTCGATCCCTCCTTCCAGGCCTGCCCGAACACACTCGATGATCTTGCGAGGCGCAGGATAGTTGCCGCGGGTTTTTTTCTCGGCCCTCTCGGACGCTTTCCGGTAGATGATCTCTCGCGTCACGCGCGTTCCGTCGATCAGGCGCGTCTGCCAGGATCCGCGCGGCGAATCCTTCGATCGTGCCCCGTCACCGGTCTGCGAACGGGCCGCTTCTTTGGCTGCGCGGAGCAGGCCGGGACGATGGATGAGCGCATCGACGAGTCCCATCCGCCGCGCCGGTTTCGGATACGTATTCTGGCCCGTGAGCATCAGCTCGAGGGATTTCCGAAGGCCGACGAGCCGTGGCAAAAGCTGCGTGCCGCCGCCGCCCGGCAGCAGCCCGAGGTTTACCTCCGGAAGGCCGAATCGCGTAGCATCGTGGTCCGTGGCGATGCGATAGGAACAGGCAAGGGCCAGCTCAAGCCCGCCCCCCAGTGCGGGGCCGTGGATGGCGGCGACGAACGGGATGTCGGCGATCCGAAGGCGGCCAAGAAGTTCATGAGCTCTCCGGCTGATCGACGCGGCATCGGCTACAGATTCGACATCCCGAAGCATGCGGATGTCTGCGCCCACGACGAAGCTGTCTTCCTTGGCGCTGATGATGACGCCAGCCCGTGCACCCTGCTCCTTTGTTACGGAGAAGGCCCACTCCACGTCGTCCAGGACCTGCAGGCTCAGCGTGTTGTGTCGCTCGTCGGGTTGATCGAGCCACCAGACGGCGATGTCGTCGTCGAAGTCGATGCGAATGGATCGATCCGCCATAATCAGGTCTCCCGTTCAATGAGCATGGCATGGCCGAGTCCGCCGGCGGCACAGGCGGCAACCACCGCGTAGCGTCCGTCCTCGCGATGCAGGCGATTCACGGCGGTCGTTACCAGGCGGGCGCCCGTGGCCCCAAATGGATGTCCTAGCGAAAGCGACCCTCCATGGACGTTCATTTTGTCGAGAGGGATGCGTCCGACGGGCGTACGACGCCCGAGCCGCTCGAGCGCGAAATCCGGCGACTCGAGTGCAGCCAGGACCGCGAGAACCTGACCCGCAAAGGCCTCGTGCAGCTCCCACACGTCGATTTCGTCGAGCGAAAGCCCGTTGCGATCGAGAATCTGCGGAATAACGTAGGCCGGGCCGAGAAGCAGTTCGTCCTCCGGATCCTGCGCGACGAATCGATAGTCGCGGAGTATCGCTCGCGCCTTCAGTCCCCGCTTCGAGGCCGCCTCGCGTGACATCAAAAGCGTGGCCGACGCACCGTCGGTGAGGAACGATGCATTCCCGGCCGTCACCGTTCCGTACGGCTTGACGAACACCGGTGGCAGCTTCGAGAGCACCTCGAGGTTCGTATCGGGGCGAATGCCGTTATCCCATTTTATAGGATCGAACGATTCCGGTACGGTGACGGCAATCACTTCATCCGTCAGGATGCCGTCTTCTTGCGCATAGGCCGCCCGATGGTGGGAGTGCATGGCATACTCGTCCTGCGCCTCGCGCGACACGTCGAACATGGCCGCGAGCTTGTCGCCGCTCTCGCCCATCGTTTCTCCGGTCGAATATTCGGTGATCGACGGGATCTCAGGCAGTAGATCGCTGGGGCCGAGGCCCTTGAGAAGCTCGAGATAGTCGGCCGGCGAGTTGGCTTTGCGGGATTTAATGAGACGTTTGCGCAAGCTCTTCTTAAGGCGAATGGGCATGTCGGAGAGCGTTTCGGTACCGCCGGCGACCGCGACGTCGATCTGTCCGGTGCGAATCTGATCGACACACGAGGCGATGGCCTGATTGCTCGAAATGCAGGCCATCGTGACCGTAAAGGCCGGAACGCGAGCCGGAATGCCCGCCGCAAGGGATGCTTCGCGTGCGACGTTGCTCGTGCGGACGTCCTGAATCACGCATCCCATCACCACGGTCTCGACGACGTGCGGGTCCACGCCGGTGCGCATCAGGAGGCCCTTAAGAACAATACGTGCCAGATCGTAAGCCGTCAGATCGACGAAGGCCGTCCCGGACCGCAGAAACGGCGTCCGGCATCCATCCACGAAAACAGCGTCGCGTAGAGAGTTTTCCGTCATAGACAGATCGTTTCCGTGCTCATTAGAATCGTGAAACCGGAGGGCTTCTGAAGGTCAGCAAAAAATCCATCGAACGATTTCCACCGCCCTGTAGTTATCTATCTCTGCAGGCGCGCGTGGTTTCACGGATCGGTGCAACTGTGAACATCGTCACGTCCGGACGGGCTGCGAACCTCGCCGACGGGCCGCGAACTTCGCTCCGTCCCGACGAGTTGTGAACTTCGCCACGCCCTGACGGATTGTGAACCTCGCCACGTCGCGACGGGTTGTGAACCTCGCCACGCCCGGACGGGTTGTGAACTTCGCCATGCCCGGACGGGTTGTGAACTTCGCCACGCCCCGATGGGCTGCGAACTTCGCCACGTCCCGACGGGTTGTGAACGGCGCTTCCAAGTAGGGGCCTTCCATCCTATGAGTTATACCGTCAAAGAAATCTATTACACCTTGCAAGGCGAGGGGGCGCATACGGGCCGCCCGGCCGTCTTCTTGCGCTTCGCCGGGTGTAATCTCTGGACCGGTCGCGAGGAAGACCGCAAGGACGCGATCTGCACGTTTTGCGACACGGATTTCGTGGGAACGGACGGACCGGGCGGCGGGAAGTTTGGATCGGCGGAGGATCTGGCGCGCGCGGTGGTCGCCGCATGGCCGTCGAACGGCCATCCCCTCGACCGTCCGTTCGTCGTGTGTACGGGCGGAGAGCCCCTGCTGCAGATCGATTCGCCGCTCATCGCCGCACTCCACGAAAAAGGCTTCGAAGTGGCCATCGAGAGCAACGGCACGAAGAGAGCTCCGGCTGAGCTAGACTGGATCTGCATCAGCCCCAAGGCGGGGGCCGATCTCGTCCAGCGTACCGGCGACGAGCTAAAACTCGTTTTTCCGCAAAACGGGGCCATGCCTGAAGCGTTTGAACATCTGGACTTCGGATACTTTTACCTGCAGCCTATGGACGGTCCGTACCTTGAACGCAATACGCGCATGGCCCTCGAGTACTGCCTGGCGCATCCCCGGTGGCGTCTCTCGATTCAGACGCACAAAGCCCTTCGCATTCCCTGATGACGTCGACCAGACTATGAAGCTCACGCAGCGGCAAGTGACGCTGAGCCCCCGATCCCGCGGATACCATCTCGTCACCGACGAAATCGCCCGACAGGTGTCCGAGCTGAAAGACATCGAGATCGGCATCGCGCATATCTTTATTCAGCATACGTCGGCCTCGCTCACGCTGAATGAGAATGCGGATCCGTCCGTGCGGCGCGATTTCGAAACCCACATGAGAGCGATGGTGCCCGAGGACGCGTCGTATTGGACGCACACGATGGAAGGACCCGACGACATGCCGGCGCACATCAAGGCCTCACTGCTGGGTGCCGGACTTACCGTGCCCATCCGCGAGGGCCGCCTGGCGCTCGGAACGTGGCAGGGGATCTACCTGTGCGAACACCGCAATCGAGGCGGGCGGCGCAGCTTGATGATTACGCTGATGGGAGAATAGCAGCGTCCAC
>CAZART010000013.1:19733-39348 GCA_964487555.1 uncultured Rhodothermales bacterium
CGAGGCGGGCGGCGCAGCTTGATGATTACGCTGATGGGAGAATAGCAGCGTCCACTCGGAAGAGAGCGGACCGTTCCCTGAGCAAGCGGACCGTCCCTCAAAAGACCGGACCACCATTGCAGGGCGGACGGGACCTAAAGAGATAGGCCCAGAGACTGCGGAGCAGAGCAGCCTCCGGGCCATTCACGAGCGAAGTCGGGCGGCAACTTCGCAACGTGAATCTTTAGGATATGATACCACCAGTATCGGGTGACTTGTCCGAGGCTTTAGCGAGAGACGTTTTAATCCGCTATGCGAATTCTGTATCTTCGACGATCGCGTGTGCAACTTCGGTGGCATCTTAGCGCCGCCGCATCGCGACGAATGCCGCTACGAACACCTTCTGCATGGGCGCTGAAATAGGAGCATCCGAATCCGTGCAGTACGTACTCCCTGAATTAGCTCTGGCAGCCGCGCTCGCTCTCGACAGCGACGGCTGCGTCACGGCGCTGAACGATCACGCCGCTGAACTGCTCGGCCGCAGCCCGGAAAAGATCGTCGGAGAACCGCTGACGGGCTTTCTTGAGGATGAATCGGCGCGGCGCCTGGAGGAGCATTTCATCCGGGCTGCAGCCGGCGAACGTCCCGTGAGGTGCGAAGTCGAGCTGACGGACGGGGAGGAGCGCTCGAAATTCCTTCTCGTGCAGACGCTCGCGGTTGCGTCCGACGATCTCGAAGTCGTTTACTATGCCGCCCTCACCGATGTGACCTCCTACGTCGACCGCCTTCGGAGCGCCGAGCGGCGTCGGATTTCGGCCGAGCGCGTGGCGCGATCGAAGACCGACTTGCTCGCCCGGCTGAGCCACGAAATCCGCTCGTCACTGGCAAGCATAAGCGGATTCGCCGACGTATTGGCAGAGAGCGTGCCGGCGGCGAATAGAGAGATCACGGAGATCATTCGGGACAGCGGTCGCCATCTTCTCGACACGCTGAATTCCGTAATGGATCTCGCGCGACTGGAGTATCGGAAGGGTGACCTCAAGCTGTCGGAGGTAGACGTCGTGCCGCACGTGCGCCGGCGGATGGTCCTCTTCGAAAAGCTTGCGGCGGAGAGCGGCCTTGATTTTGCGTTCAGAGCCGAATCCGAGACGGCGGCCGCTCGACTGAACGAGACCTTTCTCGATCGCATCGTGCACAACCTGGTCGACAACGCCATTAAATACACGCCCGCGGGCAAGGTCGAAGTGAGCGTAGAGAAGCGAGAGGAACAGGTGTGGATCTACGTCGCCGACACAGGCGTCGGTATACGTGACGATTTCCTGCCCCGTCTCTTTTCTCCCTTCGAGCGCGAGCATCAAGACGATGATTATTCCGTCGAAGGCGTTGGTCTCGGGCTCGCGATCACCAGGTACCTCGTCGAGCTCATGGACGGACGGATCGTCGCCTGCAGCACCAGAGGCGAGGGCAGCACCTTCACCGTCAGCTTTCCCGCCCTGGAGCGCCTGCCGGAGTCGAAGCGTCAGACGGCCGGCAATGCGCCCTCCGGCAGCAACTCGCGCGCCAAAGCCGGTGTTTTCGATGACAGCGATTAGCCGTCTTCACGTTCGAGAACGACGACCGATAGGGGAGGGAGCGTCAGCACGACCGACGCCGACCGTCCATGATAGGGTACCGGGTTGCTGTCGACGCCGCCGAGGTTTCCCATTCCGCTGCCGCCGTACGATTCGGCGTCGCTGTTCAACCGTTCCTTCCACCTGCCGTCCTGGGGCACGCCGATACGATAGTTCGACCGGGGAACGGGGGTGAAGTTGAGGATGAAAATAAGCTCTCGACCTTCATTTCGTCGGATGTAGGAGACGGTCGAGTTTTCGCGGTCCCCCAGGTCGACCCATTCGAAGCCGCCGGGATTGTCGTTCCAGAGAGCAGGATGTTCTCTGTACAGGTGATAGATGTCTCGTACCCAGTTCATCACGCCGGCATGGAGCGGTTCGTCGAGCAAGTGCCAGTCGACCGAGTGGTCGTGGTCCCACTCATCTTCCTGCCCGAATTCGCACCCCATGAAGAGGAGCTTCTTCCCGGGATGCCCCATTTGATGCCCGTAGAGCAGCCTGAGGTTGGCCGCCTTCTGCCATGGATCCCCGGGCATTTTGCCCCACAGTGATCCCTTTCCGTGCACAACCTCGTCGTGAGAGAGCGGAAGCGTGTAGTGTTCCGAATGGGCGTAGACGAGCGGGAACGTCAAGTTGTCGTGGTGATAGCGGCGATGTACCGGATCCTCTTTTATGTACTGGAGGGTGTCGTGCATCCAGCCCATATTCCACTTGTAGAGAAAACCGAGACCGCCGTTGTAGGTAGGCTGCGATACGCCGGGCCACGCCGTCGATTCTTCGGCGATCATGAGCGCGTTGGGGACCTGGCTGTAGACTTCCTCATTCACTTTCTTGAGCAAATCGATCGCCTCGAGGTTTTCCCGGCCACCGAACATGTTCGGCGACCAGGATTCGCCGCGTGAATAATCGCGATAGAGCATCGAGGCTACGGCATCGAAGCGTAACCCGTCGATGTGATAGTGCTTGAGCCAGAAGAGCGCGTTCGAGACCAGAAAATTCTTTACGCCCGGCTTGTTGTAGTCGAACACGTACGTGCCCCAGTCGGGATGATAGCGCATGTGGGGGTCGTCGTATTCATACAGCGTGCTTCCGTCGAAGAAGACGAGACCCTGCGGATCGGTGGCGAAATGAGCGGGTACCCAATCGAGGAGGATACCAATACCGCGCTTGTGCAAATAGTTGACCAGGTATGCGAAATCGGCGGGACTGCCGAAGCGATACGTGGGAGCATAATACCCCACGACCTGGTAGCCCCACGAACCGTAGTAGGGATGCTCCATCACCGGCATGAACTCGACGTGCGTGAAGCCGAGATCCTCGACGTGATCCGCGAGCGGCTCGGCGATCTCGCGATAGCTCATCGAATAGTCGCCCTGTTTTCTCCACGAACCGAGGTGGACCTCGTAGATCGAAAGAGGTCGGCCGAGTGACTCCGGCCCTTCCCGACGCTCCATCCATTCCTGATCATCCCAGTCGAAATCGAGATCGGTTATGATGGAGGCCAGCCCGGCCGCCGTATTGCCGCCCGTCTGCGGCCCTTCCATGGCAAAGGCATAGGGATCGGTCTTGTCAACCGTATACATGCCCCGCCGTATGCGGAATTTATAATGATGACCGGTCCTGGCTCCGCGCACGAACAATTCCCAGATGCCGACGTCGGTGCGCTTGAGCTGATGGGCATCCGCCTTCCAATCGTTGAATTCGCCGAGAACGGATACCGATTCCGCCCACGGAGCCCACACGGCAAACCAGGTACCGTTTCGTTTCGGATGGGCCCCCAGCTTTTCGTAGCCGGCGAAGTGCGAACCCGCATTCCAGCGCTGAAGGTCGTCTTTCTCTATCCAGGACATTGCGTTGTTTGAATAAGTATTAAGTATTCCGTTGGAGATGGTGGGGGGAGGATCGAGAATCGAGGATCGAAGATCGATGATCGAAATACGCCCCCACGTCACGCCACCCCTCGATCCTCTATCCTCGACCCTCTATCCTCGACCCTCGATTCTCGACCCTCGCCTCTTCCCTCCGCCAATAGCCGCTTCAGCCCCTGGAGCGGCAGCCACGTCCAGGTGGGGCGATGGTTCAGTTCGTATCGGATTTCATAGAGTGCCTTGTCGAGAAGGTACGTCCACAAGTACAGGCGCCGCGCCTCGGGGCCGGGGAGGAAGTCGCCTTCGTCGGCCGTGTCGAAGTACCCGTTCCGGAACACGGCCTCGCACCAGAAGGTGAGCTTGCGCGTCCAGGCGGCCAGTTTACCGCTCTCGTCCTTGTGCTCGTTCCAGGATGCCTGCGCTGCGTAGTCCAACGAACGGAGCATGCCGGCCACGTCGCGCAGCGCGGAGTCGCGCTTGCGCCGCTCCTCAAGAGCCCGCGCAGGTTCCCCTTCGAAGTCGAGGATGTAGAATTCCCCATCTGCGAGAAGCACCTGGCCGAGGTGATAATCGCCGTGCAGTCGAATTTTCTTCTGCGTCGCATCGAGGGCCTTTAGCAGCTCGAGTCGCTGCAAGGCCTCATCCCACTCCGCCGCCGTCGGCACGTCTTGCAGGGACGATTCGTGCTGGATGAGCATCTTCCGCGTTTCCGCCGCTTCCGTCCGCACACGATGGATAAGGTCGTCGACGTCCTCCGCCGCAGCGTCGAGCGGACGGATGTCAGGCTCCACGGCCTTCGCGAGGCTGAGGTGCATCTCCGCCGTGCGGATGCCCAGCACGCGGGCCAGCGAGAGCATCTCGGGAGCGACGTCATCCAGCCATCCCGGCACGTCGGCCATGTCTTCATCCGGAAGCCCTCCCGTGGGCGGCGTCATCTCCGATACGCGGTCGAGGAAGCGATTCATCACCTCGAGGGCGTGATTCCAGCCGTCGTTCTCGACCGGTAGCGCGGCCTGCAGGATGCCCAGCGCATATTCGTCGCGCCGCGCCTTGAACGTCACACGCCCGAAGAGCTGCGGTACGAATTTGAAGCCGGCCTCCGTGAGATACTCGAGCAACTCGGTCTCGGGATTCTTACCGTGCTCGAGGCGGCGGTACAGTTTGATGAAGAACTTGTCGTCCAGAATGGCCGATGAATTGCTCTGCTCGCCACTCAGCAGCCTGGCGCTCTGGACGGATTGGTTCTGGATTTCCGCACCGATCGAGGACACGTAAAGCCCACGAAGCGAACGGCCTTTTCTTCCCGACTGCCACCAGCGGAAGAGACTCAGCCAGAAATCTGCGCGTACCGTGGCGTCGTGCAAGAGCCCACGGCCTTCCGGGCCGTCGACCCACGCGATGGCCGAGGCGGGGCGGTCCTCCATCACGCGATCCGCTTCATCATCGTAGCTCAGCGTGAGAGGAAGCACGTAGAGGCTTTTTTCCCGATCGGTCCGAACGCCCAGCACGGAGAGGTACAACGGGAAGGGGGTCGCTTGAAGCCGAATCGCATCGTTAATCGTAATGTCCTGTATGATCTGATCTTTGGCTCCGAACCACCGCTGCCCCTTCACGTGAGCGGGTAAGAGCGACTGGAGGCGCTCCATACCGCGGTCGCGAACCATCGTCTTGATCAGCAGATTCTGAATGCCTTCGGTGACGCTCAGCACCGGCAGCTCTTCCTCGTCGCGGTCAGGACGCATCTGTACCTCCGTCCGCCGCGGCGTGGGGGCGGATTCGGCCGGGGAGAGGACGAACCAGTAGAATCCGTGCGGGCCGATCAGCATGTGATAGGGCCGGTCGCCGATCACCGGGAACGGCGACTGGCTGAATAGCTCCACGGGGACGAGGCCCTGGTAGAGATCGGACTCCGGCAGGAACACGGACTGCGCAAAGCGGGAGAGATTCGCGATGACGAGGATTTTCTCGCCGTCGAATTCGCGGACGAACGCGAATATGTGTTGATTCTCGACCGGCACGAGCTCAAACGTTCCCCGTCCAAATACTTGATTGTGCTGACGCCGCAGCGCCAGAAGGCGTTTCATGAAGTTCAAAAGCGAGTACGGGTCGCTTTCAGCCGACTCCACGTTCACGAACTCGTAGCTGTACGGGCCGTGGTTGATCGTGGGCATGAACAGCCGGTGATGCGGCGCGCGTGAGAAGCCGGCGTTCTTGTCCGGGCTCCATTGCATCGGCGTGCGGACGCCGTTACGGTCGCCCAGGAAGGGGTCGTCGCCCATTCCGATCTCATCGCCGTAGTAGAGGATCGGGCTGCCTTTCAGCGACAGCAGAAGGGCGTTCATCAGCTCGATGCGCCGCCGTTCGCCGCCGAGCAGCGGTGCCAGACGGCGGCGGATTCCGACGTTGATGCGAAAGCGGGGATCGGCGGCGTACTCGTGGTACATATAGTCGCGCTCCTCGTCCGTCACCATCTCGAGCGTGAGCTCGTCGTGATTACGGAGGAAGATCGCCCACTGGCAGTCCTCGGGGATGTCGCTCGTGACGTCGAGCATCTCGACCAGAGGATGCCGGTTCTCGCGGCGAAGCGCCATGTACAGGCGCGGCATGATGGGGAAGTTGAAGGCCATCTGAACGCCTTCCCCGTCGGCAAAGTACGGCAGCGTGTCCTCCGGCCACTGATTGGCTTCGGCAAGCATCACCTTTCCCGGGCCGTACCGCTTCTCGATGGCCTCCCGCATCTCCTTGATGAACTCGATGGTCTCGGGCAGATTCTCACAGCTCGTACCTTCGCGCTCGTAGAGGTAAGGCACGGCGTCCAGCCGCAGCCCATCCACACCCATATCCAGCCAGTAGAAGAGCACCTTCTTCATCTCGTCGCGGACGTCCGCGTTGTCGAAGTTGAGGTCGGGCTGATGGCTGAAAAACCGGTGCCAGTAGTACTTCTTGGCTTTCCGGTCCCACGACCAATTCGACGGCTCCGTATCGGTAAATATGATCCGGGCGTCGTTGTACTTCTCCGACGTTTCACTCCATACGTACCAGTCGTGCCTGGTCGAGGACGGGTCGCGCGCCTCCTGAAACCAGGGGTGCTGATCGGACGTGTGGTTCATCACGAGTTCCGTAATGACGCGCATGCCACGGTTGTGAGCCTCATCCAGAAAAGCCTGGAAATCATCGAGCGTGCCGTGCATCGAAAGGACCTTGTAATAGTCGGCCGTGTCGTAGCCGTCGTCCTTCAGCGGACTCTCCAGGAAGGGCAGCAGCCACAGCGTATTCACGCCCAACGACTCGAGATACGGCAGCTTGCGCCGCAGTCCCTCAAAATCGCCGAAGCCGTCGTTGGTCGCATCGAAAAACGACCGGACGTGCAACTCATAAATGACCGCATCCTTAAACCAGAGCGGATCGCTCAAAAAGTCGCTCATCTCCACATCGTTCAAACCGTTCGAGGTTCGTGGGTCGTCGTTCGCGAGTACGCGTGTTGGGCGTGCCAACGAAGAACGAGGAACGACGAACGCCTACATGAAATAATCGAAATCCCACTCCTTCGTCGTCCGCGCATGCACCTTGAAGATGTGGGCCGGACTGACGTGGGGATTCAGCTGGATAAAGTTGTCGGGACCGCTCCAGTAGTATCGCTCTCCCCCCAGGAGGTCGTGCACCTCATAGGGCCGATCTTCGGGAATCGCGAGGTCGGAGAGCGGCAAATGGAGCCAGCCCTGCTGTTCGTGGTAAGGATCGAGGTTGACGACGACCAGAATCAGATTGTCGCGCTGCCTCTTGCTGTAGGCGATGAGGTGTGGACTGTCCGTCTGATGGAAACTCAGATTTCGCATGAACTGCAGGGCGGGATTGTCCCGCCGGATCTTGTTGATCCGCTTCATCAACGGCTGAAGCGAGTTCGGATCCTTCCAGTTCCAGGAGCGGATCTCGTATTTCTCATTGTTGACGTACTCCTCGCGCTCGGGATGCTGGTTGTTGTCCACGTGCTCGTAGGGCGGGCCGTAGATGCCGTAGGCGGATGAGAGCGTCGAGGCCAACACGAATCGGATGATGTGAGCCGGCCGGCCGCCGTGCACGAGGTATTCGTGAAGGATGTCGGGCGTGTTCGGCCAGAAGTTCGGCCGGAAATATTCGCCGATCTCGGTGTCGTAGATCTCGCGGCAGTACTCGACAAGCTCGGATTTCGTATTCCGCCACGTGAAGTAGGTGTATGAATTGTTGTAGCCGAGCTTTGCCAGGCCGTACATGATCTTCGGGCGCGAGAACGCTTCGGCCAGAAAGATGAGATCCGGATGCTCCTGTCGAAGCTCTCGGATGCACCACTCCCAGAAGGCGAAGGGCTTCGTGTGCGGATTGTCCACGCGAAAAATGCGCACGTCGTGGCCGATCCAGAATTCAAACACGCTCTTTAGCTCCTGCCAGAGGGCCTGCCAATCCTCCGATTCGAAGTTCATGGGATAGACGTCCTGGTACTTCTTAGGCGGGTTCTCCGCATACCGAATGGAGCCGTCCGGCCGTTGCTTGAACCACGCCGGATGCTCCTTCACATACGGGTGATCCGGAGACGTCTGGAAGGCAATGTCGAGCGCTACCTTCAGGTCCAGCTCTTCCGCACGTGCAACAAACCGGTCGAAGGCTTCGATGCCGCCGAGATCGGGATGAACGGATTTGTGACCGCCTTCCGCGGCACCGATCGCCCATGGACTGCCGGGTTCGCCCGCACGCGCTTTCGGGGCGTTGTCTTTGCCCTTTCTGTGCGTTTTTCCTATCGGATGGACCGGCGGGAGATAAACGACGTCGAATCCCAATTCTTTGATGCGGGGCAGAACGTCCGCCGCATCATCGAGGGTGCCGTGGCCCGGCTTTCCGTCCTTCGACGCGGCTCCGGTGGAGCGCGGAAAAAACTCGTACCACGCGGCAAAACGAGCCAGCTCGGGATCGGCGTGCAGCTCATAGGTATCGCTGACGACGGCACCGTCTCTGGGATCATTGGCCTGCGCCAGCTCGAGCACGTGGGCCTCGAGCCCCTTCTCGACGTCGCCCGCTTCGAAGGCATCCGCGTAGGATTTGAGCTGCGCCGCGTCGGCCTCGCTCGCCACCTCCGCCGCACGGCGCAGCAGAACCGCGCCCTCCTTCAGCTCACTCTGGATCTCGTACCTGGTATCTCCGCCCTGGACACGCCGTTCGAATTGATCCTGCCACGTCGCAAACGGATCGACCCACGCCCGAACGCGATAGTAGTATTTTCCCAGCTCCTCGATAGGGAAGGATGCGAAATACTCGTCGTTGTACTGCAGCCGCATCCGCTGAACTCGATCATCTTCAGACTCGTGCCGGAAGAAGGCCTCGGCCGCGATCTTGTCGTGACCGTCGACCACGAGGGCGGCCCAGATCGTGAGCTCCTCCCCAACGGAGCGCTTGACCGGCCACTCGCCGCCGTCGACCCCCGGCCTGATCCACGAGAGAACGACCCGCGACCAGGTCTGGGGCAGATTCGTATCGGGCATAGGTGAAAGAATGTGAGTAAGTCGATTGGCAGACGGTTCAGCTTATTTCTAACATGCGGCGGCTGAAACTTACAACTATACGCCGCCTTAAACGGCGCGCCACCTCCCCTCCGCATGGCATTTAATATGCTCTCGTAGAGGGAAAGGTCAAGTCGGCTGCGCTCGTTACACGACTTTCCAATGGTGCTTCCGACGAGCTTAGTATGCTCCGCCCGGGATGGCGGCATTTTCCTGTGAACAGATTCCATCCACATGATAGATGTAAGAACCGACCATAAAGGCAGGCGAACGCGCAAGAGGGCTCGGATATGGCCTGGAAAACCGTATCCACTAGGAGCTGATTGGGACGGGTTGGGCGTCAATTTCGCCATCTACAGTCAGAACGCAGAGCAGATAGATCTGCTGCTGTTCGATCGTCCCGAAGACCCGCAGCCTTCCGTCGTACACTCCTTGCCGGAGCGGACGGGTCCGATCTGGCATGGGTACATGCCCAATCTTCGCCCGGGACAGCTCTACGGATACAGGGTACACGGGCCGTATGAGCCGGAGAAGGGACATCGATTTAATCCCAACAAGGTGCTTCTCGACCCCTATGCCAAGGCCGTCGGGCGAAGGCTCAGGTGGGACGACAGCGTGTTCGGCTACGACGTGAATTCGCCGGACGAAGATCTCAGTTTCAGCAAGCTCGACAATGCGCCCTACGCCGCTCTGGGGGCGGTCGTCGAGGAGCATTTCGAGTGGGGCGACGATCGGTCGCCCAAGATCCCGTGGGAGGACACCATCATCTACGAGACGCATGTGAAGGGCATCTCGATGACCCATCCCGAAGTGTCGGAAGAGCTGCGTGGTACGTACCTGGGCGTCGTTTCGGATCCGGTTCTTCAGCACCTGAAGGATCTGGGGGTCACCACGATTCAGTTCCTGCCCGTACACGCGAAGGTGCAGGATCGTCATCTCGTGGAGAAGGGGTTGAACAACTACTGGGGATACAACACGCTCGCCTACTTCGCGCCCGAGCCCGAGTATTCCAGTAATGGTCCCATCACCGGCGTTCGCGACTTCAAGATGATGGTGCGTGCTCTTCACGCGGCGGGTCTTGAAGTGATTATCGACGTCGTCTACAACCATACGGGGGAGGGAAATCGTCTGGGGCCCACCCTCAGCATGCGCGGCATCGACAATCTCGCATATTACAAGGAGAATCCGGAGAACCCCCGCTTCCTGATGGATTATACCGGCACCGGCAATACGCTCGACGCCGGCAATCCGCACGTACTCCAGCTCATCATGGACAGTCTCCGCTACTGGGTGCTGGAGATGCGCGTAGACGGATTCCGATTCGACCTCGCGGCGGCGCTCGCGCGTGAGCTTTACGAGATCGACATGTTGTCGGCGTTCTTTACGCTCATCCAGCAGGATCCCGTGCTCAGCCAGGTCAAGCTGATCGCGGAGCCGTGGGACGTGGGTCCGGGCGGCTACCAGGTCGGCAGCTTCCCCTGGCAGTGGACCGAGTGGAACGGCCGGTTTCGCGACGCCGTGCGGCGGTTTTGGAAGGGGGATTCAGGTCTGAACGGTGAATTCGCGACGCGTGTCGCGGGTTCGAGCGACCTGTACGAGCGCTCCGGCCGTAGGCCCTATGCGTCGATCAACTTCGTTACGGCCCACGACGGATTCTCGCTCGAGGACCTCGTCAGCTACGAGCGAAAGCACAACGAGGCGAACGGAGAGGGCAATAAGGACGGTCACGAGCCCAACTACTCCGTGAATTGCGGCGTGGAAGGCGAGACCGACGACGAAGACGTTCTGGCGTGTCGCGAGAAGCTCAAACGATCCATGATCTCTACGCTTTTTCTGTCGCAGGGCGTGCCGATGCTGCTCGGCGGCGACGAGATATCGCGAACGCAGCGCGGCAATAACAACGCGTACTGCCAGGACAATGAGATCGCGTGGTACGATTGGGATCTCGATGCGCGCCGGGAGGATTTTCTCCAGTTTGTCATCCGTGTCATCGCGTTTCGGAAGGAGCACCCGAACTTTCGGCGGCGGCGCTTCCTCAAGGGGGACGTCGACGCCGACGGCG
The DNA here is from genome assembly GCA_964487555.1 of uncultured Rhodothermales bacterium. GTDB lineage: Bacteria > Bacteroidota > Rhodothermia > Rhodothermales > VXPQ01 > CAZART01. Next base: position 30,781 of record CAZART010000013.1, read on the forward strand.
TTCGCGACGTGCTGTGGTGGCATCCCGAAGGCCGGGAAATGGCCAACGAGGATTGGTCGGATTCGACGCTCCACGCCTTCGGTTTTCTTCTGCGCGGCGATTGCATCCACAGCCGTGACGAGAGGGGCAACGATTTGCTGGACGACACCCTGCTTATTCTTGCCAACGCGGGGGCGTCGGACGCGGCGTTTTCGCTTCCGTACGCGCCCGCCGGCTCGCCGACGGCCTGGGAACTGGTCAGCGACCTGGCCGGGGAAGACGAGGAGGGATGGTTTGATCCCGACGAAGAGGTGCCGGTCGCATCGCGCGACCTGAAGGTGCTGCGCGCGGTGCCGTAGGACGAGGTGAGGCACGCGCCCGCCCGCATAGGACGCCCCTCAGATGGCGCGGCGTCCCAGGAGACGTGGACGAGGTCACTTCGGGGACGGCTCATTAGATGGCGCGGCGCCCGAGGGAGAAGTACGACCTCACTTCGGGGACGGCCGTTCGGATGGCGCGCGCAGCACGCCCCAGGGAAGAGGGATCCGGTCGAGCGTGATAGCATCGCCGGCGTCGATCGTTGTGCGGGTGAGCACCTCGGTCCATGAGCGGTTCGCAAGGGCGGGAGGGAGGATGAGCGCGGCATCTTCCGCATCCGAGCGGTGCCACCGCCGCACGGCCACGACAAGCGCATCCGCCTCGTGCGTGCGGGCGAACGCAATCCACTGCTCCGATTCCTTCACGTCGATGGGCGTATAATCCGCGGACATCAGGTGGGGCGCCTCCTTCCGCAGCCGCAGCAGCGCCGCCGTCACGTACAACTTCGCCTTCTCGTCATCGGCGCCGATCATCTCGCGCAGGGCGTCGGTCGACGGCGCGTCGAGCAATGGGTTCATCTCTTCAAGCAGGCGAGAGCGCAGCTCGTAGTCCACCGGGCGGCGGTTGTCGGGATCTACCAGCGTCAGGTCCAGCAGTTCGCACCCCTGGTAGACGTCGGGGACGCCCGGCGTCGTCATTTTCAGCACGAGCTGGCTCAGGCTGTTTCTGAATCCAACGTGGGCAAGGTCTTCGGCGAACGCATCGATCGCAGGTCCAAGCCGGTCATCCGCCAGCACACCTCGCACGTAAGACTCGAGCGCTTCTTCGTAGCCTGCATCCGGATACGTCCAGCTCGTCTGCCGCTTGCTCTCTCGCGAGGCCTTCTCCATGTACGCCTGGAGCCGGTCGGGCAGCTCCGCGTGGTCCGAGCCGTGCCGGAGGGCGACGAGCGTCTGAAAAAAGAGGTACTGGTCGATCCGAGACGGACCGGCGTCGCCGATGTGCGACTCGCCGATTTCGAGCAGCGTTCGCACGACGGCTTCCCATTCGTCCGACATCTCCGAGAGCGCGATCATTCTCATCCGAGTGTCTTCGCCGCGTTTGTGGTCGTGCGTGGCGGTGGAGAGAAGGCTGTCGGGATAGCGATGGGACCGAAACCGAGCGCGCGAATGAAACGCGTGAAGCGACTGTCCGAATTCGCCGGGCTCCCCGCCGACCTCGTTCAGCGCGGCCAGCGGCAGATACCGGTAGAACGCCGTGTCCTCGACGCCCTTCGCCGCAACCGGTGCCGTGTATTGCTGAAAGCGGCCGACGAAGGCGCGTTGCACGTCGGACAAATCCGGTCGAACGTCTCCTAGAACGACGCGAGCAATGAAGTCGTAGGCGGTCGGCTCGGTGACGGGGTTCCGAGCGCGCGCGCGATAAACAGCCTTCTGAACGACCTCGCGGGCGGTCTCGATGTCGTGCGGCAGGTAGGTACGGTAGCGATCGAACACGGCGACGATCTCCACAAGCGCGAGCCGGAGCGCTTCCAGCGTGTAATCGCGCGTGTGGTAGTCGGCTTCGGAGATTCGGTCGAGCTCGTAGGCGAGCCGGAATAGCTCGCTGGAGAGGGACGACGCGATCACGTCTTTCTTGCTCTGATAGACCTCATCGTCGTACGAAAGCGTCATCCCCGTGGCACGGCGATAGATCTTCTCGAGATTGATCCGAGCCTCCTCGTGCAATAGGACGCCCATGGCATCATTCAGAAACTCATAGCCTGTCGTCCCGGCGACCGGCCAATCCTCCGGGATCGTCTCGCCCGGCGCGAGGATCTTCTCGACCCAGATCCGGCCCGCCCCGACCTTCCGTAGACGGTCCAGATAGTCGTGCGGATCGAACAGGCCGTCGATGTGATCGATACGCACGCCGGCCACGCCCTCCATCGCCAGCACCTCTGCGAGGAGCTGATGGGCGTCCCAGAAGACGTGATCGTCTTCCATCCGCAACGCCACCAGCCCGTTGATATCGAAGAACCGCCGGTAGTTAATTTCGTAGCCGGCCGTTTTCCAGAACGCGAGCCGCCAGTACTGTCTTTCGAGGATCTCGTGGACGGCCGCCGCATCGAAGGCATCGACGACGGATTCGTAGTCGATCCTGCCGAAGAGGTTGGTGAGCCGCTTACGGAGCGCCTCGGCTTTGTCACGTTCGTGGGGCTCGAGCGTACGGAAGACTTCGAGGAGGTCCTTCAAATCCCAGTAGGATGCCGTACGCTCCGTCGCCTGCAAGACATCCTCGAGAACGGCGGTATACGACGCCGGATTGAGGCGATACCGGTTCTCGTAATAGCTCGCGTAGAAGTACCCGTCGTCATAGGACAGGCAAAGCTCGCCGTCGTCGAGTACCTCACCGTACGTTCGTCCGAGGAACGGCAGCAGGATTTTGCCTTGAAGCTCGGGTTTGATCGGATGCCAGTCGACGTCGAAGTAGGCGGCATAGGTCGAGTACGGCCCGTACGCGAGGACGTCCTGCCAGTAGCTGTTCCGCGGTCCCACGCCGGCGTGGTTGGGGACGAAATCGAGGATGACCTCGAGCCCGACTTCCCGTGCCGCAGCAACGAGACGGTCAAACGCTTGACGCCCGCCGAGTTCCTGGCGGATCGCGTTGTGGTCGATGACGTCGTAGCCGTGCGTACTTCCCGGACGCGCCGCCGTAACGGGCGATAAATACAGATGACTGATCCCGAGCCCGTTAAGATAGGGCAGCAGCGCGCGGACCTGGTCGAAGCCGAAATCGGGATTGAGTTGCAGGCGATACGTTGCGATCATTTGATCAGGTGCCGTGTGCTACGACGATACGTCGAGAATGGCCGCTCCGGCGCGGCTGAATCGGAGGTGCTGCTCGCCGTCCTCTCGAGAGAGGAGGGGCGCACGACCGTCGCCCCCGTATTTCTCTTCCTCGGTGTGGAGTACGATCCGGCACGCCGGCGTCGAGAAGACGATGCCCTCGCCGAAGGCGACGAGCAAGAGATGATCCCCACGTCGAACTTCCAGACCGCGCGGACCTCGCGCAACCGCCCTGGCAGGGCGCGAGAGCTTTTTGCGCTCGGCTAGGAGGTCGCGATACAGATTCAACGTCCCGCGATGCTGCTCCTCGTCAATCTCATCCCAGTTCAGCCGGCTTCGATCGAACGTGGATGGATCCTGGGGATCGGGGACGTCGCCTTTGAATCCGGAAAACCCCTCGAATTCCTTCTTCCGCCCCTCGGTGACCAGCCTGCCCAGCTCTTCATTGTGATCCGTAAAGAACTGAAACGGTGATGAGGTGGCCCATTCCTGGCCCATAAATAGAAGCGGCAGCTCCGGTGCGAACAATAGAAGGGCCGACGCTGCGCGGTAGAGAGGGATAGGAATTTCGTGATGGAGCCGTTTTCCTTGCGGCCGATTGCCGACCTGATCGTGATTCTGAATGCATACGACGCACTGGTCGGGCCGGATGACGGACGCATCCGTGCCTCGAGGCTTGCCCGTGTATCTGGAAGGCTGTCCTTCGTAGAACCAGCCTTTCTCGACGGTTGAAGCAAGCTCCTGCGTGTTCATGTCCACAAAATCGGCGTAGTATCCTTCCGAGTCCCCCGCCGTTATGTGCCGGACTTGATGATGGAAGTCGTCGGTCCATACGCCGTCGATGCCGTATCCGCCGTCGTTACGGGGCCGGATGATGTGATTGAGATTTCGGCTGTCTTCGGCGATCAGGAATCGGCGCGGGCCTTCGTCGATGCCGGCGACGGCTTCGGCGAGCTCCTGTAAGAAGTGGACTTCGCTATCGTCCACGATGGCGTGTGTAGCGTCCAGACGAAGACCATCCACGTGATATTCCGATAGCCAGTGGAGGGCATTGTCGATGAAGAGGCCCCGGACCCCTTCGCTGTGGACGTCATCCAGGTTGATGGCATTGCCCCAGGGCGTCTGATGCCTGTCTGTGAACATCGGGGCGAATGCCGCCAGATAAGCGCCGTCCGGACCGAGATGATTGTAGATGACGTCGAAAAAGATCGCCATCTCCATCGCATGCGCCTCGTCTACGAGGCGCCGCAGGTCGTCGGGCCGGCCGTAGGCGCGGCTGGGTGCGTAGAGGGCCGCATGGTCGTACCCCCAGTTCCAGCGGCCGGGAAAATCCGCAACCGGCATGAGCTCGACGGCCGTGACGCCGAGATCTTTCAAATAGGAGAGACGCGTTCGGACGCCGTCGAACGTACCCTCCGGGGAAAACGTGCCGACGTGCAGCTCGTAAAAGACGAGTTCTTCCTGCGGGATGCCCGACCATCGGCCGTCCTTCCATACGTACGCCCGAGGATCGACGACCTCCGACGGGCTGTGCACGCCCTCCGGCTGGAACCGCGAAGCAGGATCGGGAAACGCGTCGCCCCCATCGCGTCGAATCCGATACCTCGTCCCCGCGCGAGCGTTGTCGACCGCTTCGAAGTAGCCGCCGCCGACCTGCCTCATCTCGACGGCACGGTCGGCGAAAACCACGTCCAACCGCTCCGCCTCGGGCGACCAAACGCGAAACAACGTCTCACCCTCCCGCACCAGCGCCCCCAGGCGCACATATCCGTCTCCACCATCACGCACCATCCCCACCTCCAATGTCGATGCACACCCACTTACCCTCCAACGCTCGCGCGCTCCTACGGTCCAACTTTCTCACGCTCTCGCCCTCCGGCGCTCGCACGCTCCTGCCGTCCAACTTTCTCACGCTCTCGCCCTCCGGCGCTCGCACGCTCGTACCATCCTGCTTTATCTCGCTCTCGCCGTCCGGCCCTCGCACGCTCGTACCCTCTAGCTTTTCACCCTCCATTCCCAACGGCCTTGTCCAGCCCGCCTGACCGCCCATACACCGCCGTAAGCGTCCTCAGCTTTCGACGGATCGTCTCGGTCAACTCCTCCTCGCAAAAGCGCCACGACCAGTTGCCGTGACCCTTGCCCGGCACGTTCATCCGCGCGTCACTTTCGAGGCCTAGCACGTCTTGCATCGGGCTGACGACGATGTTGGCCACCGAGGACATCAATGCGCGAATGCACGTCCAGTGCACTTCTTCGCCGTTCTCCCCGAGGCCCAGATACGAGCGCGCGAAGTGCGTCGCCCGCAGGCCCGAGCCTGCACCGTCACGTTCCATGCTCGACCACCATCCAAGGATCGTGTCGTTGTCGTGCGTCCCGGTATAGGCGACCAGATTCCGCTCGTAATTGTGAGGCAGGAAAGCATGATCGGCTTCGCCGCCGAAGGCAAACTGAAGAACGGACATCCCCGGAAAACCGAACGTCTCCATGAGCTCCGTGACGTCGGGCGTGATCATGCCGAGGTTCTCGGCAACCAGCGGTAGCGGCCCGAGAGCACGTTCGATGGCGTGGAAAAGAGAGGCGCCCGGACCCTCCACCCACCTTCCGTGAATTGCGGTCTCTTCCGAAGCCGGAATCTCCCAGTATCCGGCGAAAGCGCGAAAGTGATCGAGACGAACGAGATCCACCAGGCTGAAAATATTCTCGAACCGGCGTGTCCACCACCCATAGCTCTTCTCGCCCATCAGATCCCACCGGTAGATGGGATTGCCCCACCGCTGGCCGGTCTCGCTGAAATAATCCGGCGGCACGCCTGCGACGACGCTGCAGCGGCCGGACTCATCCAGATAAAACAGATCCCGATGCGCCCAGACGTCGGCGCTGTCGTGGGCGACGTAGATCGGCAGGTCACCGAATAGCCGAATGTCACGCTCGTTGCAGTAGGCACGCAGCCGACTCCATTGCCGGAAGAAGAGAAACTGGAAAAATTCATGCCGCTCGACGGCCTCCGAATGGTCCGACCTGGCCCGCGCCAGCGCGCCGGGCTCGCGGCGGGCAAGCTCCTGCGGCCAATCGGTCCATGGGACGTCGCCGAAACTGTTCTTAAGGGCCATGAAAAGCGCGTAGTCGCCGAGCCAATAGGCATTGTCGCTTCGGAATTGATCGAACTCCCTTCGAATAGGCGACGAGCTATCGCCACGCAAGCGGTCGAACGCGCGGCGCAGCAGGTCCATCTTATGAGGAATGACCGTGCCGAAGGCGACGTGATCGGAGGGATATACCGGGAGGTCCCGCAGGTCTTCCGCGGACAGAATCCCCTGCTCGACGAGACGGTCGGGACTCACGAAGAGTGGATTTCCGGCGAAGGTCGACGGACTCGAGTACGGAGAATTTCCGAGGCCGACGGGCACGAGAGGGAGGACCTGCCAGATGCGCTGGCCGGTCTCGACGAGGAAATCGGCGAATCGATAGGCGGCCGGTCCGAGATCTCCGATCCCGAAACGTCCGGGAAGAGACGATACGTGAAGAAGGATCCCGCTCGAGCGCGAGACGTCGAGCGGCGTACCGGGTCCGTTCTGAATCGTTCCAGTTTGTTGTAATGAATGGCTAAGCATGCTGAGATACTACGTGAACCCGCATCCCATCGTTCACGTGGAGAGCCGGCCGACCGTACGGATAGAAAAACGATAGGGTGGTATGCGGGTGTTGCGGCACCAAGAAACGAAATCTATCGCTGGCAGCCGATAAACGTCGCGTAAATTTTCGGTATGGGAGCGGACGTCGGCGAGTCGGAGGCCCTAATCGTCTGGGGGGCGATTTCGCGGCTGAAATAGCCGCTGAAAGCGGATGTATATCGCCTCGAAGAGGCTGCGCGCTTCATCTTCGGGTAGATCCACCACGACGGCATGCGCCATGGCGCCGGCTCCGGGCGTATCGACGTACAGCGACTGTACGCCCAGCCGGCGCTGGAAGAGTGTCTGCGTGAGATAGAATACCTGAAAGCGCTCGGCAGGGAGGATCCACAAGAACTTCCTGAATACGCCCCGTCGCACGAAGAGGTAGGCGTCCGTTGCATCGTACCCGTGGTTCCGGTACTGACGCTCCGCAATCGCATAGAGGAGCGGCAGTCCCAGCAGCAGCCACGGAGCCCAGTCCCAGAAGTACGTGGCGACGGCGACCGCGGGGAGGAAAGTCAGCGCGTACCGCGCGAACGTTCGCCGAATCATCACCCTCGAAACGGATCGGAACCGCTCGGGGAGCGCGAAGGGACGAATCCGCTGCGCAATCGAGAGGATCTCATCCTTGCGGGCGAAGGGTGCGGCAACGCGGTAGCCGCGGTCATTCGGATTAAATCCCATCGTCTGAAGCTCGAGCCGATACCATCCGAAGGCTCGCATAAGCGGATTGGTTCGAATGATGAGGGCCTGAATCTTCTTCAGCGGAATCGTTCCTTCGGAAACCGTCAAAAGGCCGTGGCGGGTATGCAGTTTCCCTTCCTCAAATCCGAGGCGAAACCCGTAGAACCGGTTCAGATTTGTAAAGATGCCGGTGATCCAGGCCAGCCCACCGACGATGAGGATAGTGCTGAGAACGACCAGGATCAGCGAGGACTCCAGGACGTCATTGAATGCCTCCAGGCGATTGCCGGAGATCCAACGCGCGACGTCCTCCGGATCCGTGCCCATATACTCCATCGCCGTGAAAATCAACGCGATGTACAGCAGGGAAAAACGAAAGGCGCCCGACAGGAGGACACGGCGCAGGGACATCGTATGGAGCAGTTCAACGGCCGACTCGTCGGCCGCGGCGGCACGAGGGGCTTCCGCCGGTGCCTGCGATTCGGGGAGCTCGGCAACGTCGGAAGCTTGCGCGTCGGCAGCGAGGGCGTCGGCAGGGGGGACGGATTTTTCGGTCGCTTCGTCGTGCCCCCTGCGGTCCTCCTTCAGCGCGCGCTGGTGCGCCCGTACCGACGCGCGGATGGCCCGTGCACGCTCGAGCGCCACGTATTCAATGACGCCCTCCGTCGACGTGCTGCCGGCCGTCTCGATTTTCACTTTGGCCGTTCCCATCATGCGCGGCAGTAGACTCTGCTCGATCTCGATATTCTGAATCCGCTCGATCGGGATGTTGCGATGTTGGTAGGTGAAAACACCTTTGTGGATGATGATCTCATCCGGCGTGACGGCATATCGAAACCGGAGATACTGCAGGAGGATGAGCGGGAGTACGGCGATGCCGTAGATCGCGACGATCACGATGGTGATCCAGGCTTCCGTGTCCGGCCGCCGAAGGACCGGCAGCAGCACGACCACCAGCGCCGGCATGCTCACGATCAGCCGGTGAACCAGCGTAAGCGGATGCAGGCGTTCCATTTCAGCCTTGTCGACGACGGGATCTTCCCCCCTGTCCCCGACGGAGTCTTCGCCCTTATCGACGGGGTCGTCCC
>CAZART010000013.1:39448-44156 GCA_964487555.1 uncultured Rhodothermales bacterium
CCTTATCGACGGGGTCGTCCCTCTTATCGACGACGGGCTCTTCCCCATCCTCGCGTGACGTTTTGTCTCGGATCGTCATACCGCGTCTTCGAGGATGTAGTGCTTCAGCGTATCCCGAAGTGATTTGGCCTCTTCGTAATTAAGGCCCGGTAACACAACTTCGGAGCTTCTCGAGCCGGCGGTATGCACGATGAGTTTTCCAAGGTCGAACTCTCGTTCGAGGATGTCTTGCGACACGTCGAGGTGCTGGATACGACGAAGAGGAACGACGGTGCGGACGCGGTTCAGTATGCCGCGCTCGAGGTATAGCTCATCGCTGCGCAGGCTGTAACACCAGAACCGATACCGGAGCGACGGAAGGTAGATGACCGCCAGCGATCCGACGATCAGGACGCCCCCCGCAATGAGGCCGCTCGGCAGCCCGCCGTCCCGCGTACCGAAAAACGAAATCAGCTCATAGACCGAGGCGACGCCGAAAACCACAACCCAGAATAGCGCCAGCTTGATGCGCCACACCGTCCGAACGGCCGGGTCGAGCGGTCTCATGATGTCGGTTTCTTGCTCCGTTTGACTCAATGATGGTCTCAAATCGGTAGTGGACGGGGGCGAATTAAGGCATTCCTTAAGTAAGCAAAAACAATAAGATACCGCCCGGAAGAAAAGACGTCGCACACGTATCGAACGAGTACGGATTGTAAAACGACACCGTACACCGGGGAAGAGACGTGTTCTTTACCCGGAACGACGGTGAACGACGACGGCGGCCGCGGCAGGGTTTCGTGTATGCCCGAATCCGACTGTGGTTCTTTTGGCTCCTTTTTTGTGATAGCCGTTTCGCCACGATGATCTGGTGGATCTCGGGCTCAAGGTCGAGCCGTCTACGCATCAATGGTTTCACCTGGGGCCGGCTTTCCGTACACGCTACATTGATAGTAAACATATGGTATTCGCTCTACTGGTCTTCCCGATCGTTGCCGCACTGGGTTACGTCGTACATCGAAGGCACATTTGCTCGCTGGAGCGCGAGCTCAGGGCCCACGCTGCCGACGAAATGCAGAGCCTCAGGTCGAGCCGTGAGGAGGCTGACCGCAAAGTAAATGAATTTGTAGCGCTCGACCGAGCGCGAAGCCATGTTCTCGTCACGATGATGAGCAACCTGAGAACGCTGCTCATGATGCTCAAGTCTCCCCTTCAGGCGATGATGCAGGATGCGGGTACGGTGCACCTCGACGATAGCGACGTCGAACGGATGATGCATCAGGCCAATCGTCTTCAGCGCAGTCTCGACCAGGTACAGAAGGTGCTTGAGATGGAGCTCGGCTCTGCTGAACTCACCTACCGAAGAGCCGACTTCGTCTCGACGATCGAACGGTTCGTAAGGTCGCTGCGGCCTCTTGCCGAACGACACGGCGTCACGGTTCAATTTAGCTCCAATCTGGAGGAGTTGCCTTTCATATTCGATCAGAGCCGCATCGAAGAGGCGGTTCACAGCCTGGTAGAGCGCGCTTTCGCAGATATGGAGTCCGGCGACATGCTGCAGTTTCTTCTCACGAAGACGGATTCCTCGTCCGACGGGTTCGGCCGCGTCGTACTCGAGATCACCGACAACGGAAGACCCATGGACGATCGCTTTTTAAAGATCTTGCGCTCGCAGGGGGACTGGACAGCGTTCGAGAAGTCACTTGCCGATTTTACCGCCCTCGGACTCGCACTGGCCCACCGATTGGTCGTGCTCCACGGCGGCGAACTGGAGGTGGAGGGGCTCGGCAAGCGTGGCACGCGCGTTCGCATTGTGCTTCCTGTGCGTACCGGCCGCGAGTCGCTCTCCGTGGACGGAGAAGCGAAATTCGAAGAATCCGCAAAAGAGAATATAGAATCCACACAAGATGATTTCGCAGCATCGATGACGGGTGACGGCTTCACGAAGCCCGAGAAGCGGCTTTCGCCCGACGAACGTCAGGCGGAAGAGAAGCAGACGACCGTGCTCGTCGTCGACGATCACCCGGGCACGCGAGGCTATCTCGCCTATGCACTTCGCCGTCACCACAAGGTCGTTGAAGCCACTAACGGTCGGGAAGCACTCGATCTCATCAAAGAAGTCGAGCCCGATCTGGTGATCAGCGACATCATGATGCCGGTGATGGACGGCAACGAACTCTGCCGCTCCATAAAGTCCGACGAGCGCCTTAGCCACATTCCCATCTTCCTGGTGACCGCCAACGCGGTTCCGACGCTGAAGATGGAAGGCCTTGAATCCGGCGCCGACGACTATCTCGTGAAGCCGTTCGATCTCGAGGAGGCCGTCATGCGCATCAACAACGAAATCAAGACACGGAGCGAGCTGCGCAAGCGGTACAGCCGCGAGGTGGTCATCAAGCCGAGCGATATCACCGTCACCTCGGCCGACGAAGCCCTTCTGAACAAGGCACGCATCATCATTGAGGAAAACATCGAAGAAGGCGATTTCGGCGTGCAGGAACTCGCTGCGGAACTGGGCCTGAGCCCACGCCAGCTCCAGCGGCGCCTGCGCGACACGGTTGACCAGTCGCCTGTCGAGTTCATCCGCTCGCTTCGTCTTCAGCGAGCGGCTCAGCTGCTCGAAGGGCAGTACGGCAACGTCTCGGAAGTCGCTTATTCGGTGGGCTTCACGAGCCTCTCGTACTTCGCGAAGTGCTTTCGGGAGCAGTTCGGTTCCTCTCCGTCCGAGTTCAAGTCCCAACAGGCCGCATAGACCGATACCCCCTTCCGAAAGGCCGCACGGACCGATAACCCCTTCCGAAAGGCCGCATAGACCGATAACCCCTCCGCCCCTCCCATGCCCGGCATCGAATTCGAATCGCTGGCTGCGCTCCTGGAAAGTCCTCCGAATCCCGGAGACGGGAGTCTGCCTCCGTTGTTGCCGACGTGGCATTCGTTCGCATCCTGGGCCGGTGAATCAAACGAGACCGTGGCCGAAAGCGGCATCAGCATTCGCGTTTCGCCCTCCTGGTACACGCCCCGCTGGAGCCGGCTCGACGCCCTTAGCATCGATGCGTACGACGACCGCTCGGAAGACGAAGGAGCCGGCGACGCATCGCGCCCTTCACGCCTGACCGCCCTTCGCCGGACGAATCACCTCGTCGCCAGCGTTACGCGCCAGGAGAACGAGTAGCAGCCAGCGCGGTCCGGGCGGATGCCTACGAACGCGTGACCCTTACGTGGTGGCGATGCCGGGACCTTGGGGTGGTCGGAAAAGACGCAGCAAAACTGCTGATTTGTGTTACGTTTTCAGAACGTAAAACTGTGAGCGGGGGGTAACACCGCCTGCGGAGAAGACCTACGAAGCGGCGGAAAATGTTGCAATGCGGCTCGCAGCGGTGAAAAGTAATACCGGATCGACGAACAGCGTCTGCGGAGCGCCGTCTCCAGCGCTCCGGTATTACGAATGAAGCCGGTGTTACTCCGATCGAGCGGTGCTACGTTTTCTAATCCGGGGTACAAAAGCCTACATCTTCGCAGACCAAATGTAGCATCTCAAACCCACCCGTTTGAATCCCCGAAACGCAGCCAATCCATGGTATCCCCCCGCTGCGAAGTGAAGTGAAGTGAACTGATGCGTGCGCGCGAGTTCGCGAAGCGACTAGGCCAATCGCATCTCGATCAGCAAATCCACCCTGCCCTCGCACGTTCGTCGCTGCCAAGGTGCAGCGCCTGCCCGTGTCGCACACCGGGCGCCTTTGTCCCGTCGCCGAATCGAAAACCACCCCATCATAAGCGGGCAGGGCGGCATCACAGGCGCGAGACGGCGCACGTAGGCACTCCTCCACCTGAACACTCGATTTTCCCAAACCGGCGACAACAATTTATGCCCGTTCCTGTAGGTTAGAACCGGGCGAGAGGGGGACCGGGCGGTCGGAGCCTCTCTACTGCGCGAAACGCTCGCCCGATCAACGACACTGACTTTCGAAGAGATCTCGCAAACGGCCGTGAACATCCACTCTGACGACGCGATGCTGACGAAATTGGAAACCGCGAACCCGAGTTCGATCGAACGCCTGGCCGGCAGCAACGGCGAAGCGGCGAGACTCGCCGGGCTCCTTGCGCAGTACCGCCGTGTCCGCGCCTTCACCGAACATCTGGCCGCGCCGCTCGAAATCGAGGACCACATCGTACAGACCATGGAAAGCGTCAGTCCCACAAAGTGGCATCTGGCCCACACGACCTGGTTTTTCGAGGTGTTCGTTCTTCAGAATTTTAAGCCGCACTATCGGCTGTATCACCCCGAATTCCCGTACCTCTTCAACTCGTACTACGTCCAGGCCGGTGAGCGACACTGCCGTGACCGGCGGGGCTACATCTCACGGCCGACCGTAAGTGAGGTCTTCAAGTACCGGAGGCATGTAGACGAGCAGATGGAGATCTTCCTGACGAATCTCGACGCACCGCAGGATGTGGCCGACGTCGTCGAAATCGGCATCCATCACGAGCAGCAGCACCAGGAGCTCATCCTCACCGACATCAAACACGTTCTTTCCGTAAATCCCCTTCGCCCCGTCTACCGGGCCGCACCCCGGCCGCTCCATGCTGAGGCCCGCGCCCTGCATCCCCATGCCGGTGCACGCACCCCGCACCTCCGTCTTGAAGATTTCACCCCGCAGGCCCGTCCTGAAGACCTCACCCCGCACCCTCATGCTGAGGCCCGCACACCACAGCCCCTCACTGAAGCCCG
>CAZART010000013.1:44256-46445 GCA_964487555.1 uncultured Rhodothermales bacterium
CCCCAAGCTGAAGTCCGTGCGCCGCACCCCCACGCTGAAGTAGGTGCGCCGCAGCTCTCACGCGGCAGCCTTCCATTCTCCTGGAAGCATTTCGACGAAGGTGTTTACGAAATCGGCCACGCCGGAAACTCGTTCTGCTACGACAACGAAACGCCACGGCACCGGCATTTTGCTGAGGAGTTTCTTCTGGCGAGCCGGCTCGTCACCAATGGAGAATACCTCGAATTCATGCGGGACGGCGGCTACCGGCGTCCGGAGCTGTGGCTCTCGGAAGGCTGGGCGACCGTCGACGAAAACGAGTGGAGCGAGCCGTTCTACTGGGAGTTGCGAAATGGGGAATGGTGGACGTTCACCCTCGACGGCATGTGTGAAGTGGCCGAAAACGAACCCGTCTGTCATCTAAGCTATTTTGAGGCTGACGCCTATGCCCGGTGGGCGGATGCGCGGCTTCCCACCGAGCAGGAGTGGGAGATCGCTGCGCAATCGCTAGAGGATCGAAGCGGTAATTTCGTGGAGAATGGCCGGTACCATCCCACGGCCGCCGTCGCCGCTACGAACGGTGACGTTCGCCTCGAGCAGATGTACGGCGACGTGTGGGAATGGACGCGCAGCCAGTATTCACCTTATCCCGGTTACAAGCCGCTGCCGGGCGCGCTGGGCGAATACAACGGTAAGTTCATGTGCAATCAGTTCGTCCTGCGGGGCGGATCGTGCGCGACGTCCGAGACCCATATCCGATCCACCTACCGAAACTTCTTCTCGCCCGAATCGACCTGGCAGTTCACAGGGCTCCGGCTCGCGCGGGATTGCTAATGCCTATGACGACCACGTCCCTGGCCCTGTCGCTTCTCGATCTCGAGCCGCCGACCGACACGTTCAGCGATGAGGCGATCGTGGGTCTGACGACCCATCCCAAGTCTCTGCCGAGCAAGTTCTTCTATGACGCGCGAGGCTCAGAGCTCTTCGACGCCATCTGCGAGCTGGATGAGTACTATCTCACGCGCACCGAGCTCGCCATCATGGAAGAGTATGTGGATCAGATGGCCGAGCACCTCGGTCCGCAGTCCCTGCTCGTAGAGTACGGCAGCGGTAGTAGTCTGAAGACGCGCATCCTGCTCGCCCACATGCGCGATCCCGCCGGCTACGTGCCGATCGATATTTCACGCGAGCATCTTCTGGCTTCGGCGGCGGAGTTGAAGGCGGAATTTCCGTGCGTGGAAGTCCTTCCGGTGTGCGCCGACTATACCGATGAGATCGAGCTCCCCGAACCCACGGGCGACGTGAGAAGAGTCGCCGTCTATTTTCCAGGATCCACCATCGGCAACTTTCATCCGATCGAAGCCGAAGGCTTCCTCCGGAGGATTGCCCGCGTGTGCGGAGCGGGAGGCGCGCTACTCATAGGCGTGGATCTCGAGAAGGATTCCGGCGTTCTGCGGGCCGCCTACAACGACGCACGCGGCATAACGGCGGCGTTCAATAAGAATCTGCTTCGGCGAATGAATCGTGAACTCGAGGCTACCTTCCGGCTGGATGCCTTCGAGCACGACGCCGTATACAACGAAGAGCGGGGCCGTATCGAGATGTACCTCGTCAGCCGCGAGGATCAGGCCGTGGAGGTGGCCGGCCGAACGATCCCCCTCGCCGCAGGAGAGCGGATCTGTACCGAATACTCGTACAAATATTCGCTCGAGCGCTTCCACGAGCTGGCCGACCGGTCCGGCTTCGACGTGCAAAAGGTGTGGACGGACCGCCGAGCGTATTTCAGCGTCCAATACCTCGCCGCGCGCTAGAGGCCTCCTCCGGTATCTCCTCGCGTTAGAGACCTCGTTGTTTACTTCGTCGCGCGCTAGAGGGATCGTCCGGAATCTCGCCGCGCGCTAGAGGTCTCCTCCAGCATCACGCCGCGCGCCGGAGCGCTCCTCCAGTATCACGCCGCGCGCCGGAGCGCTCCTCCAGTATCACGCCGCGCGCCAGAGGCCCCGTTTGCCTCGAAACGCGGTAGAGACGCCGTTCGCCACGAAACGCGCTAGAGACCCCGTTCGCCTCGTCACGCCCACGGGTCTCGTTCGCCCCGCCGCACCAACGGGTCTCGTTCGCCCGGCCGCACCAACGGGTCTCGTGCGCCCGGCCGCACCAACGGGTCTCGTTCGGCCCGCCGCACCAACGGGTTTCGTTCGGCCCGCCGCACC
>CAZART010000013.1:46545-48991 GCA_964487555.1 uncultured Rhodothermales bacterium
TCGTTCGGCCCGCCGCACCGACAGGCCCCATTGTGCGCTGAAACCATCTGGCAACGTCCGCACCACCGCCCGTTCTGAACGGCACATCACCACGGGGCAAACGTCTGATATCATGAAACCATAGCGTACGATCGCAACCAGCGACCCTAACAACATGGCCTACGAATTCTATCTGGGCATCGACGCGCATTCGGAGGATGACGGCGCCGCAGGCTACGCCCTTTCGCTCATCGAGAAAGACCAGGCAAACGGCGAGGCAACCTACCGCCTTCATGATCTCCGGCGTCTCCATGGAAGTGCCGATGAGATCGCATCCTGGGTTCAAGATCAGATCCGCGATGATCCCTTCGTAGGACGCACGATCTGCGTGACGAATGCTACGGAGGAGATAGGAGAGGAGGTGTTCCGCACCCTGAAGCAGCGTGGTCTCTCGCCGATCGGGATCGTAATCAGCGGGGGCGATGCGGCGAGCCAGACCGGCGGATCCCAGCTGGGAGACTCAGCCGGCGCGCCGGGCCTTCAGGTGTCCGAACACCTTGTCGTGTCGAACATCGAGGAGATCTACCACGACGGTCGATTCGACGTCACAGGGGTCAAGTCGGATGCGCCCTCGCACCTGGTGCATGGTCTGGATCGATACCGCCTCGAAGCGCGCGAGCCGGGCCAGGAAGGCCTCGATCACATCGCGGCGGAGCCGACGCGCGATACGGAGGATGCAGATCTCGTTCTCGCGACCGGCGTCGCCTGTTGGATCGCGGAGCAGCACAGCTTCGATCCCACCGAACATCTCGGCGGTGAGGCGCCTCCGATGGGTGAAGCGAAGCGCGAGATGCGGCCGGATACGACCTGAGGCCGGCGTCGATATGAATCCGTCAGCGGCCGGAAGAACCACCCATGAAACATGCCTGGCATGATGTGCCCACAGGATCCGACGTTCCGGAGGTGATCAACACGATCGTCGAGATCCCGAAGGGATGCAAGGTCAAGTATGAACTTGATAAGGCGAGCGGACTCCTTCGCGTCGACCGTGTGCTGTATTCATCGGTAGTGTACCCGGCCAATTACGGATTCATTCCTCAGACGTACGGCGAGGATGAAGATCCGCTGGACGTGCTCGTGCTGATGCAAGAGGAGGTCGTGCCGCTGAGCATGCTGCGCGCCCGGCCGATAGGCATGATGAACATGCTGGACCAGGGCCAGAAAGACGAAAAGATCGTCTGCGTCCATCTCGACGATCCGGCATTCGCGGATTACCACGACATCCGCGAGCTGCCCGAGCACCGCCTGCGCGAGCTCCAGCGCTTCTTCAAAGATTACAAGAAGCTGGAAAACAAAGAGGTGCGGGTGCAGGATTTCATGGGACCCGCGGAAGCCAAGCGCAGCGTCCAAATGGCCGTTCAGCGCTATATGGACGAGATCAAACCGCTGCTGCTCTAACCTCCACACTCCGCCTCGATCTCCGAGTTCAGGCCATCGAGCAGCTCATGCCCGGTGTCGACCAGGTCGGCTGCCATGGACGCCGTCTCCGAAGCGCTTTCCGAAGAGAAATTCTCCAGGCGGGTCTCGAGCAGGTCCAGGGTGAAAAGCGCCGACGTCCTGACGAGACACATTGTCCCCGATACGAACGAATCTACGTCCGCACCGCAGTAGGAGACGTATTTAGACCCGTCCATTCGTTCGACATTGTACAGGGTGATGTCGAGTTCCGTCGCCGATTTCTCGAGGTCGGTGAGGGTGGTGGACAGCGTCGTGATCCCCGCATCCAGCAAGAGAGTGGCCGCTATACGGCGGGGGTTTTCGGATGGATTCGTTGCTTCGATCTTCGTGACGAGAGCCTCGAACAACGCTCGGCGCTCCTCCTCCGTATCGAAACGGCGACCGGGTTCCGCGCCGAGCTCCTCCAGCGGAATGCTGACGAGGACATCGACCTGCTCGAGCACGTCGAGCGCCTCCTCAAGCGTACGATACGCCTCCGAATCTTTGTAGCTGAACGGCCTGGCGCTCTTCGCGGCGCTGCAGTCGAAGTGGCACGAGTGCTCCTCCGAGCAGTTCGATTGCTTGGAGGCACCGTCGATCTCGCCTTCGATTTGGTTTGCGAGATCGCTAATCAGCAGAACGTCGATTTTATGCTGCGTCAGCAGCGCAGTGGCGAGCTCCACCCGGACTTCGACGTTTTTCGGGTGCCTCTCGTGGGCTTTCGTCAGGTGCCGGACGGCGTCGTCGACGCGTCCGTCCTCGATTGCGGTTCGCGCGTCCGAGAGAAGGACGTCCGAGCTGCTACTCGTACCTTCTTCGTACAGACCGTCGAATACGTTGCAGGCCGCGACGCTGAGGGAGAACGCGAAGGCGCAGAAGATTACGGTTCTAGTTTTCATAGGAGAGATAGCCACTTTTAACAGAGAGATAGCCACTTTTCATCGGAGAGATAGCCGCTTTTCAAAGGAAA
>CAZART010000013.1:49091-50811 GCA_964487555.1 uncultured Rhodothermales bacterium
AGGAAAAAAGGTCACTTTTCAGAGGACATAAGGCCGCTTTTCATAGGAGAGATTGCCGCTTCTCATAGGAATCAAAGCCACGCGGTGGACCGCCCGCTGATGACCGAAATAGTAATGATGCTTCGTGCCGTCTTTACAGCCGAAAAGCGACCTGCGCGCTGTGATTCCAGCTCGCTAGGTGGCCGGGGAAACGGCCCTGCTCGACCCCGTAATAGGCATAGTCGAAGGAGACGAATCCGAAGTGCAGCCCGCCGCCGATGGTGGTGTAGCCGGAATTTAGACCGGCGCGGACGACGGCGAATCCGACCTGCGTCTGCGCGCCGACGTGAAGGTGAGCGAGCTTCTCCTGCGGTACGCGCGGATCGGCATACCAGAGATAATCGAGCGTGACGCCTGTGTTTTTGAACACACGCGTACCGACGGCGGGCAGCATGTACGCGGCACCGATTCTGTACGACGGTTCAACCCCGTACAGCGCGTCGGCAAGCTCTTCTTCCTCCTGGGCGAGACGGGACTCCGGGTCGTCGTCATCCGACAGATTCGAATCATATGCATAGTCGAAATGACTGCCGGCCACGTCGTAGGCGGCTGCGCCGATGATAAGGTCGCCGGGGACCGGAACGAACGCGAGATCGTACAGGAGTCCGGCGTCAAATCCTACCGCCGACGCTCTGAAGACGTTCACGTTCTCTTCCGAACTGATCGCGTCGATCGGCTTGTTTTTCAGCGTCAACCAGCGCTCCATCATCTTGGCCGAGACGCCGACGGACAGGCCGTCTACGCCGATTCGGTCAAGGTCCACCGACGCCGAACCTACGACGATCAGATCCGCGACGACACTGAAATCGATGTGCGGAAGTCCGGCTCCGGCATCCTTGAACCGATAATGAAGCGTGCTGTGGCCGAACGCGCCCGCGCCGAAACCGACCGGTCCTGCTTTTGCAATGACGGACGGTAGGAGAACGTCCCCGTTAACGACCGTGCGGCGGCGTCCCAGTGCGAGTGTTTCGTCGTACAAGGAGCGTAGCTCGTCGTTGCTCTTCGTATCCAATCCGTCGTCGATCGCCGGCTGAAGCTCGTCTTCAAAAAACGCGAGCTGATCGAAGACGTTGTCGGAGAGCGATCCCCGCAGGCCCAGGAGCATGATCTGCGGCCGCTTGTGAGCCGCTCGGGAAAGGTGGGCCGGATTGTAGAAAAACACCGTTTCGCGCGTCGGAAACGCCACACCCGCGTCGCCCATCGCCAGCGCCTGCGGCGAAGGCACGAAAGCGCGTGCGGTCTGCACGTAATTCTGTGCGGCGGCTTCGCCGCCGAGGCCGGCCGCTGTCAGGAAAACCACGACGGCCAATCCAACCGGTACAACTCGATCTATCATTACTCTGGACGCTGTTCCTTTGAAAAGGGTCATCTAGTGGGGAGATGGGCCTGACGTCCCCCGCCAGGACCATCAATGGCCCCGTAGTTGCCTGGGGTATCGCCGATTCACCCGGTTTCTAAAGCACGCGGCGGGTAAGGCCTTGAAATTGTGCTCTGCGAATGCCAGACTCTTGTCTCGTTCCGCCCGCCGGCCCGTTCATCCTAGAGGCGGGTGCGATGACGACCATGCACGACCTCCTTCAGTCAACCCCACCCTTATCTACGATCTGATGCCTTGCCTCACCACGGCATAATGCCCCACTCTGACACTGCTTGATGCCCCACTCTGACACTGCTTGATGCC
>CAZART010000013.1:50911-53815 GCA_964487555.1 uncultured Rhodothermales bacterium
ATGCCCCACTCTGACACTGCTTGATGCCCCACTCTGACACTGCTTGATGCCACACCCTGACACAGCGTGATGCCACACCTCTCCCATACCGTTTTCGCCCTGCTGGCCGGTATTTTCCTGTCCAATCCAGCCTTCGGCCAGGCCGATCTTCCTTTCTCACTTGACGTACCGCTCGGGGAAACGACCGCGTACAACCCTGCGGTGCCGACCCACGAGCAGGTGCTCGGCTTCGAGATCGGCCGCCGACATGCGGAGCCGCACGACGTCGTTGATTACTTCGAGGCCGTATCCGAAACGAGCGACCGCGTCACGCTGCGCCGCCACGCCGTTACGGTCGAATCCCGGTCGCTCATCCACGCGGTGGTGACCTCGCCCGAGAATCACGCGCAGCTTGAAGAAATCCGCCGCACAAATCTCCGTCTTTCGGAAGATCCGGAAAGCGTTTCGGACGACGAGCTTGCGACGATGCCGGCGGTCGTGTACATGGGCTACAGTGTGCACGGCAATGAGGCGAGCGGATCGGAGGCCGCACTCCTGCTCATCTATCACCTTGCCGCCGGCGAGGGGGCGGGCGTGCAGCGCATCCTCGAGAACGCCGTCGTCATCATCGATCCGATGCTCAATCCGGACGGACGGGATCGCTTTACGTCCTGGGCGAACCGGAACCGGGGAGCGGTACCGGTCGCGGATCCTGCCGATCGCGAGCACGACGAACCCTGGCCCGGCGGACGAACCAATCACTACTGGTTCGATTTGAATCGCGACTGGCTTCCCGTCCAGCACCCGGAATCACAGGGCCGCATCCAACTTTTTCATCACTGGCGTCCCCAGCTGCTGACCGATCATCACGAGATGGAAGCGGAGGCGACGTTTTTCTTCCAGCCCGGCATTCCGAGTCGAGACAATCCGAATACGCCCGAGCGTACGATCGAACTCACGGGCCGGCTCGGAACGTATCACGCCGCGGCGCTCGACGACATCGGCTCGCTATACTACACGAAGGAATCGTACGATGATTTTTATTACGGCAAAGGTTCGACCTATCCCGACATAAACGGAAGCGTCGGCATCCTCTTCGAACAGGCATCCTCCCGTGCCCTCGAGCGCGAGACCGAACGAGGAACGCTGACCTATCCCTTTACGGTGCGCAATCAATTCGTCACCTCCCTCTCGACGCTCGAGGGGCTTCTGGAGATGAAGGACGACTTCCTGAGGCACCAGCGGGACTTCTATGCTTCCTCGCTGCGGGCGGCGGCGTCGTTCGAGACGCAGGCCTACGTCATCGATCGATCGGATGACCCCTCGCGGGCCGCCGAGCTGGCCGACGTGCTACGGCGTCACCGCATTCGTATCCACGAGCTCGCGAGCGCCGTCCAGGCCGGCGGCCGCACGTTCCGGCCCGGTCATGCCTTTGTCGTTCCCGTCGCGCAGCCGCAGGCGCGGCTCATCAAAGCCGCACTGGAGCGGACGACGACCTTTCCGGATTCGCTTTTCTACGACGTGTCTACCTGGACACTGCCGCTGGCCTTCGGATTGCCGTACGCCGAGCTCGAGGACGCACCGAGTCGGCTCATCGGCGATGAGATCGCGAATGTGGAACGTCCACAGGGGCGGATCGTCGGCGGTGCTTCGCCTTACGGTTACGCCTTCGAATGGGGATCCTATTTTGCGCCGCGTGCAGTCTATGCGCTCCAGGAGGCCGGCCTCTCGATTCGCATCCTCAAAAAGCCGATGACGGCCGCGGTTTCGCAGGGTGAAACGTCCTTCGGATACGGCACTGTCATCATCCCTGCACGCCAGGTCGACGTCACCGCAGACGCCGTCCACCGCCTCGTCGAGGACGAAGCCTCCCGAAACGGCCTTACCGTTTACGCGCTGCAGACAGGCCTCGCGACCGCTGGACCCGACCTCGGCAGCCGCGAAGCCGCCGTGCTCGAAAAACCCGTGGTAGCGCTTATTACAGGCGAGAGTACGTCGGCCTATCGGGCCGGCGAAGCCTGGCATCTGCTGAGCGAGCGGTTCCGAATCCCCGTATCCCTGATTGATGCAGCCGATGCCGGTCGCATCGACCTGAGCCGTTACAATACGATGGTCCTCGCCGGCGGGTCGTACTCCCTGCTCTCGCACGAGGCCGTCCGCGCCTGGACCACTGCCGGGGGTCGGCTCATTCTCCTCACCGACGCCGTGGACTGGGGCGTCGAGAACGGCATCATCCAGCTAACATCGCGGAAAAGTGAGAGCGACAGCCTGTACCGCGGCGTCGCCTACGCAGATTTGCCCAGCGCGCGCGGTGCGCAGCGAATCGGCGGTTCCATCTTTCGTGCGAAGCTCGACGTAACGCATCCGCTCGCGTTTGGATACGACGATGAGGTCGCCGTCTTCCGCAGCGGCGAATCCTTCTACGAGCCCTCCGAAACACCAGGGACCAACGTCGCGATCTACGCCGATGAACCCCTCATCAGCGGATACATCTCGGACCAGCTGTTACCGAAGGCCCGCGGCGCCGCCTCGATCGTCGCAGATCGTCTCGGCAGCGGCCGCGCCATCGCCATTCACGACAACCCCAACTTCCGCGCATTCTGGTACGGCACCAACGGCCTCTTCCTGAACGCCGTTTTCCTCGGCGCTACCTTTTAAGCGGCACTGCCTCTTAAGCGGCGCTACCTTTTCAGCGGCACAGCCCTCTAAGCCGCGTTACCTGCTAAACAGTGCTGCCCTCGACGCAGCGCCGCCCTCGACGCAGCGCCGCCCTCGACGCAGCGCCGCCCTCGACGCAGTGCTGCCCTCGACGCAGCGCCGCCCTCGACGCAGCGCCGCCCTCGACGCAGCGCCGCCCTCGACGCAGTGCTGCCCTCGACGCAGTGCTGCCCTCGACGCAGTGCTGCCCTCGACGCAGTGCTGCCC
>CAZART010000013.1:53915-60530 GCA_964487555.1 uncultured Rhodothermales bacterium
GTCCGCACCCGCGAACGAAATGTCCGCACCCGCGAACGAAACGTCCGCACCCGCGAACGAAAAGTCCGCACCCGTGCATAAAGAGTCCGCACACGCGGAAAGCGAGTCCGCCCCCGCGGAAAGCGAAAAGTCCGCACCCACGGAAAGCAGGTCCGCACCCGCGAACAAAGAGTCCTCCCCCGTACAAATGGTCCCCGCCCGCAAACGAAACGTCCGCACGCCCGGACCCCGGCGCCGACCAGCCTCAGCGCAGCCGAGCCGAGAAACCCGAATCGTGCGCGGATGCCTTCTGCCGGCCGGCCCCATTTGCTCCGGTTCGCGTCACGACCCCGCGCCCCACAACCGTGAAAAGGTTCGCGATATCGGCACAAATGAAGCGGGTGTCGATACTACACATCCGAACCAGTGAATCGCTATGAGATCGAACCATGACCAATAGACTCGCCAACGAGCAGAGCCCATACCTGCTTCAGCACAAGAACAATCCCGTAGACTGGTATCCGTGGTCGGATGAAGCCTTCCAGAAAGCGCATAAGGAGGATAAGCCGATCTTTCTATCGATCGGCTACTCCACGTGCCACTGGTGCCACGTCATGGAGCACGAGTCGTTCGAAGACGAGGAGGTCGCCCGCCTGATGAACGACGCCTTCGTCTCCATCAAAGTCGACCGCGAAGAGCGGCCCGACGTCGACGGCGTTTACATGACCGTCTGCCAGATGATGACCGGGCAGGGCGGCTGGCCGCTCACCATCCTCATGACACCCGACAAACGCCCGTTCCATGCGGCCACGTACATTCCGAAAACGGGCCGTCTCGGGCGCGTCGGGATGGTGGAGCTCGTGCCGCGCATCCGCGATGTATGGGAAAATCGGCGGGACGAGGTGATGGCCGCGGCCGGTGAGATTACCCAGGCACTGAAGCGCTCCGCCGTCGCCGCAGCAGCCGACCGGACCGTCGCCGAAGAGGAGCTTCATGCGGCCTATGAGCAGCTCGAGGGTCGCTACGATCCCGAATACGGCGGTTTCGCGGAGGCCCCGAAATTTCCCAGCCCGCACAATCTGCTCTTCCTGCTTCGCTACTGGCACCGGACGGGGACGCCCAAAGCGCTCGAGATGGTGGCCAACACGCTCGATCACATGCGACTGGGCGGATTGTTCGATCACGTGGGCTTCGGCTTCCACCGCTATTCGACCGATCGCACCTGGCTCGTGCCGCATTTCGAGAAGATGCTCTACGATCAGGCCCTGCTCGCGATGGCCTATACGGAAGCGTATCAGGCCACCACGAACCACGCCTATCGGCAAACGGCCGAAGAGGTTTTCGAATACGTGCAGCGGGATATGCGATCGCCGGAGGGCGCCTTCTACTCGGCCGAAGACGCCGACAGCGAAGGGCGCGAAGGGAAATTCTACGTGTGGACCGTCGACGAGGTGAGGGACGTTCTGGACCCGGACGAGGCCGACCTCCTCATCGACGTATACGGTCTCACGACTGAGGGCAATTTCGAAGACGAAGCCACCCGCCGGCGAACCGGCGAGAACATCCTCCACCTTCCAAAGACACTCCATATCGTTGCGGCCGAACGCGGCGTAGATGCCGACGCGCTTCACGTCCGCCTCTTCTCGGCGCGGGAGAAGCTGTTTACCCGGCGCGAGCAGCGGGTACGGCCCGGGCTCGACGACAAGGTGTTGGCGGATTGGAACGGGTTGATGATCGCCGCCCTGGCGAAAGCGGCCGCTGCGTTCGACGACGATGCGCTTGCCCGGGCGGCGCGGGCGTCGGCCTCATTCGTTCTGAACAGCATGCGGGACGATGCCGGACGCCTGTTGCATCGTTACCGCAGCGGGGAAGCCGCCGTTAACGGCCATCTCGACGATTACGCGTACGTGATCTGGGGCCTGCTCGAGCTCTACGAAGCGGATTTCGATCCGGCATGGCTGCACGCGGCGGTCGATCTCACGCGGCTGCAGATTGAACATTTCTGGGACGCAGAGGACGGCGGATTCTTCTTCACGGCAGACGATGCGGAAGAGCTGCTCGTCCGCCGGAAAGAGTTCTACGACGGCGCGCTGCCGTCCGGCAATGCGGTGTCGGCGCTGAATCTACTTCGCCTCGAACACATCACTGGAGACGCCGCCTACGGCGAACGGGCCGAAGCACTCATCAGAGCCGCCGGCGAAGGCGTCGAGCGAATGCCGTCCGGCTTCACCGGCCTGCTTGCCGCCGCCGATTTCGGCCTCGGACCCACCCGCGAAATCGTCATCGCCGGGAACCAGGACGCTCCCGACGCGGAAGAACTCCTCCGAACCGTTCGAAGCATCTATCTTCCCAACAAAATCGTTTTATTCCGCCCGGCGGACGATGGCGAGGCAATCGCCGAAGTCGCGCCGTTCACCGCATCCCAGATGCCGATCGAGGGCAAGGCCACCGCGTACGTCTGCCGGAATTATGCCTGCGAGGCGCCCGTGACTTCCCGGGCGGCGCTCGAGGAGGTGCTCACTACGAAGCCTGTGGAAGCGGCAGGATAACAGGATTTCGCGGAGGCGCTGTGGTTCTCGATGAAGGCCACGACCCAGCGGCCACGACCGTGAGGCCACGACCCAGCGGCCACGACCGTGAGGCCACGACCGTAAGGCCACGACCCAGCGGCCACGACCCTGCGTGCACGACCCAGCGGCCACGACCGGATAAACGGATTTCCAAACGAAACGACTTCATGCAGGACGTATACGTTATATCAGCCGTTCGCACGCCCATCGGGCGCTTCGGGGGCACACTCAAGGATCAGACGCCGGTCGATCTCGCCGCCCACGTCATGAAGGCGGCGCTCGCGAAGGCGGATTTCGATCCCGCCAACCTCGACCTGTACATCTTCGGGAATGTGCTGCGGGCCGGCCATGGTCAGCTCATCCCGCGCCAGGCGGCCGTCAAAGCGGGCATCCCGGCCGAGATCGACGGCTTCGCCGTAGACATGGTCTGCTCCTCCGGAATGATGAGTATGATGTCCGGCGCCTCCATGATCAAAGCCGGCGATGCCGAGGTCATCCTCGTCGGCGGCGCCGAGTCCATGTCCGGCACCGGCTTCTACCTGTCCGCGCGGGCACGATGGGGATACAAATTCCTGATGGGCGCGCCCGAGCAGGTGACCGACGTCCTGCTCCACGACGGCCTCACCGATCCGCTGAGCGGCGAGGCCATGGGCGAGCAGACGGAACGGCTCGCGGCCGAGCACGGGATCACCCGTGATGAGCTCGATGAGATCGCGGCCCTGTCCCACCGGCGCGCCGCGGAAGCCTCCGACGACGGGTCGTTCGACGACGAAATCGTGCCGATGCTGATCCCCGCACGCGGCGGTGCGGTAACCTTCGATACCGACGAAGGCGTGCGGAAAGACACGACGGCCGATTCGCTCTCGAAGCTGCGGCCGGCCTTCACGAAGGACGGCGTTCTGACCGCCGGAAACGCCAGCCAGATCAGCGACGGCGCCTCGGCGCTGCTCATCGCCGGCAAGGACGCCGTCGAGCGGTACGGCCTCCAACCCATCGCCCGGCTGCTCGGGTCGGGATGGTCGGCGGGCGAGTCCTGGCGCTTCCCGGAGGCGCCGATCCCGGCCGTGAAAAGCGTCCTCGAGAAGATCGGCCGCGGCATCGACGACGTCGACCTCTTCGAAAACAACGAGGCGTTCGCCATCAACAACATCCTGTTCCACCGGATGCTCGGCGTGCCCCACGAGAAACTGAACGTGAACGGCGGCGCCATCGCCCTCGGCCATCCCATCGGCGCCTCCGGCGCACGCATCACGACGACGCTGATTCACGCCATGCGCCGCCGCGACGTCGCCACCGGTCTCGCCGCCATCTGCCACGGCACGGGCGGCGGCACCGCACTCGCCCTCGAACGCACGTGATCCATCCCGGCGAAGCCGCACTCGCCCTCGAACGCACGTGATCCATCCCGGCGAAGCCGCACCCGCCCTCGAACGCACGTGATCCATCCCGGTAAAGCCGCACCCGCCCGCGCTTCGTGATCCGCCCCGACAAAGCCGCACTCGCCCACGCACGCATGCACGTGATCCACCCCGGCAACGCCGCACGCGCCCGCGCACGGACGTTCGTGATCCATCCCGCCAAAGCCGCGCTTCAAAGCCGCCGCGCGGGATGCGTTGGGGGTCCTTCAAATACCCTCCGAGGATGTGCCGTTTTGTACGTACGATCTGAAAACGAAATACCTTTTCCGGGCGTAATACCGCGCGACCCACCGTACCCCGGAGGCGCCGTGAAGTACCCAAAAGTAATACCGTCCGCCCCTCGGGCGCCGCAAACACCTCCCTTTCGGCTCGCCGGTAACACCGCACCCCGCCGGTATTACCTTTCGGCCACGTAACACCTTTTCAAAACGTACCTACAAAACCCCACACGTTCGCACGCCAAAAAAGGTCGTCAAACCCCGAAGCGCATGAAGCCTTATCAAAGCATGAAGCCTTATCTGTGTCTGATTGGAACGGTCCTGATTCTCGTTCTCTCCCGCTCGTCACTGGCTCAGGTGCCGGAATCCATCGCCGGGCGTTACGACGATGCTGCCGACGAGATCATCCAGGCCGCGCTGGCGGACTCCGCCGCCTGGGATCGGCTCGCCTATCTCGTCGATACCTTCGGACCCCGTTTCAGCGGAACGCAGCATCTGGAGGATGCCATCGATTGGATCCTCGCCGAGATGAGCGAAGACGGTTTGGAAAACGTGCGCGGCGAGGCCGTGATGGTCCCGCGCTGGGTCCGCGGAGAAGAACGCCTCGAAATGCTCGAGCCGCGCCGCGCCGAGCTGCAGCTCCTCGGCCTCGGCGGCAGCATCGGCACGCCGGGTGGAGGCATCGCCGCGGACGTCCTCGTCGTAGGCTCCTACGAGGAGCTCGACGCCCGTGAGGCGGGCGGACGCATTGTGCTCTTCAACGTGCCCTTCACGACCTACGGCGAGACGGTCGACTATCGGGTGAACGGCGCCGTCCGGGCCGCCAAGGCGGGCGCCGTGGCGAGCCTCGTCCGATCCGTCGGCCCCGCCCTCGGCTACACGCCCCACACCGGCAATATGCGATACGACGACGACACGCCGAAAATTCCACACGCCGCGGTCACCGTGGAGGATGCCATGATGATGCAGCGCATGCAGGATCGCGGGCAGCGTATCCACCTGCGACTGAGGATGGAAGCGGAAACCCTGCCGGACGTGCCCTCACGCAACGTCGTCGCCGAGCTCGTGGGGACGGAGCATCCGGAGGAGGTCGTCGTCATCGGCGGCCACATCGATTCGTGGGATGTCGGCCAGGGCGCCATGGATGACGCCGGCGGATGCGTGGCCGCCTGGGAAGCCGTCCGCCTGCTGCAGGAGTTCGGCCTGCGCCCGCGAAGAACGATCCGCGTCGTGCTGTGGACCAACGAGGAGAACGGACTGCGCGGCGCCACCGCCTACCGCGATCAGCATCTGGATGAGCTCGACGATCACGTCCTCGCCATCGAGTCGGATGCCGGCGTTTTCAAGCCCACCGGCTTCGGTTTCAGCGGATCGGACGAGGCCTACGCCACCGTCTCGGAGATCGGCATCCTCCTTGACAAAATCGACGCCGGTGACGTCGCGCGGGGAGGGGGAGGAGCCGACATCGCCCCGCTGATGCGCGAGGGCGTTCCCGGAATGGGGCTGAATGTCGACCGCAGCCGCTATTTCGCCTATCACCACACGCACGCCGACATGCTCGATAAGCTGGATCCCCACGAGTTCAACCTCTGCGTGGCCGCCATGGCGATAATGGCCTACGTCGCCGCCGACATGCCGTTACGCCTGCCTAGAACATTCGGAACCAGTACGAATTGACCGCCCGGAAGTCCGTGCTCGTCGCCTCACAGGGTCGCGGCGCATCCCGGGGCGTGAGAGCCGAGTCCGCCGTCGGGCCATACGTCCCCTCGCGCGCATTCATCGTTCACATGCGGACAGGGCACTAATAAATCCTGCCGTAACAACGACATGCGAGGATCCGTAGCGACAGCGTGTGACACTCATCGGAAGGTGATGACGACTCCCATGTTCAACCGATCAGGAGGTCCGTCATGAAATCTGTGCTTACGCTCTTCACCCTGTTCATCCTCGCCTTCGTGTCCGTCGTGCCGGTCGCGCAGGCTCAATCGTTCGAATCAACCTCATACGACAGTGACGCGTTCTGGCAGCTCGCCACGACGCAGGTGGTGCTCTCACTCGACTCCGAACACAGCCACGTTCGCAGTCAGACGCTCAAAAACGCCATCGTATTCTCGACGCTCTACCGGGACAGGATTGATCTCGGTGCCGCCGTCAACGCCATCGCCAAAGTAGCCAGGAACGACGATAGCGGCGAGAACCGCCGGCTCGCCATGGCGGCGCTCCAGGCGATCGGATCGTTTCGGGCCAAACAGCACCTCGCCGAGCTCAACGGAATTCCGGACGATGAATACCGCATGCTCGTGGCGACCGTGATCCACGAGTACCACACCAAGCCGAACGCCCTCTGACAGGCGGAAGCAATCGATTCTCCGTCATGAGCGGGGGACGGATCCCCCGCACCCCGGAAGAGGAGGGACGGATCGACCTGAC
>CAZART010000013.1:60630-63427 GCA_964487555.1 uncultured Rhodothermales bacterium
AGGGACGGATCGACCTGACTCCGGAAAGGGAGGGACGGAGCGGCCTCACTCCGTATGGGAAGGGACGGATCCGCCCGACTCCTGATCGGAAGGGACGGATCTGCCCGACTCCAGATACAGACGTATC
Source organism: uncultured Rhodothermales bacterium (assembly GCA_964487555.1). Taxonomy (GTDB): domain Bacteria; phylum Bacteroidota; class Rhodothermia; order Rhodothermales; family VXPQ01; genus CAZART01. Next base: position 60,758 of record CAZART010000013.1, read on the forward strand.
GTGCTCTCCGGGGGTGGTGGAGTCGCGAGGCTCACCCCGATCAGCAGTGCGATGTTGACGATCAGTCCGTAGACGCCCTCGTGCATAGGAAAGGGGCGGACGTAGGGAGCGAGGAGGAACAGCGTATTCACCGCAAGGCCGCCGACGAGTCCGGCCAGGGCGCCGGCTCGCGTGGCGCGCGGCCAGTAAAAGGCGGCGAACACCAGCGGAAAGATCTGTGCGACGCCTCCGTACGCTCCCAGAAGGAGAGCGACGATCGAAACGTCGGATACCACGGCAAAGTAGTAGGCCGCGATGCTGAGGACCACGACCAGTATACGGATCCACCGTCGCTGGACCTCATCCGCAAGGTCGATCATGCGGCTCACGCCGTCTCGGATCCCGATCGAGGCGGCCGCGTGAAGGATCGTGTCCCCCGAAGACATCGACGCCGCGAGAACGCCGGCGCAGACGAGTCCGATGAGGATGGGGGAGAGGTCCACCTGCGTCAGGAGGAAGGGCACGATCGTGTCGGCGGGCGCGACGCCGGGAAACGCGATGACGCCCGCGAATCCGATCAGTAGGATCGGCACCAGGAACAACTGAAAGGAAGGGAAGAGGACCGCCGTCAGCCGAACCGTCTTCGGACTGTTGGCCGCGTAGCTCTTCATAAAGAGGTGCGGCCACATCGTGAAGCCGACGGCCGAAACGATGACGGCCGAGCTGTACGCCCACCAGTTCCACGGGCCGCCGCCGGCATCCAGACCGGGCGCTTCGAGCATCGACCTCCTCTCCGATGCCGCGATCGCCTCGAACATGTCGCCCACGCCGCCGTAGAGCTTGTAGGGCAGGTAGATGCCCAGAAACCAGGCGATCGCCATCATGAAGATCCCCTGCATCATGTTCGTCCACCCCACCCCGAGCACGCCGCTGGTGAAGACGTAGACCAGCACGACGCCGTAGGTCACGAGCGCCCCGGCCCACATCGGGATCCGCCCCTCCGATACGGTCTCCAGAATGTACCCGGCGCCCTTCATCTGCAGCGTGAGATACGGCACGAAGGCCGCCACGCTCACGACGGCCAGCAGTACTGATAAGGCGCGGCTGTCAAACCGGTGCGCCAGAAGTTCGGCCTGCGTCACGAATCCGAGCCGCTTCCCCAACCGCCACGTCCGGGGGCCGAAGAAGTACAGAGGGACCATCCCGACCGCTCCGTAGGCGAGGATGTAAAAGGCGGCCGCGCCGCGCGAGTAGGCCCATCCGGGCCCTCCGAGAAAGGCAAATGACGAAAAAACCGACGCGCCGACGACGAAATACAGGACGACGACGCTCATCGTCCGATCGGCCGCGACGTAGCCTGCTACGCTCTTCGTGATGCGCCGGCCCGGAGAGATGCCGACGATGAGCGAGATCAGCAGATACGCGCCACAGGTCACCAGGATAACGATCCAGGTCTCCAAGCGCTTAACGTCGTTTTATCAAGATCTAAGAAGCCTCTGTGACGTAGAGCCACAGAATCGTCCCGAAAACTACGAAAAGCCAGAAAACTACCCACGCCATGGACAGCGGCAGTCCGAGAATGAGGGGATAGACGCCGCCGAACAGATCGTATACGGGCCAGACGAGGGCGGCCGTTGCGACCAAAAGGAGACCGACCACCACGATCCGCCGCCGCCGCGCGGCAGGAGGGGTGTCGTGGGCGAAGAGGACGAGTCCGTTCGTCAATGACATCAGGCGAAATGGACGGTGCAGGGAGACTAAGAGGATTTGCGGACCGGGCTCCACGTCCTGCGCGGTACGCGATCGCGTCGCGATTTCATCGCTCGACGATCGTCGGCGCGCAGGGAATCGTCGATCCTCCGGCTGCGCGGTGACGGCGGAAGTACCGGTAAGGGTGGTTCCGGATCCGGCGGCGGGGGCTGATCGTCTGGTCCCTCGTCGTCATTATCCTTGATCTTCCTCAGCGCGTAAAGTCCCACGATAAAAGGCAGGGCCCCCATCAGCAGGACGATCGTCTCGAACATTATCTTGCGGGAATGAATCCCCGTTGCCCTCTTTCGTTATCGACACCTGATACTGTTAATGGCGAGGAGCCACTCAGGATTCTGGTGTGTTGTCGCTTTCTCTTAACGATTGTTCAACTTCTCTTAACGATTGTTCCACGACGCTTTGCCCTTCATCAACATCGAGATCAAAGCGATTTGCCGCGATCCGGCGGTTGTTCGCGAGCGGCTCACCAAACGATCCGCCCGGTTCGTCGGAACCGATCATCAGACGGACACCTATTTCGCCGCCAAATCCGGCCGTCTAAAGCTGCGGGAAGGCACCATTGAAAATGCGCTGATTTTCTACCATCGCGGCGACGATCGCGGGCCCAAGACGTCCAACGTCACGCTCTTTCATCCCGAGCCGGGATCCCCTCTGAAGGAGATGCTGATCCAGGCGATGGGCATCGACGTCGTCGTTCAAAAAACACGCGAGATCTACTTCATCGACAACGTGAAATTCCACCTGGACGTCGTCGAGGGGCTGGGCACCTTCGTCGAGATCGAGGCGATCGACCATGACGGTTCGATCGGTGTCGACAAGCTGCATCGTCAGTGCAAGGAGTACGCCGATCTCTTCGCGATCCGAGAAGAGGATCTGCTAGGCACGTCGTACTCCGACATGCTGCGACGCGTCTTGAGAGGC
>CAZART010000014.1:0-62656 GCA_964487555.1 uncultured Rhodothermales bacterium
ACGATACCGTTTTCCCGATATGATACGCGAATGATCTTGCCTACCATTGCTCATCCCGTGTATGTGGGTTCAATACATTCGTCCGATGTTGGGCTATAGTGCATACTTACCCAGAACCGCAGGTTTCAACATGAACGTCCGAATACCCGATTTGTAAAGATGGGTTGGGGCGAGAAGCGCGTCTTCGCGCGCGGCGATCGACGGTTCTATGAGCCGTCCTTTTTCTTTGCCGAACCGTCGGTCTTCGACGTTTTCTCGTTCCCCCTCGTCAGAGACGATCGCGAGCAGGCCCTCACTGAGCCACGCACCCTCGTCCTCACCGACCATGCGGCGAAGAAGTGCTTCGGCGACGAGGATCCGCTTGGTGAAACGATTAGCATCGATCCGTTTAACGACGGAAGTTTCGCCCAATACACGGTGACGGGCGTGCTGCGCGACCTTCCCGCGAATTCGCATATCCCATTCGACTTCTTACTGTCCTATGCAAGCCTGCCCGGCCCCCCTGAGGGGTGGGTACCCCTTCGAATATTATTTCCTCGACGACGATTTCGAGCGCCTCCATCAGGCCGACTGGCAGCTCGGTCTGGTGTTCACGACATTTGCCGGACTCGCCATCCTGATCGCGTGTCTGGGCCTCTTCGCCCTCGCCGCCTTCACCGCCGAGCAGCGGACGAAGGAGATCGGCGTTCGGAAAGTGCTCGGCGCATCGGCCGCCCAATTGGTCGGACTGCTCACGAAAGATTTTACCCGCCTCGTCCTGATTGCTTTCGTGGCGGCCATTCCGCTCGCACATTATGTGATGAGTCGATGGCTTGAGGCATTCACGTACCGGATCGACCTCAACGTGTGGATGTTCGCTGCCGCCGGCACGTCCGCCCTGCTGATCGCATGGCTGACCGTTAGCTATCAAACCTTGAAAGCCGCGCTAACTGATCCCGTGACGTCCTTGCGATATGAATAACCTCGGGCAGCCGCGCCGGATGACTTGCACATGATAGTGCAGCTATCGATCCTGCGTCCCTCCTTTCCTTTTCACCGAACGTAACGAAGCCCCGATGAATACTTGGTCGTTGATTCTTGCAAGCTGCACCATTCTTGTATGGTTCGCCGCACCGGGCGTCGCGAGCGCCCAGTATCCCCTTGAATCCGACGTCGCATCCCCCGAGGCCATCGTCCTCGCCGCGTATGAGTCCATCGAGCGCGCGCCGGGCGACGCTTTCGATTGGGATCGGTTCAGGTCGCTCTTCCTCGAGAATGCCATTCTCATCCCGAGCACGGGGCAGCGAAAGGGCAATCTGGACGTACTCTCGCCGGAAGGATTCGTCGAGTGGATCGAATCCGTGACGCCGATCGGAACCCCCAATGACAAGGGCTTCACGGAAGAGGAAGTACATCACGTCGTCGATCGCTACGGCGACATCGCGCAGGTGTTCAGTACGTACCAGAAACGCTTCTGGGATGAAGACGAGATTCTTGGGCGAGGAATCAACTCCTTCCAGGTGGTGTGGAACGGCGGACGCTGGTGGATCGTGTCGATCATCTGGGACGAAGAGATCGAGGCCGGACCGATACCTGACGCGTATCTTGGTAAATAGCCGGTTTCTCAGATTCCCCGTCGGCAGTCATGCCCGTCCGTCAGATTTTGCTCCTTGGCGATCCGATCCTGCACGAACCCAGCGTCCGGGTGGAAGAAAGCGACCTGCCGCCGCTGAGGTCTGTCGTAGACGATCTCCACGACACGCTGATCGATTTCCAGCAGCGGACGGGCGTCGGCCGCGCGATCGCAGCACCGCAGATCGGCATCCGAAAGCGCCTCGTTTACATGCATATCGACGCGCCGGTCGTGTTCATCAACCCGGAGTTCGATCGCCTCAGCAACGATATGATCGAGCTCTGGGACGATTGCATGTGTTTTCCCGACCTGCTCGTCCGCGTGCGGCGTCACCGTGTTTGTCGCATTCGCTTCCGCGATCTCGAGTGGGTCGAACACGAGCGAAAGCTGGAGGATGATCTTTCCGAGCTCCTCCAGCACGAAGTCGACCATCTGGACGGCATCCTGGCCACGCAGCGCGCCCTCGACGACCGATCGTTCGCGCTGCGAACCGAGCGCGGTCGAGCCTGAACACGGAATCGAGGATTACGGCGCATTAATGACGGAGGCTCACGGTATCCGCCGAAGTTCGCTGCCGTCAGCTCCGACCGTATAGATCTCCATAGTCCCGCGGCGATTCGACATAAAGGCGATCCGGGTCCCGTCCGGGGACCACACGGGCGCCATGTCGACGGCATCCGATCTCGTGAGCGGCGACATGGTGGAATCGACGAGGTGCAGAATCTGAATGTCGGCCTGCATACCGAAGGCGAAAGCGATGCGTCCGCCGTCAGGCGACCAGCTGGGACTCCACGCATGGTCATCGAGATGCGTGATCTGCTCCAGGTGAGCACCATCCGACGAAACCGTGAAGAGCTGGTAGAGCTCGCCCGCACGACTCGACTGGAAAACGATAGTCGAGCCGTCCGGAGACCACCACGGCGAAAGATCGTTCGCGGGGTGATCCGTCAGACGACGCTCTCCACGTCCGTCGGCGTCGATCACGTAAATGTCCGCATTGTCGTTGCGTCGCGATTCGAAGACCAGGCGCGTTCCATCCGGAGACCATACCGGACGCGCGTCGCTTCCGTCGGACGTCGTGAGACGCCGCTCGCCGGTCCCGTCCAGATTCGACACGTATATGTCAACGGTGCCCTTGCGCCTTGACGAATAGGCAAGATGACGGACGTCCGGCGAGACTATTGGATACAGGTCACGATCATCGTTGTCCGTCAGCTTTTTCAGGTCCGATCCGTCGGACTGCATGACGAACAGCTCGAAGTCGCCGTCCCGGTTGTCGTAGAAGTAGATCTGCCTACCGTCGGGAGACCACGTCGGATTGCTGCTTTCAGACGGCTCCTGCCCGGCCGCCGACGCCGCCGATACCAGGATGATCGCTACCGTCAGAAAATACCTCATGGCGCCGCCGCCTCACGCTCTACCGTGACGTCGACGACGAGCGAATCTTGCCTGGGGCGTACGTCGACGTACCCGCGCCACCTCAAGCCGTCGCGCCCGGTAAACGCCCAGCCGCGCGTGCCGCCCCCTGTCACGCGTTTCCAGGTCGGCTCGGCCTCCAACTTTTCCTCGATCCGGCCTCGCACCGTCGACGAAGCTTCATCGGCCGGAATTATCCACGACATCATCCAGTGATCTCTATCTCCGTCATAGGCGGCGAAACGCCCCTCCGGCCTCACGACAGAATACACGCTCGAAGGGATGTTCATATCGGCAAGCAGTGGCCGCGCGAAGGCTGTCTGCGGATTCCAGTCGTACTCCAGATTGAGCGCAACCACCCGCGCCCACGCCAAACCGTGCATCTTGGAGATGACGTGGAGCGAGCCGTCGATGCCGGAGGAGAGGCCTGCGGACGTGATGATCTTGCCGTTGTCCGCGAAGCGCCGGTCGTCGACGACGGTGGCCATCGGAGCATCCTCCTGCAGATTATCCAACAATGCGTAAAACGTCGTCGCCTCGAGGCCGTCCAGCAGACCCGCATCGGCGAGGTAGAAGGCGCCGTTGCATACCGACAGGACGTACTCTGACGTCGCGACGTTCTTCTCCAGCCAGTCGCGGAACCGAGCGTTCTTGCGCTGCTCACCGATGCGGCCACCCGGAATCACAATCAAATCAGGCTCGGGATGATCGTCAAACGTATAGCTTGGCTCCATCCGCATGCCCATGGTTGTTGTGATGGTGCCCTCGTGTTCGGCCACTGTGAACACGTTGTTGAGGCCGTACTGGCCGAACACCTCGTAGGGCGCCGCGAAGTCGATGATCTGGACCCCGTCGAATACGACAATGGCAACGTCGGGCTTGTCGACCGGCCGGATAGCGTCCCCGATAGCGGGTGCAAACGCCGTGAGAAGGACCAGTACAAATGCGTGAATAGAAAACACCTTGCAGATCATGGCCGTTTGTGGCTTTTATAGACCCTGTATATTGCGGGGTGAATCGCAACGTACATTCGCAGGGCCACCCTTCGCCTCTTTACGGGCTCCAGATTGGCCCGGATAAAGATCCAGATCGCCGGCACAGCCGAATACATCATGCAAGCATCGGATGCCCCTCCCCTTCGTGTCGGTGATTGGCTGGTGAATCCACGGGACCAGACGATTTCACGGAGCGGCGAAGTGCGGCGGCTCGAGCCTCGGGTCATCAACGTTTTGATGTGTCTGGCCGATCGGCCGGGCGACGTCCTCTCTCGAAACGAACTGCTCGATGCCGTATGGGCTGACGTCGTCGTGAACGAAGACGCCCTCACGCGGGCCGTTTCGGACTTGCGGATCGCTTTGGGCGACGATCCGAACGAGGCGAAATACATCGAAACCGTACGAGGGCGTGGATACCGGCTCGTGGTTCCGGTCACATCCGCCGAACGCCCCGATCGCGCTGCGGAGGACTTGCATACTCGTGATATCGCCCCTCGCCGCATCGGATACGTAGCAGCCGGTGTCCTGATCGGCGCCGTCGTCGTCGCGACGGGCTGGATCCTGCTCGACGCCGGGCGTGACGGATCAGCCGCCGTCCTCAAATCGACTCCGTTCACGAGCTTTGCCGGTTTTGAGATCGATCCCTCGCTTTCTCCCGACGGCAACCGCGTGGCGTACGCCTGGACGGACAGCTACTGGGAGGAAGAATTCGACCTGTTCGTGAAGCAGGTAGGCTCCGAGGTACCGCTTCAAATCACCGACATGACCGGCTTCGAAGGCGATCCATCGTGGTCGCCGGACGGCAGCACGATTGCGTTCGCCGGATTTCTGGATGGTGCCGGCTCCATCTATACCGTTCCCTCGATAGGCGGACATGCCCGCAAAATCGCCGACGCGAACTCGTGGGTGTACGGGTTGGACTGGTCTCCCGACGGCGACCATATCGTCTTCGCCGAGCGAGGAGCGGACGCCAACCTCGACTTCCACCTGGAGCTCCTCGCGATCGAGTCGGGTAACAAACGGAGTCTCACCGCACCGCCCACGAGCGGGCATCGAGATCATTCACCCGTCTTCTCACCCGACGGGCACCATATCGCGTTCGTCCGCAACGGCCCCACCGGTGGCGGAGACATATTTGTTCTGGATGTGGATCGGGGTACCTCACGGCGCCTCACGCACCGTCATGCGCGTATCCACGGATTGGATTGGTCGCCCGACGGAACGGCGCTCATTTTCGCCTCCCATCATCCGGGCATGGCGCGACTCTGGCGCGTAGGCCTGGACGGTGGTTTCCTCGAGCAAATTTCCACAACCGCGCGCGGCATTCTGGGGCTCACGACGGCTTCCGGCCGGCTTGTGTTTCAGGAAAAATCGTCGGAGGACGACATCTATCAGATCGAACTGAACCGTGCTGTCGACACCGTTCCACGCATGGTGGCGTCATCCACACAGTGGGACGGAGAGCCGTCGCTCTCCCCGGACGGTACGCGCCTGGCTTTTGCCTCGTCGCGTCTCGGAAACGTCGATTTGTGGATCGCCGACAGTAGCGGCGCGAATCCCTATCGCCTTACGACCATGGGCGACGTGCCGCTGGCGCGGCCACGCTGGTCTCCGGATGGCCTCACGCTTGCCTTCAACGCCTCGATCGACGGCATCGAATCAATCTACAAAGTCGACCCGCTTCGAGGCCGGCCTACGGCCGTCTTTGCCGAGGCATCAAACGCTGTGGTGACGGCCTGGTCCGTAGACGGGGATTGGATCTACTTTGCCTCCGATCGCACGGGCGACTGGCAGATCTGGAAGATCCGTCCGGGCGGCGGTGACGCAAGCCGGGTGACGACGAACGGTGGTTTCAGCGCGCGGGAAACCTCCGACGGGCGCTTCCTCCTATTCACCAAACCGGCCGAACACGGATTGTGGCAGCAGCCGATCGCAGGCGGTGACGAAAAAAAAGTGCTGGATCAGCCCAAACGGTGGGCGTGGGACAGCTGGGAGCTCCTGAACGATGGCGTCGTGTACGTGGAGTACACGAATGACCGGCCGACCGTCAAGTGGACGTCGTTGATGACGGATTCCACAAGCGAACTGGTCGAACTTCCTTCGCAGCGTGCACATTCGAGCATCTCGATCTCGCCCGACGCGCACATGCTGTATTTCGCGACGGAGCGGATGACGGGAAGCGACCTGTACATAATGGAAGGGCTCTAATTGCAAATCCGCCCGTGCTTCGTAATCAACCCGTCCGTGCTTCGTAGTCAAGCCGTCCGTGCTTCGTAGCCAATCCGCCCGTGCTTCGTAGCCAATCCGCCCGTGCTTCGTCGTCACTCCGCCCGCGCTTCGTCGTCACTCCGCCCGTGCTTCGTAATCAATCTGCCGCGAAGCAGTAAAACAGCCCGTCGCCGCCGGTACCCTGAAGGTCCGCCTGGCTGCACCCCCGGGAGCCGTGCGCCGAATTCCAGGACGTCGGATTTTCACCCCCGCCCTCGCGATCGTGATGCCCGACCTGTGCGCTGCCTTCGCCGCTGCTGGTCCAGTTGCCGCACGTATGATCTGCACCGTCGGTGAAGGCCGTACCGTCGAGCCGGGATCCGGTGAGGATGTCGTGTCGGTTCGGCTCATCGCCGCGGCCGTTGACCATCTCACCTTGCTCATTCAGGGACACCTCCTTGCTCGGCAGATTGTCCTCCGCGTGCAGATGGTCCACGTCCTCCGCGACGAGGGCTCCGGCCGCGTTGTACCACGGGCCGCTGCCGATTCGGTCGCGGGCGTTGACCGCCGGCTCGTTCTCGGTCGCAGAGTTGCTCAGATAGGCGCGCCACGTACGCTCGCCTGCTCCAACCTCAGATGCCAGCATTTCGCAATGCTGATCGGCGCCCGAGAGCCCGCCCAGATCGGCGCCATTTCCCGGTCCGGTACTCGTGAGAAAGAAGCTCATCGGGCGATCATCGGCCTGCCGTTCGGGCGCATCACTGCTTCTACAGGCCGCTGCGGTCGTGACGATCAGCAGCAAAGCAAGAAATCGGTACGAGTGGTTCATCGTGTTCTCCTTTTTTGAATGGTCTCGTTGAACGCTGATGCTTAATTCAGCACGTTGAAGAGCCGGCTGTATTTGATGATTAATGTCTGATTATCGATCCCCGGCGTCAAGAATGCATCGAAGCCGCTCGTATGATTCACGACCACGAACAACCCCGTACCCGCCGTTTGCAGCCACCCTAAACGGAGGTTCGCCGCCCACAGGTTGGCCGCGTCGTTGTACTGCACCAACGTCTGCACGTACAGCCTTGGCGTGAACGAATACGACAGCCGTGCCCGCACCAGACTGGTCGTGAAGCTCCCGCCGGGCAGGTCGATTATGTTGCGGCTGAGGCTGAATTCCGAATTAAAGGCATCGCCCGATCGTATGCGCACCGCCGGCTCGAGCGACACTCGATCACCACCGAAAAATCCGCCGATGATCGCTCGCATGCTCATGCTGATCCACGCGTTTCGATCCGTATTCCCGACCAGCATCGCCTCGCGGTGATCGAACGAACCGGTTTCCACCACAATGTCGTCAAGAATCGTGAACGGCGCTCGCACGCCCTCATGGGTGAAATTGATGCCGGTATGGATCTCGTAGCCGTTCGCCCATTCCCAGTGATTATCCACATGGAGAAACCCGCTCTCGTGGAAGCCGTCGAGGCCCCAGTAGCCGTTGTAGCTGACGTGCGGCCGCAGTTCGTGAAAGCCGAGGTAGTCGGGACGGAAGCGCCGAAAGACGAGGCCGCTAAACTTCCGGTACGCGGAGCGCTGCAGAAAGCCGATCTCCGGGTTGAATCCCTCGGCTACCTCCGTATACCCGGCGTCGAGGAGCCAGCCCTCGGCGTCGTATCCCGCCTGAACGCGAAACGCATGCTCACCGCCTGAGATGCCCGGTGTAAACGACCGCGCGGCAAAACCGGACACGACGCCGTAGCGACCGATGCCATACTGGCCGTCCACTGCGACCACCCGGTTGTAATCGTCGTCGCCGGCGTGATCACCTACGCCTTGCCGGTTCGTGAAAAGACCTCCGAAGAATGACCGGTTCGCCAGCTCTCGCTTCAGGCGGGCGACGCCGAAGTTGTTCGCCGGAACGTCCACGCGGCCTACCTGTGCGGTCTGCATGTTGAGGAGCCCCACCTTCATGCCACCGACATCACCCGAAAGGCGGGCTCCGCCGATAATCGGCACGGGGTCGCCGCCCGGCCCGATGCCGATACGGCGGCTGAAAAAAAGCTCGACTTCGCCGGGCTGCCCGGCTGCAAAGTGACCCGCGTTCTCCAGGAAAAATGGCCGCTTCTCGGGGAAAAACAGATTGAAACGGTCGAGGTTGATCTGCTGTTCGTCCACCTCCACCTGCGCGAAATCGGTGTTGTACGTGGCATCCAGCGTCATGCTCGGTGTGATGCTGTATTTCAGATCGGCGCCGAAATCGAAATCGGGACCGACCGTATCGTACGAACCGGCCTCGACGTCGCGGCCGCCCTGACCCAGCAGGTACGGCATAACCTGCAGGTTGCGCGGCGACAGAACGCTGATGCCCTCGAGCGAGCCTGCACGAGACACCCGTGACAGCCCATACTGCCGTGGCAGCGGTGACCAGTACGCCCGCTCATTCCTGCGCCTTATAGTTCGCTCGAAGTTGATGCCCCAGATCTGGTCGGCACCGCTGTTGAAACGCAGCGTGCGGAAGGGGATCGCGAACTCGGCGCTCCAACCGTATTCGCCGGTCTGAGCCCTGACGGTCCATGAGGCATCCCAGTTCACGTTGACGCCGCCGCCCGACCCGGCCTGGGCCCGCGGTCCCCCGCTGACACCGCCGCCCTGGCCGTCATTCGATACCTGCGCATCATATTCGACACCGATCGGATTCGTCCCGAAAACGAAGCCGTTCTGCCGGTCGCCGTAGGTATCGAGAACGAAGCGAAAACTGTCCATGGCTCCGAGATCCGCGTCGCGCCGGCTGTCGGAAACAATGAGCTTCGACGGCTCGCGGTCGTAGGCCACGACGCCGACGAAGAGCGTCTCGGGCGTATACATCACGCGGACCTCGGTCTTCTCCGACGCAGGCTCGCCTTCATCCGGGGTCGTCTGAAAGAACCCGTTCATCACGGGCGCCCCCTCCCACGCCGGATCGTTTATGACTTCAGCGTCGATAACCGGAGGAGCCGTCGTCGCAACGGCGTGCGCCACCGGCCTCGCCTGGTCGAAGGAGGTGGACTGTGCGACGGCATCGACGGCCATGGCCGTCAGCGTCAACATGAAAATCAGTCCGCGCATTCTATGCCGGATATAGGTCGTTGCTTTGGGGGCATCTCAGATCCATTTAATATAAGAACCGCTCCGTAGGAGGCAGGGCTCCGGACTTGCCGGTCAGCATTTGCTTCACCATCTTTCAGCGCGCAGGGCCAGATAGCATCCGTTCACATGGCAATCATCGTCAACTGCCACGCACACGTCTTCACGTCCCGGTCCGTGCCGAACGGCTTCCTTCCCTTCGGTCTACTTCGCTTTCTGCGCACGAAAACGGGAGCCTACCTGACGCATCGCATGCTGACGTGGCTCGCCGACGTCACCAATCGGGACAGCTTCGAGCGCCTTTCCGCCTTCACCGGCATCGGGAATCTTGAAGATGAAGGGGCCATCTTCGATCTGCTGCAGGGATATTACCCCGCCACCGCGCACTTCATTTTGCTGCCTGTCGACATGGATTTCATGGGCGCCGGAACCGCGCCCGTTCCTTATCTCGACCAGCTCGAGCGCCTCCGCCGGCTCAAAGACGATCCCGCCCACGCGGGCCGCATCCACGCCTTCGTGGCCGCAGATCCCCGGCGTGACGGCGTGACGGACCTCGTCAAGCGGTATGTGGACGACTACGGTTTTGACGGCATCAAGATATATCCCGCGCTGGGCTTTCTTCCTCAGGACGAACGCCTCGATCCGATCTACGCATATGCCGTGGAGCGCGATCTGCCGATTCTGACGCATTGTTCGCGCGGTGGCGTGTACTACAAGGGAAAAATCCGCGATCTACCCGTTCTCGATACGGCGCCGCGGAATCGAAAACGTCTCGCCCGATACACCGATGGCCTGTCGAATCCGAGGAATTACTTCGACGTCCTGAAGAAATTTCCGGATCTGAAGTTGTGCCTGGCGCACATGGGCGGATCGGATGAGTGTCTCGCGTGGCTCAAGAAACCCTACCCCTACGATCAGGAAGGCGGAAACTGGCTGTCGCTGTGCCTGGATCTGGTGCGCGAACATGAAAACGTCTATATCGACATGGCCTATACCGCCTTCGAGCCCGAGCTTCTCGCCCTCATGAAAGTCTTCGCGAATACGACAAAGGTGCGCGAGCGCCTGCTTTTCGGATCGGACTTCTACATGGTGCAGCGCGACGTGACCGAGCGCGAATTCAGCATCGACCTGCGCGCGGTGCTTGGCGAAGCAGACTACGAGCGCGTAGCGGCGCGTAATCCGGCCGCATTCCTCGGGCTCAACTCGCTGTAACCCGCCCCTCGGCCGTCGCCGCTGCGAAGGCGCAGCCGGCGCCCTTTACGGTTGTCTAAGCGTTCGGCGCGCCCCCACCGCCGGCACGTCAATAATAGAGAAAAAGGCCCGGCGCGCAGGTTGGCTCCTGATTGCACGCGAGGCCTTCTTCTCAGGCACACACCCTCAGAGGAGGTAATTCTGAGAGATGCGATTCAGTGTCGATGTATGATCTTTACGAGCGCGTAGACTAATATGTTACGCGCCCGCTGCACGTTTCCACATTTAGACGGCGATGCCCGAATGTCGAATTCAGGTTGTTCGACTACCTTTTACTGCGACCGCAGCCTTCGGTACGCCGCGCACACCTGTACCCTAAAACGTTTCAGCAAAATATATAACCAAGATCACGCCAATCTTATTGTCCGATGCTAAATTTTATCTTCCCAGGGAGCGGGGGATCCGCGGCAGCGATCGTAGTGACCGCTGCCGGACGCCGCGCGTCCGTCAACGTGCGGGGCGGCGGCTTTCCAGAGCCGCTCTCCGCCAGGATCCGGTGATCTCCCGGGCACTTCGGATCACCCATTACATAGCACTTAAGAGCGCCTCGACGCCTACCGACTACGCCGTTAAATTGCAATAACGGATCCACTTAGAACCGTAATCCGACTACGTCGTTGTTTTTACGGAAGATGGCCTTCTCCCCTGCTGCGCCATTCGTGTGGAAAAAATTGTTTGCAAAACGGACTTAGGTGCTTTTAATTGTCGCTGTCCAGGCTGGGCCGACGGGTCAAGTGGCCTCTGGGCATAGCACCGAGACGTCCGAGCACCACCGAAACCCTGCATCTCCTCAGCGCTTCCAAACACATAGCTCCGCAAGCAAACGTCCTATATAGATGTACCTGAGCAAACTCGAGCTGCACGGTTTCAAAAGCTTCGCCGAAAAAACCGTCCTTCACTTCGATCCGGGCATCACGGCGATCGTCGGCCCCAACGGCTGCGGTAAGTCGAACATTGTCGACGCCGTGCGGTGGGTCATCGGCGAGCAGCGGGCCCGCATCCTCAGGTCCGAGAAGATGGACAACGTCATCTTCAACGGGACGGCCAAACGCAAGCCCCTCGGACTCGGCGAGGTGCTGCTGACCATCGAAAACAACCGCGGCGTCCTGCCGACAGAATATTCCGACGTGGAGCTGGGGCGGCGGCTCTTTCGATCCGGTGACTCCGAATACCTGATGAATGGCGTCCAATGCCGGCTGAAGGACATCACCGATCTTTTCATGGACACCGGCATGGGGGCGGGTGCCTATTCCGTCATCGAGCTGAAGATGATCGAAGAGATCCTATCCGAAAATGCCGACGACCGCCGCCGGCTCTTCGAGGAGGCCGCCGGCATCACGAAATACAAGCTGCGTCGACGGCAGACCCTCAGCAAGCTCGATAACACGCAGGCAGACCTGACGCGCATTCGCGATCTTACGGATGAGATCGGAAAGCAGGTACGTAGTCTTCAGCGTCAGGCCGCTAAGGCCGAAAAATACAAGGAGCATGCCGCGCGCCTCCACCGGCTCGAACTGGCGCTGGCGCACCTCGAGTACGAGCGCCTCACGGAACAGGGCGACCGCCTGAAGGCGGAGATCGCCTCACTCAAGCACGAATCCGATAAAACGGGGAGCAGCGAGACGCGCGAAGAAGCGTCACTAGAACGGCTCCGCAGCAAGCTCCACGAACGCGAAACGGAGCTGACCGAGCGCCAGGCCGGGCTCAACCGGCATCTCGAAGAGGTTCGTACCCTCGAGACCGAGCGCCGGCTTGCCGAGGAACGCCTCGAGGCGGCGCGGCGAGAGCTCGAACGCGCACGCGCTGAACAGGAGGATGCCTCCGAGAGGCGTTTCGATCTCGAGCGCGAGATTGAATCGCTCACATCCGCCGTCGAAGTAGCCGACCCGGAGCTTCAAAAAGCGCTCGACGCGCTTGCGGCCGTCCGAAAGGCGCGCGACGCCAGGCGGGCCGAAGCAGAGGCCCGTCAAAAAACGTTGCAGGAGCTCCGTCAGAAGGAACGCCTGCTCGACAGCCAGCGCGCCGACCGGCGCCGGCAGCTCGACCGGCTGATCAATCGCCGCGAGCTCGTGGAAGAGGACGTCGAGCGCACCCGTCAGCAGATGCAGGGCGCTGAATCGGCGCTCGAAGAGCTGCGAAACCGCGTCACGGAAGCCGACGAGCGCCGTTTTCGGACCGAGACCGCCGTCGCAGAAGCCCACGCCGACCTCGAAAGAGCGGCACAGGAGCGCGCCGCTCTTCAGCAAGAGGTAGACGAGGCCGGCGATGAGCTTCGCTCATTCGAACGACGCCGCGACGGTCTCGCCGCCGAGGTGCAGCTCCTCGAAAGCATGCTCACGTCCTACGAAGAATTTTCCGGGGCCGTCCAGTTCCTGGCCTCGTCGGAATGGTCGAAGGACGACCTCGAGACCGTGTCGGATGTGCTGGCTTGCGACGAGCAGGACCGCATCGCTCTCGACACGGCACTCGGCGACTTTGCCACCTGCGTCGTCGTTCACTCTGATGAAGAGGCAAAGCGTGCCGTCGACCTGCTGCGACGAAATGAACAGGGCCGCGCCACGTTCATCGTGCTCGACCGCCTCAGACAAGTTAAAGCCGTTCACCGAAACGGTATAATCGCCGACCACCTTCTCGATCGCGTACGCACTTCCGGCGACGAGTACCGGAAGCTCGCCGGCATTCTGCTTCGGGATTGCTACGTCGTCGACACCCTGGAGGAAGCATCCGAACTTGCCGCGAACGCCCCCGATACGGCGCGCTTCTTTGCGCGCACGGGCGAGTGGATCGAGGCCAAGGGCATCCTGCACGGCGGCAGCCGCCAGGCCGGCCCTTCACCTGCGGCCGGCCGCCTCGGACGTCGCGAGCAGTTGCTGAACGCTCGAGAACAACTCGAAGACGTCGAAGCCCAGCTCAACAAAGCACAGCACCGTCTCGAGGAAAAAAAGACCACGCTGGCCGCCATCCCGTACGAGCAGCGCCGGGAAGAGGTCACGACGGCTGAGCGCGCCTTGAACGATGCCGAAAAAGCCGCCGCCCGCGTCGGATTTGAGCTCCGTTCCTCCGACACCCGCCAGGCCGAGCTCGGCCGACGCTGCACCGAGGCCGACGAGTCCCTCACTTCGATTGCCGCACAGATCGCCGAAATCGAAGTCGGACTCCGAGAAGCCTCCGCCGCTCTGGAATCCGTCCAGGCGCGCCTCGGCGAGGCCGAGCTGGCTAACGAACGGGCCGAAACCGAGAGCCGCATAGCGGCAGCACGGTACAACGAAGCCAATATCGACACCATCGAGCTCCGCAACCGCGCTGAGAATCTCCATCGCGACTTACAGCGCACCGGCCTGCAGCTCGACGAGCTTCGTGCCCGATTCGAAGAACGGAAGATCCGCATCGCCGAGCTCGATGTAATCATCACGACGACGGACGCGCGTCTCACGGAGGTGCAGGCGGCCTATGAGGCCATCTCGGGCGGTCGCCGCGATCTGGATGAGGCCGTGGCCTATGCCGATGAAGCCGTGCAGCAGACCCGCGAGGCCATCAACAACATTGAGGCAGGCCTCAGGGGGATTCGCCGGCAGCGCGAGCACTTGATGAAAGAAGAGCACCAGCGCGACGTCCGGATCGCCGAGATTCAGACCCGCTCGAACGATCTCGTCGAACACATACAGCAGGAATTTGGCGTCTTCCTGCCCGACGCCGTCGCCGTCGGCACCATCGAGATCCCCGACGACCTCGATGAAAAAGACGCTCGCGCCGAAGTAGGCGATCTGAGACGAAGCATTCGTAATCTCGGAGCCGTTAACGAGCTGGCCCTCGAGGCCTACGACGAAGAAAAAGCGCGCCTCGACTTTCTCTCGAAGCAGCAGGATGATCTCGAGACCGCCGAAGAAAAACTGCTCGAAACGATCGAGGAGATCAATACGACGGCTTCGCATCGATTTATGGAGACCTTCGAGGAGATCCGCGCCAATTTTCAGCGGATCTTCAACAATCTTTTCGGCTCGGACGCCGGCGCCGACCTCGAACTCGCCGATCCGAACGATCCCCTCGAAGGGGCCATCGAAATCAGCGCCCGTCCCCGCGGAAAGCGGCCGACCGGGATTTCTCAGCTGTCCGGCGGCGAAAAAACACTGACCGCTATCGCGCTCCTCTTCGGCATCTACCTCGTCAAGCCGAGCCCGTTCTGCATCCTCGACGAAGTGGACGCCCCGCTCGACGACGCCAACGTCGAGCGCTTCATGCGGCTGATCAGAGAGTTCTCTAAGAACACGCAGTTCATCCTCGTCACGCACAACAAGCGCACCATGGAGTCCGCCGATCGCCTCTACGGCATCACGATGCAGGAGACCGGCGTCTCCCGGCTCGTTGGCGTTAAATTTGATGAAGCCGCGCGCATGGTGGACCACGCCCCCCGCGAGGCGGCCTAGCACGCAATCCCGCCGCCTGCCGGCAAGCGATTCACCTGTGGCGCAAGACAACCGCTACGTGCCGGAAACCGGCTTTTCGCATGCGGTGTTACAGAATGAGTATATATCTGGACACCCATTCCAGTACACTCGACAATCATGCCGTTGGCCTGATGCTACGACGCCCCGGATTACGATCCGGCATACTTCTTGGGCTATATAAGAGGTAAGACCCGGACCCTATTCCACCACCCTAGCAACAGGAATTCTGTCTATGAGCTCTCCGCCTTCACGCACCTCCGGCCCCAGAAGCGCCTTTGTTCTGATAGTCCTGATTTTCGGCCTATTCGGATCCTCCACCGTCCAGGCCCAGGACGCCGACCGATTTTTGCAATGGAGTTATCAGGACGGCCAGGCCCTCCTGCACGACGTCGCCCCTAGCCTTCCCTATGTCGCCGCCGGAAGCGCGGCCCTGCTTGCCGGCGGATCGCAATTCGATGTGCCCATCCTGCAGGGTGTTCAGACGCAAAATCGGGGAGAAATAGAGGACTTCCTCTCCCTGACGAACGAGTTCGGAAGCTCTAGATTGATTCCGGCGACGGCCGGCTTGTTCGCCGCCTCCCTGCTGACCGACGACGCTCGCTTCCAGGACGCAGCATTTACGTCGATGCAGTCGCTCGCCTACAGCACGGCGGCCGTCTTCGCCGTCAAGTACGCTGTGGGACGGATGCGCCCCGAGGCCGGCGCCGGAGCGCGAGCATTCGATGCATTTTCCGGCAACACTTCCTTCCCTTCCGGCCACACGGCCGCCGCCTTTGCCGTCGTGACGCCATGGGTGATGTACTATCCGAACCCGCTGACCTACGGCCTATTCGCCGTATCCGCCGGAACCGCCGTGGCCCGCATCGCGAAAGACCGGCACTGGCCCACCGACGTGCTCACCGGGGCCGCGGTCGGCTTCTTCACGGCCCGATACCTGTCGGCGCGCCATCAGAAAGCCGCACAAAGCTACGAAGATCCGACCATTCAGCTCACGCCGCTCGTCGCGCCCGATGCAGTCGGATTGAACCTCAGAGTGAGCCTCGACTAGCCTTCGTGCACCGGACGAGCCACAGTGATTCGCGACCTCAGTCGAACGAGGCCGACATCACGGCCGTCACGGCGTCAAAATAATCACGCCAATCCACCGGATATTCGACACGGAGCGTCCTGAGAATGCCCTCGCTCAGGACGCTCTTTTCGTAAAAAACCCGCTCGCCCGCCGTTCCGGATACAATGTACCAGTCGCTCTCACGTGCGCGATAGGTGACCTGTCCATCCGGCTGGAGAAGTGCATTCTGATACTGCTCCTCAAAATCGTCCTGGCTCGATTCCTCGTCCGCATACACGAGGATCCGGCTGGTGCTGTCGCTCGTCGAGAACTCCATCCCCCTCCCGTCTCCGATGGGCTGCACCGGACCGAACAAGGTGTCCGGATAGGCCAGCGAATATCGATACGGTGCGTTCTCGTAGCGCGCGTAGCGCAGCGACTTCGGCGGCGGATAGCCCGGCCTACTCGCCGTCAGCCATTCCGGCTCGCTCAGGTCGACGTCGGCGGACGTGGCCACAACTCCCGTATCCGCCGTCGCAGCCGTCTCGACAACGCCCATCGTATCGAGAGGAGCATCCACCAGCGGAAGCCGAATGACGTCGCCATCCTCGGGACCTCTGCCGCAGCCGCTCACGACGGCCCAGAGCAGCACCCATCCCATCAAACTCGCATGCCGTGCTGTCGCCATCTGGAGCCGTGCTGTCGCCATCTGGGAAAGAAGTAGCCGTCGGGAAAACGAAAAATTGTTACACGGGTGTTGATGACACCGGCTCCCAGACGCCGGTCGAAAGAAGACGTGCAAATTCCCGCTTCGGCCACGTGCGGTAGCGAAGTTCCGGCCCGTACTCTACGCGACGGCCGTTTTCGCTCAACCATTCAAAATAGATGTTGATGGAATCCTCGAACAACACGCCGAGCGTACAGCCTTTGCCGCAAACGAAGTACTTGTAGGAATTCCGTGTAGGATCGCAGCGTTCACGCGGGCAAAAACCGGCCGGGGCGTCCTTTACAAACGTGGTGAGTGAGTGGCTCATCCGAAATCCGTTCTGCATTCTTCGTTCTCCCTACGCCCCAGCCGACGCATCGCTGGTACGACCGACGGACGAGGACGCGAGCTAGTTTAGATTGAGTCTAAATTAACAACACGCGGCTGCCCGTGCAATCACTCCCGTGAAGTAGTTGTGGATTTAGACTCGTTATAAACTTGGCCACGCCGGAATCCTTCGCGCACGGCCGCTTGTTCCAAATCACGAGACGGGTAACCGGAACGACGACATCAGCGACTGGAACGACAACGAAAGCGAGCGACAGGAACGAATAGGAGAGGAAGTCATGGCTATGTCAATAGAACCGATGTGCAAAGCGTGTGCGCATCTCGATCGCGAAACGAGCGATGCAAAAACGTGTAGCGCTTTTCCGGAGGGCATCCCGGAGGAGATCTGGACGAACCGGCACGATCATCATCAGCCGTATCCGGGAGATCAGGGTATCCGGTTCGAAATGCTTGCGATAGCCGACAAAACCTCCCGCTCGCGAGAGAAGATCTCCTAAGGAAGCGTCGGCACCGCGGATCTTCAGCCTTCTTCAGCGTCCGGTAGACCTTGCCGGATCTCACTGCTCAGCGACCTCAGAAAGGCCGTGAGGGACCTCCTGTCCTCGTCGGTGAGATGCAAGGGACGCAGCTCCTCACCCAGAAAGGCGTTCGGCCTGCCTCCTTGATCGTAGTGCTCGACGAAACCGCTTTCAGCGTCGCCAGGCTGCCGTTGTGCATGTAAGGCGCCGCTCGGGCAACCCGAAGGCCGCCCGAAAGCGTTTGCTGTATCCGCGCCCTTGACTCAGGAGGACCATAGCCTCCGCCGCGAGCAGATCCATCTCGCGCGGATCTTCCATGGACAACAGAACCTGTGTCTCAAGGTCTTCAGTCCGCCCATCCCAGAACAGACTCTTTCCATAAGCTCGGTTGACGAGCGTCGGTACGTTGCGCGAGCCCTTCCGTTGGAACACGCCTACACGAATCGTCCGTCCGCCGGTAAAGGCACGGTCCGAATCGTGACAGGAGGCACAGGAAAGCGAGCCGTTTCGAGAAAGGATCGGGTCGAAGAATAGGCGACGGGCCGGATGGGCTGACACTGACCGCTCTGCTTTCCGGCCGTTTTTGTACCTTCACGCGACCGCTACCGCGACTCTCACCACGTCGTTATGATCGAAGACGGCCAACGCGCCCCGTCCCGAGAAGCGGCGTGGCCTCATCACGCCCTTCTTCTGCTCTTCGTGCTGCTCTGGGGGGGCAACTTCATCCTCGCCGAAGTTGCACTTCGGGAGATGGAGCCGATCTCGTTTTCCGTATCTCGCTTTGCGATGGGTGCCGGCGCGATGCTCACCATCCTGTATCTACAGATGGTGTTCGCGAACCGCGCCGGGGAGAATCGCGAGCGGCTCTTTCCTCGTCTTCATCGCAAAGACTGGCCGCGCTTGTTGATCGTGTCGGTCGTCGGCGCCACGCTCGCGCCCTGGCTCGGTATCGAGGGCCTTGACCTTACGCACGGTGCGAGAGCCTCCCTCTGGCTGGCGCTCGGACCGGTGGTGAGCGGCGCCCTTGGTCCGGTCTTCCGAACCGAGCGCATAGGCGTCGTGGGCTACGTCGGAATCACCCTGGCGGGGATCGGCACCATCGCGCTCGCAATCGATGGCCTCCGGCCCGAACAAAACTACTGGCTTGGGGACGTTTTGCTCGTTCTGGCACTGCTAATGGCCGTCGTAGAGCTCCATCTCATAAAGCCTCTCGCCGCGACGTACGGCGCAACGCCGATGGTCGCAGCACGAACGGCGATTGGAGGATTTATCTACATCCTGATCGCTATTCCCGCTCTAGCGGGGGAACCATGGCTTCGCCTGGATATATGGACCTGGATCGCTATTTTGATTGGCGGCGCTATCGGCGTCGGCGTCGGACAATGGGTAAAAGTGCGTGCCCTACGAAAGCTGGGACCCACCCGCGTCGTTCTTTACGGAAATCTGGTTCCGCTCGCCGCACTCTGGCTCGCCTGGCTGACGATCGGCACCGAACCGTCCACCTTCGAAATTCTCGCCGGCGTCCTCATCGTCGTAGGGGCCATTTCCGTTCAAGTGCTCGATTTGAGAATGCACGTTGGCCGACGAAACAAAAAGGCCTCTATTCACGAATCCGATGACGCTGTAGAGACGATGACCTTTCGCTCCGGCGACGGTTAGCCGTTTCATCGCACACCGTTCAGACACCTTCCGTTCAATCTGCACACCATTCCACTCCGAGATGCGATACCTCATATTCCTCGTTCTCAGCGTATTCATCACGTCCTGCACCACCGTAAACGTCACGCCCGACGGGACCAAGACCGGTTCGGCCACCGCATCCGCTTCATCCGACAGCGACAAGAAGGATGAGACGAAAGATCCGTTTAAGCCGTGGGACGAAATTCTCAAGGACACCCGCTCGATCGACGGCGTCATCCAGACGCACCTGAAACGCGACCAAACGCTCTATTTCGAGCTTGCACCCGATCAGCTCGGCAAGGACTTCGGCATGTTTCTCCACTTTAGCCGTGGAATCGGGGATTTCTTCGCCTACGACGGGCTTTATCTCAGCGAGACGCGGCTCATCCGCTTCGAGCGAGTCGGTGACCAGATCAACGTGGTTCACCGCAATCCGAACTTCACCGCCGACGAAGGATCGCCTATGAAGGCCTCACTCGAAGACAACGTCGGCCACTCGATCCTCCAGGTCGCGAAAATAGAAAGCCGGAACGAGAAGACGAAAAGCATCCTCATCGACATGACCGGCTTCTTCGTATCTGATTATGTGAATCTCGCCGAGATCTTCAAGTTCTTCTACGGCGACAAGCCCGTTTCCTTCGACAAGAGTTCCAGCTACGTCGAAACCGTTATGGGCTTCCCGAAGAATCTGGAGATCGACGCCGCACTGACCTACAAAGCCTCCAACGCACCGATAATCAGCCCGGACGCTGTTTCGGACTACCGGTCGCTGCCGATCGGCGTCCGCTATTCCGTTTTCGCACTGCCTGACGATCCCATGAATCCACGATTCGCCGATGACAGGGTCGGGCATTTCATCGAGACGAAGAAGGATTTCTCCCGCGACACGGACCCGAATCCGTTCCTCCACTACGTCAGACGCTGGCGCCTGGAAAAGAAGAATCCCGAGTCCGCACTATCCGAACCCGTCAATCCGATCGTTTATTACATCGATCGGAGCGTTCCAGCGGAATATCGCAAGTGGGTAAAGGAAGGCATCGAGGGCTGGAACAAGGCGTTCGAGCAGGCCGGCTTCAAGAATGCCGTGGTTGCCAGGCAGGCCCCCGAAAACGATTCGACGTGGAGCGCCGAAGATATGCGGTATTCGACCGTCCGCTGGTCGGCCGCCCACCGCATGGGATTCGCCATCGGCCCCTCTCAGACCGACCCGCGCACCGGTGAAATTCTAAACGCCGACATTCTCGTCTCGTCTTCTTTCGTGCGAGGCTTTCTGACGGAATACGCGCAGCTCGGGCCCGACGCCTTCGCGGAGCACGTCAGAAGCACGAGTCATCTTCACGAAGGGATGCCGGAGCACCTGCGCCGCAACCTCTGCATGGCGGAGTCCGGCGCGTCGATGCAGCTTGGATTCCAGCACGCTGCCCTTTCGGGACTCGGCGCCATCGAAGCGGGTGACGCCATGCCGGAGGAATACCTCGGCGATGCGATCCGGTGGTTGGTGCTGCACGAGGTGGGGCACACGCTCGGTCTGCGCCACAACTTTAAAGGTTCGTCCGGAATACCGTACGAACGTCTGAACGATAAGTCGTTCACCGGAGAACACGGTCTGGTCCTGTCGGTCATGGACTATCCGTCCGTGAACATCACGCCGGATCGTGAAGAGCAGGGATACTTCTGGTCCCCCATCGTCGGCACGTACGACGATTGGGCCATCAAGTATGCTTACCTTCCGATCGAGGTGGATTCCAGGTCCGGCACCAATGGACACGGAACGTTTAATCCGGCTGACGAGCTTCCGGATCTCCTCAGAATTGCCGAACAGGCTTCCGATCCGCTGCACACGTACGGCACGGATGAGGACAACTGGCTCGGACCGTGGGCGGTAGACCCGAACGCCAGCGCCTGGGACCTCGGCTCCGATGCGCTGCAGTTCGCACGCGACCGCGTCCGCCTCGTGGAAATGGTGACTCCCGAGCTGGAAAGCCGCCTTCTGAAAGACGGCGATGCCTATTACCGGCTGCGCGGAGCCCATCTGTCGATGTTGTCGGCGCGGCTGAGATCGGCCCTTCCGGCGGTCAAAATGGTCGGCGGCATCTACCACGTTCGCGATCACAAGGGTGACCCGGGGGATCGTCGGCCGTTCACACCGATTTCGGCCGCAAAGCAGCGCGAAGCCCTTAATCTGATTATCGACCATATTTTCGCCGACGATGCGTACTCCTTCCCTTCCGAAACGCTCAATAAACTGGCGCCGGATCGGATGTCGTACTTCGGCTTTCGGATGACGCGGCCTGTCGACTTCCCTGTCCATGAATACGTCAGTGCTGTCCATTCGATCTTCATCGACGAGCTCATGCATCCGACGCGCTTCCAGCGCGTGATGGACAATGAGCTGCGTACCGGCGAAGACGCATTCACGGTGAGCGAGATGCTCGAGACCATAACGGACGGCATCTGGAGCGAGCTCGACAGCGCAGAGGGCATCAGCTCGTTCCGTCGAAATTTGCAGCGCCTCTACACGGATCGTCTTATCCGCCTGATGCACGATGCGCCGGCCTGGCGGGTCGGCTCCTCGACCGGGATTCAGCCGATCCCGACTCCGGAGCACGTGCGGTCACTGGCCAGGCTGGAGCTTACCGAGCTGCAGACGCAGATCGATGCCCGGCTCGCAGCCGGCGAGGCGGATCGTGACACGAAAGCGCATCTGCTCGAGACGCAGGCGCGCGTCGAGCGAGCGTTGACGGCGACCTCGACGGCCGACATCGAGTAACCATCGCGGCTGCGCCGGCAACTCCTGTGTCGAAGCCGACACGGAAGAATTCTCAAGGGTCCGATCGCCGCGCGCGGTCGGGCCCTTCTTGTTTTCGAGGGGCCGTCCCCGTAATTTATAATCTATCTCATCGAGAACGACCGAGGGATCAGGCCCGAAGACGTCGTAGCAACCGGGCCGGCTCGAAAGACGCCGGCTGACATGGTGCTAAGTCCTGCCCGCCGTGCGCGGGATGGATGAGAGGCGACTTGGAATGTGCGTCCAACCCTCTCGGCGTCCGGGAGGGTTTTTTTATGTCCAATAAAGAAGAGAATACCTTGCCCCACACCGTGACGCTCACCCGAACCGACGCCGCCTATCACTTCGTCGGCCGCAATGCGGCGGGCCTCGAGACCCACTTCGACACCAGCCCCGAGGAAGGCGGCTCGGGGGCGGCCGCCGGGCCCATGCAAACCGTTGCCATGGCGCTGGGCGCATGCAGCGCCATAGACGTCGTCTCCATCCTGAAAAAGGGCCGGCAGGAAATCACGAGCTTCGACATCGACGTCGACTACGAACGCGCCGAAGGAGAGGTGCCGGCGGTATATACGGCGATACACGTCCACTACCTGCTACGGGGAAATCTGGAGCCGGAAAAGGTGCGGCGTGCCGTTGAGCTGAGCATCGAAAAGTACTGTTCGGTTTCCAGAATGATCGGGAAAACCGCCACTATCACCCATTCATTCAGCATCAATGGGACCCGCTATGCGTGATGAAAAGCGGCGCGACGAGACCGAGCTCATCCGAATACAGGCCGAGCAGTCGGAATACCGTGAGCACGTCAGTCCGATCTATCTGACTTCCAGCTTCACGTTCGACGATGTCGAGCAGGGCCGGGCTCTTTTCGCCCGGGAGATTGAGGGCTGCGTCTACTCTCGGTACAGCAACCCTTCGGTCGATGAGTTCATCGACAAGATGTGTATGCTGGAGGAAGCCGAAGCCGGCGTTGCCGTGTCTTCGGGCATGGCCGGCATCTTCACGCCCCTCGCGGGTCTCCTGAACAGCGGCGATCACGTTCTTGCCTGCCGATCCGTTTTCGGATCTACCCACCAGATCCTTACGCGCATTTTTCCTCGCTGGGGCATCGATCACTCCTACGGCGATATCGAGCGAACGGAGGAGTGGGCCGAACTCGTCCAGCCGAATACGAGGCTCTGCCTCATTGAGACCCCGTCGAATCCGGCTCTCGATCTTATCGACCTCGAGTGGCTTGGCAGCTTCTGCCGCGAACGGGACATGATCTTTTTCGTCGACAACGTCTTCGCTACGCCTCTCCTTCAGAAGCCGACTCGTTACGGAGCCGATCTGGTGATGCATTCCGCGACCAAGTATATCGATGGCCAGGGCCGCGCCATCGGTGGGATCGTCGTCGGCAGGAAGCGCTACATTGACGACATTGCTCTTTTCGCGCGGCATACCGGCCCCGCGCTTTCGCCGTTCAATGCGTGGACGTTCAGCCGGAGTCTCGAGACCCTGCCCGTCCGGATGGAGCGCCACTGCACGAGCGCCGCCGCGCTCGCCGATTTTCTTTTCGATCATTCGGACGTCGAGTCGATCAAGTACCCTCATCATCCGTCGCATCCTCAGTACGAGCTGGCGAAGCGGCAGATGTCGATGGGCGGCGGCGTCGTGACCTTCATGGTTACGGGTGGAATCGACCGGGGTCGCCGCTTTCTCGATGCCCTCGAGCTGTGCTCGCTCACCGCAAATCTCGGCGACGTACGAACCATTGCGACGCACCCGGCCAGCACGACACACAGCTCCCTCACCGAAGAGGAACGCCGTGCGGTAGGCATCCTGCCCGGACTCATCCGGATCTCGGTGGGACTCGAGCACGTCGACGACATCGTCGCCGACATCGATCGCGCATTAGAGCGCAGCCGGTGACCGTATGGCGCGCCGCCGCTCCCTCTTCGAGATGCTCACGGTCCTGGGGCCGGGCTTCGCCGTGGCCGCGACGGGGGTGGGGGCAGGCGACGTTGTGGCGGCGGCCGTCTCGGGAGCGCAGTTCGGAACGGTGATCCTCTGGGCAGCCGTCGTCGGCGCCCTCTTGAAGTTTGCCCTCAATGACGGCATCGCGCGCTGGCAGCTCGCCACCGGCTCCACGCTGCTGCAGGGATGGCACCGCCACCTCCACCGCAGTGTGCTCGTGGTTTTTCTCGTCTACCTGCTCGTATGGACGGTAATGGTCGCCGCCGCACTGATGTCGGCCTGCGGCCTGGCCGCGCATGCTTTTGTGCCCATCGTCCCGATATGGGCATGGGGCGTCATCCATTCATTAGCTGCCGCCGTGCTCGTCTACGCCGGACGATACCATCTTTTCGAGCGGGTAATGAAGGTCTTTATCGCCTTAATGTTCGTCACGGTGGTCATATCCGCCGTGCTCATTAAGCCCGATCTGAGCGAGCTGGCAGCCGGCGTGGTCATCCCGCGCGTGCCGACGGGCGGCGGAAAGTTTCTCCTGGGGGTCATCGGCGGCGTGGGCGGAAGCGTAACGCTCCTCAGCTACGGCTACTGGATGCGAGAGCGCGGTTGGACGAGTCCGGCGGACCGCGGTGACGCCCGCCTCGACCTTGTTGCGGCCTACCTTCTGACCGGCGTCTTCGGAGTGGCGATCATGGTGGTCGGGGCCGGGGTGGAGCCGAGCCTGATCACGGGAAGTGCCATGGCCGTCGAAATCGCCAATCGCATCGGCCTGATGGCCGGTGCCTATGGCAAGTGGATATTCCTTATCGGATTCTGGGGCGCCGTCTTCACGTCGATGCTCGGCGTCTGGCAGGGAGTTCCCTATATCTTCGCGGACACGGTAGAGCTTCTTCGCGGAGAGGATGCTTCGCAGGTCAAAACGTCGTCGCCGGCATATCGCGGATATCTGCTCTTCATCGCGGTACTGCCCATGCTGCTGTTGACGGTGGATCGGCCCGTCTGGATCGTCCTCATCTACAGCATGGCCGGCGCGCTGTTCATGCCGTTTCTGGCCGTCACGCTGCTCATGCTCAACAATCGATTCGACTGGATGGGGGCGCTGAAGAACGGCCCCGGCGTGAACCTATTGCTGGTGCTGGCGCTACTCCTATTTGCCTATCTCTTTATTGGGGAGCTCGTCGACATTCTCTGACAGGCGCCCGTCGCGGTCGAGAGCGGCCGCGCCGTTTGAACGCTCCCGTTGGGCACGCTCCTCTTCGGCGGCTCGCGTCTCCGGCGGCTCCGCCTCTTCGCGGTTGAGCCCAAGAATCTCCAGTACCTCGTCGCCCGGCATTTCCTCTCGCTCGATCAGACGATCCGCCATCTCATCCAGCTCGCTGCGATAGGCTTCGAGCGTCTCGATCGCACGCCGGTAGGAAGCGTCTATAATCTTCTCAATTTCGCCGTCCACCTCTCGCGCCGTGTCTTCGCTGTACTCACGGTGCTGCGAGATCTGCTCGCCGAGAAATACCTGGTCTCGCTGCCCACCGAACGCAATATTTCGAAAGCGTTCACTCATTCCCCAGTCGAGCACCATCTTGCGCGAAAGCTGAATGACCTGTTTCAGATCGTTTTCGGCGCCGCTCGTCGCCGTGTCGAAGATCAGATCTTCCGCGGCACGGCCGCCCATCATCACGGCGAGCCGGTCGAGCATGTACTCGATGCGGTAGATGTACTTGTCTTTTTCCGGAAGTTGCTGCGTGACGCCCATAGCGCGCCCGCGTGGAACGATCGTCACTTTGTGGACGGGATCTGCATGCTCGAGAACCGCCGCGACGAGGGCGTGGCCGGCTTCGTGATAGGCCAGCATCCGCCGCTCATCCTCCGTCAGTACGAGCCCCTTCCGCTCCAGCCCCATCATAATCTTGTCGATCGCCTCGTCCAGATGCACGGGGCGAATTTCGTCGGCGTCATTGCGAGCGGCGAGGAGCGCGCCCTCGTTGAGCACGTTCTCGAGGTCTGCGCCGCTAAACCCCGGCGTGCTGCGGGCAATCCTGTCGAGATCGACATCGTCGGAGAGCGGCTTCTTTCGGGCGTGGATTTGCAGGATGGCGACCCGGTCGCGCTGTGTCGGCAGGTCGACGGTCACCCGCCGGTCGAAGCGTCCGGGACGGAGCAGGGCCGGATCAAGAATGTCGGGGCGATTCGTGGCCGCCATGACGATCACGTTTTCTGTCGGCTCGAAGCCGTCAAGCTCCGAGAGCAGCTGGTTCAGCGTCTGCTCACGCTCGTCATGCCCGCCCCCGAGGCCGGCGCCGCGGCGACGCCCGATTGAATCGAGTTCGTCGATGAAAATGATGCAGGGAGCGCTTTCCTTGGCATCTTTGAAGAGATCCCGAACGCGCGACGCTCCCACGCCGACGAACATTTCCATGAAGTCGGAGCCGGTAATGCTGAAGAAGGGCGCGCCCGCCTCCCCGGCCACCGCGCGCGCCAGGAGCGTCTTTCCGGTACCCGGAGGCCCGACCAGCAAAACGCCCTTGGGCACTTTCCCGCCCAATTCCTGAATTTTCTCCGGGTGCTTCAAGTACGCCACGATTTCCTCCAGCTCTTCCTTCGCACTTTCGGCCCCGGCCACGTCGCCGAACGTCGTAGTGGCGTCTTCCTGATTGTAGAGCTTCGCTTTGCTCTTCTTGATCGAAAACAAGCTCTGGCCCTGGCTCTGCATTCGGCTGAAGAACGCGTAGCCAAGAAGCAGAAACAGGATAAACGGCAAGCCCATCAGCAGGACCGGCCACCAGGAGAAATCGCTTTCCGGCTCCGCCGACACCTCGACGTTCTGATCCTCGAGCATTTGCATGAGCTCCTCGTCGCCGAACGACGGGAGGTGCGTCACAAATTGGGTGTACGGGACCGTGTCTTGCTGCGCGGTCGTGCGTGTTTGAGGCCGGCGAAGCTCACCCTCTACGCGGCTGCCCGTAACGGTCACGCTCTCGACGTTGCCCGTGCCGACCTGTTCACGGAAAGTGCTATAGCTAATCTCTGCGAGATCCGGTGTGTCGAGAAGGCTCCAGAGCCACATCATGGCCAGGGCCATGAACACGAGCCACAACATGACGCTGCTCGTCCTACCGCGCCCGGCCTGCATGCCGGGCAACCGCGGTCGCTTCTCAGCTTCGTTCTTCTCGTTCTGTTCGCCCACGTTTCTGCCGTTGATGTTCCAGGATTGTCTCAGGGTTCTATGCCCCAGTCGAGCCCGCGTTCGCCGGATCACGTTCCCGTGACAACAGAGTGAGAATTAATGGTAATCAAAAGAATACTCGTGGATCACACTCTATCGACGATCGCTTCCAGGTATGTGCTGACGGCGGAGCCCCTCTATGGGGGCCGTGGAGCCGCCGCCATCGATGCCGTTCAATAAACAAAACGCAGGCTGAACGATGTTTCGCTTTTCGGTAGATAGAGAATCAGCAAATCGCGCAACGGATCTGGATGGGCGACGAGGAGCACGAGATCAACCGGGACACAACGGAACGAGCAGAGAAAGCTTCATCATAATCCCCTTAACGCCGTGAACCACGACCGTAACGGGAACGACGCTGCCGGAAAGCCGCGCAATCCATTGTCGCATTCCGCAGGCGCTGCACTTCTTCTGATCGACGTCATCAACGACCTCGATTTCGATGGAGCGGAGCAGATGCTTCCGGATGCGCTGGAGGCGGCGGATGCCATTGCCGCGCTAAAGACCCGCGCGAAGCAGGCGAACATCCCCATTATCTACGTGAACGACAATTTCGGGCACTGGCGCTCGGATTTCCGCGAGGTCGCGCACTACTGCTCGACCAACGGCGACCACGGGCGCCTTCTTCTCGAGCGCCTTGCACCGGCCGACGATGACTATTTCGTGCTCAAGCCCAAGCACTCCGGATTCTACAACACGACGCTCGAGACGCTCCTTCGGCACCTGGGCGTCCGCCGCCTTATTCTAACAGGCTTCTCCGCTCACGTGTGCGTCCTCTTCACGGCCGGCGACGCCTACATGCGGGATTTCGCGTTGCATGCGCCGGAAGACTGCACCGCCTCGCCATCGCCGGCCGAAAACTCGGTGGCGCTGGCCTACATGAAACGCGTCTTGAAGGTCGATCTAACGCCCTCGACGGCGTTGGATCTGGAAGCGCTGGCGAAGCCGGCGGCCGGAAAGCTATCTCACGACGCCCATTCGCCTCTTAAAAATAAGGCGGTTCAGTAACCGAGCTCGTGATCGACGAGATTTTGAAGCGTCGTGCCTTCGACGAATCGACGGAGATTATCCAGGAACAGCTCGGCTACGCGCTCATCGCCTCGGGGAGACGTTCCGCCCACGTGGGGCGTGATGATGACGTTCGGCATCGCCCACAAGGGGCTGTCTTTCGGCAGAGGCTCCTCTTCGAAAACGTCGAGCCCGGCGCCGGCGAGATGCCCGTCCCGGAGCGCCTCGACGAGGGCCGGCTCGTCGATCGTACTTCCTCGTCCGACGTTCACCAGAACGCCTCCCCTTTTAATCGCGCGAAGCATCTTTCGATCGAGGAGCGCACGTGTCGAGGAGGTCTCCGGGAGCGTGTTTACCACGAAGTCGCACTGGAAAAGCAGTCCTTCGAGCTCATCCGGACCAAAAATCTGATCAACACCCTGCGGCAGGCCCTCGGGGGTTCTGCGCGCGGCGAGGACGCGCATTCCGAAAACCTTCGCACGCGCGGCGACGGCCAGACCGATATCACCCAGACCGAGAACGCCGCACGTACTCCCGAACAGCTCCAGAGACGTAGGGGACGGCTCCCAACGCCGTTCCGTCTGATCGCGGACGTATTTCGGAACCGTCCGTGCCACGCCGAGCATCAACGCGAATACGTGCTCGGAGACCGGAACGCCGTACACGCCGCTGGCTGTGGTCAAGAGAATCGTTTTCGGGATGCGGCCGACGTAGCGGTTCGCACCGGCGCTTGGGAGCTGGATCCATCGGAGGTTTGAGATCTGCGAAGCGCCCTCCTCCGGCGGCCATCCTAGCAATATTTCGGCGCCCTGCAGCGCCTCGTCGTATGCAGGATCACCCCGGCGCGCATACACCACGGTGGCAGCCCCGGCGAGCTGCTGCACGCGCTCATCGAAATCGGCGGGTGTGGCTACGGTGACGAGAATCTCCACGCCTACCCCTCGTCGTCCGATTCTCCCGGCGCGTGGATAAGCAGTTCGTCGGGCAGATCGTTTCGCTGCTCCTCGGGGTTTATCAGCGCGCCCGTCAGCGGGAGCTCAAATGCCGTCAAGAACGGAGCGATCGTGGAGAAGAAAAATTCCTGCTGAAACTCGTAAAAGTCGCCATCGAAGCCGGCCTGTTCGCCGTCGTGTCCCTTGATGTCGACAAAAAAGACACGCGGCCATCCCGGGAACTCTTCTTCCGCCTTCTTCAATAGTCCGAACGCCTCGCCCGCCGCCTGCTCGAACGGATCATCCGGCTCAACGACGTGATAAATCGACACCGTGTTGTCGAAGTTCATCCATATGCCGGGGCTCTCGGGCTTATTGTAGGCAGGAATGATCGGTGGTTCAGCCATACGACGCCTCCCGTTCTTCAAGCGTCGTAATGTGCGCGACGTGGTGGCGTCCGTGCCACGCGTACAGTGCTACGGCATGTGTAAGCGACGTCAGACCACCGTCGGGATGATGGTACGCCTTCTTCCAGTCGGTCTCGCTCATCGACGTAAGCAGCCGCACCCACCGCTCGTGAAGCCCCCGCAGCGCCGTAATGGACGGCTCGATCGGCGCGCTCCTGGCATCAGAAAGCTCGGCCCAGGCCGCCTCTTGATACGGCTTGATCGTCGGCGCATCCTCCGTGAGCGCGAGGCGAAAACGCACATAGGCGTTCGCATGGCTGTCGAATACGTGGTGCACGACCTGACGCACCGTCCATCCTCCGGGCCGGTACGGCGTATCAAGCTGCTCGTCCGTCAAATCCTGGACGGCCTTCTCCAAATGCTGCGGAAGCGCATCAATTTCTCGGATCCATTCCTGCCGATCTTCAGGATGGGCGGACTCGGGACGAGTAAACCGGCCTATGGGGTAGCGAAGGTCTTCATTCATGGAGACAACCGATCAGTCGGGTGGATCAAGGAGTATGGCTCATCGACGTGACATGCCGCCGGCGACACAAATATACGACGCACCGGGCTGCGAGGTCGAACGCCTACTCGACCGGCGCCCCCGCCTCTTCCTCTTCCTCCTCCTCTTCGACGAGATCCTCCTCTTCGTCATCCCCATCTGAAGCCAATTCGTCAAGGTCGACGTCCTCTTCTTCTTCATCTTCCCCTTCCCCTCCCAAAAACCGTCGGAGCTCCTCACGCAGATAAATTCCCGTAAACGTATCGGTCTTCGCCACCTCCTCGGGCGTTCCGGTCGCGACGATGCGCCCGCCGTCATCGCCGCCCTCCGGCCCCAGATCCACGATTTGATCGGCCACCTTCACCACGTCCATATTATGCTCGATAACCACGACCGTGTTTCCCTTCTTCACGAGGGCACGCAGGACGCTCAGAAGATGCCGGATATCTTCAAAATGCAGGCCCGTCGTCGGTTCGTCCAGAATGTAGAGTGTCTGACCGGTGCCGGGCCGCGACAACTCCTTCGCCAGCTTCACGCGCTGCGCTTCGCCACCTGAAAGGGTCGTCGACTGCTGTCCAAGACGGATATAGCCGAGGCCGACGGAGTCCAGCGTGCGCAGCTTCTTTGCAATGCGCGGCACGTTTTCGAAAAAAGCCAGGGCTTCCTCCACGCTCATCTCGAGCACGTCGGCGATGCTCGCTCCTTTAAATTTCACCTCCAGCGTCTCCGGATTGTAGCGCTTTCCCTTGCACACTTCGCACTCGACATATACGTCCGGAAGGAAGCTCATCTCCAGCTTCACAATTCCCGCACCCTTGCAGTGTTCGCAGCGACCGCCTTTTACGTTGAAGGAAAATCGACCCTTTCCGTACCCGCGAATTTTCGCCTCGGGAAGCTGCGCGAACAGATCTCGAATCGGTGTGAAGAGTCCGGTGTAGGTCGCGGGATTGGATCTCGGCGTACGGCCGATCGGACTCTGATCGATCTCGATCACCTTATCGATGTGCTCGTCTCCCTCGACAGAGTCAAAGGGAAGCGGTACCATCTTTGCGTTGTAGAAGCGTTTGGCGAGAAGAGGATAGAGCGTCTGGTTGATCAGGCTGGATTTTCCGGATCCCGACACCCCCGTGACGCAAACGAACGTTCCGAGCGGTAGCTCGAGCGTATCGCCTTTCAGATTGTGCCCACGGGCACCGCTCAGCACCAGCCGTTCTCCGTTCCCCGTTCGGCGTTCTTTGGGGATCTTGATGGCTTTCTCACCGTGCAGATACGCTGCCGTAAGGCTCTTGTGGCCGTTTACGGCGACGCGAAGCTCGCTCGGTCGCGTGGCACCGGTGACGTAACCTCCATGCTCGCCCGCGCCGGGCCCCAGATCAATGACGTAGTCCGCCGCCTCGATCATCTCTCGATCATGCTCTACCACGAGAACGGAGTTGCCGAGATCGCGAAGCTGACGAAGCGACGCAATTAGCCGGCTGTTGTCGCGCGGGTGCAACCCGATCGACGGCTCATCGAGCACATACAGGACGCCCGTCAGCTGCGTCCCGATCTGGGTGGCCAGCCTGATTCGCTGGCTTTCCCCGCCCGAAAGCGTACGCGCCGACCGGTCGAGACTGAGGTAGTTCACGCCGACGTTGATCAAAAAATCGAGCCGTTCATTTATCTCCTTGATGATCGTGCGCGCAATCAGCCACTGCCTGTCGGTTAGCTCCACCTCTTCGAAGTAGCTTCGCAGAGACGTAAGGTCCATCTGTACGAGCTCGGCGATATTTTTGTCGCCGATCCTGTAACTCAGGCTCTCCTTCTTGAGCCGGCCTCCTTCGCATTCGCTGCACGCCATTTCCCGCATGAACGCCTCGGCCCACTTGCGCTGCGACGCGGAAGACGTGTTCTCGTAGGTATGCTGGATGTGCTGATACACACCTCCGAACCGGTGCTTGTAGCGCACCTCCCGGTTCTTGTAATGATAGATGATGTCGAACTGCTCCTCGCCCGCGCCGTGTAGAACGACCTCCAGCTGCTTCTCTGAAAGCTTCTTTATAGGAGCATCAAAACCGAATCCGTACGCCTCCGCAACCGCCCGCAGCTGGCTGAAAATCCAGATATCCCGTGGTTTTCCAAGGGGGGCTAACCCTCCGGCGGCAATGGAAGCGGATGCATCCGGAAGAACGAGCTCCGGGTCGATTTCCTGCCGCGTCCCAAGCCCGTTGCACACCGGACATGCGCCGTAGGGGGTGTTGAACGAAAAGGTATTCGGGGATGGATCGTCGTAGGATATGCCGTCGTCCGGGCTGAACAGATGACGGCTGAAGAGGTGATCACCTTCCGGAGCCGGGCCTCCCACGACCGAAACGATGAGAGCACCGCCGCCCATCCCGAGGGCCGTTTCCACCGATTGAGACACCCGCGGACGGATTCCTTCACGGATGACGAGCCGGTCCACAACCACCTCGATGTCGTGCGTCTTGTACCGGTCGAGCTTCATTCCCTCCTCGATCTCCTTCAGCTCGCCGTCCACTCGCACCCGCTGAAAGCCTTGCCTGGCCATTTGCTCGAAAAGTTCGCGGTAGTGACCCTTGCGTGCCCTCACTACGGGAGCAAGGATGATCAAGCGGGTCTCTTCCGGAAACCCGAGTATCCCATCGATGATCTCGTCGTCCGACTGCTTGCGCATCGGCTTGCCCGAGATGTAGGAATGCGCTTTGCCTGCCCGCGCGAAGAGCAGGCGCATGAAGTCGTAAATCTCGGTGACGGTCCCCACCGTGGAGCGCGGATTCTTGTTGACCGTTTTCTGCTCGATGGCGATGACCGGAGAGAGCCCGTCGATAAAGTCGACGTCCGGCCGCTCCATCATCCCGAGAAACTGGCGGGCATAGGCGCTCAGGCTTTCCATATAGCGCCGCTGACCTTCGGCGTAGATCGTATCGAACGCAAGCGACGATTTCCCCGAACCGGAGAGCCCCGTGATGACGACGAGCTGTTCACGAGGAATGTCGAGATCGATGTTCTTAAGATTGTGTTCGCGTGCTCCGCGAATTACGATGCGATCGTCCATAGAGGGGAGATGTGCTCACTCAGCTCGGCGGCCGTCGCCGGTCACGGCTATCGAGCCCTACTTCGTCACGGCCAAATCAGTCGACCTAGTACAACCGGGAGCTTCAGGAATCGTTTCTCGAGCGGGGGGCAGGAATTCCATCCTTCGTGGGTAGGCGGGTTCAAAAGCTGCATGCTGAACGCGGATCTGCTTATGGTTGCCAGTTAGGCCGGGATCGAGTGTTCAGGCGTCGGCATCGAGGACAAAGCCTGACCTTCGACGAGCAGATCGTTCTTTGGAATTAGGGAAGATGCTATGCCGTGCAACATATAGGGTTGTGTCCAACACCGCAATCACAGCCGACGGCGACCGGCGAAACAATGAGCCGCCGCGGCTGATGCCTGGCCGTAGGCGGATCACGCGACCGGCTGAGTCTTAAGACACGACTGGAGGATTCGAGCCATGCGCACATCGTCGGATTTTCGATGGGATCCGGAATCGGCAATGACTTTGTCCCTGGCTACCCCGAAAAGAGTGCGTTAATCAAATCTGCGGGCCCGTGGGTTGCGCAGGCCAGCCGTGTGTAACCCTAACGGATCAAGAAATTGAGCAAGACGTTCGAGGCGGTGCGTGCGCTGATTGCGCGCGGCGATATCCGGATATCCGCCCACGGGTACGATGAACTCGCGGCGGACGATATCCAGGTGCGAGAGGTC
The DNA here is from genome assembly GCA_964487555.1 of uncultured Rhodothermales bacterium. Classification (GTDB taxonomy): domain Bacteria; phylum Bacteroidota; class Rhodothermia; order Rhodothermales; family VXPQ01; genus CAZART01. The sequence continues at coordinate 33,938 of CAZART010000014.1, forward strand.
GTTGGCGGGCTCGACGAGGCTGTCGTCATCGAGGATTACCCTGACTACCTGAAAGGGCCTTGCGTGTTGGTTCTCGAGCAGGACCGCGCAGGCCTACCGATCCATGTAGTCTGGGGTATTCCCGCCGGTCAAGCATCACCTGCCGTGGTTGTGACCGCGTATCGGCCGCATCCGGAACTATGGGACGAGACGTTTTTGAAGAGACGGTCATGAACACGAGGTCGAGCACGAAACTTGTACGCGAAGGGGACCTCATCGCCGAGGTAGAGGTCAATCTTCTGGAGAGTGAGGCCCCTTGGGCTCCATATCTATCGCTGGATGACGCCTACAGGCTGGATGACGTTCGAGAGGCCCTGAAGTCTGGGGATTTACGCCGGGCCGCTTCGATCGCTAGTCGCGTGTACCGACTGATGCCGGTTGGGTAGGAGTTAACCGCGTCGAGCGCACGTCCGAGGAGTATGGAATGATTTGCCGCTCAGGCGTGTCTTTCTCACGCGCCATACTTTCTTTTCCTACAAACGTCTCGCGAGACAGCTTCTGCTCGTCTGGCGGCTGGTGAATGATTGAACTTGTCGGTATGAGAGCCTTCACGCCCACGTCGAAAGCGCGTAGATTTGGGGGCTCCGCCCTTCACGTTGAGGTTGGGCGCTTATCCCTCCACGTTCAGAGACGCTTCGGGGCCGGCTTTGTCTTTCTCGCGCTCGCTGCGCTTTGCAACAGCGGTTGTGACGTGTTGGACGTGTCCAGGAACGACGTGGCGGGCCGCATCGATCACGACGTGACGTTCAAACTGGCGGAGGGGCACGTGTTGGGGGCTGCGACGCCCGACGTACCGAAGCTCTTTTTCACGATGCAAACGAAAGAGATCTTTGGCTGCCTCGGGTATCAAATCCGACATAGCGTAGACCGCGTAGGCGATGCCGTCATCTTGCACGCGCTGGAGATCGAGCACCCGGGCGACGTCTGTCTCGGGGCCCTCGGTCCGGCGACGGCGCGCTTCGAGGTTTCCCTGCCATCCGGTATCTATGCGCTGGTGCTCGTAAACGGCGAGATACGGGACGAATATGTCGTTACGGTCACAGATCGGTACGTGGAGATCAAATCCGGCGAGGCGGCGTGGACCGAACCAGCTGCGACGCTGCAGTGGCGCTATCCTCACAACTCGTTTGCCTACTACTGCGGCACGACGCTCGACGCGAAGTCCATCTGCACCGAATTTGCGTCGCGTCTCGGGGATCTTCCACTCACGCAGATCGAGGTGCCGGAATACGGCGAATGGCCCTACCGGCTCCAAAGCCAGGGACATTACTTCGATGCGACGGCCCGATTTTACAGCTATCCTGATGAGGCGACGTGGGAGGCGGTGAAAGATCGGCTTCGTGCATTCACCCGCGAGCGCATCGTGGGCCAACAAGGCGTCGGACTTACGGTCGAGAATTGGCTGCTCGATGCAGTTAGTTCATGGCTGGTTGACAAAAGTTGATCTCAGCAGATCGCCTGTCGTTCGCTGCCGAGATGGCCAGCGGCCTGGCTGTCGAGCTTCCTGCGCTCTCATCTGTCCTTGATCGAGCCGAAGTAGACGTATATTAGATCCGTACTCCGTCGAACCAGATCTTGAATGGGGACGCTCCGTCTTGACGAGAGCGCCACCTCCGCAAGGGGCTTGTCCGACATGAGCGATCCGCTAGCGACTTATCTCAGCGATCACGTCGCAGGGTCGAAAGGGGCCGTCAATCTCCTTCGCTTCCTGCGTGACCATCACGCCGGCGAACCCGTCGGCCGGTTTGCCGCTGAACTCCTCGTCGACGTGGAGGAGGACCGGGATGTCCTGGAAGATCTTCTGGAGCGCGTCGGCGCGAGACGTGCCGCCGTTCTGAAGGAGGCCGCTGCGTGGCTGGGCGAAAAGATCGGTCGCCTCAAGCTGCACCGCCGTGCTGGGGAAGGACTCGGAACGCTCATGGCGCTGGAATCGCTTGCGCTCGGCATTCGTGGCAAGCATGCACTCTGGCGCGCGCTGGCCGCCGCGGCGTCGGCGGATCGCAGGTTGAGCGGTGTGGACTTCGATCATTTGATCGCGCGTGCCCGGGCCCAGTACGACAAGGTGGAAGAGCAACGTCTCGATGTAGCGCGGACGATCTTGGGGGACCCCGGCAAGTAATCGCGCGCCGCCACGCATCGCGCGCCTATCATCGTAGGCTGTCGCAAATCACGAGCCGGCGCGAGCACGGCAATCGGAACGTGCACGGAGCGTGATCAGGACCTGAGCAAGGATCTCGGCGGGCGAGCTACTCGTCGTAGTCTTCCTTCGACTGATCCCGCACCCGCATCAGCAGATTTCGAGTCGCGCCGACGCCCTGCTCTTCCGTGAGCGTGTTGCCCTCGTATTCGATGCCGACGTAGCCGCGATAGCCGGAATCGAGCACGATACGCATCATCTTTTCGTAGTCCGTTCGGATCTCGTTGCCGAGCTCGTCGAATTCGTGCGACTTCGCACTCACCGCCTTTGCGAACGGCATCATCTCCGCCACCCCCTTGTAGCGGTCATACCAGTGGCCACGGTCGATCCTGAAGTTGCCGAAGTCGGGGAGCGTCCCGACCCGCGGATGGTCGGCCATCTTCATCACGCCCACCAGCCACGCCCCGTCGCTTGAAAGGCCTCCGTGATTCTCGACAATCACGTCGATCCCGGGTCCGTCGGCGTATTCTGCGAGAGCCCGCAGGCCGTCGGCCGCCAGCCGCATCTGCTCCTCGTAGCTGAGCTGCGGATTGCTGCGCGCGTTCACGCGGATGGAATGGCAGCCGAGAAACTTGGCTGCATCCACCCACTTCTTGTGATTTTCGACGGCCTCTGCCCGATCGGCCTCCTCGGGCTCCCCAAGATCCCCCTCCCCGTCGATCATGATGAGAAGGCTCGTGACGCCGTTGTCATTCGCACGATCCATCATCTGCCGAAGGTAGGACGTGTCCTGCGCCTTGTCCCTGAAGAACTGATTGACGTATTCGACCCCGTCGATGCTGAAGCTCCGCGCCGCGCCCGCAAAGTCGAGGTGATCCATGTCTCCCGCGCGGATGGTCCGATGGAATGACCATTCGGCCAGCGAAATTTTGTAGATCGGATCGGCCATGGGGCGTGCTGCGCCCATCGCCGAAACGGGCGTGCTCATCACCGCCAGCCCCCCCGCCGTCAATGCGGCAGACTTCTTGAGAAAATCTCGACGTGAGTTCATGTCACTATCCGTGTAAGTAATAGAGTCGGCTAAGGCGAAGTTCAGTGCGCGTACTGATCGTCGGACGAAGGGATTCGCACAGTTCGGGCGTCACATCCCCTCCTCCGTTGCAGCGGCCGCGGCCACCTCGCCCTCCCCGGTCTTCCGCACCACCTTATCGCGGAACGTCAATGCGAAGAAAATCATCACGGCCGCCGCGAATGCGGACGGATACACCCAGAACTCCTGCCAGAGCTGAGCCGATAGCACCTCGGCCGTGCCTTTTAGCGTGTTGTGGAGCGCACCCGCGATCTGGGCACCGATACCTAATCCGATGCCGTAGGTCACGAGGACGAGAAAACCCTGCGCCTGCCCGCGAATGGCCGGCGTTGATTTCTTGTCGACGTAAATCTGACCGGTTACAAAGAAGAAGTCGTAGCACATGCCGTGCAGGATAATGCCGAGGGCGATCATCCAGAAAATTGAAGCCGGCGCTCCAAGCGCGAAGAGCGCGTACCGCAGAACCCAGGCTCCCATTCCCGCGACCAGCATCCACTTCACACCCAGCCGCACGAAGAAAAACGGCATCAATAGCATGAAGATGACCTCGGACATCTGGCCGAGGGACATCAGAGAAGCCGGGCTGGTGAAAATGTCATTGACTAGCCAGCCGGCAAAGCCGGTAAACGTCTGTGCATCGCCCCCGTACAGGGCACTGTTCACGAATATAGGCGCGAAATTGTAATAGGCCGCCAGCGGGATACTTATGAGCAGCGAGCTGACGATGAATACGTAGAAGGACTTGCTGCCGAGGTGCTTCAGCGCGTCGATACCGACGATGCTGCGAACGGAGACCTTCTCGCCCGCCGCGGGCGGCGGAGTGTGGGGTAACGTGAAGCTGTAGAGCCCCAGAACTATACTGGCAACCCCTGTCGTGTAGAGCGGCCATACCGTTTCGTCCGGAACTTCACCGACCACTATGGCTCCCAAAACCAGGCTTATGAACAGTCCGGCGACGATCCATCCGATCGTGCCGAACACGCGAATCATCGGAAATTGCTTCTCCTGATCCTCGATGTGGTGAAACGCGAGTGAGTTGGCAAGCCCGAGCGTGGGCATGTAGCACAAGTTGTAGGCCAGTAGCAAGAGGATGAAGAGTGTGGGCGCCCCCGTTGCCGCGGGAACGAAAAACATGATGACTCCTCCGAGAAGGTGAAGCGTTCCCAGGACCCTTTCGGTCGGGAAGAATCGGTCGGCTACCAGGCCGAGAAAGAAGGGGGCGACAATGGCGGCGATAGGGTTTACGGTATACGGCCATTGCGTGAGATCCCCCATTCCATGGGCAACCATGTAGTTGCCGATAGTTACGTACCACGCGCCCCAGACGAAGAACTCCAGAAACATCATCGCGCTGAGTCGCGCGGTCATCGATCGGATCATGATGCTGTGCCGTCCATGAGGAATGTTGCTGCGTTCGAAAGTAATTATTGCCGCACTGACCTACCACCCTGCCTCACCCACCCACCTACCCCACCGCGCCCTTCCCCTTCCCCTTCCCCTTCCTCACCTGCACTCCGCACTCACCGCGACACCGCCGACAACCACCGCGCAAACGTGCGTCGTATATTCGAACGGGTCGCCGTCATATAATACGACGTCCCCGTCTTTGCCCGCTGCGAGCGAGCCGACACGGTCGTCGACACCGATAATCCGGGCGGCATCGATGGTAATCGCTGCAAGTGCCTCTTCAAAGGTCAAACCGTTGGCCGCGGCGAGCGCGGCCTCGAAAAGAACGACCCGCGTCTTCGGGACGTATCCTTCGAATCCGCTTTGCAAGGCCAGCGGAATCCCCGCCTGCCGGAGCATCGCGGCGGTCTCGAACGTGATGTTCTCCATCTCGTCGGATGCCCGGGCCATGGTCGGATGCAGAATGACCGGTACTCCGGCCGCCTTGATTTCATCTACCAGCAAATAGGACTCGGCGGCCCCGTCGAGAACGAGTCGGAAGCCGAATTCTTCGGCCAGACGCAGCGCCGACATGATCTCGGTGGCTCGCTGCGCCGTGATCAGTGCCGGAATCTCACCATCGAGCACGCGGATGAGGATTTCCTTGTCGAGCTCGCGTTCCTCGGGGTCCTCCTCTAGCCGGTAGGCCTGCGCCTCGACGAGAGCCTGGCGGATCATCGCAACGCCCTTCGCCCGCGTCCCGGGCGTCTTGAAGTTCTCCTCGATTGACGGACCCAGCGTAAACGCTACCATCGCCGTAGAATCCACCAGCACCTCGGAGATGGTCCGGCCGCTCGTCTTCGCGACCATCGTCTGACCGCTGATGAGCGCGCCCGGTCCGTGGCCCGTGTGCACCGTAGTCACGCCGAGATTCCGCACCCACTCGACGAGGTCCTCGCGCGGATTGTACGCGTCGATCGCCCGAAGCTCAGGTTGAATCGGATCCGACGTTTCGAGCTGATCCTGATCGTGATAATAGTTGTAGATGCCGGCGAGGCCGACCACGGAATGGGCATCCACAAGCCCGGGTGTGACGACGTTCGCCGTCAGCGTCTCTACGCCGCTCGGCACGCGGATTCGAGAGGCCGGACCTACCGACTCGATCTTGCCGTCGCGGATGAGAACGACGCCGTCGGAGATGGCTTCGCCTTCCATGGTATACACGATGTCACCGCGAACGGCGATGTCTTGCGAGACGGCGGTCGGGGAGACGACGAATGCGGCGAGGCCCGCCACCATCAGGGTAACCGCGTAGCGGATCATAAGAATAGGTTTCGAACGGTCGCAGATACGATGCACGGCGGAAAAATGGAAGGAGAAAGCATGTAGAGATCAGTGCACACCATGGTGATCGAAGGCGGCACCTTCAAAAACGCCGTAGCCGCCGATGGCGTACTTGCGGTCCTCCGGATCAGCGAAATCGAAGAGCTTCTCGCCCTCCACCCACGTTTGCTCGACGCGGGAATAGACACTCAGCGGATCGCCGCTAAGCAGAATGAAATCCGCGTCCTTCCCCGGTTCCAGCGAGCCTATGCGGTCAGCCATACCGAGCATCCGGGCGCCGGCAAGCGTCGTCGCCTCGAGCGCCTTCCCGCGGGTCATACCTGCCCGCACGCCGAAGGCCGCCGAACGCAAAAACAGGCGCGAGTCGGTGATGTAGTCGTCGGTATGGTAGGCGACCTCCGCTCCCGCTTCCTCCAGAGCAACGCCGTTCATCCACGCAATCTCAGATGCCTCGAGCTTTCCGCCCGGCGCGTCGAGCACGATGATGGATGACGGGACACCCGCCGCCGCGATCTCATCCGCGACCTTCCAGGCCTCGCTCACGTGATGCAGCACGACGCGGAAGCCGAACTCGTCCTTCAGCCGAAGGACCGTGAGGATGTCGTCGTGTCGGTGCGTATGGAAATGGACGATGCGCCGCCCGTCCAGCACCTCCAGTAGCGCCTCTTTTCCGAGGTCGCGATCCGGTGCCGAATTCGACGCATCGTTCTCCGCCGCGGCCAGCTGATCACGATAGGTGAGTGCATCTACGAACAACTGCCGCGCCAGCGCGGCACTGCGCGCCCGGGTGCCGGGAAAGGGCCCTGCCTCCGAGCGAATCGAGTTCGTTCCGTTGGCCATCTTCATTCCGCCGCAGACATCGGTGATCGGATCTTCGCAAAACAGCATATCATCGATAATCCGCGCGTCGCGTAGCTTCAGATAGGCCGTCTGGCCGCTCATCAGGTGGCCGGAGCCCGACATCACGTTGACCGTCGTGATGCCGCCGGCGCGGGCGCGCTGGATCGAATGATGCCGCACGTCGATCGCGTCGATCGTACGAATGCCCGGATGCAGCGGCGCCGAGCTATCGCCTCCCTCAACCCGTCCGAGGTGCGAATGCGTATCCACGAGACCCGGCATGATCACCTTGCCCGTAACGTCGTGTTCCACGGCGCCGCTCGGGATCGGCACGCTTCCTGACGGGCCGACCGCCGAGATCCTCCCCTCATGGATGACGAGAACGCCGTTCTCGATGGGGCCGTCGGATATCGGATAAAGCAAGGCCCCGCGAAAGACGTGGGCTTGGCTCTGCGCGAATACCGCGACAGGAAGCGCGACCAGGAGCACCAGAAATGGTATTCTCGAAAGCATGACGGGCGGTGTGGGATGATTCGAACGGACCTGAAAATAAGAGCCTGCGACCAATATTCAATCTCGTTCCGCGCCGCAATCCGTTTGCGTGACCCTTCTATTGTTCCGGCACATGTGTAAGGATCCGGATGATCCTTCCACAATGCTGTAACCGATGCTGGTCGTGCGGATAGCTCTAAAGGAGGACGCGTTCTATCACTTGATCATAGCGGTGGCGTACTTGATCTTAGCGATATCTGCCTTGAGATCACCGGAAACGGAGATTGCCATGAATAGAATAGCGGGACGCCTCCATCCCTCAATTCCAAAATCGCCTGAAGACGCGGCCTCATCGAGCCGTGAGTGGCGGCGTCCCGGGTCGTGGTGCCAAAGACGTCGCGAGCTCCTTATGCTGACGAGCATCGCATCACTCACGCTGATGCTCGTCCTCGCGAAGCTCCCCGCAGGAAGCACCTTCTTCACATCGGACGAACGAGACGCCTACCTGGTGCCCCCGAGCCATTTAACGGAGTCGTTGCCGCTGATCACGGCCCAGGAAATCCTGTCCAAAAATCTGCAGCGGCCGGTGGAGCGCTTTCAGCCGGACGAGGTATTGCCCGAAAGCGACCTCATCCCTGATGAGCTGACGGAAGTCGACCTCGCACGTCCCGGCATAGAGGCCCCGGTCGCTCACCGACATCCTACCACCGTTGCATCGTTGAAGCTGCACGATCTTGCCAAGACCGCCAGATTCATGCAGACGGCCATCAGAGCACCCGTCGTAGACGATCCGCCAAAGCTTCGCATCGGTTCGCTGCTCATCGAGTATCCGATGTCGGCCCTGAAGAAGGCCGTCGAAGGCCTCGTCATTGTCCGCTTCACGGTTGAAACGGACGGGCGGGCGTATGGAATAAACGTGGTGAGCGGACTCGAGCCGGCGTGCGACGCCGCCGTCGTAGACGCGCTGCGAGACGCACGCTTCGTTCCCGGCAAATTCGGCGGCCGGAACGTGCCCGCCCTTTCGCAATTGGCCGTTCGATTCCGTATCGACGACGGCTCAGGCTTCTATTAAAAACCGAAACGTGTGCAGGTAGAGTGATCGCGCAGCCGCAGCCGGGTCGTCATAGCGTCGGCTCCCATCCGGGCTCGTACTCACGGCTCCAGAATTCCATAGCCTGCGGGTTGCCGATGATATGGCCGTCGTTCCGGTTGAGGTAGAGCGTTTGGCCGGTGACCTGCGCAATGTTGCCGAGGTGGCACAGCAGGACGCTCTTATGGCCTTGCTCGATGGGCGCGGTCAGTTCGGCTTCGCCGCGAATGGCCCGAAGGAAGTTGGCGATGTGCATGTCGGTGAGGTTACCGCCGCCGCGCGTGTCCAACGTCGCCTCGTCCTTCCCCGATTTCACGTCCTGAATGAGCTTGTTGTCGAGATCATAGACCTCGTAGCCGTTCCGGTCCAGAATGACCGTGCCTTCCGTCCCGTGAATGGACGTTCCACGTCCGCGGCCCGCGATCCGATATGGATTGCAGCTCCGTCCCTCCCACGTAATCGTCTTCTCGTCTTCGAAATCGTAAGAGATCATCTGCGTGTCGAAGAATTCCCAGTCGTCGTCGAAGTGGTAGCGGCCGCCGCTCGACTGAACACGAACCGGGTAATCGACGCCCAGAGCCCACCGGGCGATATCGATCTCATGCGTGCCGTTGTTGCAGGACTCGCCCGTCCCCCAGCGCCAGAACCAGTGCCAGTTGTAGTGGATGACGTTGTCACGGTACGGAGTGTGAGGCGCAGGACCCTGCCAGAGATCGTAATCAAGCCATTGGGGCACCGGAGCGGGACGGCCGTGTCCGATCGGTCCCCGGCTGTTGGCATACCACGTTCGAGCCATGTACGCGCGTCCGATTCCGCCGTCCCGAACAAAATCGATCACGTCAATGGTCGCCGGCCCCGAGCGCTGCTGGCTGCCCATCTGGACGACCCGGTCATATTTTTTCTGTGCCGCCACGAGCAATTCACCCTCGTGCGGATTGTGACCGCATGGCTTCTCGACGTACACGTGCTTCCCTGCCTTGAGGGCGAGAATGCCGGCCGGGGCATGCCAGTGATCGGGCGCCGCGATGACGAGGGCATCGAGGTCCCCGTCATCCAGTGTAGTTCGAAAATCCGTAACCCCTTTCGGCTTCTTCTCCTGAATCTCCGCGACCGCAGCCGCCGTCTTTTCCACGGCCCGCGAATCGACGTCACACACGTACAGCACCTCGGCGTCGGGCTGCGCGGCGAAAGAGCGCGCAAGCTCGTGGCCACGGCTGTGCACCCCCATCACCCCAACCAGAATCTTGTCGTTGGGCGATGGCCTGGCGAATGCGCCCCGTCCGGCGACGCTCATCGCAACGCCGGCCGCTGCAGTGGTCTTGATGAATCTGCGACGATCGATGGCTTCACTCATGGTTCCGTCGTTTCGGTGTCTAGAATGCGATCCGTGCCGCCAGGGAATCCATCGCGGAAGGACGGCGGACGGGAAGTGCCCAGGCCGCGGTTCTATAGATCTACGTAGGCGTCGTAATCCGTAACCAGCAGGTGCATCGGCTCCTCGTCCTCCTCGATGTCCGGAAATCGGCCGATAGCCTCATGAAAATAGTTGTCGGTGGCATCGTCATTCACGAGCGATACCTCCCCGACGAGGACTCGATCATCCACACCCCGGAATTCGTGGTACAGCCCATCGGGCAGCGTGACGCTCTCACCGGGCTCCAGCACGAGGGTCCCGCCGGCCGCTATCGTACGCGGCACCGCATCCACGTGCACGACGACGTCGCTGTCGTCGAGATCGCCGTCTTCGTTACTGTTGAACAGCTTGACGGCAAGTCGGCCGCCGCCACGGTTGATGATGTCCTCCGTCTTCACCTTGTGGAGGTGCATCGGCGTCACCTGATCGACCCCCACGACGAGGATTTTCTCGCCGTACAGCATCCCGCGACCCTTATCGAGATCGGCCGGATTTCCATTACGAAGCGTGAACAAAAACAGACCCACCTTCTCATAAGCGCCCGATCCGAAATCCGTGATGTCCCATCCGAGTTTGCGGTCTACGATCTCCCGGACCTCACTTCCTTTCATGCGCCATTCTCGGGGCCGCCAATAGGCGAAGGGAGGCAACATGAATCGGTGTTCCTGTAGGAACGCGTCCGCCTCCGTGATTATCTGGTTGATCTCCGATCTCGTCATCCTGCCATCTATGCTGAAATCAAAACGGTAGCATAACCTACAAAATAATCATCGGCGCATCTTCCCTTCTAATGGGCCGTAATGTCAAGCATCCATCCTGGCAAACTCTTCACGCTCCGGAACGTGCCTCGCATCCGCGCCCTCTTCCTCGAGATATGGGAAGCCTACATGACGGCTCTCCGGGCGATCGGCGTTCACAAGATGCGCTCGGTGCTCACGACGCTCGGCATCATCATCGGCATCACCTCGGTGACCGCGATGGCTACGGTCATAAACGGCATCGAGCAGCAGTTCGACCGGTCGATGTCCGAGCTCGGCACCGACGTGCTCTACGTCGAAAAGTGGCCCTGGGTGAGCGGTCCGGCGTCGAAATGGTGGGAGTATCGAAATCGGCCCGAAATCAAGCCCGCGCTGGCCGAGGTGATCGACCGGCGCGCCCGCATGATCACGACGGCGGTGCCGGTCGTCTCGACGAGGCGGCCGGTATCCTTTGAAGGAAATACCGTCTCACCGGTGAACATCGAGGGCTCGACCGCCGGCTACGTGCGCGTTCACTCGGTGGAGCTCGAATCCGGCCGCTTCTATTCCGAGCTCGATGATCGCACGGCGCGGAACGTCGCGGTAGTCGGCGCCGAAGTGGCCGATAAGCTGTTCCCCAATCGGAACGGTCTGGGTAAGAACATCCGCATCGCAGGAGACCGCTTTCAGGTAATCGGCATCCTCAAGCGGAAGGGCAGCGGCTCCGACGATCAGTCGTCCGCCGATCGTCAGGCGCGCATTCCGATCAACACCTTCAAGAAGCTATTCGGGATCGAGAATCGCGGCGTTTCGGTGCAGGCTCGTGTGAATTCCGGCGTCTCACTGGCTCTCGCAAAAGATGAGCTGACCGGGATCGTGCGGGTTGCCCGCCGGCTGGATGCTCGGGACGACGAAAACTTCGAGATCAACGAGCATGAATCGCTTCGCGCCTCCATGGCACCGGTGAAGCGGGCTATTTACGGCATTGGGATCTTCCTCACCGCGCTCGCGCTGCTCGTAGGCGGCATCGGCGTCATGAACATTATGTTCGTGTCGGTGAAGGAGCGAACGAAGGAGATCGGCCTCAGGAAAGCGGTCGGAGCACGTCGCAGGACGATTCTCATGCAGTTTCTGACGGAAGCCGTCATCGTGTGTCTCATCGGCGGGATGATCGGCGTCGTATTCGCCGCCGGCCTTGCGGCGGTCATCAATATCTTCTTCACGGCCCATCTTCCCTTCGCCACCGTCGTTCTCGCATTCGGGATTTGCGTCGCCATCGGGGTAACGTTCGGGCTTGCGCCGGCATGGAGCGCCGCCAAATCCGATCCCATAGAATCCCTTCGCTACGAATAAGACGATGGAACTGCTCGACGTATTTAGATCGGCCTGGGCCTCTCTTCGCAGCAATAAGCTGCGCACGGCCCTCACGTTGCTCGGAATGGTGATCGGCGTCTTCGCCATCATCACCTCGGTGACGGCGGTAAAAGTCATCGACGTTTATTTCCAGGAGAAAATGAACTGGCTCGGATCGGCGACTTTTACGGTCACCCGATATCCGGGCATCTCGTTCGGACCCTCCAAGCGCGAATTCAGGCCGAACATCACGTTCGACCAGGTCGAACGGCTCGAACGCTCGCTAAGCGGCCCGCTTCAGGTCAGCATCATTGAGGATTTCGACATCACGTCTGTGCGACACGGCGGAGAGAAGACGGAGCCGAACATCATTATTCTGGGAACGGACGAGCATTTTCTGGGCAACTACAGCTATGAGCTCGCCTATGGCCGGATTTTTTCGCGGGAAGACGTGCACTATGGGCGTTCGCTCATGATCCTCGGAGCCGCCGTCGCGGAAGAGCTCTTCCCCACCGAAAACGCCCTCGGTAAGCTCGTGGAAATCAGTGGGCGCAGGTACCAGGTGATCGGCGTGGCGGAACCCAAGGGGAATTTCCTCGGCTTCAACATGGACAACCGGGTGTTTGCGCCGGTTACGACGTTATTCAACGCCTATGGAGGCGCGGATCGCAATATCGCGAACGTCAGCATCAGGGCGCCGGCAATCAACTACGTCCCGGCGGCCATGGATGAAGTCATCGGACAGTTCCGCACGATTCGCAAAGTGCCCCCGGGCGCGGATAACAACTTCGAGATCGAAACGAACGATTCGATGAAGGCGGTCTTCGAGGCGTTCACCGGCACCCTCACGGCCGGAGGCGCCGGGATTGGGCTCATTGCGCTGTTCGCGGCCGGGATCGGCATCATGAACATCATGCTCGTTTCCGTGACGGAGCGGACGCGAGAGATCGGCATCCGAAAGTCGGTTGGTGCCAAGAAAAAGGACATCATGCGCCAGTTCATCCTCGAGGCCATCTTTCTCTGCCAGATTGGAGGGCTACTGGGAATTCTTCTCGGCGTGATCGTCGGAAACGCCGTAGCTATTTACTTTGACATCTCCGCAGCCATTCCCTGGATGTGGGCCGTCGCCGCGGTCGCGATGGTCACTTTCGTAGCGCTCGTCTTCGGCGGCTATCCTGCCTTGAAGGCCGCTCGACTGAATCCGATCGATTCATTGCGCTACGAATAGAGCCGGGCGCCTCCACCACGGAGCTTTTCTGCCGCGAAGGAGTCTGACACGTCCATTTCAGACCACCGGCCCTCGTACGAACATGCGTAAAATCCTCCCGTCGCTGATGGCGGCCGTACTCGTCTGTTCCATCCAGGGATGCAGCGGTACCAGCGCGGAGGAGGAAACGGAAGGCCGAAGCGAGGTTCTTTATTTCGAACCTATCGGATACGGTCAGTCGGGTACGCTTACCGACACGACGGAGATCGTACTCCGTACGGAGGAGGAATGGAAGGTGTACCGTGACTCGTTGAGGCCCGTCGCTCCTTTCCTCCCGGTCGATTTCTCACAAGGCGTCATCCTGCTCGCCGCCCTGCCGCAAACAACCAGCGGGCACGGCATCGACTTCGTGACGGTAGAGGAACGCGATTCCGTGACCGTCGCCGAATATGTTGTGAACATGCCGGCAGAAGATTGCTTGACGGCGTCGGCGGAAACGGTTCCCTTCCAGGCGATCATGGTGAGGCGTACCGATCTGCCGGTTCGGTTTACGCACGAGACGGAAGAGTACCGCTGTACGTTCGGCATCCGGCGATAGCCGCACACGATCCTGGATTCGTAACGGCCGCTCTCCGGCAAGCCGTCGCCGGCGCTACTAGGCCGGCTCCGCCGCGACGTCCAGGTCGGCAAGCGACGGTGATTTCACCTTGACGTCGCTCTCGACCTGCCCATCCCTGAGCCGGATGATCCTGCGGGCATGCTGAGCCACCTCTTCTTCGTGGGTAACGACGAGAATGGTATTCCCATCTCGAAAGAGGAGTTCGAAAAGACGCAGGATCTCCTCCCCCGTCCGCGTGTCGAGGTTTCCCGTGGGTTCGTCCGCGAGAATGATGGACGGATCATTAACGAGCGCTCGGGCAACCGCGACCCGCTGGCGCTGTCCACCCGACAATTCGTTCGGCTTGTGATCCACTCGATCACCGAGCCCTACGTTTTCAAGCGCGCGTAGCGCGCGCTGCCGGCGTTCGCGCTTAGGCATGCCGCTGTAGATCAGCGGAAGCTCGACATTGTGGAGACAATCGACACGTGCCAGTAGATTGAACGTCTGGAAGACGAATCCGATCTCGCGGTTCCGTACGTCGGCGAGCTGATTGTCCGTCATGCGGCTGACGTCGCTCCCATTGAGGAAGTAGCGGCCGGACGACGGAGTGTCGAGGCAGCCGATGATGTTCATCAGCGTCGACTTGCCGGAGCCGGAGGGGCCCATGATGGCAACATATTCGTTCCGACCGATGGCGATGGAAACCTTGTCGAGCGCCCGCACCTGGTGGCTGCCCATCTGGTACGTGCGGTCGATCTCGTCGAGGTCGATCAGCGATTTTCCCTCTATCATGTCGGTGTAAGGCTGGATGGGGTTGTCACGATCTACGTCGCTCCTTGTCGCATCTAGTCGCGCGTGGCTACGAACGGAGGCGCCTGTTCGCCGTCCTCACGTGCATCCACTTCATCGCCCGGCTCGAGCGTTCGGCTCACCGCCCTGAAGGGGCCGATCACGACCAGCTCTCCGCCACTAAGCCCCGACCGGATTTCAACGTACGAGTCGTCCGAAATACCCGTCTCGACTTCGATCATCCTGGCCTTACCATTCTCCACGATGAAAACAACCTTCCGGATATCCTCTTCCTGCGCGATCACGGGCGCTTTGGCGTCGCTTTCTGCAGCATCGTCCCGCTTTTCCTCGACGTCGGTAGAATCCGCCGAGTCGCCGGTCGACACCTTATTAAAGTCGCGAACGGTGACGGCCTGAATCGGCACGGCCACGACATCCGTCACGGTCTCGGTAAAGACGTCGACCGTAGCGCTCATTCCGGGCCGAAATTGGGGAACACCGTTGGTTGGCAGCGGCACTTCTTCTGCCTGCAGCGACCGGTTCCCGCTCTCACGTTCGACCGGCACCGAGTCGAGGTTGTGCGCATCAGTAATGCGCACCTTCACGGGAAAGCTCGTTACTTGCTCCTGCGTTCCGGCTCCGGTCGTGCGGGCCGAGTTTGCGATTTCGGTCACAACACCATGAAACGATCGATCAGGATAGGCATCGACCTCTATGGCCGCCGTATCGCCGAGCACCACATTGACGATCTCATTTTCGTTGACCTCAACCTCGACCTCCATCTGGTTGAGCCGCGCGATCCTCATCATTTCCGTGCCGGCCATCTGGCTCGTGCCGACCACGCGCTCGCCCGGCTCGACGTCCAGCTTACTTATCGTGCCCGACATAGGCGCATAAATGGCCGTCTTGCTGACCTGCTCCTGAGCTTCCCGCAGGCGGGCCTCCGCACTCTGAACGGCGTACTCCGCGCCCTCGTAGGCGGCCTTCGAAACCTCATATTGCGATCGCGCCTGCTCGACGTCCCGCTCAGAGATTGCGGCTTTCGTGAATAGATCTTCCTGGCGTCTTAGCTCAGACTGCGCCGACATCATGTCGGCCTTCCTTTGTGCCTGGCTTGCCTTCGCCTGCAACACGCCGGCCTGCGCCTGCGCGACCTGCGTCATGTAGAAATCCGGCTTGATACGTGCCAGAAGAATGCCCTTCTCGACGAAGTCCCCCTCCTTGACGGTCAACTGGATGATCTCGCCGGAAACGTCGGGACTGATCATCACGTCCGTCTCGGGCTGAATTTTCCCCGAGGCCGTGACGACCTGCGTGATGGTTCGGATCTCGGCCTCGGTCGTTTCAACCGCTTCCGCTTCCGATCCGCCGCCAAACATTCCCGTGACCCGCCCGACTACGCCGAGCACAACCATGAGAATGAGTAGACCTCCGAGCACCCAGAGGATTTTCTTCGTTGCGCCGGATGACCTGGCCATGAGTCCGGATGCTGGTTAGCGCGCAAAAAGAGGCTGTGATGGATTGATCTGCCCCACGAAGTAGTCGACAAGTTTACCCTGGAACAGGAAATCGTAGCGCGCCTGAACGCGATTGCTGGACGCCTCCACGAACTGAGCCTGAGCCTGGGTGAGCTCGACGAGCGTACCCGCCCCGACATTGTAGCGCTCTTGAGCCGCCTCTAGCGCCTGCCCCGCCGCTCGTACCTGCGTCTCGGTGACGTCCAGTCGTTTTTCATTCGTCAGGTAATCCAGGTAGGCCTGGCGCACCTGAAGCGCCACGCGATGCCGAATATTCTCCAATTCCAGCGAAGCATTCCGATAATTCACCTCGGCCTCCTGCACATTCGTGTTCCGATTGAAGCGATCGAACAGTGGATAGGAGATCGACATTCCAATCGAATTACCGCGATTTATGTCCAGCTGATCGAAAAATGCTCCATCTCTGTCCGGCGAAAAACTGGAGCGATACGTGCCCCCGAAGTTGATCGTCGGCCAATACGACGCCCGGGCAATCCGAATGCCTTCTCCGGCGGCGCGAATCCGCATGGCCTGTGCGTCGATGTCGGGGCGCTGATTGAATGCCGTTCGGAGGAGATCGTCGAGCTCGTACGCCTGCGGCGCTACGGCGAGATCCGCGGTGTCGGGCGCCGTAAACTCATACTCGCCGAAGGGATCGAGCTGCAGCACTTGAATCAGCCGCGTCTTATTCAACTCCGCGTCGCGCTCTGCATTGAGGACCTGAAGCTCCGCCTGCGCGACGCTGGCCTGCTGCTGATAGAGATCGGAAATCGGCCGCGAGCCTACGTTTACAAACTCCTCGATCTGTGCCAGTTGCTGCTGCTGAGATTCGAGGCTCTCTTTGTGGATGCTCACCTGTTCACGAGCATTCACGTAGAGCAGGAAGTTGTCGATGACGTTGAACACGACGTCCTGCCGCGTGCGATCGTACGACAGCTCCCCCGCGTCGCGCTGATACTTGGCCCGCTCGAGCGCTGCAACGTCCGCAAAACCCCGAAACAGGTTCACTTCCGACGAGAAGGAGCCGTTCACCGTCTGGTTCGTGAACTGAATGTTATTACCGGCCTGGTCCTGTGTGAACCCCGCACCGCGGGAGCCCTGGGTGAAGAACGATAAGTTCGGGAGGAAATTCATGCGCCGCTGAAACACGTCGCGTGCGTCCAGCTCGACATTATTCGCCACCTGCCTGAGCGTGATGTTCTGGTCGAGCGCGATGCGCACGGCTTCCTCGAACGCAATGGTACGAGGTCCATCTTGCGCGTGGACGGGCGGAGCAGCTGCGGCTCCCCACAAAACGAACGCGAGTAGGTAGGTGAGAAAGCGAGCCGGTGCCGGCAGCTGGCTGAATCGGATCATAACGCCGGTGTGTTGGAGGTGGGATTAGAATCGTACAGGAGGATCGGCTGCTGCCCTTCATTCGGACGCCGATGGACAGAACCTCTATGCTTACGTGAAAAGAGCCCGCGGGTTACGCACCCGCTTCCGAAAAATCGACGAAAGCCGGGCTTAAGCGCATGCACGCAGTCGGACCTTTCCTGGAGGAAGGAACCCGCCATAAAGGAAGAACCCGCCATTTCCTGGCTGATTGATAGGGCCGAAAGGGGAGCACTGCGAATTGAGGCCGCCGACCTGCTCCGCCCCATCATGCCTATGGCGGAGGGGGAGGGATTCGAACCCCCGATACCCGCGAGGGTATGCCGGTTTTCAAGACCGGTGCATTCAACCGCTCTGCCACCCCTCCGTATGCGAAATCAGGCGATTTTCAGGCATATTCCACGCCTCCGGCTACTTCTGGTTCACCAACACACACAAATAACACACAGCCGGGACATCCCATCGCACAAAGGACGACCTCGGTGATTTGGTTGTGATTTAGCTCAAGTTACGCAACCGTACGCGCAATCCTCTCCCCGGATCGAACCCGCCATAGAATTAGGGAGAAAATTAACGCACGGTTCTGCCGATGTGAGGCGATCCGTTTTCTTCAACATGATCGCCCCGTCCCGGAGGCCGCTACACCGCGCGGACGGTCGCATTTGGCAAAGGAGCACGCTACATCTGCCTGAATGCTGTTAATCTTATCGCATTCCGGCGAAGATTGTGGCATGGCGTGCTATACCAATCGTGAACCTCTTCCCGTGTACGCCATCGTTCAAGATCGGCATAGTGCCTACCGCGATGCATACCAAGCCTTTGGATTTCTATCCTTCTGACAAACGCGATTTATTCCTATACTGATTTTGGGCAGTAGAATACATGTTAGGGTGCTTGCTCAGACCCGAGACCTCCTTTTGTCCTCTTCCTCATGGTGCTGCAATGGGGACGCCGTCTAAGCGCTACCCGCCCGACCACCGCATGTTGGCCATGTCCGATCCACTTCTGGTCCCGTAGATGCACCCGACGACCTCACGCGAGCGTATCCGGTCTCTCGATATCGTTCGCGGGTTCGCGCTGACCGGAGTCTTTCTGGTCAATTTCCAGTTAGTGATCCCCTGGACAGGCCTCGAGGGCACGGCGGATGGAGCTGCCGCATGGTTTCTTAAGTACATCGTCGCCGGGAAGTTCTATCGACTCTTCGCCTTCCTCTTCGGTGTCGGGTTCGCACTGCAGATGCGTCGTTTCGAGAATCGGGGGGCACCGTTTGTACGGACCTACATACGCCGCTTACTCGTGCTGTTTCTGATCGGGATGGCGCACGGGATGCTGCTCTGGCCGAACGACATCCTGGCCCTGTTCGCGCAGCTCGGAGTATTGCTGCTACTGATTCGACGCGTGTCCGCCCGCTGGCTGATCGTCATCGGGATTGCATGTCTGTTCGCCGCACCGGCGAACTACTACGTGTCGACCGGCTTCGTCGACTTCTTCACCGTGAGAGAGCAGGTGCAGGATCCCCCGCCCCAACAGTCCATCGGCCAAGAGAATCAGGAGAGGGAGCGGGTACGATCGGAGGGCAGTTACCGTGACGTTATAGCCTGGACCACGAGATACTTCCTCGACTGGCAAACGGACCTGCATACCCGTTTGATGATGCTAAGAGAGGAGTTTCTGATGTTCCTCCTCGGGCTGTACGCTGGTCGACGGAGGCTCTTCGAACGAGCGGCGGAACACGCGCCCTTCATACGAAGAACGATCCTGGGGACGCTTGCGGTGGGACTGCTGGCGATTCCGATGATCGGATGGCTCAACGCCCACGCAGCACATCCGGTGTATGGCCATCTGGCG
The DNA here is from genome assembly GCA_964487555.1 of uncultured Rhodothermales bacterium. Lineage (GTDB taxonomy): Bacteria > Bacteroidota > Rhodothermia > Rhodothermales > VXPQ01 > CAZART01. The sequence continues at coordinate 53,196 of CAZART010000014.1, forward strand.
ATCACCTTCCGGCAAGTCATCATCGCGATACAGCCAGCCGCCCTGTCCCTGACCTACGGTCTCGCTGTTCTGCAGATCGTCGAGCGATTCGGTCTACATCGCCTGTTGGCGCCGATCGCGAACCTCGGGCGGATGGCGCTGACGAACTACCTGCTACTCTCGATCCTGGTAACTACCGCCTTCTACAACTATGGCCTCAGTCTGTATGGTCGGGTGACGGTTCTCGGAGGGATTGTGATGGCGGTAGTGGCCTACGCCGGATTAGCCGCGGTGAGTTCGTGGTGGTTGAGCCGACACCGTTTTGGCCCGGCTGAATGGGTTTGGCGGTCTCTGACCTACGGCTCGCTTCAGCCCCTGAGGGTGGTCCGTTCGTCGGCTGGAGCTTCGACCTGATCAACGGCCGGGAGGCTAATACAGCCTCCAGCACAACTCCCCAAGAGCTCCCGCGGCCAAAGGACGATTGTCCTGCGGCGGCCCGGGTGCATCCCAAAACTGCTGCCATCGATGGCATCGCAAGCACCCTAACATGCGTTTGCTGTTGTCTTCACCACGCATCAAATGAGTAGCTCGTTCTCCGAACGCCGCCTGGTAGTCCTTATACGTTTTCTCCGATAGTTTCGACGATGGTAAGAAGTCCTTATCACCGCGATCGGAGGCATGGCCGACGGAAACGCCCATATTCACAAGGTCATCTATTCCACCGTAATGATCCTCATGGTAGTGCGTAGCAACGAATTGATCGATATCCGAGACGCCCGCTTCCTCCATCACGATGAGAATCCTCGATCCGTGTCCATTCTTGCCGCTGTCGACGAGAAGCGTATTTGAAGCTTCGGAGCAGGTCGATGGTGTCCGCCGTAGCAAACATGATCTGAGTACAGGACCCGGAAGGATCGGCCAAATCACACACGCCCGGCAAGAAACAGAAAAAGGCGCCGTGAACGGGGCCATCAAACGCAACATAGGATGAGAAACCAGCCATCGCGTACTGATGGCGGCTATCGACCGGAAGCGACGAGCGATTTCATAACGTGGAAGGTCTCGCCCCGGATGCGCACGAAATAGACGCCGGACGCCCAAGAGCTCACGTTGAGACTGATCTCATTAGCGCCTGAATGGACCTGTTGTTGCCGGCTCGCCACGCGCCGACCGGACGCGTCGAATGCTTCCACGACCACCGGCTGCGGCATGGTCAAGTGAATCAGAGCCGTCGCCGCACCGGCAGAGGGATTGGGATAAAATTCCGATACCTGTTCCGGCACGTCGGGCGGCAAGGCGTCCGGCAGGTCGGTGGACGATGCGAGGAGCGCGATGCATCCGTCCCCCATCTCCCATCCGAAATCCTCGAAGATGGCGCAGGTTATCAGGCCCGGATTGTGAATCGCCTCCCCCCTCGCCAAAAAGGGCGTCATCAGCGCATCCGGATCGGCCGATTTGCCCGGGGGCGTAGCAAACCGCGATTCGTCGAGATGAGAAAGGCTCGACCCGGCGTCAAAGTTGGTCGGGGCAAACAGATCGATGGGCACGCCGTCGTTGATCGGCGTTGAAAAGTCGCCATCGAAAAACACGGCTCCGCTCGTTAGCACGGCGGCAAGCTCCGTTGACGGGTTCGGATAGACCGACTCGACGAGCAGCGAAACTTCGTTGTCGTCCTCCGTGAAGAGGTCGAATATGAGCGGAAAGACGTCCCCGCCGCGTTCCGCGGCGATCCCCCAACAGCCCCAGCCAGCACCGACGTCAGGGCATTCATCTCTGTTGGACGGATCGCCGTCGTCCACGTCAAACGATCCGCTGAACCCCAGACCATGTCCGAGCTCGTGGAGGATGACGGTGACGAAGTCGTACTTGTCGGAGGGCACTTGCCCGTCGATTCCGAAATACCAGCTCGGAAAATCGCTGTTAAAGCTGGCGAAGATGTCCGGCCGAGTCGGCGAGAGGTCGTCTCTCGCGATCGAATTGGCCAGCGACGCCGGATGCCAGACATTTCTGAAATCCACACCCGGAAAATTGCCGACGAGAAGCGGGCCGGCAGATCCCAGCGTTCCTTCGTCCAGCGCCTTCCATTCGGCTTCGACGACGATCGGCTCCGAAGAATTCAGATAACGTCCCCACACGTCGGTCGCGTAACTGAAGGCCTCCCGGGCTGCTTCCGGGAAGGTTTCGCTGAAGCGGACGTCAAACGTGGCTGCCAGAGGATCGCGCTGCTTTTCTCCATCCACAGGATGAGGCGGAATGTACGTGACGGCGACGTAGTCCGCGGCCTGGAGGGAAGAGAAGGGAACTCGCGCACCCGTTCTGATCTGCGCAAACGCAGGCGTCTGAAGGATGATGAGCAGGAGAAGTATAAGGCGGTTCCGCCATTCGAAGTAAGGAGCGCACGTCATCCAGCAACGATCGTCCATCTTTCCTGAAGCATTGAGATGATGGCGTGGATACGTCTCCTCACCTCTGATACACCGCCGCCATGACATAAAGACTCGGGGCGCTCGCCGACTTTACGGAAGGATTACAGTCCGCCTTTGCCACAGTCGCGACCGGTAGCCAAAAGCGGCCGTCGGAGCACTTCTGATGAAAAATCGAGGTGTGCCGCGGCGGTACGCCGGAGCCATACTGGTCGTTGCGATCGCCGTGAATGCACTGATGGCATGGACGGCGAACCTCGGCGGCCAGATCAGTCATCCGGAGATCCGATCGGGAGACGAAACGATCGAGACCGTCGACGTCTATCGAACCGAGGATTCGGACGAACATCCGAACGACTGAGCCCGGTTGCGTCGCAGCTGATTCTATATCGCCTGCTTCACGAGCACGCGCGGTGCGCCTCCGAAGCAGAGCTTACGCCGGAGTGGTTTGCGCGGCCACCTCGCGGCGGTCTTTCAGCCACATCTCGATGAGCAGCGCGATGGGGCCGACGATGAAGAGGGCGTAGAACGGAGCGTGCACGATCTCGCCGAGACGCATAAGGAATTCCACGAATGCGACAGTGAACGCTACTGCGGCCTGACCCGTCTTCGACGCGACGGTCGTCTTCGGGTCCGTAATCATGAAGAAGACGAACAGCTGGTACATCGGGCCCGTGATCGGAGCCACTTCGGCCATGAAGCTGTCTCCCGTAAACCACGTCCGCAAAAATGCGAAGAGGAGAAAACCGGCCACGTACGTCGCACAGATGTGGAAGCGCTTGAGGCGCCAGATGATGATGGACCCAAGAATCCAGATCACCAGCATGGGCCACAGATTGTTGCCCCACTGGATGCTCAGGTGAGCGACCGCGTACGGCGCCAGAAAGAGCATCGCACAGATGCCGAAATTCGACGGATTGAAGATGTGGCGACCGCGGACTCGAAGCACGTACTTCGAGGCTATCGATATCATCCCGCAGAGAGCAAAGGGCCAGTAAAGAGGGGATCGGATGAGGATCCCCACACTGATGCCCGTGATGTAGGCACTCGCCAGGTGCGGCCAGAATCCGCGCAGCAGCCGGGACAGCACGATCTCGAGGACGACGGCCGCTCCGATCGCAAGCAGCGTCTTCTCATAGCTTTCGAGGATTCCGAACGAGAGATGTCCCCCGAGGAGGATGGCGGTAATAAAAAGCGGAGCCGTATACCGCCGATCGTAACGAAGGCCCCATTCACGCATCTTCCCGGACCTCGTGCAGCTGATTAACCTCGGGTGCTTCGATGACCTGATCCCGTCCGGACGGCCAGCGAACGACGACGCGGTCGACCTCGGCATCCGAACCCAGTCCGAAATGGAGGCGCCGCTCGTTCTGGGCACTGAACCCGCTACCGCCGGATACCTGCTGAATTTGTCGCTGTCCGTTCCAGTGGACCTCCACACTCGCGCCGATAGCACTTCGATTGCTCGACGTGCCTTCCAGATCGAAGCTGATCCAGTGATTCGTCGGTGAAGGCGTGTTCTTGTAGACCAGGAGCGGCCCACGCTGATGCGCAATGATGACGTCGAGAGCTCCCCGATTCCAGAGGTCGGCGAGAGCGACGGCGCGGCCGTCGTACGTCTCATTCACGCCGACCGCCTGCGCAACCTGCTGAAATCGCCAGGACCCGGTATTCAACCACAATCGCTTGAGCTGATATCCCGACAGACTGCGGCCCTCCATCGCCGGCCAGTGGCGAGCATCGGAAATGATGCCCTTGTGGCCACCGGCCACCTTCGAGAAATCATACCAGTAGCTCTCTGTCCGATTATCGGAGACGTAGCCGTTCGTCAAGAAGAGATCCAGCAATCCGTCATTGTTGAGATCACCGAACTGTGCGCCGTAGCTCCAGCCGCCGTTGTCAATTTTCAGCGTACTGGCCATGTTCGTGTACCGCACGTCGCTGCCGGACGTGCCGGGCTCGGGCACCCAGAGATTGTTGCCCTGCACCAGGACGCCGGGCTCGGAGATGTTCGTTACGTAGACGGAATATCGGCCCTGGTTCATCACGTCCCCGAAGGCCACGTTCATCCCGCTCTTGGGAGAAAAGCCGATCTGCGTCTTCTCGCCCACCGGGACGAAGCGCTCGCCGTCCTCATTGAAATAAACCTCGTCGACGCCGTAGTCGTTGGCTACAAAGAGATCCGGATAACCCGTTCCGCGCAGATCGGCCGCCGACACGGCCATCATCCAGCGGTGGCTGTCGGTGCCGATCGCCTTCGCCGTGACGTCTTCAAACGTGCCGTCACCATGTCCGCGGAAGAGATATTTGCGTCCGCCGTTCTGCGCATATTCGAAGCTCTCCGGCATGATGCGCGTGTGCGGCAGATTCCACAGATCGAGCTCTTCGGGATAATATCCGCCGAAGAAGAGGTCCAGGTTGCCGTCGCGATTGTAGTCGAGCCAGACCGCCGCATTGACATTCGCCCACTCCGGAAATCCCCCCTCGTCGGTCACGCGCGAGAAGGCGCGGCCCCCGTCGTTATGGAAGAGCTCCACACGGCCCCACTTGCACAGAAAGAGGTCCTCATAGCCGTCGTTGTCGAAATCGCCCCACACCGACGCCATCGAAACACCCGTCCCCTCGCGGTTGACGTCGGCGACACCGAGCTCGGCGGCCACGTCTTCAAAGGTGCCGTCCCCGCGGTTGCGGTAGAGAGCGTTGTGAGAACCGATGCCGCTGTTGGTTACGTACAGATCCTGCCAGCCGTCGCCATCGATGTCCACCACCGAAACCGCGGCCCCCATCGAAGCAACCTGCGGCATAATGTGTTCGAGCTTTTCGTCGAACACCGGCGCTTCGTGGCGAAATTCGATGCCGACGTCGGAGGCAACCTCCGTCAGGAAGAGACCGTGCCGCTCGATCGCACCACGTTCGTCGAGGCCGTCGGCGGCTCCGGCCGTGTCCGCCTCCACGTACCGGTTGATCACGGGGAATGCCAGCAGTCCGACAAAGAAGACCGCCGCGCCTATTCGGGCCGCTCTACTTCCCATCTCTCAGAGAGATCTGTGTTTACGATATGCATCCGCCGGGCGCCGCGAGGCGCCGCGCAACTTCTGGATACGGAAACGTAGACGGGATGTTGCCGGGCAGGACACGATAATCGGAGACAATCGGCCTCCGGAGATGCGGCATGGACTATTCTTCCGCGGAGCGAACAGCCTGAATGTCGAGGTGGATTTCCACGTCGTCGCCTACGAGGAAACCGCCGGCTTCCAGTGCAGCGTTCCAGTTGACGCCGAAATCCTTCCGGTTGACGGTCGTACCGGCTTCGAAGCCGACTCGCGTCCCTCCCCATGGATCCTTGCCTTCGCCGAGGTACGTTCCGCTTAGCTCGACGCGCTTCGTCACCCCGCGAATACTCAGGTCCCCTTCGACCGTAAACTGCCGTCCACTGACCTTCGTGACGCGGGTGCTGTCGAACGTGATCTCCGGGTGGTTCTTGATGTCGAGAAAATCGTTGGACCGCAGGTGCTCGTCACGCTTCGGCTCGTCGGTCGTTATCGACCTGGCGTCGATTTCAACGTGCGCCTTCATACTTGCCGGATCCGCCGGATTCCCCGTCAGCGTGCCCTCGAACTTCTCGAATCGGCCCCGAACCTTAGAAAATCCCATGTGCCGAACGACGAAGCCGACTTCTGAGTGGGCCGGATCGATCGTGTAGGTGGCAACCTTCTCGATGACGTTGGTTTCTGCCATGACTGTTTTTCTCGTGTTTAGTGCTCGCGAATTCGTACGTGCGCCGGTAGACCCGGCGCCCGCAGTTATTTACTTGTTGCAACAACTTGTGTTTCAACGCACATATTCCGAGGCTGTAATGTTTACCCGAGTGCTTCTACTTCCCCGTCGTTTCGTTTGAGGAACGCAGGGCCGAAACGTACTTTCTGAGCTTCCTCGAGATGAATGAAAGACGGCGCGGACGTCAGATATGGATCGACCAGAGAAAGCGGTTTGGTGGGGCACCTTCCAATTCGAAGAAGACGAGGCGGCCTGCTGGCGAGTCGGACCCTCAACGCTCTGGATTCACCGGTCGGCGCGATCGTGGAGGATTATCCACTCTTCGACCAATGATGCGCTCGACGAATCGGCCTTCGTGGACCCGCCGACCCCCGTCCAACGGACGGTGCTGAAGCCGGAGGATCCGCCGTCGGGCGCGACGGTGCTGCGCTATAGTTTTCAAAAAACGGCGGACCGTCAGATCGTGCTTACTCCGGTCCTCGCGGATCGCTCGGTCGTGATCCGTCCCGACGCTCCGCTCTACGTTCTCGCCGGCGAAGAGATCACGATTTACGCGAGTACGCCGGTGTGGATACGAATCGAAGCCGGATCGCCTGCGCGCCTCTTGACGGAGATTCCCTCCCACCGGCCTTCGGATACCTGGTTCGGCCCCGATACCATGGAGGGCGAACTGTGTTACGCGATGAGAACGGCCGGTCGCCTTCGGCTGACGAGTCTTCCGTTTCGATTGCACCGGGCCATCACACCCATTCACGTGCACAATCACGCCTCGGATGCCCTCTATCTCGATCGCGTACAGGTCCCCGTGCAGTACCTCTCCCTCTACCGCGGCGAAAACAATTTCTTATGGACGCCCTCGGTGGATCTCGACCGAGAGAGCGCCGGCGACCTGGCCGCGGTCCGGCTCGCCCACAAGCCTCCTTCCGAGGCCGGAGCATCGACCTTGTTGTCGAACGCGCGCCATGAAGTGCGCTCCAGCATCATCATCCGCACATTTAGTTCCATCTTCAGCCGATAAGACCGAACGTTATGGAAGACCTCCTGACCTCTGCCTCCAACCTCATCACCGCCGAGATGCTACAAAACGTGGGCTCGGCGCTACTGAAGCTGATCGTAGGCATCTTTCTCGCACGCGTGCTGAGTCGCGGAGCGGTAAAGCTCTTCAGCAGCCGAACGACGACGCACCAGGAGATTCTGATACAGCGGATCACGTTCTACCTGATCGCAGGCCTTTTCATCGCATCTGCGTTGATGAGTCTCGGCTTCGACATCAGCGTACTTCTTGGAGCTGCCGGCATCTTGACGGTTGCGATCGGCTTCGCTTCGCAGACCTCGGCGTCGAACGTCATCAGCGGGCTCTTTCTTCTGGGGGAGAAACCGTTCTCCATCGGCGACATTGTGCGCATCGGCACGACGACGGGCGCGGTCCTCTCGGTAGATTTGCTTTCGGTCAAGCTTCGAACATTTGATAACTTGTTCGTGCGTGTACCGAACGAAACCATTATCAAATCGGAGATCACGAACCTGACTCGGTTTCCTATCCGCCGCATCGACGTCTTGATGGGTGTTGCCTACAAGGAAGATCTCAACCGCGTTCGCGATCTGCTGATGGAGGTCGCAGACCGGAATCCACTCTGTCTCGAAGAACCGAAGCCGGTCTTCATTTATAAGGGTTTCGGTGACTCGTCGCTCGACTTCCAGTTCTCCGTCTGGGTCAAGCGCGAAAACTTTCTCGATCTTCGCAACGGCATCCAGATCGAGATCAAAGAGGCGTTCGACGCGGGTCAGATCGAGATCCCCTTCCCTCACCGCACGCTCTATACGGGTAGTGTCACCGACCCTTTCCCGGTTCGAATGGTCACTGATGCGGAACGTGCCGACGCCGCATAGTGGTAGATCCGACATGCCTCACGTGTCTCAAATCGGACGATTCCGACTCATTTTGCGACGACGATGTGGCCAGATCGCTCGTAACGGCTGGTTTTCAGCGTTTCGTGCTACCGCCAATCCTCCTTGGCACGAGTCTTGTTGATCCCATTTTGACCTGTCGCCAGAACCGGTCTTCCAATCCCTCGGCTCGGTCAACAATTACCAGACATCCTGATTCAAGCAGGAAATGCTCCACAAAAAAAGGGAATATGGGAGACGTTAAAACGATCGGTTCACACGGGCCAACGCGGCGCTTTTTATCCGCATTGAAGACGGGCTCGCTCAAGACGAACATCTTTGCCGGCCGGCAGACCGCCCGCCGGGCTCTTCTAGACATCTCCGATGCGCACGCCATGCTTACGAGCGTCGAAGACAGCCTGGAAACCATCGTCGATGTACTCACCGAGATGAAATTACTGGCCACCCAAGCTATTCAGGACGGGACGACTTTCGAAAAGAACCATCGCGGCCGGAGCGGAGCGAAGGACGATCGGATCGCCGGCCGCTCCGACGGCGACGTAGCTTCTCGGCCTGCGGCGTACAAGGTCCGCCTGAACGAGCTCTCGCAGGAGATTGACCAAATCGTTCGCGACACCGACTATTTCGGCAGGCCGTTATTTGACGACAAGCAAACCTCTTACACCTTTCTTGTCGACATCTCCGAACACGATACGCTTCAAATCTCGTTCGACCCGCTCAGCGCGGCGCAACTCTCCGTCGCAGAAGATGACATTCGGATATCAGACAACGGCGAAGCGGTGGCCACGCTAGAGAGAATTGAGGAGGCGACGGCACGCGTTCACGAGCGCCTGGATAGGCTGGTCGACGTCAGCGACCGGCTCACCTTCAAGTACGAGAATGTCGAGACGTCCCGGAGCACGCATGACGCCTCCGTTCATAACGTGGAAGACGCCGCGTCCGCGCGTGAACAAATGGAGCTCACCAAACTCCGAATCGTTGAGGAGTCCGGCCAGGCATCGCTCGCCCAGGCAAACGCAACGCCAGATTCAACGATGCGCCTCGTGGAGGCAACGTACCGGGACGATGCCGACGGACCATTCGCTCGCATCTACTCGCTCGATCATGATCGCACCGGTGGGCCGGCGACACATCTTCGCAGCATCATGCTCGGCCAAAGCCCGAAACAACCCGCTTAGCGACCCGCCCTGCCGGCCTCCATCCGCCGGGATACTTCGCACCCCACCGTGTCGAAGCGGGCTCGCATAGGATCAGATTCACAACAGCGGCGCATGCACGGCACCGCGTCGTACGACGTCTGGCGGAGAGGGAGGGATTCAAACCCTCGATACGGGGTTACCGTATACTCCCTTAGCAGGGGAGCGCCTTCAGCCA